>NZ_LT907980.1:3168920-3802704 GCF_900215155.1 Marinobacter sp. LV10R510-11A
CGCAGCGCCCATGGCAATGGCGCGGCAGAGTATCAACAAGAAGCATTGCCGTTTCAGCAGCCTGAGGAACCCATCACCCTCAACGATCTAGCCGGCTTCTTGAAAAAGCCTGTAGATACTTTCTACCAACGCCGGCTGCAGGTGCGCTTTGAGGATGTGGAAGACGACGACACGGATACCGAAAACTTTGATCTGAACGGCCTCGACCGCTGGCGCTTAGATACCGAACTGGTTGAACAAGGGCTGCTAAAAGCCGGCAGTGAAGAAGAATTACACGAACGCCTAGAAAGCACTCTGGACCGTATGGCGCGGCGCGGCGACCTTGGCATGGGTGTAACGGAACACCGGCTGCGCAATGAGCTCTCAGGCCGCCTGCCAGATCTGTTCGAGCGGTATCAAGGCGCTCTAGCCGAGTGGCCCGAAGCGATCAGCGAACCTGTGCAGTTTGAACACTACCTGACCAACAGCACGGGTTCTGTGGAAGTGCTGGATTTGATCGGCAACCTGCGCCGCAATCCTGAAGGTCAATGTTGTCGGTTGGTCATCGCCGGTTCCAGTTTGCTCAGTGGTAGCGGCAGCAGTAAAAAACTACGCTACGCCAATCTAATGCGCGACTGGGTGACTCATCTGGCCGGCCAACTGACAGACCAGCCTTTCGAGACCCTGATTCTAGGTAAGGAAGAAGGCCGCAAAGTCCGTTTTGCACCTCTGGCACGTGAAACTGCAACCAAACACCTAAACGCCATACTGGCTCGCTGGATAGAGGCCAGCACCCGCGCCTTGCCGCTGCACTGTGAGGCCGGTTTTGCCTGGATTTACAGCTTCTACCAGAGCAAAAAGTTCCTCGGTGACCACGAGCGTGCCATCAGCGACGCCCAACAGGCCTACACAACCGCCCTGGAACGCGACACAGGCTACCTGCGAGGCGCTTTCGAGAACGCCGAACGGCTGCTCGAAAGCGGTGAATTCGAAGCGCTTCTGCACGCACTCTATGTGCCTCTATGGGAAGCCGAGCAGGGCAAATCCGCCGCCGAGCAAATTGAGGGCAAGCTATGACGGCCATAACAACTGAGCCAGCTGTGATAAAGGGAAACCCGAATCTTGACCCTCTCACGCTGCCTCTGAACGGCAGCACCCTGATTGAGGCGAGTGCCGGTACCGGCAAAACCTTCACCATTGCCATTTTGTACGTGCGTTTGGTGCTGGGCCATGGCCAGCCCGAGGGCAGTGCTCTGGCTGCGGGCATGTTGCCGCCAAACTTGCTGGTGGTCACCTTTACCGACGCTGCCACCAAGGAGCTTCGGGATCGCATTCGCACCCGGCTGACTCAGGCCGCCGAGGTGTTTTCCGATGCCGCCAACGGTATCCAGCCCTCAGCAGAAACCGCGCTGATTCACCAGCTCCGGGACGACCATTATCCAGACGCAGCAACCTGGCCAGATTGCCGCAAAAAGCTGCTGCTGGCTGCCGAGTGGATGGACGAAGCCGCGGTGTCCACCATTCACGCTTGGTGCAACCGAATGCTCACCGAGCATGCCTTCGACAGCGGCAGCCTGTTCCGTCTCAAACTTGAAACCGACCAGAGCGATCTGCTGGATGAAGTGGTGCGGGATTACTGGCGAACGTTTATCTATCCGCTGTCACCGGACCTGATGGACGAAGTGGTGGAGCACTGGAAAACCCCAGACAGCCTGCGGGCAGCCGTGCGCAACCTGATTGGCGACGCCGATTCTTTCGAAGTAGCTACCGACGATGTGAAACAGGCCATCGAAGTCACTGTGCAGCGGCGAAGGGAACACGCTAAGGCTCTAAAAGCTCACCCCTGGGCCGACTGGGCGCCCGAAGTCACCGACATGCTGATCGAGCTCAACAAGAGCAAACGCCTGCACGGCGGCAGCATGAAGCCAATGATTGCCGCCTGGGACAAACTGCTGGACTGGGCCGCTTCCGATGAGCTCTACCCGGAAGGGCTAGAGAAAGCCGGCTTCCAGAACCAGACACGGGAAATACTAGCCAGCAAACTTAAAGGCGAGGGAGATGTGCCTCACCATCCGGCCTTTGATGTCATCGAAGAACTGATCGCCTTTGCAGAGAACCTGCCTAGCGCTGAGGCCGATATTCTAAAACACGCCACTCGCTGGATTGCGGCGCGGCTGGAATCAGAAAAACAGAAACGCTCAGAAATGGGCTTTGACGATCTTCTCACGCGCCTAGACGATGCCCTTCATGGCCCCCGTGGCGATCAACTGGCCGCCACCATCCGCCGCCAATTCCCGGTGGCGCTGATCGACGAATTCCAAGACACAGACCCGGTGCAATATCGTATCTTCAACCGCATTTATCGGGTTGCAGAGAATCACCCGGATACCTGCCTGCTGATGATCGGCGATCCGAAACAAGCCATTTACGGCTTCCGCGGCGCCGATATATACACCTATCTGGATGCACGCACAGGGGCCCGCGATCGCACCTGGACCCTGGGCCGCAACTTCCGTTCGTCCAAGCCCATGGTGAAAGCGGTCAACCGGGTGTTCGAGCATGGCGATCAGAACAGCCCAGAGGGCGCGTTCCTGTTCGGCAAAGGCGATACCTCACCGCTGCCATTTCAGGGCGTGGAGGCCAATGGCACCAAACGCCTATGGTCGGTGAACGGCGACATTCAGCCCAGCCTTACTCTGTGGTCACTGGAAAGCGATCAGGAAGACAAAAACGGCAACCGCAAAAGCCTGGCCAAAGGCACCGCAACTACCGAGGTGGCTGAAACCTGTGCCAGCGAAATTGCACGCATGCTCACCTTGGGCCAGCAAAGTTTGGCGGGTTTTGCTCTTGAAAGTGACCCGGATGACATAGAACCAGTAGAACCCAAAGACATCGCCATTTTGGTGAACAATCGCAACGAAGCAGCTGCGGTGCGTGATGCTTTGGGCCAAAGGTGCATCAAAAGCGTGTACCTGTCCGACCGGGATTCGGTACTCACCTCTCAGGAAGCAAGTGAGGTGTTGTGCTGGCTCAAAGCCTTTGCCGAACCCCAGCAGTTGGCTTATGCCCGGGCGGCACTGGCCACGCCCACACTGGGTTTACCGTGGAGCTATCTTGACCAGTTGCTCACCGACGAGATGGCACTAGAGCGGGAAATCGAGCGTTTTACGGGCTACCAGAAGCAGTGGCATAGCCAGGGCGTGCTGCCCATGTTGCGCAGCTTTTTGATGGATTTTGAAGTGCCCGGGCGGTTACTGCAGCGCCCGGACGGCGAGCGCCGACTAACAGACATTCTGCACATTGCCGAACTGCTACAGCAGGACAGCCTGCAACTGGATGGCGAACACGCGCTGGTGCATCACTTCACCCAGATTTTGCGGGCGGCAGATGAAGAAGACGAGCACCGCACCTTGCGCCTGGAAAGCGATGCCGGGCTGGTGAAAGTCATCACTGTGCACAAGTCTAAAGGCCTGGAATACCCGCTGGTGTTCCTGCCTTTTGGCACCGCGTTTCGCGCGCAGAGTGAAAAACAGTCGTTCGTGCGCTATCACGATGACAACTCACAGTTGATTACAGTATTCGACCCCACCCCCGAAGACGTCGCCCGGGCAGATAAGGAACGGCTAGGCGAAGACATCCGCAAACTCTACGTGGCCCTTACCCGCGCCCGCTTCGCCACCTGGGTAGGTGTTGCTGAGATTGAAAACTGGCACCTCAGTGGCTTAGGTTATCTGCTGGGCGGTGAACCTGCGGCACAAAAGCCGCTGAGTGACGCCCTAAACCATCTGGTTAATCGCCACACCGAGCTATGTGCCGAAGCGCTACCGGGCGCCACCGACCTACATTATGCGCAGGAGGCGCCCGCTGCACTCGGGCCCGCACTGATCTCAACCCGCGAAGCCCGGGAAGACTGGTGGATTGCCAGCTACTCCTCTCTGGAATACACCGGGCTCACCGGCACGGGCATTGTGTTTACCAGCGAAGCGGAAGACGCTGAAACCCAAAACTTGCGGGAAGAGGGCAGCCACAACAGCGACGAGGAAAGTCTGATTATTCCGCTCAGCCACAGCCAGCATCATTTCCCCAAGGGCGCAGGCCCGGGTACGTTCCTGCATGATTTGCTGGAGTGGTGCGCGCAGCAGGGGCTGCAACATGTTGTGGATAACCCGTTGCCGCTACGCGAACAGCTCACCCGCCGCTGCAGCACTCGCGGCTGGAGTGATTGGGCAGACACTCTGGAGCAATGGATACTCGCACTGATCCAACAACCGCTGCCGTTGAGCCGCAGTGGTGACGAAAGCACCAACCTGGCCAGCCTAGGTACGCTGCGCCCAGAATTGGAGTTCTGGTTTGAAAGCCGCAACGTCAGCACCCGAGCTATGGACAAGCTGGTCACTCAATACACTCTTAATGGGGCTGACCGGCCGCAAGTCGATGGCGGGCGCTTCAACGGCATGCTGAAAGGCTTCATCGACCTGGTGTTTGAACATAACGGGCAGTATTACGTGCTGGACTATAAATCTAATTATCTCGGCGATAACGACAGCGCTTACACAGATCAGGCCATGGGCGAAGCCATTCTGGAGAGGCGCTACGACCTGCAATACGTTCTCTATCTACTGGCCCTGCATCGCTTGTTGAAAGCACGGCTGCCGGATTATGACTACGACCAGCATATAGGTGGCGCGGTGTACCTGTTTTTACGCGGCATACATGCGCCGGGTGCCGGGGCGTTTACCGACAAACCGCCCAGAGCATTGATTGAACAACTGGATGCTATGTTTGACGGCAAGGCAGCCCCCGGGGAGGTGGCGGCATGAGCAAAAACCGGAATACCGACAACCAGTTTGCCTTTGATCTGGACGAAGCTCTCGATTCGGACAAGACGGCACCCGTTGCAGCCGATCATGGCAATACCAGCCTTGCTCTAGCTCGGACAGAAACGGTTCTTGAGCTGCTGGATAATTGGCAACAAGCCGGCTGGATTCGCCCACTGGATGTGCGCTTTGCGCGGCTGATCCAAGACCTGTCGGAAGAACAGGGCGAAGCACCAAAACCGCTGGTTCTATTACTCGCCGCCCTGACTTCCCATCAGGTGGGCCGGGGCCACGTGTGCGTGGATCTGGCAACCCTGCTGGCCGATGCGGATACCACTTTATCGTTGCCTCCAGAAGAACCGAACGGAGCCGGTCCTGTTCGAAATCGGGACAACACAGCTAGCTCTTCAGCAGGTTCGGCAACCGCTGGCATAGGCCAGATCGGGCCAGGCGATCTCTTGGCCCGAGTGTCTATCCAGGATTGTCTCGCCGCCATGGGGGCGGCTTTATCGGTAAGTGATGGCTCACACACTACACCATTGGTGTTGAACGGTACCCGCCTGTACTTGCGCCGTTTCTGGCGATATGAGCAACAGATTGCCGCCGGCATTCTGCAGCGTTTGGCACAGCCGTCCCCTTTGGCCGATCCGGCCTCACCCGCCGCCAATACTCTGAGCCAAGCGCTGGATACTCTGTTTAAACCACAGGACTCTGTGGACTATCAAAAGCTGGCTTGCGCGCTGGCAGCCCGCAACCGTTTCGCAGTCATTACCGGCGGTCCCGGCACTGGCAAAACCACCACCGTGGTAAGCCTACTTGCAGCCTTACAATCTGTTGCGGGCGAATCCACAGAACGAGATGGGCGAAAATACCGTATACGCCTAGCCGCGCCCACTGGCAAAGCCGCCGCCCGACTGAACGAATCCATTGGTGGCGCCGTCAGCCGCCTGCCACTGGCGCAGCTACCGGGGCAGGTTAGCCTTTCGGATATTCCCACCAAAGTAACCACCCTGCACCGGCTGCTAGGCAGCCGCCCAGACACCCGAAAATTCCGCCACAACCGCGACAACCCGCTGCTGGTGGATATTCTGGTGATCGATGAAGCGTCCATGGTGGACTTGGACTTGATGGCGTCGGTGTTTGATGCCCTGCCCGCCAACGCCCAACTGATCCTGTTAGGCGACAAGGACCAGCTGGCCTCGGTGGACGCCGGTGCAGTACTCGGCGAGCTGTGTCAGCGCGCACCAGACGGGCATTATCAACCAGCAACGGTGCAATGGCTGAAGACCATAACCGGCACTGACATCCCGCTGGCCCTGCAGGATCCCGAAGGCCAGCCGCTAGATCAGGCGGTGGCCATGTTGCGCAAGAGTTATCGCTTTGCCGAAGGCAGCGGTATTCGCCACCTAGCCGAAGCGGTCAACACCAACACATTAGATGCCAACACCCTGAAGCAAGCCCGTGATGCGGGATTTGAGGATGTAATATGGCTAAACGGCCACAACAAAAAACCATCTCTGGAAGGCACTCAAGCACTGATTTGCGGCCATGTGATTAACGGAAGTCCCAACGCATTTCGCAACAACGGGGAAGGGCGAATAGATGGCAACGATCAGCCCCTGCCCCCAGCGGTAGGTTACCGCCATTACTTAACCCTGATGCAGAACCACCAGCTAAACGAAAGCAGCACCACTGAACAAAGGGACGAGTTAGCCTCATCGGTATTGAAAGCCTTCAGCGATTTTCAGGTGCTGTGCGCCCTGCGCCGAGGCCCTTGGGGTGTGGAGGGCCTGAACGATCTGATCGCCCACCACTTGCTGGCACAACGACTGATTCCACGGGCCGAAGGTTGGTATGCCGGGCGCCCGGTGCTGATTACCGGCAACGATTACAATCTGGGGCTGATGAACGGCGACGTAGGCATTACCTTCAGCCTGCCTTGGGGCGCTGAGCTGCAGAACAACGGCAACAACCCTGAATCCGTGCTACGCGTAGCCTTCCCAGCCAGCGACGGCAGCGGAGACATCCGCTGGATCTCACCCAGCCGGCTGCAGCAGCTGGAAACCGTATACGCCATGACGGTACATAAATCCCAGGGCTCAGAGTTCAACCACACCTGCCTGGTGCTACCAGACCGCGTCAGCCCGGTGCTGACACGTGAGCTGGTGTATACCGGCATTACCCGTGCGAAAAGCTGGTTCAGCCTTATTACGGGCGATGCCAGCGTATTCAGCGACAGCGTAGGCCAGAGAGTGGTGCGGGCTTCTGGGTTGGCTTCGGTGCTTAGTTAATCCTGTTCGTCTTCATTGCTGTGCTGTTGCTGCATCCACAGCCGGGAGTAGTAACCATTTTTGGCTAATAGCTCACTATGCCCGCCACTCTCCACAATCTGGCCGTGATCCATTACAAGAATCGTATCTGCATCACGCACTGTGGATAAGCGGTGGGCAATAACCAGGGTGGTGCGCTGACGGCTGACTTCGTTCAAGGCCCCCAAAATAGCCTGTTCGGAAATGGAATCCAGCGACGACGTAGCTTCGTCCAAAATCAACAGCGGCGGGTTTTTCAGCAGCACACGGGCAATGGCGACGCGCTGCTTTTCACCGCCAGAGAGCTTCAAGCCGCGCTCACCCACTTTGGTGTCGTAGCCATCCGGCAGGCTGCGGATGAAATCGTCTAGGTGGGCCTGGCGGGCCGCGTGGTGTACTTCGGCTTCAGTGGCCTCTGGCTTGCCATAAGCTAGGTTGCGGTACAGGGTGTCGTTAAACAGCACGGTGTCTTGCGGCACCACGCCTATAGCGGCGCGCAGGCTGTCCTGATTAACCTCGCGAATATCTTGGCCATCTATCGTGATACAGCCCTTATCCACATCAAAGAAACGGAACAGCAGGCGGGCGAGGGTGGATTTACCTGCGCCGCTGGCACCCACAACGGCGACGGTGTGCCCGGCAGGTATAGAGAAGTCCACATCCTGCAGAATCGAGCGATCCGCACGGTAGGCAAAATGCACGTTGTGAAAGCCCACCTCGGCTTTATCCACAGCCAGCGCCGGCGCTTCACCAGCGTCTTCGATGGTCGACTTTTCACCCAGCAAGCCAAACAAGCGCTCTACATTTACCAAAGACTGACGAATTTCCCGGTACACAAAACCCAGAGCACTTAGAGGGATGAAGAGCTGAAGCAGATAGGCGTTGATCATGGTGAAATCACCCAACGTAATAGCACCACTGGCCACTTCCCGTACGGCCATCACCATGAGGGTAATCATGGCCGCCCCGATAATCAGCGCTTGGCCAGAGTTAAGGGCGGCTAGGGACAAGCGGTTTTTCAGGCGCGCCTGCTCCCACCCCGCAAGATCTTGATCGTAAAGGTCGGCTTCAAAGGTTTCGTTATTGAAGTACTTCACGGTCTCATAATTGAGCAGGCTGTCTATCGCACGGGAGTTGGACTGGTTGTCCCGGGCGTTGGCTTCGCGAACAAACTTGGTTCGCCACTCAGTAACCACAATGGAAAAAGCTATATACACCACCACGGCGATGAGGATGGCAAACATATAGCTGGCGTTAAAGGCCACCAGCAAAATGCCCGCCACCATAACGATTTCCAGCAACGTGGGAACAATGTTGAACAAGGTAAAGCGCAGCAGGAAGCTGATGCCTGTGGTGCCCCGTTCGATGTCCCGGGCCAGCCCCCCGGTTTTGCGATCCAAATGGAACGCCAGTTCACGGTCATGAAGGTGGCGAAACACTCTCAGCGATACCCGACGCATGGCGCGCTCGGCAACCCGCGCAAACACGGCATCTCGTAACTCACTGAACAACGTGCTGGTAAACCGCAACACGCCATAGGCGAACACCAGTGCCACGGGAATCCACAGAAGTAGTTCGCCACCTGCTCGGCCTTGATCTAGATAATCAACAATGTATTTCAGCGCCACAGGGGTTGCGACCGTGGCCAGCTTCGCCAGTATCAGGAAAGCGACAGACAAAATCACACGCCCACGAAACTCCGCCAGATAGGGCCAAAGCCCGGCGATCACCTTCCAATTTGGTTTTTGGTTAGCACAGTAGTCATTATCAGCGTAAGCGCGCACGGGGATTCCTTCATTATTCACAGGGGCGACAAGCGTATGATAAGGCTCGTCGGAAGCAGCGTTCGTATAGTTGCTCGAGTTTACAGCACCGCGGCTCTTTAATTCACCGCGACTTCAGGAGACATACCATTAACACTCGTCAGCGGCAGGCTCTGAAACTGGTCATTGGATTTATTCGCCCCTATCGCAAGGCCGTGGCCGGTGCTCTGGTCGCGCTGGTTATCACCGCAGGCATCACACTTGGGTTAGGGCAGGGCCTGAAAATTCTAATCGACCAGGGCCTAGCCACCCAATCCCCGGCCAACCTGGCTCGCGCCGTTGGGTTGTTTTTTATTCTGGTGTTGGGGCTGGCGTTCGGATCCTTTGCACGGTTTTATCTGGTGTCCTGGATTGGCGAACGGGTGGTGGCTGATATCCGTAAACAGGTATTCAATCATCTGATTGACCTACACCCGGGATTCTTCGAGCAAAATCGCGCGCTGGAAATTCAGTCCCGCTTTACGGCTGATACCACGGTTTTGCAATCGGTGATCGGCTCCACAGTATCCATTGCCTTGCGCAACGCGTTGATGCTGGTAGGTGGATTGCTGTTGTTATTCATCACCAACCCCAAACTGGCTGGAATTATCCTGCTAGGCTTTCCTTTGGTTATCGTACCCATCCTGTTTTTCGGCCGGCGGGTGCGACAGCTGTCACGGCTCAGCCAGGACAGAGTAGCGGACGTAGGCAGCTACGTAGGAGAAAATCTCACCCAGATAAAAACCGTGCAGGCCTTCAACCACCAGCCCCATGACCGGCGCTTTTTTTCAGATGTGTCTGAGCGCGCATTCGACATCGCCCGTGAGCGCATCAAGCAACGCGCCTGGCTGACCACTCTGGCGATTACCCTAGTGATGGGTGCAATCGGCATCGTGATTTGGATCGGCGGTCTGGATGTTATCCACGGGCGGATTACCCCAGGGGAACTCGCGGCTTTTTTGTTTTACAGCCTGCTTGTGGGTGTAGCCGCCGGCGCCATCAGTGAAGTGATCGGTGAGCTGCAACGGGCTGCGGGTTCTGCCGCAAGGCTGTTCGAACTGTTACAGACCGAACCGGCGTTTAACCGGGCCACCGAAGGGGCAAGCGGTTTCCCCAGTGCCATTGCGGGGGATATTCGCATCCAAGGCCTGACGTTCCACTATCCGGGCCGTAGCGAATACGCCGCATTGGCTGATGTCTGCCTGCATGTTCGCGCCGGGGAAACACTAGCACTGGTCGGCCCTTCTGGTGCGGGAAAATCTACGCTGTTTGATCTGCTATTGCATTTCTATCAACCCGACAGCGGCACCGTCTATATTGACGGCACGGATAGCGCCACAGTGTCCCTGGAGGCGCTGCGTAGCTGCTTTTCACTGGTACCCCAGAACCCAGCACTGTTCCACGGCACGGTGGCAGACAATATACGTTACGCGCGGCCAAGCGCCAGCCAGACCGATGTTGAACAGGCCGCCCGTATCGCCCACGCCCATGAGTTCATCGAAAAACTTCCTGAAGGCTATCTCACCCGCCTGGGAGATGCCGGGCTGGGGCTTTCGGGCGGCCAGAAACAACGGCTCGCCATTGCCCGCGCGTTGCTGGCCGATGCGCCCATCCTGCTGTTGGATGAAGCCACCAGCGCCCTAGACGCGGAAAGCGAAAGCCTGGTCCAGCAAGCTATGCCGGCGCTTACCTCTGGCAGAACCACGTTGGTCATTGCCCACAGGCTAGCCACGGTGCGGGATGCTGACCGAATCGCCGTGCTAGACCAGGGCCGGTTATTGGCGGTGGGCAGTCATGACGAGCTAATACAGACGAACCCGCTATACCAGCGCTTGGCGGCGTTACAATTCCGGGAGCCGCCGGCGTGATATTCATCCTAGTTAATTTGTGTCATTCAACGGTACTCCCTACACTAGTAATTCCTACACTAGTTAACGACACTGTTTTAATCAGACACACAGGGAGAATGGCAAAGTGAGCAATAAAGAATTGCAAGCACTCAAAGAACGCTATGTTGCGGCAGGCGCGGCAAGTCCCAATGAGCAATTTGCTGACCACGCAACCAATTCAGAACTGTGGGACGCAGACGGTAAACGCATGATCGATTTTGCCGGCGGCATCGGTGTTCTCAACATCGGCCACCGGCACCCGAAAGTGGTTGAGGCTATCAAGGCCCAGCTAGATAAACTGATGCACACCTGCCAAACGGTTATGCCCTATGAGGGCTATGTACGCCTCGCGCAGAAGCTAAGTGAAGTAACACCTGTAAAAGGTCACGCCAAAGTAATGCTGGCCAACTCCGGTGCCGAGGCTCTGGAAAACGCCGTTAAGATTGCTCGGGCTTCGACCGGTCGCACCAACGTAATCTGCTTTAACGGCGGCTATCACGGCCGCACCTTCATGACTATGGCGATGAATGGCAAGGCGGCGCCTTACCAGACAGACTTCGGCCCCATGCCCGGGTGCGTATTTCGGGCACCCTATCCCGTGCCTTATCACGGTGTGAGTGAGGAAGAAGCCTTGCGTGGCCTGCATATGACCATGAAGACAGATTCTCCGGCGAACCAGACGGCAGCCATCGTGCTAGAACCGGTACTGGGCGAGGGTGGTTTTTACGCGGCGCCGACCAGCTTCCTCAAGGCACTGCGGAAAATTTGTGACGACACCGGCATTCTGCTGATTATTGATGAAGTGCAGAGTGGCTTTGGCCGTACCGGCAAGATGTTTGCCATTGAACACAGTGGTGTTGAGGCAGATATCATCACCATGGCCAAGAGTATGGCTGATGGCATGCCAATCTCGGCAATTGTCGGAACCGACAAAGTCATGGATTCCTCAGGGCCTAACTCCCTAGGCGGCACCTACACGGGTAGCCCGACCGCCTGTGCTGCTGCATTGGCTGTGTTCAAAGTGTTCGAAGAAGAAGACATTCTGGGCAAGAGCGTGCGTTTAGGCGAAAAACTGAATGAACGGTTCACTCAGTGGCAGGAAAAGTTCACCCACGTAGATAACGTTCGCTGCCTTGGGCCCATGGCAGCATTCGAGATGGTTGAAAGCAAAGAAAACCGAAAGCCAATGCCCGAGCTAACTGCAGCGATTACTAAGAAAGCCAAGGAGAAGGGTCTTATCCTTCTGAGCTGCGGCATGTATGGCAATACGCTACGCTTTCTGATGCCCGTAACGATTGAGGATAATATCCTTGAAGAAGGCTTGGCAATTGTTGAAGAGTGCTTGAAAGAAGCCGGCGCCTAATATAGTTCCGCAGTGACTTTGGGTCCCAAAACCGAACCTCCGGGTTCGGTTTTTTTATGGGGTTCGTCGTATACTGGCTGTAGTTGTTTCACCAACCAGGCAGAGCCATGACTTCACCGAACGCAACGGCTGTACCCGAGCACAAACCCAGGCCCTGGGTTGATCTTCTGGTCAGTATTGTTATTCCATCCGTTATTCTGATGAAATTCAGCGGCGATCAGCATCTTGGCAGCGTTAATGCCCTGATTCTTGGTTTAGCATTCCCCCTTGGTTGGGGATTGTTCGAGCTGATCCGTTACCACAAGAAGAACTTTATCGCCGTGCTGGGTCTGGTGAGTGTAGGGCTCACAGGCGGTATTGGATTACTAGAACTGGATGCCGGATGGCTGGCAATAAAAGAAGCGGCCATTCCCGCCATTATTGGATTGGCTGTGTTGGCCTCTACCCGCACGAAATACCCTCTGGTTCGCACACTTCTGTACAACCCCAACGTGCTCGATGTGGGAAAAATTCAAAAAACGTTGGAAGAGAAAAACCAAGTAGAAGAGTTTGAAGAGCGTTTGTTAAAAGCGAGCTACTTTTTTGCCGGCACGTTTCTGTTCTCATCCATCATGAACTACGTTATTGCCCGTTGGATTGTGGTCAGCCCCTCAGGTACCCAGGCCTTCAATGAAGAGCTTGGCAGGATGACGCTGGTAAGCTACCCAATGATTGCTATACCTTCCATGATCATGATGATGCTTATCTTCTATTACCTATGGAGAACCATTCGCCGGCTGACGGGGTACACGCTGGAAGAGGTCATGGCGCCACAAATTGCAGAGAAAGAGAAAGCCAAATCCTCAAACTCTGCTTCTGGAAAATAGCGCTTATTCCAATAACATACCCGGTTTTTCGGGAATAAAAAAAGCGGCCAGAGTATCACTACTCTGGCCGCTTTTTTGTTACTTATCTGAGCCTTATCAAATATCGAGATTCGTCACTTCCAGCGCATGAGTCTGGATAAAGTTACGACGCGGCTCAACATCATCGCCCATCAAAGTGGTGAAGATTTGATCCGCCGCAATGGCGTCTTCAATCTTCACTTTCATCATGCGACGGCATTCAGGATCCATGGTGGTTTCCCACAACTGATCAGGATTCATCTCGCCCAAGCCCTTGTAGCGTTGGATGTTCAGCCCGCGCTGAGCTTCCTTCATCAACCACTGCAATGCGCCTTCAAAAGACAGCACTGCCTGCTTACGCTCGCCACGCTGAATATATGCCCCTTCTTCGACAAGCCCGTTCAGGGTTTCGCCAAGGCGCGCAATGGCACCATAGGATGGCGAATCAAAGAAATCATGGCTGAACGTGTGCTCGTAGGGAATCCCGTGCACATAGATGGTGACTTTTGGCAGATAGAGCTCGCGCTCATTGTCTTTGGCTACAGAGAAGGTGTACTTGGTGCCACTGCGAGTATCAACATTTAGCCCGTCGCCCAAGCGACCGGCCCAAGCCGCAACCGACTCCTCGTTCTTCAGATGCTCCGCCTTCAGCGTATCATTGTGCAGCATCTGCTCCAGTACCTTCGCCGGGTACGCGCGGGACAAGCGAGAAATCATCGCCATAACCGTCTGATAGTCCTGCACCATGGTCTCAAGGGCAGAGTCCTTGATAGGAGGTGCGTCCGGATTTACGTACAGCTGTGCGCCTTCCAGAGACGTCTGAGTAAGGTAAGCTTCTTTTGATTTCTCGTCCTTCAGGTACTGCTCTTGTTTGCCACGCTTGACCTTGTAAAGCGGCGGCATAGCGATAAACACATGACCACGCTCAATGATTTCGCGCATCTGGCGGAACAGGAACGTCAACAGCAGAGTACGAATGTGGGAACCGTCCACATCGGCGTCCGTCATGATAATGATGGAATGATACCGAAGCTTATCCGCATTGAACTCTTCACGGCCAATACCACAACCCAACGCAGTAATCAGCGTGCCGACTTCAACGGAGGATAACATCTTGTCGAAGCGTGCCTTCTCTACGTTCAGGATCTTACCTTTCAACGGTAGAATTGCCTGAGTTTTGCGATCTCGGCCTTGTTTAGCGCTACCACCGGCCGAGTCACCCTCCACTATAAACAGCTCGGAGAGGGCGGGGTCTTTCTCTTGGCAGTCTGCCAGTTTTCCAGGCAAACCTGCGATATCCAACGCACCTTTTCGGCGGGTCATATCCCGGGCCTTACGGGCAGCTTCTCGGGCTCGCGCTGCTTCAATCATCTTATTAACAATAAGCCTGGCTTCGCTGGGCTGCTCCTGCAAATACTCTGCAAAGGCGTGATAGAGCTCCTGCTCAACGGCCGTTTTCACTTCCGAAGACACCAGCTTGTCTTTCGTTTGTGAAGAAAACTTAGGATCAGGTACTTTCACGCTGACAATCGCCGTCAGGCCTTCCCGAGCATCATCACCAGACGTGCTCACCTTTGCCTTCTTACCCAGACCTTCATTCTCAATGTAAGTATTCAACGAACGGGTAAGAGCAGAACGGAAACCCGCCAAGTGTGTGCCGCCATCGCGCTGGGGTATGTTGTTGGTAAAGCAGTAAATATTTTCCTGAAAGGCATCGTTCCACTGCATGGAAACTTCCACCACAATGCCGTCTTCACGCTCACGAGTGAAGTGGAAAACCCGGTTGATCGGCGTTTTGTTGGCGTTAAGGTGCTCAACAAATGCCCGCAAACCACCGTCGTACTGAAAAAGTTCTTCTTTACCACTACGCTCGTCTGTCAGGCGGATACGCACACCGCTGTTCAGAAATGCCAATTCCCGAACGCGTTTTGCGAGAATATCGTAATGGAATTCAATGTGGGTGAAGGTATCGGGAGACGGGATAAAGTGTACCCGGGTACCTGAAGCCTCTGTATCACCCACCGCAGCCAAAGGCGCGTTTGGCACACCGTGGGTGTAAACCTGCTCATACACCTTTCCATCGCGACGTATGGTCAGGGTGAGGGTAGACGACAGAGCGTTTACAACTGAAACACCTACGCCGTGAAGACCGCCGGAAACTTTATAGGAACTATCATCAAACTTACCCCCAGCGTGGAGTACCGTCATGATAACTTCGGCGGCGGATACGCCTTCTTCCTCGTGCATATCTACAGGAACACCACGGCCGTTATCGTGAACGCTTACCGACTCATCCGCATGAATAATGATACCGATTTCGGAGCAGTGTCCTGCCAGAGCTTCATCGATGGAGTTGTCCACCAGCTCAAACACCATGTGATGCAAGCCGGTGCCATCATCTGTATCGCCGATGTACATCCCTGGCCGTTTTCGTACCGCATCCAGCCCTTTCAGGACTTTGATACTGGTAGAGTTATAGCTCGATTCACTCATTAGGAAACTCCTGAAACTTAAGGGCCGGCGCTTTCCTTAAATCCGCATCTTGCAGGCTGAGGATTTGGTAAGCCGGTTTTATTCTTCCTTCAATTTGCCATGTTCCACGTGGAACATTCGGTAATCAGGTATCTGGTTACCCTGCCACAATGACTCCGGATCGGGATGTTCAATGGAGGTAATGAATACCTGGCAACGTAACTCCTGTAACTTGCGAGCCAGCATCGATCTGTGACTCTCATCCAGCTCGGCATTAATATCATCAATCAGAAAGCTGACCTGCTTTCCGAGATCATTTAAAACCACGCTCTGGGCAATTTTCATCAGGATAACGAGGGTTTTCTGTTGGCCGCGGGAAAACGTTTCCACCACCGGTCGTCCCTGAAATCTGATCCTTATGTCCGCTCGGTTAGGCCCATAAAGGGTGTGCCCCATGCGGGCTTCCTGTTCCCTATGCTGGACAAGTACATCTACCAGCGATTGGCTTGTATCCCACCCGGGATAGAACTCGAGCTTTAGCCCGTCCGTCCAGCTAACGTTCACTTCGTGAAGCAGGCTGTCGAACGCGCTTTTGAATTGATCAAAAGCAGCTTTTCGGGCTTCGCTTATTCGTTCGCTCAGTGCTGCGTACTGGGCATCCCAGATACGCAGCATGGATTCTTCTAGTCTACCATTTCTGAGCGTTTGATTCCGCTGTGATATCACTCTCTGGCACTGTTGCCAGCTTGATGCGAAGGAAGGTTCCACGTGGAACACTGCCCAATCTAAAAATTGACGTCGCTTCCCAGGCCCACCTGCCACAATATCAAACACGCCAGGATCAATAACCGACACGGGCAGGTGCATCGCAAGAGAAGAAAGGCTGCGTACACCTTCACCATCAACCCGCAGCTTGGTTTCTTTCTGACCTACATCCCTTGAGATACCTAACCGGTGCGCAAGAGAACCTGAAGATTCAGCATTTCGTTCGTCATCAAAGCCGTGATCCAAGCCACCAAACACCGTGAATCGTTGCTGACCATGCTGGACGACCGCTTGATGCCTGTTTATTCGAAACGATCGACCTAGCCCCAGATAACCAATAGCTTCAAGAACACTGGTCTTCCCGCTGCCGTTGGCACCGTATAACAAATTGAATGAGGGTGAGAACGACGCCGGTTCGGCGGGTGACAGATTGCGAAAAAACTCGGTATGAAGTTTTACCAGCGCCATAGAAAGGACAGCTCGTCGCGGCAGCAAAAGGAATGGAACGTATCCACGAAAAAAGGCAGCATCTCACAAGTATAGTGAAATACTGCCCTTAGTGTACAAAACCGAGCAGGTGAAGGCGACCCGCCTCAGTGCAGCATATTCAAACGCTCATCCATAAACACATCCATTTCTGGCGCAAGAATATGCACGTAGCGGTCGAAATACAGGAACTGCTTCAGCAACAGGGCGAACTCCCTTGGGAAATGTAGCCCGTGGCTTTCGCCCACTTTAACCATGTCCATCAAGATGTTATTCACATCGTCTTCGGCTTGATCCGCTTGATAGGACACTTGATCTGGCACCATCTTATCCATTTTTTGATACAACTTACGTAAATCGTCCGCTAGCTGGTCTGCCTGCACGGTACGGTTGGTGATTCCAATACGGATCATGGCATCCGCCATACCGTCGAAATTACCTACCATCACTGAGGAAATAAAATCGCTAACCGCTTCCCACGTGTCTGGGCGGATTCGACCGACAATTCCGAAATCGATAAATCCAATACGCCCATCTTTCAATACCATCAGGTTACCTGCGTGCACATCGGCGTGGAAAAACTCACACTGAGTAAGGCTGGCAAACCAGGTATTCATCGCGGTGATCAGTGTCCGCTCCGGATCTTTTGCATAACCCCGGATACTTTCGAGGTCCGTTAAAGGCACCCCGTGGAAACGCTCCATGGTAAGTATCCGACGGGTGCTGGCATGTTCGTAAACCTCGGGAACCGTAGCCTCTTCATTATGAGTGTCGTGGAGAAACTTCCGAAACACCTTGAGGTTGTTCGCCTCCTTAATGAAGTCGCATTCCTCCATCATGGTGCGCTGGATTTCTTCCACAATCCCGGAGAGCGACGTCCAAGAGAGTTTTGGTGCTAAGGTTTCTAGAATTCGCGCCGAAAGATACAGGAAGTTCAGATCTGTCAGCAGGATATTTTCAACGCCCGGTTTCTGAACCTTGATCACCACCTCTTCGCCAGTAACCAGGCGAGCAGCGTGAACCTGTGCAATTGAGGCGGAAGCCAGGGCTATCGGATCAATCTCAGAGAACACTTGATCAATCGGTACATCCAGCTCGTCACGAATAATGCGCTTGATTACACCAAACGGCAGATTGGGCGTGCGATCCAAGCAGCATTGAAATTCTTCCACGTACTCTTTCGGGAAGAAGGTCGGCGAACTCGCAATGAACTGCCCAAGTTTGATGTAGGTTGCGCCCAGGGATTCGAACGTCCGGCGTAACAGCCGCGGAGCAGGAGGCCGATCACCCCCAACCCATCTGGCTCCAGTTCGACCCAGTACAGAAAGTGTTTGGCCAATTCTGAACGCGCCTTTGATTCCATTCGTTACGGTGCCCATCAGTCTTCTCCTATAGCCTCATCGGCATAACCACATAAAGGCAGCGGTTATCAGTTTGCGATTCAATCAGTGCGCTACTATTCGGATTGGAGAGCGTAATCTTCACCTGCTCATCATCCAGCGCGTTCATTACGTCAATTAAATAGCCTACATTAAAACCAATCTGTAAGGATTCGCCCTGATAATCCACCGGCAGTGCGTCTTCAGCCTGTTCTTGATCCGGGTTATTAGCAAACACCTTGAGTTCATTCGTCGCCAAATTCAGACGAACGCCGCGGATATTTTCATGGGACAAGATGCCAGCCCGCTGCAAGGTATTTTTCAGGGTCGCACGATCTGCCAGAACTATCTTGTCGCCGCCGCGTGGAACCACCCGATTGTAATCCGGGAACTTGCCTTCAATAAGCTTGGAAGTGAAGGTGTAGGATCCAACAGTCGCTCGCAGGTGGCTATCCCCAATAACCAACGTGACCGATGTTTCCACGTCATCCAGCAACCGTGAAAGCTCCAGAACGCCCTTACGGGGGACTATAACCTGGCGCGGCTCTGCACAACCGGTATCCAGCTCAACATGAGCCATCGCGAGCCGGTGGCCGTCGGTTGCCACTGTACGTACGTGATCCTTATCCACTTCAAGCAACAATCCGTTCAAATAATAGCGAACATCTTGCTGAGCCATGGCGAACGCTGTCGCATCAAACATGCGCCTCAGTTCTTTCTGTGGCAGTTCAAGCCGGAAGCTCTCTGGCTCATCTTCCACATTAGGGAAATGCTCAGCTGGCAACGTGGAAAGCGTGAAATGACTTGCGCCACATCGTATATGCAACCGGTCGCCTTCAAGCACTAATTCTATTGGCGCTTCATCGCCCAGCGCTCTGCAGATATCTGAAAGCTTCCGGGCTGGTACGGTGATCCGCCCGGGCTGGTCAATATGGACAGGTGTCACCCGTCCTACCAGCTCAACTTCCATGTTTGTCCCAGTTAGGGTCAAAGTGTTGTCTTCGGCCACCAGCAGCACATTCGACAGTACCGGCATGGTCTGCTTTTTTTCAACGACACCGGCAATGCTTTGCAACGGTGTGAGCAGGGATTCACGGCTGATCGTCAGTTTCATGTCACTCAGCTTTCTGTTGTTGGAAGGATGAATGTAGAATTCAGGTGGTTAGTAATCTCATGAAATTCTTATAATCTTCGCGAATGCCAGGATCTGTTTCCTGAAGCTCCACGATTTTCTTGCACGCATGCAAAACGGTTGTGTGATCGCGGCCACCAAACGCATCGCCGATTTCCGGCAAGCTGTGATTAGTCAGCTCTTTGGAAAGCGACATAGCCACTTGCCGGGGCCGGGTAATCACGCGGGTACGCCGCTTGGAGTGTAGATCCGCTACCTTAATCTTATAATACTCGGCCACCGTGCGCTGAATGTTATCGATGCTCACCTGTTTTTCATGCAGAGCGAGCAGATCTTTCAGGCTTTCCCGGATAAACGGTGGCGTAATTTCAGAACCCGTGAAGTGAGCGTTCGCTATCACCAAGCGGAGTGCGCCTTCAAGTTCCCTCACGTTAGAGCGGATCTTTTGAGCGATAAAAAATGCGGCTTCGCTGCTTAATTTTACATTGGTCTGTTCAGCCTTCTTCATCAGAATCGCCACTCGCGTTTCCAGCTCCGGCGGCTCAACCATCACTGTTAGCCCCCAACCAAAACGGGACTTCAGGCGCTCCTCCATGTCGATGATTTCTTTTGGAAACCGATCACACGTTACGATTACCTGTTGGCCGCCCTCAAGCAACGCGTTAAAGGTGTGAAAAAACTCTTCCTGGGAGCGTTCTTTACGGGCAAAAAATTGAATATCATCGATCAACAACGCGTCCACGGACCGGTAGTAACGCTTAAATTCACTGATTGCGTTCAGTTGCAGCGCCTTAACCATATCTGCAACAAACCGTTCCGAACGCAGATACGCAACCTTAGCATTAGGGTTGCGCCGTTCAATCTCATTTCCTATCGCGTGCATCAGGTGAGTTTTACCCAAGCCGACACCACCGTATAAAAATAGTGGGTTATACGCACCGCCCGGGTTTTCAGCCACCTGCATTGACGCAGCCCTGGCAAGCTGGTTCGACTTACCCTCAATAAAGGTATCAAATGTGAAGCCTTCGTTGAGAAAGCTTTGGTGCTTGATGTCACCTTCTACCTGAACCGAACGACGGGGTGTCGCCGATCCATACCCTCTATTCTGTCTATTCTGTGCAGCCCGGCTACCGCTCACAGTCGTCGCGATACCTTTCTCCTCTTCGGTAACTCTGCCCCCGGTCTCTTCTTGTACTCGCTGTACTGAACCCCGCTGGGCGATTTCTGAGCGCATCACCGGTTCGCTTTCCCGAGGAGCCGATCCAACCTTCATTCCGACCCTTGGAGCCTGCCCACCGTTCAAATCTTTGAGAACTTCTTCTATGCGTCGCAGGTACTTCTCATTCACCCAGTCCATCACAAACCGATTGGGTGCGAAGAGCATCAGTTGCCCCTCCCGTTGATCAGACTGGAGGGGCCTAAGCCAGGTATTGAACTGTTGTGCGGGAAACTCATCCCGAAGTACTTCAAGGCATTGATGCCACATACTGTTCGGCACGACAGTCCGCTCCCGATAACTCATAAATTTCTCGAACCGAGAGTGCCCGATCCCGAAAGATGACCAAGGATTCTAACCTGCCGGCCCCTCCAGTGAAAGCGAAAACACTGAGTCATAAACAGCCTGTGGAAATTAATAGTGTTTCTTATCAATTTGTTAAAGACTTATATACAGCCTTGTGTACAGAAAATTCTTTGTAATAAATTATCAACACCCCTGTGTGTGCAACCGCCCCCCAACCCTGTGCGCAACCATGGGGCTTCCAGTGCATAACTAGGCACTTTTCGACAGGCCCAACTTCTCCACAATTCGTCCTACGCTTATACACAGGGCTCAGGCATACTTCTACCCAGCTTTATGATTGCTTCAAGATAATGATTTATAAGTCATAAATAGGCTTTTCCACAGAAAACAGCCTGTGTAATAACAGTAATAATAGAATCTTTTAAAGAATTATATAAAGACCTATTACTACTGTTATTCTCCGGATCGTCTCGAAATTAGCCTGCGCTTTGCGAACCTCCCAGGAAGCGTTATCTGGCATCAGCGTAAGCGCGTACCAATAAACATTGAACCTTGGGCAGAATTTGCATAGAATGCCGCTCCTGTTTTGGTTATTAATTTCTCAGCCAACTCCCAAATGTCCAACACACGAATTGTGAGATAGTCACCATGAAAAGAACGTTTCAACCAAGCGTCCTGAAGCGTAAGCGCGTTCACGGTTTTCGTGCCCGTATGGCAACTGCCAACGGCCGCAAAGTAATTTCCCGTCGTCGTGCCAAAGGCCGTGCACGTCTGTCAGCGTAATCTGTCGTTCGCCTTGTGAAGACTTTAAATTTCCCTAAAGCGCATCGTCTTTTGCGACCAGCGGATTACAGCAAAGTCTTCGACGACGTACAGATTAAGGTTCCGCACCGGAATTTTCTGATTCTGGCTACTCCGAATAACCTCGGACATGCCAGGATTGGTTTAATTTTTGCGAAGAGAAACCTTAAACTTTCTGTACAGCGAAACCGGATTAAGCGTCAGGTTCGAGAGACTTTCCGACATCAGCCTGATCTTCCCGGAATGGATATCATCGTTCTCGGGCGCCAAGGACTTGCAGCGTTGGAAAACCAAGAGGTGAGCCAATCTCTGAATGGTCTCTGGCACCGGCTTACAAAAAAGTATTGTCAGCTATCGCCATCTCAATCAGCAGGAACATCCCCAGCTGCAGAGGGAACGGGTTAATGCGCAACTTTCTGCTTCTTCCTATCCGCGTTTATCAGTATGCCCTCAGTCCGTTTATGGCCAGTCATTGCCGACATTATCCAACCTGTTCACAATACGCTGTGGAAGCTATCTCCCATCACGGTTCGCTGAAAGGTCTTTATCTCTCCACTAAACGCCTGTTGAGATGCCACCCTTGGGCAGAAGGTGGTTATGATCCTGTACCGGGTACCGTACAATCGCGACAGGCAGAAATAGCGTCCTGTAGCCCTCAGGCTGACCATCCCCCAATAACCACCCAGGCCAGACAGTAACTCTATGGATATTCAACGCATCGTATTATTTGCCGGCCTGGCTATTGTCAGTTATTTGATGGTGCTTGCTTGGAATGATGATTATCACCAACCCGTTCCTACTGAGCAGGTAGTAGAGTCTACGCGCGTACAGTCAGATAACAGTTCTGTTGGTTCTGATGCCATGGTGCTTCCAGGCGAAACCTCGCAAGGAACCGCCGCCAATACCGGAGCAGACGAAGAATTTACAACTCCCGAAAGTGGCCAAATAGTATCCACCCCGGCGAACTCGAATGTCAGTGTGAACAACCAATACATCACGGTTCGCACCGATGTCTTGGATCTCGTTATTGATCGAGTAAGCGGCAATTTGGTCAAAGGTTCGCTGATTGATTACGACAAGTCATTGAATAGCAAAGAATCACTGAGCGTTCTGAATAATACAGAGGATCGGTTTTATGTTCTGGAAAGCGGGCTGATTGGTAAGAACGGCCCTGATAGCGCCAAGAATGGTGAAGCACCGGTTTACGATACAGACGCTACCAACTACGAATTGACAAAAGGCAACAACGAACTGGCGGTTGATCTGACGCACACCATGGAAAACGGTGTTCGCATTACTAAGCGCTACCAGTTTACCCGTGACAGTTATGAAATCGGCGTTCGCTACCTAATCGACAACCGTTCCAGCAATAACTGGCAGGCCAACTTTACGGGTAAGATCGTTCGCGATCAGGCACCGGATCCCACGTCCGGGCCAAGTATGGGTATCAAGGCTTTCCTTGGCCTGGTAACCAGCTCCCCCGAAGATCCTTATGAAAAATTTGATTTTGGTGATCTGGAAGAAACACGTATCAACCAGACTGTAACCAATGGCTGGATGGCGTTTCTGCAGCACTACTTCCTTGCAGCCTGGGTACCAGACCGAGACCAACCCGCGCAGTTCCAGACGACTCGTCGCGGCCTGTTGCATGTGATGGGTTTTGTTTACCCGGCAACAACCGTAGCGCCTGGAGAAACCATAGAAATTGGTGCTCGTGCCTATGTAGGTCCAAAGATTATCGATCGTCTTGAGGGCGTTGCGCCAAACCTCGACCGCACCGTAGATTTCGGCTGGCTGTTCTTTATTTCGCTGCCATTGTTCATCGTTCTGGAATGGTTCCACAGCATAGTGGGCAACTGGGGTGTATCCATTATTTTGCTGACGGTGCTAGTTAAAGGCCTGTTCTTTAAGCTTTCCGCCACCAGCTACCGCTCCATGGGGCGCATGCGAGCCGTTGCTCCGCAGCTGGCCAGGTTGAAAGAGTTGTACGGCGATGATCGCCAACGCATGTCCCAAGAGATGATGGCTCTGTACAAGAAAGAGAAGATTAATCCGCTAGGTGGTTGCTTGCCTATTCTGGTTCAGATGCCCGTGTTCATCTCCCTATACTGGGTACTGTTCGAGAGTGTTCAGCTGCGCCATGCGCCCTTCATGCTATGGATACACGACCTTTCAGTAATGGATCCTTACTTTATTCTGCCGATCCTTATGGGTGCCAGCATGATGCTGCAGATGAGCCTGAACCCGACTCCGCCAGATCCGATGCAAGCTAAAATAATGAAGCTGATGCCAGTGGTATTCACCATCTTCTTCCTCTGGTTCCCGGCCGGTCTGGTACTGTACTGGTTGGTAAACAACATTCTGTCGATTAGCCAGCAGTGGTACATTACCCGTAAGATCGAAGCAGAAATGGCCACTAGAAAACACTGACCCAGTGGCCGGTTAGGTATTTGGTAAAGGCTCCTTAATGGGGCCTTTACTATTTAAGGAATGCAAAAAACTGTTGTGTAAGAGGCACATGTGATGAACCAGCGCCCCGGAACTCTCGACGCTCCTCAAACCCCCCACACTCCCGAAACCATCGCGGCCATAGCCACAGCTCCAGGCCAGGCTGGGGTGGGCATTGTTCGGGTATCCGGCCCGCTGGCGAAGATAATTGCTGCTGCAATGCTGGGGTATGCACCAAAGCCTCGATACGCCCATTACGGCGCCTTTTTAGATCAGCACAAAGAGCTCATTGATGAAGGAATTGGGCTTTTTTTTCCCAACCCCAATTCTTTTACAGGTGAAGATGTTTTTGAGCTACAGGGCCACGGCGGCACGGTCATTCTGGATTTACTGCTACGGGAAGTCTGTCGTCTTGGAGCGCGCTTGGCACGCCCCGGTGAGTTCTCAGAGCGGGCCTTTCTCAACGATAAGCTCGACTTGGCTCAGGCCGAAGCCATTGCCGATCTTATTGAAAGCAGCTCGGAACAGGCCGCACGCTGTGCGGTTCGATCCATGCAGGGCGTGTTTTCACGGCGTATTGAGGCGCTAGTGGTATCTGTAACCCATCTACGTATTTATGTGGAAGCGGCTATTGATTTTCCGGAAGAGGAAATCGATTTCCTCGCCGACGGCAAAGTCGCCACCGATCTACAGGCCTTGTTGGAACACCTTCAGGGCATACTAGGTGAAGCTCAGCAGGGCACCATCCTACGGGATGGTATGAAGGTTGTGATTGCCGGCCGTCCTAATGCTGGTAAATCCAGCCTCCTCAATGCGCTTGCTGGGAGAGAAGCGGCCATAGTGACCGCCATTGAAGGTACGACCCGGGATGTCCTGCGGGAACATATCCACATCGATGGTATGCCTCTGCATATTATCGACACCGCAGGCCTGCGTGACAGTGCCGACGAAGTGGAACAAATTGGTATTGCCCGAGCCTGGGACGAAATTCGCCACGCCGATCGCATCCTGCTTATGGTGGATGCCACCACCACAGATAAAACCACGCCCAATGAAATCTGGCCAGATTTCATTGATCAGTTGCCTGCGTCAGCCCCGGTTACGGTGATTCGTAACAAAGTTGATCTGAGCGGAGAAATAGTGGGTCTTTCAGAGTTACCCGCAGAGCACGCGCCGGTGATGCGCCTCGCGGCGAAATCCACTGATGGGCTCGATGTTCTGAGAAATCATCTGAAGCAGTGCATGGGCTTTGCCAGCACCACCGAAGGCGGCTTTCTGGCTCGCCGCCGGCACCTGGATGCGTTGGAACGCGCCCGGGATTTTATGCTGCAAGGTCAGGCCCAGTTAGAAGGTTATGGCGCCGGGGAACTGCTCGCTGAAGATCTGCGGGCTGCGCAGGATGCGCTAGGAGAAATTACGGGGCAGATCACTCCGGATGAATTATTGGGCAAGATCTTCGGATCCTTCTGTATCGGGAAGTGAATCCCTAATCATCATGAATACCACTAGCTTGGTCACATGCTTCCTCACAGGCAACAGGCCTTGAATTTCTTACCACTGCCACAGGGGCAGTGTTCATTGCGCCCGGGTTTCAGGACGCCCTGGTGGGGTTGGCCCTGCAAGTAATACCAGCGGCCGTCTTCGCGCACAAAATCTGAGTTTTCCTGCAGATAACCCCACCCGGAATCAAGCCGATAAATAGCCTGAAAGTGCACCTGACCGGTGTCGCCAGTTTCTTTGCTACCAAGTATTCGAAGAGAAACCCAGTTTGGTGAGTCGTCCATATTCAACACTGTTGGCCGGGTGCTGGTGTGCCAGCTGGCGCACAGGTAATCCTCCAGCTTCAGCACAAACGCAGTGAAGCGCGAACGCATCAGCGCTTCGGGCGTGGGGGCTTTTTCGCCGGCATGGTAGCGTTGGCAGCAATCCGTGTAACTGCTCTGGCTGCCACAGGGGCAGTATGGGATAGTAGTTTGCTCAGGCATCGATAGGTGGTGTTTGCGTCAGGGGTTGAAGCTTGCAGTATAACAACCGCACTCAGACACAAAAGGATTGATTCAAACCATGTCCACACAACCCAGCACCGTTTCTGTTGTCACCCGGCTAACCGGTTTGTTCTGCCTATTGCTGGTATTCAGTGGCTGTAGCACCGTGTATTACAACGCCATGGAAAAGCTCGGTGTTGAAAAGCGCGTCACTGAGGAAAACCAGTAAGCAAAGGCTTGATGAAACCCGTGAACTTTATAACAGCCTGATTGCTCGCATGCATCAGGTAGAGACACGCATGGATCCGGTTCTGTTCCTGAAGCACAACCTTAACGCTCAAGCGATTGGCGCCCTAGAAAACGAACTGGGACAGATTCGCCAAGATGTGGATAGCCTGGTTCGCGATATGGAAGCATCCATTGCAGAATCCGAAGCCTTTATACAAAGGTTCCGTGAGGGGGCTGTTTAACTTCGGTAAAAGCCAAGTTTGCGCCGGGTTTTAACCTGGCGTGGCGAGTTTATTTATCCCTCATTTTTCAAAATTTTGCTTTTACATAACGACACACCTTTATACTAAAACTGCATTGGGCTTGAGCTACACTTCAATTTAACATTTTTTTAAATTTTCGAAGCAATTTGCCCCGGAACGCCTTTTCAAGGAGCCCTTCCCATGCGTTTAATTTCGTTGTCCGTCTTGATGTTGCTGACATTATTCAATGCATCTCAGATTTTTGCGGCTGATCGGTTGTATATCTATACCGAAAATTTCCCGCCTTACAATATGAGTACTAATGGGCGTGCGTTTGAACACAGTGCAGACAAGATTGACGGTATTTGTACGGAAAGAGCGAAAGCGGTTCTGGATCAGTCAGGCTACGACTACAGAATGAAGCTGCGCAATTGGAATTACGGCTATAACCGTGCCCTAAAAAAAGCCAATCACGGTATCTTTTGCACCACCTATACGGAGGAGCGGGCGCCCATGTTCAAGTGGGTTGGGCCTCTGGCACAGAACCTGTGGACGATTTTTGCCGCGCAGGGAAGCACGATTACGATGGACGCGCTTGAGGATGCAAGAGGCAAAACCATAGGGGGCTATCGCAACGATGTTAGGAGCGAGTACCTGTTAAAACGTGGTTATGAGATGTCTGTGATCGAAAGTGATGATCTCAATCCGAAGCGCTTGGCATTGGGCCAAATTGATCTATGGATTGCGGAACGCCTTGGAGGGCCATACCTTGCCTCTCAGCAGGATGTTGAAGGTTTGATTCCGGTGTTTTCGTTCAACGATGTTGATTTGTATTTGGCCATGAGCCTCGATACCCCCGATGAGGTTATTGAAGGCCTTAACAAGGCTCTTCAAGCCACCAAGGATAATGGAACCTTTGGTGCAATCGGGACCAAATATGGTCTTTAATTGCTGAGAGAGCGGTTAAAAAAATCCCGGGTAGTTTCTACCCGGGATAAAAAATCACCGGATATCTTTACCCGGTGAAGGCCATGTCATCTGCATGTAGTTGCATTAGGTTTTTACTGGGGCTAAGCATAGTGCTGGCATGGGTCTGTGCCCGGGGCAACAGCCGCTCGTAGTAGAATTCCGCAGTGGCCAGCTTGGCTTTATAGAACGCTTCTGATTCATCGCCCCCGTTATCCAGCCGATCCGCCGCTACCGCTGCTTGGCGTGCCCACATATACGCCATGGTCACGTAACCGCTGTACATCAGGAAATCGTACGAAGCGGAGCTGACTAAGTCCCGATCTTTGCGCGCGGCAAGCATGATGCGCACAGTAAGCAGGTTCCATTGGCCGATTAGTTTCAGCAGTTCCAATGCAAATGGGCGTAAACGGCTGTCGGTTAGCTGTTTGCGGGCAAAGTTGGCGACCCTGGCCGTAAAATCACGAACCGCGCCACCTTTGGTGGTTAACAGTACTTTGCGGCCAAGCAGATCCAGCGCCTGAATACCTGTGGTGCCTTCATAAAGCGTGGCAATGCGTGTGTCGCGGGCAATTTGCTCCATACCGTGTTCACGAATATAACCGTGGCCACCAAAAACCTGCATGCCAAGGTTAGCTGCCTCACACCCCAGTTCGGTAAGGAACCCCTTGAGGATGGGGGTCAGGAAGCCGAGCTTGTCGTCGTACTTATCTGCTTTTTTTTGGTCCCCTGCTTCATGGGCTTCTACCATGTGGTCGGCTAAACGGCCGGCGTCATAGAGCATGGCTCGACCACCTTCCGCGATGGCTTTTTGGGTCAGCAGCATGCGACGTACATCGGCGTGGTGAATCAGGCTGTCTGCTACTTCTTCCGGCTCTTTTTTGCCAGAGAGGGCGCGCATGGAACGGCGTTCCTTTGCGTAGTTTAAAGCCCATTGATAGGACAACTCAGCTGGCCCGACACCCTGAATAGCGGTACCAATCCGTGCTGTGTTCATGAAGGTGAACATGCACTCTAAGCCTTTGTTCTGTTCGCCAATCAGATAACCCGTGGCTGCATCAAAGTTCATCACGCAGGTTGCGGAGGCCTTGATGCCCATTTTCTTTTCCAGGCTGCCACAGGTGACCCCGTTGGCTTCACCTAAGTTGCCGTCTTTGTCGTGCTGTACTTTAGGCACAATAAACAGGCTGATACCGCGGGTGCCTTTGGGCGCATCCGGTAGGCGAGCCAGCACAATGTGAATAATGTTCTCGGTTAGGTCGTGGTCACCGGAGGAGATAAAAATTTTGGTGCCAGTTACTTTATAACTGCCATCGGCCTGTGGTTCAGCTTTGGTCTTTACTTGGCCCAGATCGGTGCCGCACTGGGGCTCAGTTAGGCACATGGTACCGGCCCAGCGGCCTTCCGTCATGGGTGCGAGATACGTGTCTTTTAGCTCATCAGAACCATGCAGTTGAATGGTATTCATGGCGCCGATGGACAGACCCGGGTACATGGAAAACGACCAGTTGGCGGTGCCCACCATTTCTTGTTTGAACATGCCCATGGAGGCTGGGAGGCCTTGGCCGCCGTACTCTTCGGGTGCTGACAGACCCTGCCATCCACCCATTACAAATTTGTCGTAAGCTTCCTTAAAACCTTTTGGCGTGATGACGACGCCGTCTTTCAGGGTGCAGCCTTCTTCATCACCTGGCTGAAAAAGCGGGCTCAATTGCTCTTCGCAGAACTTTGCGCATTCGTTAAGGATGGCATCCACGATATCGGGTGTGGCGTTTTCGCCGCTTTTCAGTGAGGCGTAGTGTTTTGGGTAATCAAACACGTCGTTAATCAGAAACTTCATATCACGCAAGGGCGCCTTGTAGACCGGCATAATCAATCCTCTGTATCTGTTCAAAAATCTGTATGCGGGAACGATTCACCGCCAAGTTGCCTGCTGTTTTACGGCATTCTGCCCCGGGTTCCATTGACGAAAAGCGCTTATAGCAGTGTCAGCAAAGACAGTCAGTAGGATATGGCGACACCAACCGCTGATCGAATAATCGTCTTCCGGCGTATTCACGTAATAGGACAGAACTGCGAATTTTGGTGGCGCCTAAGAATAATGAGGCCCTGTGGAGAACCCCTATGGATAGTGTAAAAAACATGCAAAACCTGTGTTCTATGATTCCCAAAGCCGGTCGGAGCTTTATACTCTTGCTGATAGCCGCTTTAGCGCTGCTGAGTGGCTGTTCCGGGCCAGCACTAACCGACTATGCAGAGCGCGGCCCCAAACTGATCCCGGAGCAGTTTTTCAACGGTGAACTTACCGCCCGTGGCGTGGTCAAGGGCTTTTCCGGAGAGGTTATCCGCACCTTTGATGCGGATATTTCTGCGTCCTGGGACAGCGCAGGAGTGGGCACTCTAGATGAAGAGTTCCGCTTTGATGATGGTGAAGTGCAAACCCGTGTTTGGACGTTGACGCCATCAGATACTGCCGACAGTTACCACGCCGATGCGGGTGACGTGGCTGAGCCGGGAATGTTGCGCTGGAGCGGTAACACCATTCATATGAATTATGTTCTCCAGATCGCCTATGGCGATGGGACCTTGGATGTACGAATGGACGACTGGATGTATCTTGTGACACCCGACACTCTCATCAACCAGACCACCATGAGTAAATGGGGAGTTGATGTTGGTGAACTTGTTCTTGTGATACAGAGAAAATAACGCCCGGCGGCGGCCGGTCTGTCTGATGGAATTGTCTATGTGGAAACAATGGCTGATCGGTTTATTGCTGGTCGTATTAGCAGTGGGTGGTGCAGTGGCTTATCGCAGCCTGAACGACCCGTCGCAGGATAAAGATACCGCTGAACGGCCGCCAAGCGTGGTAAATACCGTGCTGCCCGTAACCGATACCGTGCGTGATCAGGTCAGGGCCGTTGGCAGTTTAAATGCCGTGAATGCCGTTGAATTGACCACTGAAACCAGTGGCCGGGTTGTGGATTTTAACCTGAAATCCGGACGCCAGGTAAAGCAGGGTGACTTGCTTTTGCGGCTTGATGATAGGCAGGCCAGAGCAGATCTTGGCGTGATTGAAGCGCAACTTGCCGATGCTAAGCGCCAGTTCGAACGGGCTAGCAGCCTGCGGGATAAAAACAGCATTTCCCAGTCTCTAGTCGATGAATTGCGAACCGCTGTGGAAGTGTCTGAAGCCCAGCGCACAGCCGCTCAAGTCCGGCTAGAAAATCACCGTATTGAAGCGCCGTTTTCTGGCGTTGCGGGCCTGAGCAACATTAGTATCGGGGCCTACATCACTGCAGGAACAACCATAACGACGCTGGACTCCACATCTCGCATGGAACTGAATTTTTCCATTCCCGAGCGCTTTCTTGGCCAGATTAACCCAGGCCAAAGGGTGGAAGGAGGCTCGCCTGCCTATCCGGAGCAAGTGTTCAATGGTGAATTGGTTGAGCTAGGCACCCGCATTGACGAACTCAGTCGCTCATTGCCGGTCCGTGCCCTGATTGATAATGCCGAGGGTAGATTGCGCCCCGGGCAGTTCATGTCCGTCAGCCTGACATTGCGCGAGCGTCAGGCTCTGGTGGTGCCAGAGCAGGCGGTTATGGTTCGTGGCGATGAGCAGTATGTATTTGTCGCCGAAGACGGTGTTGCCCGGCGCGTCTCAGTTGTTCTTGGTTCGCGCATGCCGGGTCGCGTAGAGATTGCTCGCGGGCTGACGGCAGAAGACCATGTGGTGGTAACTGGCCAGGATCGACTTAGTAGTGGGGAACGGGTCCGGGTGATCGATGATGAAAACGCGATCCCGGACAACCGTTTTACCAGCGCTCTGGAGTCATAAGCGGTGGTTCTCTCTGATATTTCCATCAAACGCCCGGTCTTTGCCACGGTTCTCAGCTTGCTGATCGTGGTGTTTGGTCTGGCCGCTCTATTCGGCCTTCCGGTGCGCGAATACCCAGATATCGACCCGCCTGTGGTTTCCATCTCAACCGATTACACGGGTGCTGCCGCCGAAGTAGTGGATACCCAGATAACGCAGATCATCGAAGGAGCCATCAGTGGTATAGAAGGCATTCGTTCTATCCAATCGTCCACCCGACAGGGCGGGTCTTATACCAGTATTGAATTTTCGGCCACCCGAAATGTCGACATTGCCGCAAACGATGTGCGCGATGCGATTTCGCGAGTTAGCAATGAGCTGCCGGATGAAGCCGATCCCCCCGTGGTGAGCAAGGCGGATTCCGATGCTCGCCCAATGATGTGGGTGACCCTGCGCAGCGATATCTGGGACTCCGCCCAGCTAAGCGACTACGCCGATCGCGTTTTATCCGATCGGTTAGCGGTCGTGGATGGGGTTGCCGATGTGCGAATTGGTGGCGAGCGCCGCTACGCCATTCGAGTGTGGCTCGATCGAGAGCGCCTGGCCGCCCGGGATATCACCGTTTCCGAAGTAGAGGCGGCATTGCAGGCCAATAATGTGGAGTTGCCAGCCGGTTCGGTAGATTCGTCCACCCGCAACTTTACGGTACGGGCAAAAGGCCGCCTGACAACCGTTGAAGAATTCCGCGAATTGGTGGTCCGTCGCGATGGCAACCAGTTGCTGCGCCTGGGAGAGGTTGCCGATGTGCGCATGGGCGTGGAATCCGATATTGGCCGTTTGCGGGCCAACGGCCAAACTGCGATTGGCTTGGGGATTATACGCCAGTCCAAAGCCAATACCGTTGCGGTATCGGATGCCGTCCGGGCCGAGCTGGAGAAAATCCGGGAAACCTTGCCTCCGGAAATAACGATTACCGAAAGCTACGACGAATCTATCTTCATTCGGGCTTCCATTCGCGAGGTGATGATAACTCTGGCGATCGCGGTCTCGCTGGTTATTCTGGTTATATTCCTGTTTCTGCGTTCCTGGCGTGCCACCCTGATTCCCGCCGTGACCATTCCGGTGGCGGTGATCGGTGCGTTTATCGGCCTCGGTTTTCTGGGCTTTTCCATCAACGTGCTCACTCTACTGGCAGTGATACTCGCCATCGGACTGGTGGTGGATGATGCCATCGTGATGCTGGAAAACATCCAGCGTCGCATCGATAAAGGTGAACCCCCATTGCTGGCGGCATACCGTGGTGCAAGGCAAGTCGCTTTTGCGGTGATTGCGACCACCCTGACACTGGTAGCAGTGTTTGTGCCCATTTCGTTTATGGGCGGCAATATAGGTCGGTTGTTCGCGGAATTTGGCTTCACTCTGGCGGCCGCGGTTGTGGTGTCCAGCCTGGTGGCGCTTACCCTGGCACCCATGCTTTGCTCAAAGTGGCTCAGGCCCAGCCCTCAAGGCACAGAGGGGCATCGCTTTTGGGCGGCCAGCGAGAAAGTTTTGAACGGCCTCACCAGCGGTTATGAACGCTTGCTGCGATTCTCCCTGAATCAGGCGGGCCTGGTGCTGGGTACTGGGTTGGTCGGGTTGGTTATTGCTGCCGTGATATACCCGGAACTGCCCCAGGAGCTGGCGCCTACCGAGGACAGGGGCGTTATTATCATGCCCGCCAGTGCTCCCAAAGGAGCCACCGCCGAATACACCGATCACTATGTTAAGCAGGCAGAACAGAAACTGCTGCCCTATTTGGAGGATGGAATCGCCAGCCGGATGTTGTCGATTGTTGGCTTTCGGGGCAGAGAAGACAGTGCGTTCATCATTATGGGGCTGGCCCCCTGGGAAGAGCGAGAGATCAAACAGCAGCAGGTTACCAAGGAAATTCGCGACAGCTTTAACACTATTTCAGGTATTCGCCTGGTCGCGATAAATCCCCCAGGCTTAGGCCAACGCGGGTTCAGTCAGCCAGTTGAGTTCGTGGTCGCCGGGCCGGATTATGAATCCGTGCAGGCCTGGAGTGACGAACTAGTAGAGCGAGCGAAAGAGAACCCCAATTTGCTGAACCTGCAAACAGACTTCGAGCTCACCCGGCCGGAACTCAGTATTGCCATTGATCGTGAGCGTGCTGCGGATTTGGACATTACCATTCGGGATGTCGGCCTTACCCTGCAAACCATGCTTGCGTCTCGCAAGGTAACCACCTATCTGGAACGTGGCCGAGAATATGACGTGATCATGCAGGCGGATGATGCCAGCCGTGCCACGCCATCCGACCTTGGCCAGATTTTCCTGCGCCCAAGAGAAGGCGGCAACCTGATTCCTTTACAGGCATTGGTGTCGATAACGGAAAAAGGGGCAAACCCCGATCTTCGCCGTATCGACCGCCTGCCTGCCGTGGTAATAAGTGGGTCTCTTGCGGATGGTTACGATCTTGGCTCGGCACTCACCTACCTGAACACCCTTGCGGTAGACACACTGCCGCCAGAGGCACGGCTAAGTTATCAAGGGTTGAGCCGGGAATTTCAGGAATCCTCTTCGGCGATTTACGTCACCTTCGGGCTGGCGTTTATTATCGTGTTCCTAGTGTTGGCGGCCCAGTTTGAAAGCTGGATTCACCCGTTGATTATCATGCTCCCGGTGCCGCTAGCCGTAACCGGTGCGTTGCTGGCGCTATGGTGGAGTGGCATCAGCCTGAACATATATAGCCAGATCGGAATTATTATGTTGCTTGGGCTTATGTCGAAAAACGGCATATTAATTGTGGAGTTCGCCAACCAGCTTCGAGATGAAGGCTACGCAGTAAAAGACGCTATTCTAGAAGGCGCGTCCTTGCGTTTCCGGCCCGTGCTGATGACCACTATCTCCACGATCTTTGGTGCGGTGCCCTTAGTAATCGCCACGGGTGCGGGCGCCGAGAGCAGGGCGGCCATCGGTATGGTGATCTTGGGCGGGCTGATTTTTGCGACCACACTTACGCTGTTTATCATCCCGGTGCTTTACAATCTGCTTGCCGGATTTGCCAAATCGGCCAACGCGATTGAACATGAGCTGGAACGCCAGGCGTCGTTGCCCCAGGCCAGCTCGTCAGATTAATGAAAGATCTGGCGTAACTCAGCAACCCGGATGTTTTCATGGCCAAGCACAGTCAGTTCCGTTTACTGGGGCAGCGGCGTTTTTTGCCGTTTTATCTCACCCAGTTTTCCGGGGCGTTCAATGACAATCTCTACAAAAACGCGCTTCTGTTACTGATTGCCTACCAGACTAGCGGCCTGTTCGGGCTTTCGGTGAACACGGTGATCAATCTGGCCGCCTTTCTGTTTATTCTGCCGTTTTTCCTGTTTTCGGGCATTGCCGGGCAGATGGCCGACCGCTATGAGAAAGCCGCGATTATCCGCAAGGTAAAACTGGCCGAGATCGGGATTATGACCTTTGCCTCCTTGGCGCTTTGGTTTGGCTGGTATGAAGGCTTGCTGGTGCTGCTGTTTTTGATGGGCACCCAGTCCACCTTCTTCGGCCCGGTAAAGTACGCCATTCTGCCGCAGGTGCTTGGCGATGATGAGTTGGTGGGTGGCAACGGCTTGGTCAGTGTGGGCACTTTTGTGGCTATTCTGCTCGGCACCATCGCAGCAGGCTTGCTAATGGGCCTTGCGGCGGCAGCAAAGCTTACGGCGGTAGGCGTGCTTGTGATGGCGGTTCTGGGCTATCTGGCGGCGCGGCAGGTACCAGAAACCGGCACAGCCGATACCGGTCTGGCAGTGCGCTTCCGACCGATTCGTGAAACCTGGCACCTGATGGGTGTGGCTGCTGAACGCAAGCCGGTGCTGTGGGCGATTCTGGCCATTTCCTGGTTCTGGTTTCTTGGTGCCGCCTATCTCACCCAGTTTCCCAACTTTGCTAACAGTAATTTGCAGGGTGATGAAACCGTGGTCACCCTGCTGCTTTCCATGTTTATTGTAGGCATCTCCATCGGATCGATGATGTGCGAGCGCCTTACCCGGCACCGCATCACCCTGGCGCCCGTGCCTTGGGGAGCCCTTGGCCTGAGCCTGTTTGGCGTGGATTTGTTTTTCGCGGTGCCGGCAAGCCCGGAGCCATCCACTTGGTGGACGCTGGTTACAGATCCAGCTTATATCCGCGTGTTGCTCGATCTGGTGGGTATAGGCGTGTGTGGAGGCTTGTTTATTGTTCCACTTTACGCCTTTATTCAGCATGAAACCCCACAGCTTAAACGGGCTCGAATCATTGCTGCACTGAATGTGATCAATGCTTTGTTTATGGTGGTAAGTGCACTTACAGGAATTATTGTGCTCGGGGTTCTCGAAGTGAGTATTCCTGGGTTCTTCCTACTGCTGTCTGTGATCAACGGGCTTTTGCTGATAGCCGCGTGGCGCCTAAGGTGGAGAGCCTAGTCCGAATCTGTGGATAATTAGTTGCATAAGCTGCGCATAAGCTCTGAGTGGTTTTTTTAAAATTGAATTTAAACAATAAGTTAAGTATCAATAAAGGGCTCCTAATGAGGGCTCTTTTATGTGGATAACTTTATTGAAAACTTTTGTGAGAAGAGCCGGGCAAGCCCATGAAAACCCGGTGATTTCGGTTTTCAATAATGCGAAAAACAATGGGGAGGACGGGTTTTCCCCGGTCCATGTTGCCCACGTGTTTCTATTCGTAACCGTTTCTGGTTAAAATTTGCACATTCTGACTGCAATTTTGCGAGCGAAACGTTATACTCCCCGCCCTGTTTTTATCCCCCGAATTCCGAGGTGAACTGTGGATTTTCCAACCCGTTTCGATGTCATTGTCATTGGTGGCGGCCATGCTGGTACCGAAGCCGCATTGGCGGCGGCGCGTATGGGCTCACAAACCTTACTGCTGACCCACAACATCGAAACGTTGGGCCAGATGTCCTGTAACCCGGCCATCGGGGGCATTGGCAAGAGCCATTTGGTGAAGGAAATCGACGCCCTTGGCGGTGCCATGGCGCATGCAACAGACTTGGCTGGCATTCAGTTTCGTGTACTCAATAGCCGGAAAGGCCCAGCAGTGCGGGCGACCCGTGCCCAGGCTGACCGGGTTCTGTACAAGGCAGCTATACGCCACACCCTCGAAAATCAGCCCAACCTCACTCTGTTTCAGCAGGCTGCGGACGATCTGATTGTAGAAAACGATCAGGTTACCGGTGTGGTGTCTCAAACCGGCATCCGGTTTAACGCCAAAACCGTGGTACTGACCACTGGTACCTTCCTTGGTGGCGTTATCCATATTGGTATGCAGCAGCATTCTGGCGGCCGAGCCGGCGATGCGCCTGCCAATGCGTTGGCTCAGCGTTTACGGGAACTGCCTTTTAACGTAGGCCGGCTGAAAACCGGCACACCGCCGCGTATTGATGCCCGCAGTGTCGATTTCTCGGTGATGCAGGAACAGTGGGGCGACAATCCCGCGCCGGTCATGTCTTTTGTAGGCAGCCGGGATCAACACCCAGAGCAGGTTTGTTGTTACATAACCCGCACCACTGAGCAAACCCACGATATTATCCGCAGTGGTTTTGACCGTTCGCCCATGTTTGCCGGTAAAATTGAAGGCATTGGGCCGCGCTATTGTCCGTCTATCGAAGATAAGGTCAGTCGTTTTGCCGACAAGGATTCCCACCAGATATTTGTGGAGCCCGAAGGCCTGACCACCCATGAGCTTTATCCGAATGGCATTTCCACCAGTTTGCCGTTTGATATCCAGCTTGCGGCGGTGCGCACGATTCCCGGGTTTGAGAATGCTCATATTACCCGGCCCGGCTATGCCATCGAATACGACTACCTGAACCCGCAGGATCTGCGCCACACCCTAGAAACCAAGTTTATTCAGGGTCTTTATTTTGCTGGCCAGATCAACGGCACTACCGGTTATGAAGAAGCCGCTGCCCAAGGTTTGCTGGCGGGCATTAACGCTGCCCTGCGCTCACAGGATAAGAGCGAATGGTACCCGCGCCGGGATGAAGCCTATCTTGGAGTATTGGTGGACGACCTGATCACCATGGGCACCAGCGAGCCTTACCGCATGTTTACCAGCCGAGCGGAGTACCGTCTTATTCTGCGTGAAGACAACGCCGACCTGCGATTGACAGAGACCGGCCGCAAGCTGGGCTTGGTAGATGACCAGCGCTGGGAAAAGTTTAGCAATAAGTTTGAGGCGATCACCTCAGAGCGCAGCCGTTTGGAATCCACCCGTATTCACCCTTCAACGGAAGCGGGCGATCGTGCCAACGGTTTTCTCAAGCAGCCTATGACCCGGGATCACACCTTGGCGGAGCTGCTTCGTCGCCCGGAAGTTGTGTATAGCAATATTGCTGAAATAGGTGCCGCCCAAGCGGATGATCCTGTTGTGGCGCAGCAGGTCGAGATTGAAATCAAGTACGAAGGCTACATTTCGCGCCAGAGCGATGAAATTGAGCGCATGCGCCGGAATGAGAACACCGCGCTGCCCATAGATCTGGATTACGATGTAATTGGCGGCCTGTCCAACGAAATCAGACAAAAACTGAAAGAGGTGCGCCCCGAGACGGTTGCCCAAGCATCGCGAATTCAGGGTGTTACGCCGGCGGCGATCTCGCAGATTTTGGTGAAGTTGAAAAAGCGCGATCTTCTGCGCAAACAGAGCGCCTGAACACTGCCATGACCCAAACACTCTGGCCACGCCAGCTCCGGGAAGGGCTGGCTGAGATGCAGCTTTCCCTCAGCGAACGTCAGCAACAACGGCTGCTGACATTTCTGGCCCTGCTCAATAAGTGGAACCGGGCATACAACCTTACGGCCGTGCGCGACGAGGGAGAAATGGTCTCCCGGCAGTTGCTCGATAGCCTCAGCATTTTGCCCTGGGTAACCACGGAACATCTGCTCGATGTGGGTGCAGGCGGCGGGTTACCGGGTATTCCTTTGGCGATAGTACTGCCTGAACAGCGCTTCACGCTGTTGGACAGCAACGGCAAGAAAACCCGTTTTCTGCACCAGTGTGTGCTGGAACTTGGCCTAAAAAACGTGGACGTGATCCATGGCCGTGCCGAAGACTGCAAGCCCGAGCAACCGTTCAGCCAGATCAGCAGCCGGGCGTTTTCCTCGCTGGATACTATGGTGAGTTGGTGTGACACGCTGTTGGCAAATAAAGGCAGCTTCCTTGCCATGAAAGGCCAGTATCCGGATGATGAGGTGGCTGCCCTTCCTGCTGGCTGGCAGGTATCATCCAGTCATTCCCTTAACGTTCCCGGTGCCGGGGGTGAAAGACACCTGCTAGTTGTGGCTCGGACAGAGCAATCCCAGTAGAGAGCAACTTCAGTAACCCGCAACTGTATTCGGCAGCTGTATTCAGTAACTGTATTCAGTAACAAGGAGGCGACAGACATGGCGCGCGTGATTGCAGTAACCAATCAAAAAGGCGGTGTGGGAAAAACCACCACCTGCGTCAATCTTGCCGCCTCACTGGCCGCCACCAAACGCCGGGTTCTGCTGGTGGATATGGACCCCCAGGGCAATGCCACTATGGGCAGTGGTGTGGATAAAAGCGGGCTGCAACTCTCGGGCTACGATCTGCTAACCAAGCGTGCCACGGCCGCAGAGGTGATCATCGCGGCGGAAGCTTCCGGTTTCGACATTATGCCTTCCAACGGCGATCTGACCGCAGCCGAAGTGGCGCTGATGAACGAAATTGGGCGGGAGCACCGGCTAAGGCTCGCGCTCAATAGCGTTCGTGATAACTACGATTATATTTTGATCGACTGCCCGCCGTCACTCAGCCTGTTAACGGTGAATGCGCTCTCCGCGGCAGACTCGGTGCTTATCCCCATGCAGTGTGAGTACTATGCTCTGGAAGGCCTGGCGGCCCTGATGAATACTGTGGAGCAGATCCGAGAGACGGTTAATCCGAGCCTAGAAATGGAGGGTATTCTCAGAACCATGTACGACCCTCGGAACAGCCTCACGCTGGATGTGTCTAGTCAGCTTAACGAGTATTTTGGGGATAAAGTCTATCGCGCGGTTATTCCTCGTAACGTACGCTTGGCCGAAGCACCTAGTTATGGGCTGCCGGCTCTGCAATATGACAAGACATCCAAAGGCGCGATTGCGTACTTGGCGCTGGCCGGAGAAATGGTGCGTCGTCATGGGGCAAAAAAGACATCGGCTCAAGTTGCGGTGTAACATACCACCTCTTCTTTTTTTACAAATGCACAACGACTATTAACGGGAAGAATGACTGATACCATGGCGGCGAAGAAACGAGGATTGGGCGAGCGTGGGCTGGGAGCCCTGCTGGCCGGTTCCAGGGTTAACCTGGATCAGGAACCGAAAAACCACGACGGTGAGTTGCGACAGGTTCCCATCGATCTGATCCAGCGCGGCCGCTTTCAGCCACGCCGTGACATGGACCCCGCAGCACTGCAGGAACTGGCCGATTCCATTCGACAGCAAGGCGTCATGCAACCGGTTGTTATACGCCCCATTGCTGAAGGCCGCTATGAGCTGATTGCTGGCGAACGTCGCTGGCGCGCCACCCAGATGGCAGAACTAGACAGCATACCTGCCATTATCCGGGATGTTCCCGACGAAACCGCCATCGCCATGGCGCTTATCGAGAACATTCAGCGTGAAAACCTCAATCCTATTGAAGAAGCCTTCGCCCTTCAGCGCCTGCAAGAAGAATTTGGTTTGACTCAAGCGCAGGTGGCTGAGGCTGTGGGTAAATCCCGCACCACCATAACCAACCTTTTACGTTTGATTGGCCTAACCGAAGATGTGCGCTTAATGCTTGAGCACGGCGATTTGGAAATGGGCCACGGCCGGGCCATGCTGACACTCTCACCAGAACAGCAGATGCAAGTGGCGAAACAGGTTGTCGCCAAGTCGTTGTCGGTAAGGCAAACTGAGGCCCTTGTACGTCGGGTTCAGCAGGAGACAGCAAACGGGAAACCGGCCAAAGCGGGCGCCATCGATCCTAATATCCGCGCCCTGCAAGATGACCTTGCCGAGCGTTTGGGGGCCAAAGTGTCGATTGCTCATGGTCAGCGAGGCAAAGGCAAACTGGTGATTGAGTACAGCTCACTGGACGAGTTGGACGGAATTTTGGGCCATATCCGTTAATTGGAAAATAAAAGTGGCACCTAGGCCGAAAGGCCAGTAAACACCAGATGTCGTGACCATAACGGACGTTAGCCACAAATTGTGTGATAAATGGCGGGTTCCGATCCCATCCTGATGAAATTTTGGCCAGCTTTCGTTCAGAGTCTGGTTGAACAACAAGTGCTTAAAACATATAATTTCGCGCGATTGGAATGATGGCAGTGATATGAAATATCGGCAATCTCGAATCACCCACGTTCCTTTGGCCCGTTGGCTGACCATTGAGTTTACAGGCTTGGTTATTCTCAGTCTGTTGTGGTTGCTACACAGCCCTTTGGCCGGTTATTCCGCATTCATCGGCGGTCTTATTTTTATAGTGCCAAATGCCTGGTTCGTGCACAGGGTTTATCGTTACGAAGGCGCCCATCAAATGCGCCTTATGGTAGGGAATTTGTTTCGGGCGGAATCCACCAAAATCGCCCTGACCGCAGTCTTTTTTGCGGCAGTTTTCACTTTGATGGAGCCGGTACATGTGCCGGCTCTGTTATTCACTTTTGCTGTGATGGTTGTAACAGGCGGCGCGCTGCGCTGGCTGATACAACCGCAAACACGGCGATGACTGGACGAGAGCGGTATGGCTGGTACCCCAGTAGAATATATAAAGCACCACCTTCAAAATCTGACCTATGGCAAGCTCGAAGCGGGCTACGAGCGCTTTGATGGCAGTGTCGTAAGCGAAACCGGCTGGACCTTCGCGCGCACCTCGCAGGAAGCGTCCGACATGGGCTTCATGGCGTTTCACGTTGATACGCTGGGCTGGTCCATTGCCATGGGTGTGTTGTTTCTGGGTCTGTTTCGTTTTGTAGCCACCCGTGTGACCACTGGTGTACCGGGCGGTTTGCAGAACCTGGCGGAAATCTCATTTGAGTTCATCGACGGCCTGGTGCGTGATGGCTTTCACGGTCGTAACCCGCTAATCGCACCGCTGGCGTTGACGATCTTTGTATGGATTCTATTAATGAGTGCGCTCGACCTGGTTCCGGTTGACTTCATTCCGGTGCTTGCACAGGCAATGGGGCTTGAATACTTCAAAATTGTCCCTACCGTTGATCCCAACGCGACCTTTGGTATCTCCATTGGCGTGTTTATACTGACTATTTTCTATAGCTTTAAGGTCAAGGGTGTTTCCGGTTTTGCAAAGGAACTGGGCATGAATCCATTTAATCACTGGGCGCTGATTCCGGTGAACTTGGTTCTGGAAATCCTAGTGATGATTGTGCGCCCTTTCAGCTTGGCGTTACGTTTGTTCGGTAACATATACGCCAGTGAAGTTGTGTTTATCCTGATCGCACTGCTGCCGTTTTGGGCACAATGGTCATTAAGCGTGCCCTGGGCTATTTTCCATCTTCTGATTATTCCGCTGCAGGCCTTTATTTTCACCATGCTGACAATCGTTTATTTAGCACAAGCGCACGAAGAACACTGATTAACGTTTTAAAAGATTTACCCTTAACTAAATGAAAAAACTGAGGAGTTTTTATGGATATTTCAATGGTTTACATTGCGGCTGCGATCATTCTCGGGTTCGGCGCTCTGGCTACCGGTATCGGCTTTGGTCTTCTGGGTGGCAAGCTGCTTGAAGCGACTGCCCGTCAGCCTGAAATGGCAAACCAACTGCAGGTTACGGCCTTCATCATGGCCGGTCTGCTGGACGCCGTTCCAATGATCGGTGTTGGTCTCTCGATGTACCTGATCTTCGTTGTTGCTGGCTAACACAGGCTAGAGATGCGGGCGCTGTTCTGATTATCACATCTGAGCGCCCGGTTTTTTGGTTTCCAGCACGCAACGAATAGCAAGAGGTATATTGCCGTGAATATAAACCTTACGTTAATAGGGCAAGCGATTGCCTTCGCTATTTTCGTCTGGTTCTGCGTGAAATATGTGTGGCCGCCAATTACGGCTGCCATGGAAGCGCGCCAGAAGAAAATTGCTGATGGTCTTTCTGCTGCTGACCGGGCGTCACTGGATCTTGAGCTTGCTCAGGAAAAAGCCGCCCAACAAATGCAGAAAGCCAAAGAAGAAGCTGCTGTTCTTATTGATAAGGCCAACAAGCGCGCCGCCCAGATTGTGGAAGCATCCAAAGACGATGCCCGCAAAGAAGGTGAAAAGCTCATTGAGCACGCCCGGGCGGAAATTCAACAGGAGCGTGTTCAGGCTCGCGACGCACTTAGGACAGAAGTGGCAGTACTTGCCATTGCCGGTGCCGAGAAGATTCTGGAAGCCACTGTCGATGCTAAAGCTCACAGCGAGATGCTGGACAAGCTGGCCGCACAACTCTAAGCGAGGGACCCATGGCAGAACTGACTACGTTAGCCCGGCCCTATGCGAAAGCCGTTTTTGATGCCGCTAAAGAGCGAGACGCCGTTGATTCTTGGGATCAGGCACTTGCTTTTGTTGGTTTGTTAGCGGCTGACGACGCTGTGAAGAACATTCTGGCCAATCCTGGCCTGTCTGAGCAACGCAAGGCAGAGCTGTTTTTCGATACCGCTGAAGAACAGATGCCGGAAGCACTCAGAAACTTCCTGTTGATTCTTGCTGAGAGCAAGCGCCTAGCGCTGTTACCGGAAATTTCAACCCTGTTCACCTTCTACCGTGCAGAACTTGAGCGCACTGTTAATATGAAGGTCAGCACGGCGTTTGAAATGACCGCCGACGAGCAGCAAAAGCTGGTAGAAGTATTGTCTAGGAAGCTGGAGCGTAAAGTCGCCCTGGAAACCGCTGTTGATCGCTCGCTGATTGGCGGCGTGGTGGTAAATACCGGCGATATGGTTATTGACGCTTCAGTCCGTGGCAAGCTGGCAAAAATGGCCAAAGCACTGGGCTCCTGATTTCAGCAAAAGGTTTGAGGACAAAGGCATGCAGCAACTGAATCCATCCGAGATCAGTGACATCATTAAGAAGAGAATCGAGAAACTCGATATCTCTTCTGAAGCAAAAAACGAAGGCACTATCCTGTCTGTAGCAGACGGTATCGTGCTGATTCACGGCCTAGCCGATGTTATGTCTGGCGAAATGATTGAGTTCGCCAACGGCACATTCGGTATGGCGCTGAACCTAGAGCGCGACTCTGTGGGCGCCGTGGTTCTAGGTGACTACGAAGATCTGGCTGAAGGCCAAAAAGTCCGTTGCACCGGCCGTATTCTAGAAGTACCGGTAGGTCCGGAACTGCTAGGCCGTGTAGTTGACGGCCTCGGCAACCCGATCGACGGCAAGGGCGAGCTGGGCACCACCCTGACCGACCCGGTTGAAAAAATAGCCCCAGGTGTTATCGAGCGTCAGTCCGTTGATGAGCCGGTACAGACGGGTATGAAAGCCATCGATACCATGGTTCCAGTTGGCCGTGGCCAGCGTGAGCTGATCATTGGTGACCGTCAGATCGGTAAGACAGCCGTTGCTATCGACGCGATCATCAACCAGAAAGACTCCGGCATTAAGTGTATCTACGTTGCCATCGGCCAGAAGCAGTCTTCGATTGCTGCGGTTGTGCGCAAGCTGGAAGAGCACGGAGCTATGGAACACACCATAATAGTAGCTGCTGGTGCAGCAGATCCTGCCGCTATGCAGTTTCTGGCGCCGTACTCCGGCACCACTATGGGTGAATACTTCCGTGACCGCGGCGAAGACGCTCTGATTGTTTACGATGACCTGTCCAAACAGGCCGTTGCTTATCGTCAGATTTCGCTATTGCTGCGTCGTCCACCGGGCCGTGAAGCCTATCCGGGTGACGTATTTTATCTACACTCCCGTCTACTGGAACGGTCTTCCCGTGTAAACGCGGATTACGTTGAAAAGTTCACCAAAGGTGAAGTGAAAGGCAAGACCGGGTCTCTGACCGCACTGCCAATCATTGAAACCCAGGCTGGTGACGTATCGGCATTCGTACCGACCAACGTAATTTCCATTACCGACGGCCAGATCTTCCTCGAAACCAACCTGTTCAACTCCGGTATCCGTCCGGCGATGAACGCCGGTATTTCGGTATCGCGGGTAGGTGGTGCAGCCCAGACCAAGATCATGAAGAAGTTGGGCGGTAACATCCGTCTGGCACTGGCTCAGTACCGTGAGCTGGCGGCGTTTGCCCAGTTTGCTTCGGATCTCGACGAATCCACTCGTAAGCAGCTAGAGCACGGTCAGCGCGTAACCGAGTTAATGAAGCAGAACCAGTACAGCCCGATGTCTGTACCTGAAATGGGTACCGTTTTGTTTGCCGCCAACGAAGGCTTCCTTGATGACGTAGACGTTACCAAGGTGGTTGAGTTTGAAGCTCAGTTGTTGGACTGGATGCGGGCAGAGCAAAAAGAACTGCTTGAGAAGATCGGTTCCGCAGGCAATTACAACGACGACGTTGCTGCTGGCCTGAAAGCTGCGCTGGAAAAATTCAAGACCACTCAAACCTGGTAATCCCATCGGCCTGCTGCGGCGGGCCTGTTGGCTCCAATGAGTGTCTAACTTGAAAAGGCAGTGACATATGGCCATCGGAAAAGAAATACGTAACCAGATCGGCAGCATCAAGAGCACGCAGAAAATTACCAGCGCCATGGAAATGGTGGCGGCCAGTAAGATGCGTAAAGCTCAGGAGCGTATGCAGGCGACTCGCCCGTACGCAGAAAAGATGCGCCAGGTAATCGGACATATTGCCAAGTCCAACAAAGATTACCGTCATCCGTTTATGGTTGAGCGTGAGGTGAAACGTGTCGGCTACATCGTTGTCTCTTCTGATCGCGGTCTGTGCGGTGGTTTGAACGCTAACGTGTTCAAGCTGCTTGTGCGCGAAATGCGTGATTGGAAAAACAAAGATGTTTCGACCGATATCTGTGCAATCGGGCAGAAAGGGGCATCGTTTTTCCGCAACTACGGCGGGAATGTGATTGCTGCGCTGACGCACTTGGGCGACAACCCAAGTGCTGAAACGCTGATCGGCAACGTCAAGGTAATGCTCGATGCGTTCAGAGACGGCAAGATAGATCGCTTGTACCTGGTTAGCAACGAGTTTGTGAACACCATGACGCAAACGCCGAAAGCTGAGCTGCTTCTGCCACTGCCGGAAGGCACGGAAGAAGATATTGGTCGCCAGTGGGATTATATCTATGAACCGGATGCGCGCCCTATTTTGGACGGGCTGCTGCCACGTTTTATTGAGTCCCAAGTGTATCAGGGCGTGGTAGAGAATCTTGCCTGCGAACAGGCTTCCCGGATGATTGCCATGAAGAGTGCTACCGATAACGCCGGTGACATTATTGACGAGCTGCAGTTGGTTTATAACAAAGCTCGTCAGGCAGCCATCACGCAAGAGATTTCGGAAATTGTGAGCGGCGCGGCATCGGTCTGATCCGCCACGATCCTACTGGTTTTATTGACTATGAAGATAACGAGGAACCGAGCATGAGTAGCGGATACATCGTTCAGATAATTGGCGCGGTTATCGACGTGGAATTTCCACGTGACGCCGTGCCGAGCATATACGACGCACTGCTTCTTGAAGGTGGCGAGACAACCCTGGAAGTCCAGCAACAGCTGGGTGACGGCGTTGTTCGTACCATCGCGATGGGCAGCACTGAAGGCCTCAAGCGTGGCCTTAAGGCAGAAAACACACACAAGGCGATTTCCGTACCCGTGGGCACCAAGACGTTGGGCCGCATCATGGACGTTCTGGGTCGCCCGATCGACGAAGAAGGCCCGATCGGTGAGGAAGAGCGCTGGGGTATCCACCGCAAAGCACCTGGCTATGCAGATCAGGCAGCTTCTGCCGACCTGCTGGAAACCGGCATCAAGGTTATCGACCTGATTTGCCCGTTTGCCAAAGGCGGTAAAGTTGGTCTGTTTGGCGGTGCCGGCGTAGGCAAAACCGTTAACATGATGGAGCTGATCAACAACATCGCGAAGGAGCACTCCGGTCTCTCCGTATTCGCCGGTGTTGGTGAGCGGACTCGTGAAGGCAACGACTTCTACTACGAAATGAAGGACTCTAACGTTCTTGATAAAGTAGCCATGGTCTATGGCCAGATGAACGAGCCTCCCGGAAACCGTCTGCGCGTAGCGCTGACCGGCCTCACCGTTGCTGAGAAGTTCCGTGACGAAGGTCGTGACGTACTGTTGTTCATTGACAACATTTATCGTTACACCCTCGCAGGTACCGAAGTATCGGCACTGTTGGGTCGTATGCCTTCTGCGGTAGGTTATCAGCCGACGCTGGCGCAAGAGATGGGTGAGCTGCAGGAGCGTATTACCTCCACCAAGGACGGCTCGATCACGTCGGTTCAGGCGGTCTACGTACCGGCGGACGACTTGACTGACCCGGCTCCCGCGACCACCTTCTCCCACCTTGACGCCACCGTGGTACTGAGCCGTGACATCGCTTCCAAGGGTATCTACCCGGCGATTGATCCACTGGATTCTACCTCGCGTCAGCTGGACCCTCTGGTCATCGGCGATGAGCATTACGAAGTTGCTCGTGGCGTGCAGACTAACCTGCAGCGCTACAAGGAACTGAAGGACATCATCGCCATCTTGGGCATGGACGAACTGTCAGAAGAAGATAAGCTGGCCGTATCCCGTGCTCGTAAGATCGAGCGTTTTCTGTCCCAGCCGTTCCACGTTGCTGAAGTATTCACCGGTTCGCCCGGTAAGTATGTTTCTCTGAAGGAAACCATCAGTAGCTTCAAGGGCATCCTCGCCGGCGAATATGACGATATGCCAGAGCAGGCCTTCTATATGGTCGGTGGCATTGAAGAAGCAGTTGAGAAAGCGAAGGCCATGAAAGCGAAAGAAGGTAAGTAATCTTCTTTCAATTTCTGACCTAAGAGGCTTAGAGATATGGCTATGACTGTACATTGCGACGTCGTAAGTGCTGAAAAGAAAATTTACTCAGGTTTGGTAGAGATGCTTATCGCTACCGGCACCGAGGGTGAGTTGGGCATTCAGTTAGGCCATGCTCCGTTGCTGTCCGCGCTTAAGCCGGGGGCAGTCCGGATCATCAAACAGGGTGGCGAAGAGGAAATCCTGTACGTTTCTGGGGGATACCTAGAGGTACAGCCGAATCTTGTGACTCTGATGGCCGACACGGCGGTGCGTGCCAAAGACGTTGATGAGGCTGCAGCGTTGCAGGCTCAGAAAGACGCTGAAGCAGCACTGGCGAATAAAAGGGGCGAGTTCGACTATTATCGTGCCGCTGCGGAGCTAGCCGAAGCGGCCGCTCAGTTGCGTACGTTACAAAAGCTGCGCAAGAACGTTCGATAGAACGGTTTGCCAGAGCTTGTCCTGAAAAAGCCGCATCCCGCTACCCAATGCGAGGTGCGGTTTTTTTTTGATTTAGCCTTTATTGATATAACTATCAATACAACCCCGACCACGTAAGGGAGTCGTTGCCCCATGTCACCGTTGCACGTTGTTATTCTGGCTGCCGGCCAGGGCTCAAGGATGAAATCATCGTTGCCGAAAGTACTGCACAAAGTGGCCGGGCGGCCTATGCTCCATCACGTGATCGATACAGCTCAGACCCTGGGTGCCGAGAAGATTCATGGCGTAATTGGCCATGGTGCGGATCAGGTAAAGGCTTCCACCACCGCCCATAGCGTTAGCTGGGTGATGCAGGAACAACAGCTAGGCACCGGTCATGCCGTCGCTCAGACACTGGCGGATTTGCCAGACGATGCCCGGGTGTTGGTGCTGTATGGCGATGTACCTTTGACTACCGCACACACCCTTCAAGGGCTGGTTGAGGATCTGGACGAGAAAACCCTAGGTCTGCTAACGGTCACTTTAGATAATCCCCAAGGCTACGGCCGTATTTTACGTAACCCGGCCGGGCAGGTTACTGCCATCGTTGAGCAGAAAGACGCCAGTGCTGAACAGTTGGCGATTAAAGAAGTGAATACGGGCATTCTCGCGGTTAGTGCGCGGCATCTAAAAACTTGGTTGCCCCAACTCTCCAGCAGCAACGCCCAAGGCGAGTATTACCTCACCGATATCATCGCCATGGCAGTGCAAGCAGGCATGGCCGTAAACGTAGCTCAGCCGGGCAACCCGTTTGAAGTGCAGGGTGTGAACAACCGCCTGCAGCTGGCTGAATTGGAGCGCTGGTACCAGAGCCGAGAAGCAGATCGCCTGATGACGGAAGGCGCCACTTTGGCCGATCCAGCACGGATAGATGTGCGCGGCGAACTCACCATCGGCAACGATGTGTTGATTGATGTGAACGTGGTATTTATTGGCAAAGTAACGTTGGGCAGTCATGTGTCCATCGGCCCCGGTTGTGTCATTACCGACGCCAGTATTGCTGATGGTGCCCAAATTCATGCGCACAGCATAATCGAGCAAACCAGTGTAGGCCCCAATGCCCAAGTGGGGCCCTTTGCGCGCCTGCGCCCAGGTACGCAACTGGCGGCCAACACCAAGGTGGGTAATTTTGTTGAAACCAAAAAAACCATCGTGGGTGAGGGGAGTAAAATTAACCACCTCAGCTACGTGGGTGATGCTACGCTGGGAGCCAATGTAAACATTGGTGCGGGCACCATTACCTGCAACTATGATGGTGTAAATAAATACCAAACCGTGTTGGGCGATGGTGTATTTGTCGGCTCAAACAGCTCTCTGGTCGCGCCTATTACAGTTGCCGCAGGAGCTACCATTGGTGCCGGGTCCACCATCACCAAGAACGTGTCAGAGCATGAGCTGGCCGTGGCCCGGGGCCGACAGCGCAATGTTGCTGGTTGGCCAAAGCCAGAAAAACACTAAACACGATTTTTCCTCACAAGTTTCACCACGATTTTTATCAAGAACAGGATAAGTAGCATGTGTGGCATTGTAGGTGCAGTTTCGGAACGGGACGTCCAGGGCATTCTTCTTGAGGGCCTGCGCCGCTTGGAATACCGCGGATACGATTCTGCCGGTATGGCAGTGTTGGATGGGAAAAGCGCCATTCAGCGTGCGCGGGAAGTGGGCAAAGTAGCAGCGCTGGCCGCTGCCGTAGAAGCCAGCCCGCCTTCCGGACATTTGGGTATTGCACACACGCGCTGGGCCACCCACGGCGAGCCGTCGCAACTCAACGCCCACCCGCACATGTCTGGCGATCGCTTGGCGATCGTGCACAACGGTATTATCGAGAACTATCAGGAACTGCGCGAAGAACTCAAAGCCGACGGCTTTGAGTTTACCTCCCAGACCGACACCGAAGTTGTTGTACACCTGATTGAAAAGAACTTCCGCGAGCTTGGTAAGCTTTACGATGCGGTGAAGACCTCCGTTACCCGCCTGCGCGGTGCTTACGCACTTGCCGTTGTGCATGCGGATGAGCCGGACCACATGGTCGTTTGCCGCGAAGGCAGCCCGCTGGTCATCGGTGTAGGCATAGGTGAGAACTTTATCGCCTCCGATCAGCTTGCTCTGTTGCCTGTGACCGACCGCTTTATGTTTTTGGAAGAAGGCGACCTTGCGGATATTCGCCGGGATAGCATTGAGATTCATGACCGGGAGGGCACGCGGGTTGAACGCACTACCAGCCGTTTTGAGCACAGCGCCGACGCGGCTGAAAAAGGTGAGTACCGGCACTTCATGCTCAAAGAGATCCATGAGCAGCCAAAGGTGATCAAGGCCACCATGGAAGGCCGTGTGACAGATACACGGGTACTGGAGCAAGCTCTTGGTACGGAAGCCGGCGATCTTTTGAAGGATGTCCGCCGTGTACAGATTATTGCCTGTGGCACCAGCTACCACGCTGGCATGGTAGCCAGGTACTGGATCGAAGATCTGGCCGGCGTACCCTGTTCCGTGGAAGTCGCCTCCGAGTTCCGCTATCGCAAGCACGTAATCCAGAACGACACCCTGTTCCTGTGCATTTCCCAGTCTGGTGAAACCGCCGATACTCTGGCTGCACTTCGCCAAGCAAAAAAAGCCGGATTCCGTGCGGCCCTGGCCGTCTGCAACGTACCGGGTAGCTCGCTAGTGCGGGAATCCGACCTGGTGATCATGACCCAGGCCGGCCCGGAAATCGGCGTTGCGTCTACTAAAGCATTCACCACCCAGCTCACAGCACTGCTTATTTTTACTCTGGCATTGGCCCGAAAAAATGGCCTGAGCGAGGAGCGGGAAACGGAAATTGTTAAGGCGCTTCATTTGGTGCCCGGCCAGGTCAGCGATGTGCTGGCACTGGACGGCGAGATCGCAGAGATGTCTAAGCGGTTCATGGATAAAAACCATGCCCTGTTCCTTGGCCGGGGCTCGCAGTTCCCGGTCGCTATGGAAGGTGCCCTGAAGCTGAAAGAAATTTCCTACATTCATGCAGAAGCCTATCCTGCGGGTGAGCTCAAGCACGGCCCGCTGGCGCTTGTCGACAGCGAAATGCCGGTGATCACGGTTGCGCCAAATAACAACATGGCTGAGAAGTTGAAATCGAACCTGGAAGAAGTCCGTGCCAGGGGCGGCGAGTTGTTTGTGTTTGCGGACCGCGCAGCGGATATTAAACCGGAAGAGGGCATTCATGTGCTGCAGCTTCCTGAAGTGCACGAAATCACGGCTCCAATTGTGTATACCGTGCCATTACAGATGCTGGCCTACCATGTTGCCGTGCTTAAAGGCACAGATGTTGATCAGCCTAGAAACTTGGCGAAAAGCGTTACGGTTGAGTAGATCAGTACAGGGATTATCGGTGGAAATTGTGGGATCATAATAAAGTCGGTAACTTAATAAAATAGTTGGTAACTTTGTAATAAAGCTGGTGACCATTGAACGTTGTTGCAACTCGAAGAATCACATGTGGCTGAGATAGCCTTTCCGCTACCAAGTGAGAGTCACATTGCCTACAGAAATGCCGGAGCTTTCCTGGCTAAGACTCATACGTAGACAGAAAATCTTCGCCGGATAGCCAGCGAAAGTGCTCGCGTTTCACCCCAGCTGTTGAGGCAAATGGTGCCGCATGAGCCTTGCGGCAGGTCTGACAATGGCAGTGAATTATAGGCATATCCAACGCGCTTAATTCGTAACGGCGTATCTCACCACACAAACAGCTGCCTTTCATCCCCACGAGAGCACCTCCTCTTTAAAATTTAACACTTAAGCATTTAATCGCCGGATCAGCGAGATGTGAAGGCGGATTTCGCAGTAGTGATGGCATTCATTGCAGCGGGAATGCCGGCGTACACTGCCACTTGCAGGACGATCTCAACGATTTCATCATGGGAGGCGCCGGTGTTCAAAGCCGCGCGCATATGAAACTCAAGCTGACCAGGTGCCGTCCCCATCGCCGCAAGCATCGCGACGGTCAGCATCTCACGGGTCTTCAGTGGAATCCCCTCGCGTGCAACCACGTCGGTGAAAGCGAAACCCAGCAGTATCTCGGCTGCTTCAGAGTGAAAATCATCGAGATTTTTCGCAACGCGCTCAGGAGCTCCCGACTCAAGGCGTTCAAGCAACGCCAATGCCCGTGTGCGGCGATCGGAGGGGCTGGCGCTCATGCGTTTACCCCCTTCATGCCTTCCGGGGCGTAGCGTTCACCTATCACCGGCAGGCGTGCGGTCGCCGTTTCGAGTTGCTGCTGCTCCTCCGCACTCAGCGTGATCTGCGCGGCAGCCGCATTCTCTTCGAGATAGCGCAGTTGCTTTGTGCCAGGGATCGGCACGATGTTGGGCCCTTTTGACAAGAGCCAGGCAAGCGAGAGCTGCGCCGGGCTGCAGCCCTTCTGCGTGGCCATTGCGGCGATCACGTCTGCGATCCGGCGGTTAGTGCCAATCGCTCCTTCGGCAAAACGCGGTAGGCTGGTACGGAAGTCACCATCGCCGAGCTCCGCTGTATCCTGAAACCGGCCAGTCAGGAACCCGCGGCCGAGTGGCGAATAGGGCACGAAGCCAATATCTAACTCACGACAGGTGGGCAGCACTTCTTGCTCTACGTCGCGCGTCCAGAGAGAGTACTCGGTCTGCACCGCAGTGATCGGATGAACCGCATGGGCTCGACGCAGCGTCTCAGCGCTGACCTCGCATAGGCCGATGCGTGCGATCTTACCGGCCTTGACCAACCTCGCAAGCCCATCGATCGTCTCTTCGATCGGCTGCTCGGGGTTGATGCGATGGACGTAATAGAGGTCAATTTGTTCCACTCCGAGACGACGCAGGGAAGCCTCGCAGGCTTTGCGCGCATAGTCAGCACTGTTTTCCAGACTGCGCCTGTATTCACCGGGATTGCGCACAATACCGAATTTTGTCGCAATGTGAACCGGCTGCCTATTGTGGGCCAGAAAACGACCAATCAGCTCTTCGTTGTGATGCGGCCCGTACATGTCTGCCGTATCGAAAAAGTCGACACCAAGTTCGACGGCGCGCGCCAGCACACGCAGCGATTCGCTGTCATCTCTGGGGCCGTAGAACTCGCTCATCCCCATGCAGCCCAATCCGATGGCAGATATAGATAGGTTGGTGCCAAGCGTTCGTTTTTTCATGATGTGTCTCCTTGAATACCGGAATTGCATCGTGGCACTATCCATAAATGAAAAAAATGACCGATTTAGGCAAACAGATTTCCGGACTTGAAAAACAGATGCCGCGAGGTTGGATCTGGGATGACACTCGGGCCTTTCTTGCCGTCGCCCGCCACGGCACGCTGAGTGGCGCGGCATCAGAGCTCAATCTGGGGATTGCGACGCTTTCGCGGCGGATCGAGCGGATCGAAAAGGCGTTGAAGCTGCCCCTCTTCGTACGCCAACAGTCTGGCTATCAACTGACTGAAGAGGGGACCGGCTTAATCGAGAAGGCCGAAGCTCTGGAGGCTGCTGCGGTGGCTTTCTCCTCTGACGCCTCGGCCCAAGCGCAGATGGTCGGTAAGGTACGCCTAGCCACGGCCGAGAACCTGGCGACTGGGCTAATCCTTCCGGCACTGCCGGAATTCTGCAGAAAACACCCTGATCTCGCGATTGAGCTTGTGACGGATATTACGACTGTTAACCTGCATCGGCGAGATGCGGATCTTGCTTTACGAATGGTTAAACCGGAACGTGGCAACGTCACGCTGCGCCGCCTCGGTGTCCTGGGATACGGGCTTTACAGCAGCTCAGACTACGCGGCCCAACGCGAAATTGAGCCCAATTTGGGATGCTATGACACGGATGCCTTCATTACTTGGAGCGAAAGGCAGTCGCACCTACCTGCTGCGCAATGGGTCGAGCGAATTCTGCAAGGACGTGAGCCAGTGCTCACTACGACCTCGCTCTCAGCTCAGGTTGCGGCGACTAAGGCAGGGCTCGGGCTTGCAGTGTTACCTCATTTCGTCGCCCTAAATGCGGGGCTGATCTGCGTCGCCTCAGACATAGGCGTCGATCAGCCAATCTACCTGGTAATCCAGTCTGATCTGGCGCAGTCGCGCCGCACGCGTGCAGTGGCTGACTTTCTCATCGATCTGGTGAGCCGCAACTGCACTCGCCTAAGTGGTTGAAACTCAGGCTGCGCTCAAATGTTTTTTCGAAAAGAGATTTCAACAGCCCCCTATGCTTAATGATCGGCCGACCAATCCGCTGAGAGTACTGTTTGTCTCATATTGTAGCCGCGAGTAAATCAGTCACGAAATTCGGATACCTCAAAAATGAACGGGACTCCCAAACCAAGTTCCGAAGCTTTTAAAGAGATTCCTGAAAAATGGGGGAGGTCACCAGCGCCCTTTCATCATTATGGCTAACGATCAGCTGGAGCTGGAAAGCTGGTTGCAAATGGGTACGCTTCAGCAGAATTAGATTCAAGAATTAGCCAGCCGAGACACGAACAACTACTTAAGAATAAATTGAAAAAAGCGCATTACCACCCCACAATTCAGAACCACATTGAGGGGGACAGGTCAATCCATAATATCTAGTGGTGAGAAGTCGAGTTCAGGCGGCCACTTCACGGTGATCGTGACAGAGCCAGTCACGACCTTTTTTGATAGCATGGCGTTATTCCGGCCGGGGGTGACCGAGGTTACAAAAGCAAACAGGGCAAGCGCAAACAACAAATCGATGGACAACGATATGGATTTTCTCTGAAAGCGGGAGTGCACGCTGCACGCCCTACCGGGATTACGCGGGAAGAAGGTGCGTTATAGTCTCTCGTTTTATGGATGAAATTTTACCGGGGCCTCAGAACAACGAGCTGAGAAAGCCGATGGCTACCATCGAATAAAAGGCAGCGCAAATCAGCCCGAACGATTTACGGGTACGGGCGAAAAACCGTTCCGCCGAATGCGCGGAGAAGGCCAGTGCATAAGTGCAAAAAATCACGCCCCCCAAAACCGCACAGCTGGCCACTAGGACAAAACTGGCCCAAATCGGCGCGCTGGCACTCAGCCCGACAGTGGTCACGGTGAACCAGGTCAAGGTCGCCTTGGGGTTGGTCAAGTGAATGCCCAGCCCTTGCAAATAGAAGCCCAGGTTGCGCGTCTGTTTTTCCTGCGTGCGTGCCACGATCCCGGCGTTGTGCGCCAGCGCACCGTGGATCGACTTCCAGGCGAGGAAAAACAGATAGCAGGCGCCCAATATTTTCAACCACACCAGCACCTGCGTGTTGGACATCAACAGCGCCGAGACGCCGGCAGCCGTCATTGCACCCCAGCACAACGACCCGGAAATGACCCCGGCGGCCAACGCCAGGCCCGGTGTGCGCCCATAATTGAGCGAGGTATTGGCAATCGCCAAGTTGCCTGGCCCCGGGCTGGCGGTGCCGATCACGTAAACCCCCAGTGCGGCAGCGAAACTCGAAAACTCAAACATAGAACCCTCTCATACCCATTGCGTCAGCGCGCACAGTGAACACTTCAAGCCACTGTCGGCTTGAAGTGGCTTGCCAAAAAACCTACCTGAAGCAACGATGATCCGGCTCCTCGGCGCGGACCCTTTCCATCCAGGGTTTGAGCTCCGATTGCTTGTACAACCGCTCGCCCCAGCTCTCTGGTGAGACCGGCAGTGACCGTCCCTGCAGGATATAATCGGTGACCAGATGGATGAACTGCTGCAAGCAATAAGCGCCCACGTGCAGACGCAACGACGATGCAGTCTCAGCCCGTGCTACGTTAAAGTGCGCCACATCAATAATCTGCCCGCTGTCGACCGAAGGTGCCAAGTGATGGCAGGTTGAACCGTAGGTTTCATCATTGTAGTAGATCGCGTAGTGCTGGCTGCCCAGACCGCGATACTTGGGCGGCGCCGGATGCAGATTGATCGCACCCTTGTGAGCATTCTTGTAAATGCTCTGCGGAAAGATAAAGTCGCCGCGGTAGGAAATGATCCAGTCGCCTTCCCAGTTATCTAGGTGATACGGGTAAGGATCGCCCGGGTCCCAGCAGAACACCTCCAGGTTGGAGAACACCGTCTTGGCGAATTCGACCCCATGGTCGCACCAGTCCATGGTGCATACCGACAGCAGGACTTTGTCCTTGCACGGTGCGTTTCTTTGCATCATCACTTCTCCAGTTGCAAGGCATTTGGCTGAAATCAATTGCGTACTCTGTTAATCGACTGAAGCTAATGCGCCAGGACTTTGACCACCGCTGGTAAACGAGGAAATCACCTGAAAAAATTTTCCCGGAGTTGCTTTCGTCAATCGCACCGGTTGCGTTTTGACAAGTTTTCTGTGGGTTCAAGACCACCATTGCTGAAATGGCAGGCCTCTTAGAACCGGAATCAACGACATCAACAGCACCAGGCTCATGATGATATTGAACGCCTTTAAACACGACGGCCGAGTCAGGAAACGTCGCAAATACTGTCCAAAAAATACCCAAACCAATGAACAGGGTGAGCCGAACAAAAAGAACAGCAGAGCAATTAGTAAGACCTGCACACGGAAGGGCTCCAAGGGCGAGGTATAGGCCAGTACCGCGCCCACGGCCATCACCCAGGCTTTCGGGTTGACCCACTGAAACAACGCCGCAGCGGTGAACCCCAATGGCTTGCCCGACGGATCATCCATGTCCACCACGGGGGCGCTGGCTATCCGGTAGGCCAAATACAGCAGGTACACCGCGCCTATCACTTTCAGTCCGTCCTGCAGCCACGGGTATTGTCGGAAAATTGCCCCCGCGCCCAGCCCGACTGCCACCAACATTAACGGAAAACCGATGTTGATCCCTGCCAAATGCCGCATCGTGCGGCCCATCCCGAAATTCGCCCCCGATGACATCAACATCACGTTGTTAGGCCCTGGCGTGACGCATGTGGCGATCACGAACAAAATGATCGAGTAGTAATCGAGGTTCTGTATCGTCATGCTCCATCGATCAGCGTCAGCGGCGTCAGCGGCGCCAGTTGCGCAGGTGCTAGTGCACAGGCTGTGAGTTGCAACTGCACAAGCGCAACAGGCTCTCCGTCTCCAGGGACTTGCGGATCTGTATAGGGCATATCATCCCAAGGCACAGATGTGTATTACAGATACAGAAGTGATGAATTTTTTAGATACAGACGGCCTTTTTTTGTATAAAAATTTCAAAAAAACCCCTATCTGTAGCTTTTCAAGCAACAGACGAGAAGCTACAGTCAGAGCTATGACTCTTTATCTGAACCTCGCCGAATTCATCAGCAGCCGCATTGAGCAGGGCCTGTACGGGCCTGGCGAGCGCCTACCCTCTGTACGCGCCCTAAGCCATGAGCACGGTGTCAGCCTGACAACCGTGCAACAGGCCTACCGTGTATTGGAATGTTCCGGGCTGGCGATACCGCGCGCCAGGTCGGGTTACTTCGTTCCCGCCGACAGGCGAGTGGCGCCCTTACCGCAAATGGACCGTCCGATCTTGCGGCCGGTGAACATTTCCCAATGGGACATGGTTCGGGAGCTGATGCACTTCGATCAGAGTGCCAGTATTGTTCAGTTGGGTTGCGGCATGCCGGATATAACCGCGCCCACCCTCAAGCCGCTGCTGACTACAATGGCCCGTATCAGCCGGCGCAGTGACAGCGTAAGCCTGCAGTACAACCACATCCAGGGCGTATTGGCATTGCGTGAACAAATCGCTCGGCTGTCCATTGATTCGGGCTGCAGCCTGACCCCGGCCGACATAATCGTCACCAGCGGTTGCCAGGAAGCCCTGTCTACCGCCATACGCGCGGTTTGCATGCCCGGCGACATCGTTGCCATTGCCTCGCCGAGCTACCACGGGATCACGCAAATCCTCAAGGCCGCCGACCTCAAGGCACTGGAGATTCCCACTGACCCTGTCACTGGCATCAACCTAGAAGCCTTGGAAATGGCCATGGAGCAATGGCCGATCAAAGTTATCCAATTGACTGCCAACTGTAACAACCCCCTGGGCTACATCATGCCCGACGATCGCAAGCTCAAGCTTGTCCGCCTGGCCCAGCGTTTTGACGTGCCGATCATTGAAGACGATATCTATGGTGATCTATCACATCGCTATCCGCGGCCGCGCTCACTGAAGTCCTTTGATGAGGACAATCGGGTTTTGCTGTGCAGTTCATTTTCCAAGACAGTGGCACCCGGCCTTCGAGTCGGCTGGATCGCCCCGGGACGCTACCTGCCACAGGTGCTGCACATGAAATACATTGGCTCGGGCACCACGGCGACACAACCCCAGTTGGCGATTGCCGAATTCATCGCCAAGGGCAATTACCTCCAGCACCTGCGCCGTATGTGCAAACAATACAAGCGCAACGGCGACCTGATGAGCGAATGGGTCAACCGCTATTTCCCGGCGGGCACCCGAGTCAGCCAACCCCAAGGGGGGTTTACGCTGTGGGTCGAGCTACCGGAAGAGTTCGACACCTATGCCCTCAACCGCCTGCTGGAAACCCAGAACGTACAAGTGGCGAGCGGCAATATTTTCTCGGCGGCAGGAAAATACCGTAACTGCATTCGGATGAACTTCGCCAACCTGCCCACTCGCAAGGTGGAGATGGCGGTTCTGAAGGTCGGTAAGACCATCGGCCAACTCATGGAACAGGAGTCGAGCGACGTCCGCGTCGGGACAGCAGTAGCGGCTAATACTGGTGTTAGCAAAAATGAGTAATTTTGTACTCCAGCCATAATAATCACTAATGGATTGGCTCCAGCTGGTGGATGCAGCGCCTCGACCAGGGCAGAGTTTGAAGTTCGCTTTCATCATCTTCATGAGGCATTCAAAAACGGCAAGATGCACATCTTGCCAGACATGGTTGAGAGCATACTTCGAGTGAGACGACTTCCAAACGGTCGGATTGACTTCCTCAGTGTCGACGAGACGGCTCGCTTGCAAGCCAACATAATTCATCGGTTTTTTAATATGCAGGACATAATTTCAGATGGGGAAACGCAAGATCCTTTCGTAGACACATAAAATGATTAGCCTTGAAGTGCAATGTTTGCCCTCTATATCGTCTCATTTCCGGGCTCAGGGGGAGCACCTTCAGCGATCATTGAAAGTAAGGGTTTATACCAGATAGCGCTATATCACTCGGGGATAGAGCTTAGCGTGAAAATAGAATGAAAAGTTACCATCTTTATTCGCATGAAAAACACTCCGGAAAGGAGAGTGATACCGTTCAGTTACCAACTTTATTTTTTTATCTGAGCGAAGACGTCCACTAAAATGGCCGTTAGGGGGCAGTTTTGTTACCAACTTTATTCCGATCCCACAGAAATATGTGTCAGCGGACATTATAGTTTGATAAATCCTAATAAAGTTTGATAATCCACATTAAAGTTTGATAAAAGTAGGCCTCCTGCTATTCTCACCATAGCAGGAGGCCTTTTTTATGGCAGATACTAATAAACCCATCGATCCCAAACACGAAAGGCTGCTCAAAACCCGTGGTCGGGGAGGAGGAAAAGACTATGAGCCATTCATCAAGGTTCATGAGTTCAGCAGTCAGGGTGAAAATGTTCGAATTCGAAGTGCTTCGGTCGGTCGAGTGCATCATCTGCTATCTGGTATAGAACTTTTTGCCTTCCTGGTTTTCGACCAATTTGAGAAAACCAACGATATTCGTGAATAATATCCCCTGCCAATCGAGGACACTCTCGATATCTGTGCCAGCTTGGGTATTCGTCATCCTCAGGTCCGTGGGCTTCTGACCGTCGTTTCAACCGATCTTTTGATCGACCTGTCTTCGGGCAAGCAACTGGCGATTGCCGTTAAACACTCATCAGAACTAGCAAAGCTAAGAGTTATAGAAAAACTCCAAATTGAAAAAACGTTCTGGGAAGCCCGCGGGGTCGAGTGGAGAATTTTCACACAGAGGGAAGTAACTGATGGTATGCGAGAAAACCTGCTCTGGATCCAGCCTTACTTAAACCCGGATATGGCCAGTTACCAGGAGCTGGGCGTTTCAGAAGTGCAGGATCTTTTGTACCGGCTGAAGCTTCACCCCCGAACCAAGGTGACACGGCTGTGCGCAAAGCTCGATGACCAGTATGGGCTGGACCCCGGGTTTCATCTGAGCACCCTCCGGCATGCGGTGGCCTTTCGATTCATACGGGCTCCTCTAGATAAAGCGTTCCACAGCTGGACCTATGGAGACCTCGCACTCAGAGAAACAGTGTCAGTCGCCGGGGTGAATAATGCTTCTTAATCAAGTTTTCAGCGACCCCTTTACAAATAGACGTTACAGAGTCGTTCTTGAGCACCTGAGTGACTTAATGCTGATAGATGTAGATAGCGAGAAAGCCTGGCCTTTCCCAATCACTGAAGAAGAGTTCCGCGCAGCGGGATATCAATCTATCTCTGACCCATACCCTTTGGTCAGTGTCGAAGAGGGAAGCGTTGGCGCGGCAAGACGGGACGAAGCCTGGAGTACCATCAGCCCCTTACTTGGCGATTATGCGCTGATGTTCATCAAGAGTGAGCGTAATCGGCTGATTAGCCAGCTCCTGATATCTACTGATAAGCCGAGACTTTACATCACTCGCCAACTTCGGCGTTATTGGCAGAGGGGAATGGCACCAAATGCTTTAGCACCGGACTACCATAAATGCGGAGCCGTTGGGCGGCCAAGGCGCGAAATTGAAAACAAAGTTGGGCGAAAGCGAACGGTTTCCCCAGGGGTAGGTGTACCCGTAACGGAGGAGGTCGCGGAGCTGTTCCGCATGGTGCTCGATGGCTTTTATCTAACCAATGAAAAAGTGCCGCTGACCGCGGCGAAGGACAAAGCCGTTGGCCTCTTCAAAGCACGATATCCCACCGCCACAGAATCGGCTGTGCCCACACTGAAGCAGTTTCGGTATTTCTTTCAGACTAACTATCAGAATAGTGAAGTAGCGCGGAAGCGAACTCCTGCACGAATTTACCAAAAGGATATGCGGGCGTTGACAAGCACCTCGGCGAATCTGAACTTTGGCCCCGGAGCACGATACGAGATCGATGCGACGATCGGCGATCTTTATCTCGTGGCCGAAGACGATCCTAACGTCATCATCGGTCGACCCGTTTTGTACTTCGTCAAAGACGTGTTTAGTCGAATGGTGGTTGGCATGTACGTGGGCCTGGAAAACCCCTCTTGGGTGGCCGCAATGCTGGCGTTGAGTAATTCCTTTAGTGACAAAACGGCCTATTGCCAGGAATACGCAGTGAATATTCGAACAGAAGATTGGCCCAGTATGGGCATTCCTGCGGGGATCATGGCTGATAGGGGCGAACTTCTGTACCGCCAAGCCGATGTGCTGGTTAACCGGTTCGGCGTGCAACTGAGTAACTCACGGGCCTACCGAGGTGATGATAAAGCGATCTGCGAGCGGTTCTTCAACACAATTCAGAGTCAGTTCCGGCCTTACGTGGGTGGTGTAGTGGAGCCGGTGAATGGCAAGAAGCGCATCGGTAAGCGCTATGAATTGGATGCAGTTCTGAACATTTCTGAATTCACAAAAATGCTGATCAACTTGGTTGTTGTCTATAACACCCAACATGTTATTGAAGGCTATGACCTTGCGCCCGATATGCCAATAGACCTGCCATCAATACCGTTGGATTTATGGAATTGGGGAATCCAGAACCGCACCGGCAAGCTCCGGTCATGTGACGAGAGTTTAGCGCGAATTAACCTTTTGCCCTATGAAAATGGAACAGTGTCTCAGGTGGGCATTACCCTCAAAGGTCTTGTTTATACCTGTCGGGAAGCAATTACAGCAGGTTGGTTCGATCGCATCCGCCAGAACCGGCCGTCAAAAGTTGAAGTCGCTTTCGATCCCAGGCGAACCAATACGGTCTATCTGAGACCCGACAAAACGTTTGAGAATTATTGGGTGTGCGAACTTTCGGACAGAAGTCGCAGATTTCGCGATATGAGTTTTATGGAAGCTGCTGGCGTGCTCAAAGCTATGGGCCGTACGAAAGCGACCGCTCGACAGGCTGAGGAGTATCGAAAGCCGGATTCACTGGCCGCCGTTGAACAAATTGTTGCGACTGCCAAGAAGCGACAAAAAACCAATAAATCATCTGCCAGTGATTCGGCACGACTTCGTGGAATACGGGACAATCGCGTGACAGAAAAAGAGACTGAAAGGGATCAAATTGCTATTAAAAATGATGGTCAGGCCAAGCGAGATCGCCCAGCCGATATAGTGCCTTTCCGCTCTCAAAAAACGCCTTCAAATGAGAGCATAGACTACCCCGATTTGGATGCTTTCTTGGAGGACGATGATGATTAAGTTGCCACTCGCCGAGTATCGAGAAGCAGAAATCCGGGAATATGAAGGGCATCCACTGATTAATGCTTTGCCTCCTATTAACTCACCGCAGGCTACTGCGAAGATGCTAGGTCGCTTCCCGAGCGTAGATGAAGCTGAAAAATTATTGCCAGCCCACATTCGACGTCATGCAATGATGCGAATTTTGGATCAATTTCTGTATCCAACCAAATCCCATCTTCAGTTGGAGCAAATGATTTCGGGCATGATTCGCCGTGGGTATTTGAGCAGGAATATCGCTGCGTCTGATTACCACCGTAATCTTGATGATGTGGCACATACTGACTTCACAGCAATCTTACGAAACGCCGGTAATGAGGCGTTGGTCAGTTCCGTCATTGGATGCTCTGGTACCGGCAAGACAACGGCGATAGAGGCTATCCTAAGGAGTTATCCGCAAGCGATTTACCACCCTGACTACCAACATTGTCAGCTTGTTTGGTTAAAAGTGGAATGCCCCCATGATGGCTCGGTGAAGAGTTTGTGTACTCACTTTTTCCGATCTATTGACGATGCGCTAGGTACTGATTACCAGGCGCTCTATGTAAAAAGTAGATCCTCTGCAGAGTCTATGCTGGGGGACGTTGCTCGTGTGTCTGCGCTGCATTCAGTCGGCGTGCTCGTCATTGATGAGATTCAGCACTTGGAGAAATCCCGGTCGGGAGGTGCGGCCAAGATGCTCAACTTCTTTGTCACTCTGACTAACGTGATCAAAGTACCAGTCCTTTTTATCGGGACGCCCAAAGCTCTAGAGCTTTTTCAGCCGACTATGCGGTCGGCGCGAAGGGCGGCTCAGTTTGGCAGTCTTGACTGGGGGCGGTTTGCACGCACCGAGAATACTGGCAGTGATGAAGAGTGGGAAAGATTCTTCAAGCGACTATGGAAGCTGCAGTGGTTTGAGCACGCAACTCCTTTCACTGATGAAATGATGGACTTGTTCTGGGAGTACACCCAGGGTATTGCGCACATAGCCGTTGCTCTTTTCTATCTCAGCCAGGTAAGAGCAGTTGTGTCGGGTCGGGAGTCGATAGATCGAGCGATCGTAACCAAGGTCTACCAAGAAGAGCTTGCGATGATGCATCCGATGATTGCCGCTTTAAGAAGTGGCCGCGAAGCAACGATTCTTCAATTCGCTGACCTTGATATACCCAGGGAGGCGCTGCGTGTTCAAAGTGCTTTGCAGAAAGCTTCTCATATGCCTGCTGATCAAAAAACACAGACTGATGCTCAGAGCTCCAAACTGGAGCGTCTGATTGCGATATTAGGTCAGATGGGTATTGGGGAAGATATTGCGCCCGTTGTTGCTGAGCAGGCTTTGGAGGAGCGGCCAGATGAGGATTTATTCCCGTTAGTAGCTCTTATTAAAAAGCTGGAGGAGAAGACTCCGGCGCAGCCTGAAACCAAAGCCAGTCCTCAGAAAAAAGAGAAGTTGCGCCCGGTTTACTTGAAAGATGATCTTCGGTTGACCCGGGATGACGATCCTGAGGAGACATACCGAAGCCTGAAAAAAAGAGGTGTGATTATTGAACTGTCAGCTTATCTCAGATGATACGACGTGAACTCCATACGTTGAACCAATACACGGGTTCAACGTGGTCCAAATCGGTTGCCACTAAAGAGCCACCTCTCAGTATCAGGTGGACAAACCTCACCCTGGGCAAAAGCCCCAATCCAATTTTTGGTCACATCGTAAAGCTGCCCAGCCGTTCCTCAATGGAATCAAGAAACCCCATCATATCCACCAGTGTTTCGCTCTCAGGAGTTGTCGTCTTATCCTTCAAGTCAGCCGTAACAATGCCATCCCCTACGGTATCTTTTAACGCTGATTTGAGTCGGGCGGAATAATCAAGCAAGGCTTCATTGCGCTCCCGGCGGCCCAGGGTTTCCAGGGCATTCGCGAGGGCGTAGATCAGCGCTGAGGGGTTGAAATGCGCGTCTTTTCCATTGCTTTCCAGGTATTTGAGGTATAGATCGTGGGCTGTTCCATGCGGTGCCTCAAAGAGCATCGTGCTGCTCTTGCTTTCGATGATGGAGCTTGCGGTGGCGAGGCTGCCGCCGAGAGCGGCAGAAATATCAGAAAATATATCCCCGTCCAGGTTCTGGGCAGGGTAGAGCGCACTCCGGGGAGGATCAGTTATCATTTTTATCAGCTGGCTCGAAGGTCGCATGATCATGAAAGAGGGCGGCGAGGTGTGATCCGCGGCCAGTTCGCGGCGCACATCGTTGATGACGGTGCTGAATACCTCGTCGTATTCCATGTATTCTCGTTTGAGACCAAAATACACTTCTTTGTGCTTGCTTGAGGCATCCCTAAAAACCTGGCTGACCCAGTCCTTGATTGCCTCATGGTCATTGGACATGAGCAGGATTGGGTCGCCCTGACTGACACGACGAGCGTGCTTTTCTACTCCATCGACGACAACCTTGAGGATGCCGTCTTCCTGAGCAGGCATGTTGAAACTGCCGTATTGATCACCACCGCCGGCACTCATGCGCGAGATCGAAACATGAGCGTTTCGGACGGGTATGCCGTAGCGTTTTAGCTGCTTGACAAGCTTATACAGTTTTCGGCCGGTGGTGTTGTCCGGCACGCCCCACAGTGCGCGCTCTGGCGGGTTGGCAACAATACGGGCGGCCTGCGCATCGACCAGTTCGTAGTAGTAGTTGATACCCACCGCTTCAAATTGCTTTTTGTATTCCTGTTTGTAAATAGCTTCTATAGCGGCGCGCATTACGCCATCGTAGCCAGCAATCACGGTATCTTTCAGGCCGAGGTAAGCATCTCGTTTTTCGTCAATTGCGCGCTGGAAAAACCGGTGAGCCCAGGCTTTAACATCGGCGATGTCATTAGTAGCCAGTAGCCAGGGGTCGCCTTTTTTCACATCACGGCGGTGCAGCTCGACCGGGTTCCCGCTTTTTCCGACGAAGAGCAGTTTGACCACGCCCGTTGATGAGGACAATTCATTGTAACTGTCCTTAATGCCCCCGTTGTCCATGGTGTCGACATCAATATCACGATCAATCCAGTCGGGTTTCCGCACCCTGAGATTCTGGAATTGAATATCCTCCCGGGTGATGTTGCCCCCGATTCCTTTGCGTATTGCGCCATTAGGTGACTTGGTCGCGAGCGGATCAAGCCTGGACTGACTGAGCTCTGGGTGCTTTTCAAGCATCGCATCCAATTGCTCTCTGTTCACGGTCATGCCGGCGTTCTTGACGCCAACACCGTATTTTTTGAGTGCCTCGATGGCTTCGAAAATAACCTGGCCGTTCGTCAGAAACCGATGTTCGGCCGATAAATCGATTTCTATCAGCTCAATAGCCAGGCGGGTTGTGACAAACCTTTTCAGGATTTCTTCAAAAGCCACCTGAGCCATCTCATCGCCGTGCAGAATGACCAGCGGTGATTCCACCTGAATTTTATTGACCATTGCTTCCTCCGGTTTTCGGTCGGCTCAAACGTACGGTCAATGAACGTGTGAGACGTTCATTGATAATTGGTGTCGATGCGGTGCGTCCTTTTAAGCCTTGAGAACGTTGCGGGGACAACCCCCAACCAGGATGCGAGTTGACTGTCCGGAATGCGGAGCACGCTCAAGCAAGTCCGGATGCTCTTCCACCATCAATTGGTAACGCTCCTGTACAGGCAAGCTATGATGGCGAAACTCACGTTCACTGATGGTTTCAGCCAACTCTTCCACTAAAACCAGTGCTCAGATCATCCAGAAGTTGCCTTTCTGAACAGGTCGTTTCCTTCACCGAGTTGATACCAAGCAGGCGGCTAAGGTCGCCTCTTAAAATCTCATGTTTAGGCAAGGTTGACTGATTACCCGTGATCCGGGTAGCTCGCATTTCTGGAGACGCCCGGAGAGGAGCGTTGGAAAGTTCAGTCATAGGCCACCTCCTGTCATCACAGGTACGGGCATCGAGTAGATCAGAGGCGAGCGGTTATTAAGGCTCACCTCAACGATGCCCAGCACATGGACTAGCTTACATGATAATGATATTATAATGAAGGTATAACCTAATTATCATAAGGTGCCATGATGACTAAAGACTTTAAGCAGGCCGCGCTGGACTATCACTCGAAGCCCGTCCCCGGGAAGATTTCCACTGGTCTGACCAAGCCTGCAAGTACGGTGGGCGACCTCTCACTTGCCTACAGTCCGGGTGTCGCGGAGCCAGTGCGCGAAATCGCCCGCGATCCGGATAATGCTTACCTGTATACCGGGAAAAGCAATCTGGTCGCAGTGATCACCAATGGCACCGCGATTCTCGGGCTCGGAAACCTGGGGCCGCTGGCCAGCAAACCAGTAATGGAAGGCAAGGCCCTGCTATTCAAGCGTTTCGCAGGCATCGACTCCGTTGATATCGAGGTCAAGGCAGATACCGCCCAGGCGTTTATCGATACCGTCATTCCCATCTCAGATACCTTTGGCGGCATTAATCTGGAAGACATCAAGGCACCTGAGTGTTTCGAAATTGAGCGAGTTTTGATTGATCGCTGCGATGTTCCAGTATTCCATGACGATCAGCATGGCACCGCCATTGTGACGGCGGCAGGTATGCTGAATGCATTGGAAATCCAGGGTAAGACGCTGGACACCGCAAGAATTGTCTGCTTGGGAGCGGGTGCGGCGGCCGTTGCCTGCATGCGATTGTTGTTAAGTCTCGGTGCGAAACGAGAAAATCTGTATATGGTTGATCGCAGAGGTGTGATCCGCTCCGGCAGGGAGGGTTTGAATAGCTTCAAGGAAGAATTTATTAATGATGGCGGGGCAAAGACTCTGGACGATGCCATTGATAACGCAGACGTTTTTGTTGGATTATCCGGGCCGGATTTGCTCAATGCTGAACAGATCAAACAAATGGCACCCCGGCCGATAGTTTTTGCGTGTTCGAACCCTGACCCTGAGATTTCACCCGAACTGGCAATGTCGGTTCGGGACGACCTGATTATGGCTACAGGTCGATCAGACTATCCCAATCAGGTTAACAACGTACTTGGTTTTCCGTTCATTTTCAGGGGCGCGCTGGATGTACGCGCTAAACGAATTAACGAAGCCATGAAGGTTGCAGCTGTTTATGCAATTCGAGATCTGGCGAAAAAGGAAATACCGCAAGATGTCCTGGCCGCCCATCAACTGAGAGAACTGTCTTTTGGGCCCCACTACATCATTCCTAAAGCCATGGACTATCGGTTGCTAACGGAAGTGTCAGACGCAGTTGCCAAAGCGGCCATCGAATCGGGTGTTGCACGCTTGCCCTATCCTTCACACTATCCGTTATAGGGAGCCCCAACGTGCCACAATATATTGAGGACAAGCATTCATCGAAGAGATCCTCTTTCTTGCAGGTCGTGAAAAGTGTTCTGGCGGCTGCTCTGGGTGTGCAAAGCCAGAAAAATTTGGAACACGACGGTCAGCAAAACGGTGTGGCACCCTACATCGTCGTCGCGGTGTTGGTGGTGGTATTGTTTGTACTCACGCTGATTGGAGTGGTTGCCCTGGTTGTTCGCTATGCCAGTTAGAATCAAGCGCTTAAACAGTCGCCACTATCTTAAGGAGGCGAGCGGAAATCTGGAAAGGCAGTGACGTGTTGAATTATAATAAAGTTAACATATTATGCTACGTACTTAGGTAATTTCTTATGGAAACGAAAACGGCCCGGTTAACGATTCTCATCGACCCGATTAAAAAGAAGGCCCTCGAAGACTTATGCGCCTCCCAGGACATTACGACTTCGCAGGTAGTCCGACAGTTGATTCGTGACTATCTGGAGCAGAATGGCATTGAATATGCCACCAAGCCCAAGCCCCTTTCATCAAACGCTACAAGTAGATAGTCTAACAACGATAAACAGGGTGCCGATTTTAATAAAAAGGGCTGTTTTCTCCGCTTCCATTGTGGTTACCGCCGCGAAATAGCGTTAATCGCAGAAAATGGTTCAGTATGGGAAATCCCAGGTGCTTCTCAAGGGAGAGTGCGCGTGATTTGAACTCTGCACGAGCTTGCCCCGGACGTACCTTCGAGGCAAGCACAATCAGATTGCCGGTGAACAAGTGGCATGTGAATACAGCCTCGAATTTTTTATCAAGCAAACGCAGAGCATTCCCGGTTTCACTCTGGTAGTTGAAAAAGTTGAAAACGGCCCAGCCTCCTTCATCCAGAACATCATGACAGCGGCTCAGGAAGTCTGCTCTGCACTGTTGTGGGTCCATACCGTAGGCATTGTATATATCGCAAAAAAGTAGGTCGGTTGAGCGTTTCTCACTGCGCGCGAGGTAGTGTCCCGCATCCTCACAGAAAATTGATAGCCTTGGATCTGTAGGCACCTGGAAGAAGTCGTGTGCAACGTCGATAACGGATTGACGGAGTTCAACGGCCGTTAGCTCCATGTCCGGAAAGCGATGGAAAAGGCAGTTCACCAGGCTACCCCCTCCCAGCCCCAGAACGGTCGCGCGACAGGGCAAATCAAACATCAGAGGCAGCAGCATGGCTCGGGTGTGCTCATGCATGAGAAAGCCGGGGTCGTCTTTTCTTTGACAGCTCTGCTCATACACGGAGCCGAAGGTGAAATAGCGCTCATAGCTGTTATCAAATACCTCAACACAGTCGCTCCCGTCATGGAACTCGGCAATCTTATTTCCCAAACAGAAACCATCCAAAAGCGTATCCGGCATTTAACTGCTTCCTTTTTTGCGCGTTCGTTGAAGTGGGTGTCTGGCGATAGCAGCAGTCCTGGCTAAAACATGATCTCTGCCCGCTTGAATCCCAGAGTCCGGAGCGCCTCAATCGCAGTATCAACGGATGAATAACTGCAGACCTTCTCATCATCTGTCACCAGAAAATGGCTATACCCCTGGCGTTCCTTAAAGAGCAAAATCCATTCTTTTCGTTTAGCGGACGGGGCCTGAACGATGTGCACTTCGGCAATCTCGCCCTTCCGTCGCGATTCCACTATTTCGCCTTTCTTCACTTTTAGATCCTTGAGCCTGGGAGGCGAACGAGGCAGACGCTGGGTGCTAGACGCTACTGTTACCGAATCCCGTTGAATGCGCATTGGCTTACCATTACATTATAATGGTATTATAACAATATTATAACCACATTATTAAATGAGGACTGACTGGATGAACCTGCTTTCTACTCAGTTGACGGATCTGGAGCCAGCGGAGCTGATTGAACAAGCGCTGTTCCGGAAGGAAGGTTTTTTCGCCAATAATGGCGCACTCTCGATAACCACAGGAAAGCGGACCGGCCGATCACCGGCTGATCGCTTCATCGTCGAGGACGAGCTGACCCGACAGACGGTGGACTGGGGGGAGGTAAATCAGCCCTTTTCCCAACAGAAGTTTGAAGAACTCTGGCTGCGGGTCCAAGATACCTTGGCGACGGAAGAGCATTTTTTGTCGCATCTCTCGGTGGGGGCCGATCCGAGATTTGCGATTCCCGTGTCGGTCTATACTGATACTGCGTGGCAAAGCCTGTTCGCCTACAACATGTTTGTACGAACCAGTCCGTTCGAGACAGGTGATATGAAGCGGTGGACATTAATGAGCTGCACGCGATTCACCTGCGATCCGGTGAGAGATGGTACTCATTCTGAATCTGCACTGATTATTGATTTTTCGAGCCGACGCGTTTTGATTGCTGGCCTGTGCTACGCCGGCGAAATCAAGAAGGCGATGTTCTCTGTGCAAAACTTCCTTCTGCCACAAAATAACGTACTGCCTATGCACTGTTCCGCAAACGTCGGAGAAGACGGGGATACCTGCCTTTTCTTCGGGCTGTCGGGTACGGGCAAAACCACGCTCTCGGCGGATCCTGACCGTTTTCTGATCGGTGACGATGAACATGGTTGGGCGAAGCATTCGGTGTTCAATATCGAGGGTGGCTGCTACGCAAAGACGATCGATCTTTCGAGGAAGAACGAGCCGATCATCTGGGATGCCATTCGGTTCGGCGCCATTATTGAAAACGTGCAGGTTGATCCTGTGTCCAGGCGTCCGGATTATGCTGATACCGAACTCACGGAGAACGGGCGTTGCAGCTATCCGTTGGAGCACGTGGACAAGCGGGTTGAAGAGAATCAGGCTGGGGAACCGGCCACCGTCATCTTCCTGACATGCGACCTCTTTGGCGTTTTGCCTCCGGTGTCGATACTGACTCCGGAGGCGGCCGCTTATCATTTTTTGAGTGGCTATACTGCCAGGGTCGGCTCCACGGAAGTTGGCGGACACAAGGGTATTGCGCCAACCTTTTCAGCTTGTTTTGGCGCTCCCTTTATGCCGTTACCTCCCCAGGTGTATGCCGAGCTTCTGATGAAACGGCTCTCTGAGTTCGGCTCAAGAGTGTATCTGGTGAACACCGGGTGGACTGGTGGTTCAGGCACCGCGGATGGGGGCGGCCAAAGGTTCCCGATTCCAGTCACCCGCGCCATTGTCTCGGCTTGTCAGTCAGGCCAGCTTTCAGGTGCTGAAACTGAACGCTTGTCTATCCTGAATCTGGCTATCCCCGAAAAAGTACCGGGTGTCGACGAGCATTATCTTAACCCGCGTAAGGCCTGGCAGAATCCGTCGGACTATGACGCAGCCGCACGAACACTGGCAGATTTGTTTAACGCAAATATTCGCCGGTACAACGTGCCGGAGTCGATTCTGAAAGCTGGCCCAGGCCAGGTTGAGTAATCACACCCTGGCCAGCGTGGGTATAACGCCACGAACGCTGAAAAATCGGGAAATCCAGCAAATACGACACAGCAGGGAGTTAACCAATGGCAATGCCTGAGATGTTACGAAATTTGCCAGGAATTGCGACCGGGTTGCGGTCCGCTTTTAAAGAAGGCTACGGCCTAGCCGATCTTCGCAAGGACGTAATGGCAGGGCTGACCATTGGTACCGTAGCGGTACCGCTTTCCATGGCTTTGGCGATTGCAACCGGCGTTCCTCCCCAGCACGGGCTTTATACCGCCATTGTTGCAGGGGTAATCATTGCACTGACTGGTGGCTCCCGCTTTAACGTTTCAGGACCCACGGCTGCATTCGTCGTGATCCTATTTCCCATTGTGCAGCAATACGGACTCGGTGGTTTGCTGATCGCTTCCATGATGGCCGGTTTGATTTTGGTGGCATTAGGCCTCGCGCGAATGGGCCAACTGATTCAGTTCGTGCCCTACCCGGTCGTGCTGGGATTCACCGCCGGCATTGCGGTCGTGATCGCAGTGCTTCAGATCCCTGATTTTCTGGGGCTGGAAGTGGGTCAGATGGGCGAACACTTTGTGGAGAATCTAGGCAGGATAGGGGCCTCGTTGCCTTCTATTAATCCGTTTGAGCTGGGAATCGGCTTTTTCTCACTAGCAGTTTTTATCCTCTGGCCTCGCCTGAAGCTACCTTTACCAGCACCCCTGATGGGCTTGGTTGCAGGAGCCATAGGCGCTTACCTGATCAACAGTTTGATGGGGGGTGACGGAACGACGGTCGAAACTATCGCCTCCCGGTTCACGTGGGAGCATCAAGGAGACGTAGGTAGCGGTATTCCACCGATCGCCCCCACTTTTATGGTGCCCTGGTCGTTACCCGGCGCTAATGGAGAACCACTAAAGCTGAACTTTGAGCTCATCCGCTCGTTGATAGGCCCCGCGTTCGCAATCGCCATTCTGGGGGCGATTGAGTCTCTACTTTGCGCAGTGGTTTCGGACGGCATGACCAAAACCCGGCACGACCCCAACGCTGAACTTATTGGCCAGGGCCTTGGAAATATAGTGGCGCCTCTTTTTGGTGGGGTCACGGCCACAGCGGCGATCGCACGGACTGCGACCAGTATCCGAAGTGGTGCTCGCTCCCCCATTGCTGCAGTGGTGCACTCGCTGGTTGTATTGCTTTCCGTCGTGGCACTTGCGGGGTTGTTGGGGCTTGTCCCAATGGCAGCCTTGGCAGCCCTCCTGCTCGTCGTCGCCTGGAACATGAGTGAGGCCCGCCATTTCATGCACACCTTGCGATCAGCTCCCGCTGGGGACGTGAGCGTTCTTTTGGTGTGCTTTGGTCTTACTGTAATCTTCGACATGGTGCTGGCCGTTGCAGTTGGAATTGGTTTGGCGGCTGCCTTGTTTATTCGGCGAATGGCACTGCTCACCCGCACCGACAAGATAGACACAGAAACCCACTCAACGGTTAACGGACTGCCGCCCGAGGTTGCCGTTTATGATGTCAACGGACCGATGTTCTTCGGTGCTGCAGAGAAAGCGCTTACGTCCCTGCGCCTGGTCGATCCTCAGGTCAGAATTATTATCCTCGACATGCAAGGCGTGCCGAGTATGGACGGCACCGCCATAGTAAATCTTCAGACCCTGGTTGAAGACATGCTGCAGGATAATGTCTCGCTGATTCTGACCGGACTACCGACTCGCATCATCGTCAAATTGCGTCGGGCTCATGTGCGGAAAGTCATTGGCAGACTTACCTACGCTGGCAGTCTGACACAAGCCAAAGCTATTGCGCTTCGCTGGCTGGCCTCACAACGGTAAAATGAGGCAGGCCGTTGGATATTTTTCGTGGGTAGGACAACTTTCGATTTTTGCATGGCTCGTGCACCGGCTCAGACATTTAGCTGCAGGCGTACTCCAATGCTTGCGGCATAACCCAGTGCAATGGCGGGGCTACACCTAATTTGAAATGGAATGCGATTGCAGCAGCATTAGGAATGAGGTTTTGATCTGCCCGCTGCAATGTTGCTCTGATCAAGGAGCTGTTAGCTATCCCGTTGAGGACCGGTAGGTCAAAACATCATGTTTACAGGATAGCTGACTCCTTTTACACATTAAGCGCACCAAGAAGGCCTGGGCGTCGTTCAGTCAGCTTGGGGGCGAGTATCAGTTGCCAGGATAAATCGTAGTTCTGGTTGGTGGATGTCTAATGCGGTTTTCAGCCACGCTGAAGCTGGAAAGTCATTCAGAGTATTTGCGTTGTCGATGATCCAATTACCGTTCCTGTCAGGTAGCGCCGGAGTCTGCTGTTGAATAGGATCAACGAAGCACTCGATGCCTTCTTCTTCCGACAAAAGTGTCTGAAGTGCTTCAGCGGATTGTTTACTTTCCAGAGTGTCGGACCGATAGACTACGCAACGCCCGAAGCCGCTCCGATAGGCTTTGGAAGCCCTGTTCGCTGTGGTTTTGAGCCACTCCAGTTCTTCTGCTTCAGCGTCATTCCTGATCGGCATGTGGCTCTCCCCGCCGCAGATATCTGGTGTTAAAACATCCGGTACTGTTGCGAGCAGTGAAGTGCATTGTATTGTTGTTGATTGGCGCCGCTCAGAATCGAGGCGTGCGACGTTACCCGATGTGATCAGCCACATCGCTTGTTTGACTATTATTTAATCGAATACACTCTGGTTGAGCAGATATGTTAATGCAATTTCCCAGGGCCCATGACGATGAACTGCTCGGTAGCGTTATAGCGAGATTCGTTCAACGGCAGGGCCTGGGCGACGACAAGGTCGCCTTGGATGAGCTTTTTGCTGCTCAGAAAATTGTGCCGTCGTCGGTCCTTCAGGGCCATGCAAGTCAATTGCTCGCGAATATCGGGCATCTATGGACTATCTCACCCCGCGAACTGTTAGAGAAACATACCCTTCTCCCGGTGTTTCGTCCCTTCGTAGCTTCCAAGGCCTACGATCACTTTGTCCGTGATTTATGTGGCCAGGGTAAAAACCACAGCATGCTGAGAACTGGCCTTAATGCTTCGAATATCGTTTGGCCGTCCAATTTCAAGGTCTGTCCTTTGTGTTGTCAGCACCAATTGAGAAGGCATGGCTACCGGTATTGGCAACGGCTTTTCCAGTGTCCTGGTGTTGAAGCGTGCCCGGAACATAGCTGTCTACTGATCGACACCGGCATCCCTCTGCAGTCACATAGGCGGCATAGGTTTATTGGCACACAGGCCATCACGCAAGATATTCCCGCAGTGTCACCGCTGGCCGCTAGAAAAAATCTGCTGTTATCCATTGGTATTTCAGGCTTGATTCGATGCAAAACGACAGACGTACCCAACATCCATCAGTGGTCGAGATTTTATCGGGACTTGGCGCACCAGCAGGATCTATGTAGGGGAAAAGGCGTGCAGCACCAGTCAAAGTGACTGGGTTAAATCTTGAGGATAACCTACCCCCAGTTTAGTGCGCTGGGCAGCGCACTTGCGCCAATTTCTGATAGAACCAAACTTGCTCTTCTAGTATAATTTCCCACCGTGCTTGCTTGTTACGCTGTTTTTAGGCTATATACAGAGCGTAGGGTAGCCTTGGAAGAGACGAGCTCAGGTAGAGTATTTCAGGGATCCTATGGTCGCTATTTTCGAACATAGATTTTTAGATTGATCAAGTGTTCTAATTTTCGGTGCACTGGGAGTGGTTATGACTAAAAAGCAAAGCAGGATGCTCTGGAGCGAAGGCCAAAGGGTTAGATCGTCCTTGCCTTCAGATCTTCAGATTCCAAAAGCAGACATGCACATTTTAGTTGAAACTCTGGATCGCAAGAAAAAGGAGCAGAAAGACTCCCCTTACAACACTCGGTTCGACGAGTCTTGCTTGGCACAACTTTATAGTTAGTTGTTAAATAATTTTAAGTTAAAACCCAGCGGTTATGCTGGGTTTTTTGTTGATATGGAGTGTCAATGAACCAGCCAAAAGGTATGTCGTGGTGGTCCTTTGAAGATGAATCTAATCCTATTCGGGTTTTGGGGGACACACATCAAAAAAATTATATCATTAGCTACCTTTCCGGTGCCGGCGCTCAAGCTTTATTAGTGGAAGAAAATTATTTTGATCGGGATTACTTGGATGAGTTCTCTAGTTTTTATTCACGTGTAGCTGTTGGTTATCCCAATGTATGTAAAAGGTTGCATATTTTCGGCCCAAATGAAATCGATAGGGATAGCTTCTTAGAAAATTTGAATACGAGTGATAAAGAGAGAGTTCTTCAAAAAAACTATCTCGGATTTATAGTTTTACGACCAATCCCCTCTGCACCATTTGGAAGAACTGTTCTTGCCTTATATCCTGATAAAACGCCTGAAACCCCGAGAATCACTGAACCTGCTCGGACCTACCATGCGCATATAGCGGGATTAAGATTGTCGGTAAAAGGTTTGGCTTGGCAGCAGCAAGATACGGGAGTCGCTGCTTGCGCCACTATAGGTTTATGGACGATGTTCCATTCCTCCGCGCTAGATGATCACCATGCGATTCCTACAACAGCTGAGATTACAAAGTCTGCTGAACAATTTGGAGCGAGGGCGTTCCCGTCAAAGGGCATGACGCCGAATCAAATATTGGAGGCGATCCACCGCCAGAATTTCAATCCGGTTGCGGTTTCCGGTGACATTAAAAATGAACACGGTGTTGTTTTAGGGTTTTCAGAAAAACGATTTTCAGTAAATTGTTTGTCTTTTGTTAGGTCTGGGTATCCCGTTTTGCTTTTGGGCGATAATGGATTGGGCGGCCATGCAATATGTGTAGTGGGGGCCCGAGAAAACCAAGTTGATGAAAATAATGAAGAACACATATGTGCTGAAGATGAGAATTAATTTCATTTTTATGTGCATGATGATAATTATGGGCCGAACATTCGGTTTTGCTTGCAGGAAAATGACGGAATAGCCTATTTAAGGGCTGATTCGCCAAAATATGTAGGCTTAAAATATCCTGACCAAAATACCTGTTTCAAGCCTCTTACGTTAATCGTAGCTTCAAATAAAGATATAAGAATTAATGCTGATAATTTGTATCTAAAGGGTGAGCAGTGCGCACAAGTCATCTTCCAGGTTCTTAGTTTGATCATGCAAGCTAATGGAAAACAGCCCATCCCTCTTATTTTTAATGCTCGATTTATGCTTTTAAGAGATTATATGGGAGAAGGTTTGGCCCAAGTAGTGCCACCGGCAATACTTGGTCGCACGCGGCTAGAGATTCATGAAAAAGCTCTGCCTATGAGTCTCCACATCGGAGTAGCTCGCATCGCTCTGAGGGACGGTTCAGTGATCTGCGATATAATCCATGACACAACTGACTCCAGCCGAAATATGTCTGTGTTCGTCAGCGTAATCTACGAAAAGGCAGTCTTCGATTATCTAAAGAATAGCGACCCAGCGCAGAGAATTAGGGTCGGGCTGTCGGAAACCCTAGTTCCCGCGTTCGAGTGAGTCCTGATTTTCTTTTTGATGATAAAAAATATCAAACTTTAATGTCGGTTTTTTTAGATTCTGAACCAGAGAAGCGCGAGTTATGGTCAATAGTGGTGTTCAAAGAATTTCATCAAGCGACCTTCTGATCTGATTCGGACTCTTCAATACCGTCCTTGAACTTCACGTTAGCAATGACCTGGCCCAGCGATTGATAGCCGCGCAAGCGTCTCCATTTCTGCTCCGCGCACTGACCCAGCTTGAACATCATATGCAGCATGCCGTCACGGCTCAGACAACCCTTCGAGCGCTTCGTTCTGTGGCGAATGGTGCCGAAGGTCGATTCGATCGGGTTGGTCGTGCGCAGGCTCTGCCAGTGCATGGCAGGGAAATCGTAGAAGGCCAGAAGCTCGTCATGATCAGTCTGCAGCTTGCGGGTCGCCTTTGGGTATTTCGCCTCATACGTGTGAACGAACAGCGTGAAGGCTTTCTCCGCTGCAGCTCGGGTCTCTGCCTGCCAGATCTCGTGCAGCATCCCCTTCGCCTTTGGCTGCGACGACTTCGGCAGGCAGTTCAGGATGTTCATGGTCTTGTGCATCCAGCAGCGCTGCTGACGGGTCTTGCCGTAGACTTCCTCAAGCGCGGCCCAGAAGCCCATGGCACCGTCACCGATGGCCAGCTTCGGTACGTTCATACCGCGGCCCTTGAGCTTGAGAAGGACTTCCCGCCAGCTCTGGGTGGATTCACGGACACCGTCTTCGACAGCCAGCAGGCGTTTCTGGCCATGTTCGTTGACGCCGATGATAACCAGCGCGCACAGCTTGTCTTCCTGGCTACGCAGGCCACTGTAGACGCCATCTGCCCAGATATAGGCCCACTTGTCCCGATCCAGCGGACTGTCACGCCAGGTGCTGTACTCTTGCCCCCAGGTTTTCTTCAGGCGAGCCACCGTAGCGGCTGACAGGCCACGGGCTTGCGGCCCGACCAGCACTTCCAGCGCTTCGCTCATCTCACCGGTTGAGATGCCTTTGAGATAGAGCCACGGGAGCGCCGCCTCGAGTGACTTCGTCTTCCGTACATAGGGCGGCACCAGAGCAGAGCGGAATGTCACTGGTTCACCCGTCTTGGCCCGCACTTTCGGGATCCGCACAGTCACCGGACCAATGCCGGTCTGGAGCTGGCGTTCAGGCTGATAGCCGTTGCGAACCACGCCGGCTCTGCCGTCTTCCAGGCGTCGATCACGGTGGCTTTCCAGGACCTCTTTCAGTTCCGCTTCTACAGCGTTATGAATGAGTGTCCTGGCTCCTGTTCGCAGCAATGCAGTCAATGGATCCTTGTCCTCTTCTCGACCTGCCAGGTCGATCACGTTACTCTTCGTCATGGTGGCGTCCCTCTGGTGGGTGGGTTGTTTGGCGATTACCAATCAACCAGATACGCCGCTTCTTTTCAAATCCTTAAAAACCAGTTATAACCATAACTCGAGAAGCGCAGAAAATATCAAACTTATCTTTCTATGAGTTCTGGAAGTTCGTGTAAATGCCCATATTATTATCAAACTTTATTGTCGGGTGACAGTGGAAATATGAAACAGCAGCCCGGCCAAGCCCCGGAAGAACTCACAGAGACAACTTTATCGTCTCTGCTGGCAGGGCTGGGTCAAAACAAATGGCAAGCGAGCCAGCTGCTTGAGAGGTGCCTGGACAACATTGACCAGCACGATGACCCGGCCAATCAGGTATACACAGCCCGCTTCGATCGCACAGCCAGAGCTGAGGCGGCCGCTATTGATGCGCTTCAGCAGGGCGGCGTTCCGTTGGGTGAGCTTGCCGGGCTGCCGGTAGCGCTCAAGGCTATATTCGATGTTGCCGGTGAAGTGACCCATTCAGGATCCAGCTGGTGGGCTGAACAGGCGCAGGCTGATGCGCTGATCGTCTCGCGCTTGCGTCGGGCGGGTGCGGTTATTACTGGGCACACCAACATGACCGAGTTTGCCTACTCTGGGCTTGGGCTTAATCCCCATTACGGTACGCCCGCCAACCCGCTTGCGCCGGGGCGGATATCTGGTGGTTCATCCTCTGGGGCTGCGGCTGCGGTGGCCCACGGTATGGCCGTTGCAGCGATTGGCACGGATACCGGTGGATCTGTGCGCATACCGGCTGCATTCTGTGGCTTGGTTGGTTTTAAACCTTCCCAGCAACGCATACCCCGTGATGGCGTATTCCCCTTATCCCAGAGCCTCGACTCCATTGGTCCGATTGCTCGTAGCGTCGAGTGCTGTGCGCGTTTGGATGCGGTTATGGCCGGCGAGCGCTGGCAACAGAGTACCCAGGTAGACCTGTGTGGACGCCGTTTTGTGGTGCCGGCCAATTACATGCTGGACGATCTTTCCCCAGGGGTTGCCGAAGCGTTTGCCAGCAGCCTCCGCAAACTGCGTGAATGCGGTGCTCAGATTGTCGAAGCACCGGTACCGGTGCTGGATACTTTGCCTGAACTCATGGAAGGCGGGGGACTTGCAGCAGCTGAAAGTTATCACATCCACCGGCACTGGCTGCAGCAGCACGGAGACCAGTACGACCCCCGGGTGCGCCAGCGCATTGAGCGGGGCGCCGGCATCAGTGCGGCGGATTACCTTGAGCTACTGCACCGCCGGGCCGCGCGTAAAAAGCAGGCAGACGAATGGCTCGGCGCTTATGATGGGCTTCTTTCACCCACGGTGCCCATCGAGCCGCCCCTGCTCACTGAGCTAGAGAGCGATACTGACTACGCTCGCCTGAACTTGCTTGTTCTTCGCAACCCTACCGTGGCGAACTTGCTCGACCTGTGCGCTATCACTGTCCCTAACCATCAACTTGGCGACCTGCCCAGTGGTCTGATGCTGGTTGGCCGTAATGGCTCAGACAATATTGTGTTTGGCATTGCGCAGGCGGTGGAAAAGGCACTGAAATATCGTTAATGCGCGAGTACGCTTTTAACGAGGGTCTGTTAACCTGTGCTTCAGCAGCTCAAAGTCCTTATATGCCCACATGCCGATGCTATGTATAAATCGTATAAATCCTGGAATTCCTTTTTGCCCCCGAGCGTGTTTCCGGCTTCTGTAGCCCGGCTGGCGATTATTGTCACATTGCTTGCCATGATTACTCTGGCAGGGCCTGCCCTGGCCGAAGCAGATGACAACAAGCTGCGCATTGCTTATACCGAGTTCCCTCCCATCGAATATCAGAACGAACAGGGCGAGCCTGCCGGTCACTTTATTGAGCTCACCCGAAAGGTCGTTCAGGAAGCGGGCTATGAAGCCGAGTTTATCTACCTGCCGGTGAGCCGGATTTATCTGTATCTTAAAAGCGGAACCGTGGATCTCTGGCCTGGACTTTCTGGGGTACCGGTTCTTGAGAGAGAAGTTCTTGAAAGCTGGGCTAATGTTTATCCGGTGCAGTTAAGTGCTTGGTATCTTGAGTCTTCAGAGCCGCTTACGCACTTTGATCAGCTTGAGGGCAAAACCGTTATCGTGATCGGGGGCTACACCTATGGTGGCCTGCTTACGTGGCTGAAAGCATCGAGCCACGTAAGGCTCACCCAAGCACCTAACAACCGTGCAGCGCTGGAGATGCTCAAGCTGAAACGTGGCGATTATGTGCTGGATTATCGCGAACCCATCGAGAAAGTGCTGGATCAGACCACGGACAGCATGATTCGGGGGTCGGATGTACGATTGCGTTATTCGGCCTGGTTGTTTTCCCTAGCGAGCCCCAAGGCGGCGCTGCTGCGAGAGGAATTCGACGATGCCTATCTGCGCCTTGTGAGCAGGGGCGAGGCACCGCCCATCCGGGATTTCAATTCCGGATATGTTATTCCCGGGTTTCCTGTTCAACACCGCTAGAAAGGTTTTCTGGATTTGTCGGGGCGAGGGTGATATCGCCATACCACGCGCTTGCTTGTTCACCGGTGTTGTCTGAATCCGACATGATGGCGATGCCCCGAATTGGCGGCGGGCTCTCCCCAAACGCCTTTCGGTAGTCTGCAATAACATCCCGCTCGATGCTTATCCACTCGCCCGTCTTTTCGCGGCCGGAACTGACGGCAATCATCACGGTTTTATCGGTGTATGGGTTGGTTATAAACTCACCCTTCGGCAAGGTGTTTGCCCAGATGTAGTTCAGGGCATTGCCGGGCAGCTCCTCTCCAAACAGCAACTCCACCGTTTTACGCTTCGCCCGTTCGAAAAAGCCCGCTTTATCCGGCTGAAACTCGAAGGCAACGTATATCCGGGCAGGGTAGTCATCACCGGATTTTTTCAGAGCATCGCCTTTTTCAAACACATTAGACACCTTCCAGCGCCAGCTCAGCATCGGTGAGTTCTCCGGTTTTATATTAAGCCGGGTAATCAGGCCGGACGCACCGCCGGAGGTATGTGCTTTTACCACCTGAGCGTCGTTCTCGCGGATCAGTTCGTAGCGAGTGTGCTGATCTATGTTGGGAAACTCCAGAGGCTCCCAGCCATCTGAAAGCGACGTCATTTTCGAGAATGCCGGAAGCAATGACTCCTGTGCCAGCAACTGAGGCGAGGCCAGGCTGAATGCTGCAAGCAGCAGCCAGGTAACAGGGCGGATGTTGATATGCATGAATTCGTCCCACTTTGCAGTGTGTCTGTGACAGACCGGCGGATTGAGGAAAAGTGCCTTGTCCTTCTGATTCTTCCCGTATATAGTGCCAAAATCCTTGGTTAGATACCAGATATGGTATCGGGAATCCGGTTAGAATCCGGAACTGACGCGCAGCGGTATTGGGGAACGAGCGTGGCATAAAGACACTGGCCTAGGCCGGGAAGTCGCCACGCAAGGCAGAACCTTGAGGTTCATGCCCCTAAGTCCGAAGACCTGCCAGGGAAGACTGCACCTTCGCGAATCAGGCGCCTGCATTTGGCCCTACAAGGTGAGCAGCAACGAACACGGCACTGTTACAGCCATCACTGGCTGGTGCTGGTTTGTCCTGCGTACGCGAAGGTTACGGAATTCACGCGTATTCAGGAGATAACGGTATGTCTACGACAAGCCTCGCCGAAGATCGGCCCTCATCGTCATCCGCTACAGAAGCCCTTCAGGTTATCAAACGTAACGGTAACCTGGTCAACTTTACCCCCTCTAAAATCAGCGTAGCTGTTACCAAGGCCTTTCTCGCCGTTGAAGGCGACCAAGCGGCAGGGTCTGCTCATATCAATGACGCCGTTCACCGGGTAACCGCGCAGGTTGTGCAAGCCATCAGCCGCCGCCTGAAAGCCGGTGGCCGAGTGCACATCGAAGACATTCAAGACCAAGTCGAACTGGCCCTGATGCGCGCCGAAGAACAGAAAGTTGCCCGTGCCTACGTACTGTATCGCGAAGAACACGCCCGCGAACGCGCACTGCACGAGCCAGTAGAAGCCCACCCTCATCTCACCGTAAAACAGGCCGATGGCCGCACTGCATCGCTAGATTTGGGCCTGATGAAGCAACAGGTCGACCACGCTGCATTCGGCCTTGAAGGTATTGATGGCGACTCCCTTGTAGAAGAAGCCACCCGTAACCTCTACAACGGCATCGACGAAGCCCAAGTGCTAACTGCACTCATCATGACCGCCCGTGGCCGCATTGAGCGCGAGCCGGACTACAGCGCCGTCACCGCACGCCTGTTGTTGGAGCAGCTGCGCCTTGAAAGCGTAACCGCGCTGAAGCTGGACACCAACCTGACCTTGGCAGAGGTTTATCCACAGGCCCTGAGCACCTTCATCAGCGCCGGCATTCGCTACGAGCTGCTCGACGAAGCCATGGCCGCTTTCGACATGGAACGCCTGGGCGCCGCGCTGAAACCTGAACGTGACCTGCAGTTTGGCTTCCTGGGCCTGCAGACCCTGTATGACAGGTACTTCCTGCACTGGAAGGAAGATCGCTTAGAACTGCCGCAGGTGTTTTTCATGCGTGTAGCCATGGGCTTGGCACTGCGTGAAGACGACCCCAACGGCCGTGCTATTGAGTTCTATAACCTGTTGTCGTCTTTCGACTACATGGCCTCGACGCCTACACTGTTTAACAGCGGCACCCGCCATTCCCAGTTGTCGTCTTGCTATCTCACCACCGTAGGCGACGACCTAGAAGACATATACGGCGCCATCCGTGACAACGCCATGTTGTCTAAATGGGCTGGCGGCCTGGGTAACGACTGGACACCTGTGCGTGCGATGGGCTCTCGCATTAAGGGCACCAACGGCCAAAGCCAGGGCGTGGTACCTTTCCTGAAAGTGGTGAACGACACTGCTGTAGCTGTTAACCAAGGTGGCAAGCGCAAAGGCGCGGTGTGTGCCTACCTGGAAAGCTGGCACCTGGATATCGAAGAGTTTCTGGAACTGCGCAAAAATACCGGCGACGAACGCCGTCGCACCCACGACATGAACACCGCTAACTGGGTGCCAGATCTGTTGATGGAGCGTATGCGCCAGGATCGGGACTGGACACTGTTCAGCCCCAGCGATGTGCCAGATTTGCACGACCTTTACGGCAACGAATTCCGCGAGCGCTACGAGCATTACGAAGCCCTGGCCGCAGAAGGCAAAATCGAGCTGTTCAAAACCATTCCGGCCAAGCAGCTGTGGCGCAAAATGCTCACCGTACTGTTTGAAACCGGCCACCCGTGGATAACCTTCAAAGACCCCTGCAACCTGCGCTCGCCGCAGCAGCACAAAGGCATGGTTCACAGCTCCAACCTGTGTACAGAAATCACCCTGAACACCAGCGCCGACGAAATCGCCGTGTGCAACCTGGGCTCGGTAAACCTGGCCGCGCATATCGCCAACGGCGAGCTGGACGTACAGCGCCTGGAACGCACCGTGAACACCGCCGTGCGCATGCTGGACAACGTTATCGACATCAACTTCTACGCCGTGCCCCAGGCGCGTCATTCCAACCTGAAACACCGCCCGGTTGGCCTGGGCCTGATGGGTTTCCAGGACGCGCTCTACGCACTGCGCCTGCCGTACACCAGCCCGAAGGCCGTGGAGTTTGCCGACCAGGCAATGGAGCAGCTCAGCTACTTTGCCATCCGCGCCTCGGCGCAGCTGGCGGCCGACCGCGGCGCGTATGAAACTTATGACGGTTCCCTGTGGAGCCAGGGTATCTTGCCGATCGATTCCATCGAACTGCTGAAAGCTGCCCGCCTTGAAGGCGATCTGAGCGTGAATACCGAAAGCCGCTTGGACTGGGCGCCAGTGCGCGAGCTCATCGCCAAGCACGGCATGCGCAACAGCAACGTGATGGCCATTGCGCCCACCGCCACCATTTCAAACATTGTGGGTGTGTCGCAGTCCATCGAACCGGCGTACCAAAACCTGTTTGTGAAATCGAACCTGTCTGGCGAATTCACCGTGGTGAACCCCTCGCTGGTGCGTGATCTCAAGGCCGAAGGCCTGTGGGACAACGTGATGGTAAACGACCTGAAATACTACGATGGCAGCGTGCAGCAAATCGAGCGCGTACCCACCGAATTGAAATCCCGCTACGCCACCGCGTTTGAAATAGACGCCCGTTGGTTGGTAGAAGCGGCCTCTCGTCGCCAGAAGTGGCTAGATCAAGGCCAAAGCCTGAACCTGTACATGGCCGAACCCAGTGGTAAAAAATTGGATGAGCTATACCAGCTGGCGTGGGAGCGCGGCCTGAAAACCACCTATTACTTGCGCTCGTTGGGTGCGACTGGCGTAAACGAAAGCGCGGCCCCGGTGGCAGCGCCGCTGCCCCAAGTGTGCAGCATCGATGAGCCTGATTGTGAAGCTTGTCAGTAACCACTTACTTTTTACCTGAGAGGCACAAACCATGCTTAATTGGGACGACGACACCAAACCTAAAAACCCGTCTGCTGCGCATAACAGCGTGGCGCCGGTAAACGTTGAAGACAAGCGCGTAGTCAACGGCGAAACCGACATAAACCAGCTGGCTCCGTTCAAGTACCCCTGGGCGTGGGAATACTTCATGAACGCCAACAAAAACCACTGGACGCCGCTAGACGTGAACATGGCGCAGGACGTTCACGACTACCACCACCGCCTGAGCCCAGCGGAAAAGCACGTGTTTGAAAACGTGTTGGCCTACCTGACTACCTCTGACATCATCGCCATGCGCAACATTGGCCTCGCTGTGATGGAAAAAATGACCGCCCCTGAATTGCAGATCTACCAGGCGCGCCAAGTCTACGAAGAGGCAATGCACACGTGGGCTTATCAACACTGCATTGAAACCCTGAACCTAGACCAGAGCGAAATCTATAATCGCTATCGCGTCGTGCCAGAAATAAACGCCAAAATCCAGATAGCCAACCGCCGCCTGAACGCCGCCATGCGCCCCGACATGAACCTGCGCAACAAGGACGACCTACAAGAATTCATCATGTCGTACCTGTTTTTCGCGGGGGTGTTTGAAGGCTGCTGGTTCTATAACGGCTTCAGCCCCATCTTCGCCCTGCAGCGTCGCGGCCTAATGCGCGGCACTGGCGAACAGTTCCAGTACATATTGCGCGATGAATCCATGCACTTCTCCTTCGGCCTGAAAGTGGTTAACCAGATCCTAGAAGAAGAAAACATCAGCTTCGACCCCAAAGCCGTGCGCGATATGTGGGACGAATGCGAAGCCGCTGAACGCGACTACGCTAACTATATTCTGCGCGACCCCATCCTCGGCTACTCCGCGAAATACCACACCGAACAGTTCCGCTTCGTAGCCAACCGCCGCGCCCGCACAGTGGGCCTGGAAGAGCCGTTCCCGGGGGCGAAAAACGTATCGCCCTGGCTGGACGAGCAGGCGACTATGCGCAAGGAAAAGAACTTCTTTGAGACACGGGTGATTGAGTACCAGACGGGTTCGCAGCTGGAGTGGTAAGTACTTACTAACGCTCAGCGCGGCTCAACCCAGCGGACTGCGAACCCCTGCAAAACCTTGCCCTAGAACGTGGGTGTAGATTTGGGTGGTTCGTAGGTCTGCGTGGCCGAGCAGATCTTGCACTGTGCGGATGTCGTTGCCGCGTTTTAGTAGCTCTGTTGCAAAAGAGTGTCGGAAGGTGTGACAGCCAGCAGGCTTGCCTACAGCGGCTGTTTTTACTGCATTACGAACGGCTCTTTGCACCGACGTGATATGACGATGATGACGCGTGACATTACCCAGATTATCGGAACTCAGAGAAGGCGAAGAAAACAGCCATTGCCATTCCAGCGAGTACCCAGCGTTCGGGTATTTTCGTGAGAGCGCATGAGGCAGACTGACAGGGTGTTGAAACTCGGGATCTTTCTGTTTCCAAGCTTTACAGATGTTATCAGCATGACTTTTTAACTCCGCAATAAGTGTTCCCGGCAACAGCGTTGTACGGTCTTTGCCACCTTTGCCATCACGGACTGTTATCACCTGCTGATTGAAATCCAGATCCTTAATGCGAAGCCGGCAGGCTTCGGTAACACGAAGGCCCGAACCGTACATCAGTGAAGCGATTATGTGATTGGGACGGCGAAGCTTTGCGATAATGTTCATGGCTTCTTCGTGAGTGAGCACTACCGGTAACTTTCGTGGCTTTTTCGAGCGGATGACCTCGCCGATTTCCCCGAGGGGCTTGTCGAGCACCTTGCCATATAAAAACACCAAGGCATTCAGCGCCTGCGACTGAGTCGCCGCCGCAACATTCCGGTGAACAGCGAGCCAAGTCAGAAACTGATTAACCTCCCGTGGCCCCATATCACGAGGATGCTTCATTTGGTGGAAGCGGATGAAATAGCGAATCCAGTACCAATAGGTTTTTTCTGTACGGACGCTGTAATGATTCACTCGAATAACGGCGTGTACTCGGTCACGCAGACGGGGTTCCTTTCCCTGCATAATTTGGGCTCCTTGCCTAGCACTGTAATTTTGTACAGTATTATTGAGGGCGCGGATCACAGAAGTCAAACGATTACGTGGAAAAGACCTAGGGAGTGGACTAAGCTCTTGTTTTATAAATGTATGGACAGACGTTCCTGGGCGCCAAAAACCGTAATCATGAAGCGGTCAGATTTTCCCAATCGCGGAGCGGTCTATTAAGTTACTGTTAAGCTATATTGTTGCGTGATGCGCAACATGCTATTATTCCCTTATGATTAAAACATTCCATCACAAAGGACTGAAACGGTTCTACTCGACTGGCAGCACTGCTGGTGTTCAGCCTGATCACGCCAAGAAGCTGCGCATGCAACTCGTTGCTCTGGATACCGCCACGTCAGTTGAAGACATGACTATCCCTGGCTTTCGGCTTCATCCATTGAAGGGGAAAGACAATGGGCGATGGTCGATCTGGGTTAACGGAAATTGGCGTATGACGTTCGAGTTTCGGGATGGCAACGCCTACATTCTTGATTATGAGGATTATCACTGATGACTATGCATAATCCGCCGCATCCCGGCGAGTTTATTCGGGAGGTATACTTGGAGCCTTTTGGCATCAGTTCCCGTCAACTGGCTTCCAGTCTGGGCGTTTCTCCTTCCACTTTGTCTCGGTTGCTCAAAGGGGATAGTGGTATTAGCCCGGAAATGTCTCTGCGGCTATCCAAGGTTCTTGGGCGTACTCCTGAGAGCTGGTTGGCAATGCAAGACATGCACGATCTAGGAATGGTTCGCCGGACAGTCAATTTGGATGGTATTCATCCTTTGGACTTCGAAGCAGCTTAACCAGTGGCTGTTGTCGGACGCGCCTACGCTGCGCTCCGGCACGCCGCAAAGCCGGGCGTTAAATTTTCAGCAGCAGATTTTAGATTAAGAGGTAAAAATGGATCAGGAACAACTCGAAAATAAACTGCGAAGCTGGCAGAGGCACCTTGATGAGGTTGTGGGAATTCTGGCATTCGCGTTGGCAGTGAGTTGCGCAGGCATAAGTAATAGCGGCATAGCCTTGGTTGCTAGTGCGGCCTCCATATATGTTTCTTTTCGAGCAATGGATTTAGGTGCGCATTATTTTCCAGAAGACCTTTTGGAATTGAGAGAAAGTACTCGTAAGACAATGCGTCAAAAACTTGAGCATGATTATGCCGAAGGGCAACTCAAAAAGTTGAAAACTCCGCTCCTATATATGGGTTTCGTGAGTCTATTCTTGGTAGCGGTTATATCTGCCGCGAGAGTAATAATATCAATAATTTAACAAGTCGCTGTAGTACGCGGCCGATGGCCGCCGGACGCCCTTTACATTGCGGCTTCGCCTCCATTACAAGGTCGCCGCTAAGCTCAGCGTTATGTGTATTAGAAAGGAATAGTTGAGAAATGAAGCTGGTTTTGAAGATTGCATCAGGTGTACTACTGGCTGGAATAATCACCTTTGCAGTTAGAGCAGCTTATGTGAGCTATACAGTTCATATTGCAACGGAAGCACTGCGGGAAGCTGTCACTGAGCAGCAGGAGCGAGCGGCTATGATGCAAGCCGAGAGAGAGGAGCAAGCTAGGTTAAAAAAGCTTCAGCAGCAGAGAGCCATCGATGCGGCTAGGAAAAAATCGCAAGAGTATGCAAAAAAGCAAAGAGCATGGAATGACTATTATGTCGCTCCCGAAGGCTGCGAAATTTATAAATCCGATGGCCATATGGTTGAATGTATTAACCATAAAATGCGTGCAAAAGGCGAGTTTGAAAAGGTTTATAAAGCCGGGGGTATCTCTAGCACATAACCAGTCATTCAAGTTCGTTCCCGGCCTGGCGGCCGTCCACCGGACGGCTTTTAGCCGCCGCTTAATTCAGCGTTAGCTGGTAGTGCCTTGGTCTTTTTTGGTGGCTGTGTGCCAGTGGCCTTGGCCGAAAATGGGTAGCAAAACCGGGAAGCTCTGGTTATCGCCAAGGCCGTCGGAATCCGCGTCATGCTGGCAGCTCAATCGGTCGCGGTGTTGATATAGAAAACGGTGTTTGCCGTGTGGGGCCGTCCACGAAAATCTGGTTCCGGATCTGCTAATCTCAGGTTCAGGTTCGTTCACCGCATCATTAGCGGTAGTTTCAATCACAGTGCATCGGCGGTTTCCGGTGCAAGGGCGGCGGAGTAGGCCATCGTGTTGGTTGCCAGGGCTCAGGTTTCACAGTTGCCCCCAGCTAACCAGTCGCTGTAGTACGCGGCCTACGGCCGCCGGACGCCCTTTTCATTGCGGCTTCGCCTCCATTACAAGGGCGCCGCTAAGCTTCGCGTTATACGTTACGGAGAATGCATGCAGAAGCGTGTGATTGATAGCCAATACCAGGAACTGTTGGAGAACTTGGCTGACCTTAATCAGATGAAGCAGGTCGTTAATCATGCGTTCAAGAGAGAGTTTGAAGTTCTTGAGCAATACAGTAATTCACAGGAATCTGCGGAAATTGTCAGTAGGGAGGCTTTTGGATTCGACAATCCTTTCACTGGGAAGCTTGAAAAATATGCGTTTCGGACAGCAACCATCGAGGATTTAAAGCTCTTAACCTACTGGCACAAAAATAGTCAGTACTGCTGGTTGCTTATGAGTGCCTACGAGAAGTTCGAAAAATTTCTGGCTTTGTCGTACTTTGAAGCGACAGGTAAACGTTCCCGAACTCTGAATCCAATGCTTCTTTATTTCTCAGATAGTTTTTCTAGCATTAAAGCTGGGGAGGCTAAAAATGCGTTTGATATTAATTTGCGTGTTGCCGTGCATTTAGTTGAGAAGATGCGGCACGCAATAGCTCATGATCAGTGCTTAGTGCCTGATGCTACAGAGTTCACAAGTAAGGTAATTAGGCAGTCCGGGATTGGGAACGACAGGAGGCTTCACGAAGAGTTTGTGTCGCAGTTCATTTTTGAAAACAAAGTTTTCATACTGGAAGTGCCTGCGAACAACCACACGATCCTTAAGACCTTTCATGACCAGTATCGAATACTGGTGAGTTACCTTATTTCGTACGCATATTTGGTGAAGGACGCGGCGTCTCAATCCGGAGTGTAAAACGTATAACCAGTGCAGGCACGGCGACGCCCTTTTCATTGCGCCTTCGGCTCCATTTCAAGGGCGCGCATGCTGCAAGCGTTAGCTGGATTGATGTGGTGCCTTTTTGGTGGCTTGGTGCCAGTGGCCTTGGCTCAGGTTCGTAGCAAAACCGGTAACTTTCAGCTACGCCAAGGCCGTCTAAGTCGGTGATCAGTTTGGCAGCTCAATCGTTCACCGGCATTGCCATAAAATTTGGTGCTCGCCGTGTGGGGCCGTCCACGCAAACTTAGGTCTGCGCCTGGTAATCTGGCGTTCAGGTTCGTTCGCCGCATCGGCTGCGGTGTTTTAGGACACTGTGCATCGGCGGATTTTGGTGCAAGGGCAGCGGCGGAGTAGGCTATCACTTTGAGTGCCAGGGGCTGGGCTGTCAGTTACACCCAGCTAACAAATCGCAGCAGTACGCGGCCTACGGCCGCCGGACGTCACTGACGTGCCGCCGCTGTGCTCAGCGTTAGCTGGATTGGTGTGTGTCTTTTTGGTGGTTTGGTGCCAGTGGCCTCAGCTCATAGTTGGTAGCAAAACTGGCGAGTTTCGGTGTTTGCCCAGGCCGTCGAAATCGGTGGTTAGTTGGCAGTTCGGCGGTTCAACAGTGGTCACAGAAAGTTGGGTGTTCCGTTTGTGGGGCTGTTCGCCGTGAGCACGGTTTTGATCTGCGAATCTGGCGTTCTGGTTCATTCACCGCATCGGTTGCGGTGTTTTTGAACATCGTGCCTCGGCAGATTTTGGTGAAAGGGCAGCGGCGGAGTAGGCTATCATTTTGAGTGCCAAGAGTTGGGCCTGTCAGTTATACCCAGCTAACAAATAAGGATAGGTCGCGCGCAGCCGCGACCTGATCCGGTGTTGGACGAGCCCGGTGCTTCTCTATTAAGGAAATATCATCGGCGAACTGAGAGGTGCTTTGGCCCTGGCATTGGGCGGTCATTTTCGTCAGGCCAGAGGTTCCCGTGACCCTCGGTGAAACCGATAGCCGATCTGTCCTGGTGGTGTCATAGGGTGCTCTGATCCCTCCCTGTGAGGTGCATGTCGGACGGATGTGGGTCTATGCTAAACATCGTCGCCGGATTGTCGGCCCGGGCCACCGGCAAGGTCGCCGCCAAAGCGTGATGCCCATGGGCTCGCCACAACAGGGGCAAACGCGTTGTTTCCGGGGTTGGGTGACGATCCCGGGTAGCGCCACCTGCAAGCGCAACTGCAGCCGGTGTAAGGTTTTGCGGGCACCGCCGTGCAGGAACCCGTATTCCCGCACCCGTCGCAGCCCCTTGGGCAGGACATGCTGCAGAACCCGCCAGAGGAACCGGCTCGCCGGTTCGGTCAGGGTCTGCCAGCGCCGGGTCTGGCTGTCCTGGTAGCGGAAGGTGACCTGCTCACCGTCGTAATCCACGATGTTCTGCTCCCGGAGCACACCACGATACAGATAGCGGGCCAGATAGGTCAGCGCCTGGTCGCCACGGCCGACCTGCTCGCACTGGGCGACCCAGTGTTTGGGAATCGATTCCGGCAAGGCAAAGCCTTGCTCGCGCATCCGGGTGAGGAATTTGGCGCGAAACACGGTGGCCAGGGCCCGGCCGTTGAACAGGTATCGCCCGGCCCGGGCGTGCCAGTGATGGCCCGTCAGCCCGCCCCCGGGGACCACGATGTGGACATGGGGGTGGAAAGCCAAGCGGCGGGAGTGGGTGTGCAACACCCCGACCAGCCCGAGCTGGTTGCCCAGGCGTTTATCGTTGCGGGCGAACTGGCACAGCGTCTCCCGGGCGGCCTGGAACAGAGCGTGACAGGTCCATCGGAGGTGGTGCCAGGCAAAGCCCCGCAACTGGGCCGGTAGGGTGAAGGTCACCAGGAAATAATCCACCGGCAACAGCTTCTGCCGCTGCCGGCCCAGCCATTGGCTGTTGGTGCCGTGCTGACAGGCAGGGCAACTGCGATGGCCGCAGGACGGGTACGCCTGTTGCACCTGCTGACAGGCGCGACAGTGATAGCGAACCTCGCCACAGTCCGGCGTATGGCAGGCCAGAATCGACCGCAGGGCGGCGTGATGCTCCGGTCGCATACGTGCCCCGACGTGCTGCTGCAGGCTGGCCTCATGATCGCGCAGAATCTGCGCCAGGGTGATCATGGGGTCACCCAGTCAACCTGCAGGCGCTCCACCAGAGCATTAATCATCAGGGCACTGTTCTGCTGGGCCTCATGGGTCATCCGGGTGTAGCGGGCGGTGGTCACCGGGCTGGCATGGCCGAGCAGGGTCTGAATTGAGCGCAGGTTCACTCCATTTTCCAGCAGATGGGTGGCAAAGCTATGGCGCAGGGAATGAATGTGCACATTTTTGCGGATACCGCAGTCCAGAGCGACCTGCTTGATGGCCTTCTGCACTCCACCCCGGTCCATCACCCGGGGCTTGCCGGAGGTGGCAACCGACGCATACGGCGGGTGCCCCCCGGGAAACAGCAGGTCTGGATGACGGTGAGTGGCCCAATAGCGCCGCAAGGCCTTGAGTGTCATCAGCGGTAAAGGCACGAAGCGATCCTTCTTGCCCTTGCCACAGCGCACATGCACCCGCTCAGGTGACTGTCGACATCGGCGATGGTCAGGTTCAGGGACTCGCTCAGTCGCAGGCCCAGACTGTAGGTGGTGAGGAAATAGACCTGATAACTGAGTTTGCGTGTGCGACTAATCAGGCGCTCGACCTCCTTCAGGGAGAGCACGTCCTGCAGGGTCTGAACCTTGGGAGCCTTGACGATAGGGACGTATTCCCAGGGCTTGCGCAGTACATACTGATAGAAACTCTGCAACGCATTGCGGGCAATCTTGACCAGACTCCAGGACCGATGCTGGACCAGATGCATGAAATACTGCTGGAGCTGATCGGTGCTAAGCTGATCGGGACAGGTCTCGAAATAGTCGCAGACCTGTCGCAGGCAACGGGTGTACAGATCGATGGTCTTGGGGCTTTTGCCGCGCAGGGTGAGTTCGGTGAGGTAGCGTTGGTGCAGTGCTTGAAAACGGGCGTGTTCGTTGGCGTTCATCACACTTCTCCTGACAAGCCCTCCAAAATGGAAGGGGTCAGAGAAGTACAGTCGAATTTGGCCTCTGCCGCGTAGCGGCTTCGTTCAACAAGTCACGCCAGCGGACGCGCTAACGCGCGCCACTGCGTTCAGCGTTAGGTGCAAAAATGGATATAGAGCAGGCTATTGGAGAGCAACTAAAGCAATGGGGGTTTTCTGTTGAGAAAATTCCAGAATCTTTGGTATCCGGACAAAAAAGGCCTGACTATAAGGCTTGGACTGACACTGAAACCTATCTGATTGAAGTTAAATCTCGTGAAGATGATCCTGAAGAAATGCAAGAGCGCGAGAATGTGCTTAATCAGGGCGATGTATATAGCGAGCATAAGCCGCTGATTCGAAAAAATAGGGTTTCTGGCATCATCAGGTCTGCATATGATCAGCTCAAAGATTACGGCGAATCAGAATGGTTCAAAGTAGCGTGGCTATGTGCCACCGGCAGCGCGCAGGAAGCAAAGTTTGAACAATTCAAAGCCACGCTTTATGGAACAACTCAAATTTTTGATTTAGATGGGGACGGTTATCATCGCGTCTGTTATTTTTTTCGGAACAGCGAATTTTTTCGTTATCGGAATGTGCTGGATGCAGCTCTGATTTCAACACATACTGGAGGCACCCTTTGCCTTAATCCACACTCTCCCAAGTTTGAAGAAATCCGCTCATCAGCACTCGGAGGCAAGCTCGGTTCGGCTGTTATTGATCCAGTTGCGAGTGAAAGCGTGGGCGATGCCTATATCGTAGATTCTGGTGTAGATCGAAACGATGAGAATGCAGTTCTTGAGTATCTGCGAGGAAAATACGATAGACCAAAACTAAATAAAATCGATCTTGGTTGGCATTCCGGGACCGTGCAAGAACCGTCAAGCACCTAATCGGGTAGCCGGGGGTATCTAACCCCCAGCCCCCACAACACCCTGCATGCGGATCCGCACAGGGCGTTTCCCGAAAACGTTCAGAGTAAGATGGCCGATTACCTCCTCCTACCCCAATGATGGCTTCTGATTTTGCGCCAACGTTCCTCAGTCCGGTCGGACATGGAATCGTTGAGCTGCACAGGCTCCTCATTGATTTTCGGGTTCAGGCCTTCACCCTGTCCCGACCATTACGACGGGCGTTTGGCTACTATGCCGTCTGCTGACTTCTGCTCAATCACCGGCGGGGTTACCCCTATCGGCGCTATCGGTGTCCACCTTATTCGCTCGCAACCGCCGATGGCAACGGCTGCGCCCAGGCTTGATCGACCAGTGGCCTGACTGGTAATTGACCGATCGCTCGTTGAGCAGATCTCCCCAGATAAGAACATGCACTGTAACTGCGCAACTGCATCATTTACGGTGGCCGTCAGATCACGCGGCTTCGTCGTCTTGTGCCAACTCGCCTCCGGCCTACGCCTCATATGATGTTCTTGTTCATCAGCTCGCAGTTTTGCTAGCGGCTTCCTCCAGACCGCTCCTCACGGATTGGCCCTTGCCATTCGCTAGTGGTTAGCGTTCAATCGGTAAAACCGGCTGAACGGTGACCTTCCCACAGGGGACTTTCACCCCATTAGTTCATGCCCATGCTGGGCGTACACAAGTGGGTGAAGCTGACCGGTACTACGCTGCGCTCCGCACCGGCAGCTTACCCAAGGCGTTATACAGACTAAGGAGAGTCTATTTTGGATTTGGCTAATGTAGTCCCGTGGGGGAGATCGTTCGAGGAATACCAGAAGATGTTCGGGTTGTCGGATGATGATTTGAACAAGAGGATTCTGGGTTGTGGCGACGGCCCTGCAAGCTTCAATGCTGAGGCGACAGAGCGCGGATACCAAATCATTTCATGTGATCCGGTATATCAATTCAACGTTGAGGAAATTCGCCGCCGGATCGACGAGGTTTACCCTGAAATCATGGCCAAGATGCAACAGGGCGCAGACAGCTATATTTGGGACTCACTGGGTAGCGTTGAGCAGCTTGGCAAGGTTCGAATGGCCGCCATGTCGAGGTTTCTTTCTGACTTTGATATTGGCCGGCAGCAAGGACGGTATGTGCCAGCATCCTTGCCTTCGTTGCCATTCCCTGATTTTGAATTCGATCTAGCGCTCTGCTCTCACTTTCTTTTTCTCTACAGTGACCATGTAGATGCGGCAGCTCACCTGGCATCAATGCGGGAGCTGTGTAGAACTGCCTCCGAGGTTCGAGTTTTTCCTGTTGTCTCGTTGGATGGAAAGACCTCAAGGCATTTGGATTTTGTCATGACAGCATTAGCCGATGACGGAATCGCTGTCTCGTTGCAGCCTGTCAGCTATCGCTTTCAAAAAGGCTCCACTGAGATGTTGGTGGCGAAGTCTGTATAACCAGTGGCTGTTGGCGGACGCACCTACGCTGCGCTCCGGCTCGCCGCAAAGCCAAGCGTTATAAATCAGGGGAAAGTTTGTAGTGATACCCAAGCATGACCAAATTCGTATCCCGGCTTTGTCGCTCTTGGCTAAGCGCGGTCAGCTGAAGCTGCGTGAGTTCGAAGCTCCGCTTGCCAAGCACTTTGGTTTGTCCGATGACGAAGTCCATGAAGAGTATGAGTCGGGTAACGGTAAAATTTTCTACGACCGTATCAGTTGGGCTCTGAGCTACATGAATATGGCGGGGTTGTTAAGCAAGCCCAAGCGCGGTGTTTACGGAATCAGCGATCTCGGCATGGAAAGGCTCAAGACTCCAGAGTCAGTCAACCAGTTTATCGCTTCAGAGTTCGCCAAGAAGCAAGAGAATAAGCCAAACAAGTCAAATAAGGTGGCGCTCGACGAGACAAGCCTCACTCCACAAGAAGAGCTCTACGAGTCGGCTAAGAAGATTCGCGAGGCTCGGTATCAAGAGCTCATCGATACCATCCTTTCTAAGAAGCCACGCGAGTTCGAGAATCTGGTCGTTTTGCTTCTCCAAAAGATGGGTTACGGCGGCGAGGTCAAGCAATCTGGTGCGGTCACGCCTTACACTAACGACGGTGGTATTGATGGCATTATTAAAGAAGACGTACTCGGCTTCGGCCGCATCCATATTCAGGCAAAACGGTATGCCCAAGCAGCCAGCGTAGGTAGGCCGGAAATTCAGAGCTTTGTCGGAGCGCTCGCTGTCGCACAGTCAAACAAAGGCGTTTTCATTACAACATCGTTCTTCTCAAAGGGTGCTCTTCAGTACGCCGAGGGTCTGAACGGTAGCACCACTCTCATACTCATAGATGGCGAAACACTAGCTGAGTATCTGTATGAGTACGGTGTCGGCGTACAGGTCGAGCACACGGTTCAAATCAAAAGGCTCGATAGCGAGTTCTGGGATTCCATAGAGAATGAGGCTGGCGGGCCTGATTTATAACAAATAAGGATAGGTCGCGCGCAGCCGCGACCTGATCCGGTGTTGGACGAGCCCGGTGCTTCTCTATTAAGGAAATATCGTCGGCGAACTGAGGGGTGGTTTGGCCCTGGCATTGGGCGGTGATTTTCGTCAGGCCAGAAGTTCCCGTGACCCTCGGTGGAACCGATAGCCGATCTGTCCTGGTGGTGTCATAGGATGCTCTGATCTCTCCCTGTGAGGTGCATGTCGGACGGATGTGGGCCTATGCCAGACATCGTCGTCGGGTTATCAGCACGGGCCACCGGCAGGGGCGCCGCCAAAGCGTGATGCCCATGGGCTCGCCACAGCAGGGGCAAATGCGTTGTTTCCGGGGTTGGGTGACGATCCCGGGTAGCGCGACCCGCAAGAGCCACTGCAGCCGGTGTAAGGTTTTGCGGGCACCGCCGTGCAGGAACCCGTATTCCCGCACCCGTCGCAGCCCCTTGGGCAGGACATGCTGCAGAACCCGCCAGAGGAACCGGCTCGCCGGTTCGGTCAGGGTCTGCCAGCGCCGGGTCTGGCTGTCCTGGTAGCGGAAGGTGACCTGCTCACCGTCGTAATCCACGATGTTCTGCTCCCGGAGCACACCACGATACAGATAGCGGGCCAGATAGGTCAGCGCCTGGTCGCCACGGCCGACCTGCTCGCACTGGGCGACCCAGTGTTTGGGAATCGATTCCGGCAAGGCAAAGCCTTGCTCGCGCATCCGGGTGAGGAATTTGGCGCGAAACACGGTGGCCAGGGCCCGGCCGTTGAACAGGTATCGCCCGGCCCGGGCGTGCCAGTGATGGCCCGTCAGCCCGCCCCCGGGGACCACGATGTGGACATGGGGGTGGAAAGCCAAGCGGCGGGAGTGGGTGTGCAACACCCCGACCAGCCCGAGCTGGTTGCCCAGGCGTTTATCGTTGCGGGCGAACTGGCACAGCGTCTCCCGGGCGGCCTGGAACAGAGCGTGACAGGTCCATCGGAGGTGGTGCCAGGCAAAGCCCCGCAACTGGGCCGGTAGGGTGAAGGTCACCAGGAAATAATCCACCGGCAACAGCTTCTGCCGCTGCCGGCCCAGCCATTGGCTGTTGGTGCTGTGCTGACAGGCAGGGCAACTGCGATGGCCGCAGGACGGGTACGCCTGTTGCACCTGCTGACAGGCGCGACAGTGATAGCGAACCTCGCCACAGTCCGGCGTATGGCAGGCCAGAATCGACCGCAGGGCGGCGTGATGTTCCGGTCGCATACGTGCCCCGACGTGCTGCTTCAGGCTGGCCTCATGATCGCGCAGAATCTGCGCCAGGGTGATCATGGGGTCACCCAGTCAACCTGCAGGCGCTCCACCAGAGCATTAATCATCAGGGCACTGTTCTGCTGGGCCTCATGGGTCATCCGGGTGTAGCGGGCGGTGGTCACCGGGCTGGCATGGCCGAGCAGGGTCTGAATTGAGCGCAGGTTAACCCCATTTTCCAGCAGATGGGTGGCAAAGCTATGGCGCAGGGAATGAATGTGCACATTTTTGCGGATACCGCAGTCCAGAGCGACCTGTTTGATGGCCTTCTGCACTCCACCCCGGTCCATCACCCGGGGCTTGCCGGAGGTGGCAACCGACGCATACGGCGGGTGTCCCCCGGGAAACAGCAGGTCCGGATGACGGTGAGTGGCCCAATAGCGCCGCAAGGCCTTGAGTGTCATCAGCGGTAAAGGCACGAAGCGATCCTTCTTGCCCTTGCCACAGCGCACATGCACCCGCATCAGGTGACTGTCGACATCGGCGATGGTCAGGTTCAGGGACTCGCTCAGTCGCAGGCCCAGACTGTAGGTGGTGAGGAAATAGACCTGATAACTGAGTTTGCGTGTGCGACTAATCAGGCGCTCGACCTCCTTCAGGGAGAGCACGTCCTGCAGGGTCTGAACCTTGGGGGCCTTGACGATAGGGACGTATTCCCAGGGCTTGCGCAGTACATACTGATAGAAACTCTGCAACGCATTGCGGGCAATCTTGACCAGACTCCAGGACCGATGCTGGACCAGATGCATGAAATACTGCTGGAGCTGATCGGTGCTAAGCTGATCGGGACAGGTCTGGAAATAGTCGCAGATCTGTCGCAGGCAACGGGTGTACAGATCGATGGTCTTGGGGCTTTTGCCGCGCAGGGTGAGTTCGGTGAGGTAGCGTTGGTGCAGTGCTTGAAAACGAGCGTGTTCGTTAGCGTTCATCACACTTCTCCTGACAAGCCCTCCAAAATGGAAGGGGTCAGAGAAGTACAGTCGAATTTGGCCTCTGCCGCGTAGCGGCTTCGTTCAACCAGTCAATCAAGTTCGTTCCCGGCCTGGCGGCCGTCCACCGGACGGCTTTTAGCCGCCGCTTATCTCAGCGTTATGCTCTGGCGGGAGCCATCGTTTTTTGGTAGTTTCTGAGCAGTCCATGAGGACATCATCGATAAAACAGACCAAAGGGAGATTGGGCGTGGATTACTACGATAGAGAATACATATCTGCAGTTATTAACTATTTTTGGGGGGACGGCGCAGCATCGCCTCAGTCAGTAAATGAGAGATCTGCAGAGGTGATTTACAAAGCAGTCTCTGAAGCGCAGGCGTGTTCTGCATCAATGGATCTCGTTCCAAGACCCAGTGGTGGCAAACCGGGGATCTCATACATAGTTAAACAGATTGCAAGCATTGGTAAGAATATAATCTCTGGAAACACATCGGTTTACCATGTTTGTAAGGTCAAAATTAGCGCAAGCTATAAATCTGAAATAATTATGGCATTAAAAGGAATTTGAAATGTTAAAACTCGGACTTTCTGTTCTTCTGTTATTGTTTTCTATTAGCGCATTTTCAAAGACAGATATTGAGCTGGTTTACTCAGGTATCAGATTTAAAATCCCCGGGAACTTCTCCGTGGTGGGTGATGCAGGAGATAACCAAAACATTTTAATATTCAGGTATGGGGATGAGTTGGGCAAGAGGTTCTTGGCTTTTTCAGATATGACGAATGATCAAACTATTAATTATGGGTGTCTCCCTAGTGTTTTCTTTAATAATGTTTTCTTCGATATTGATAAATCTGGATGTAATCAGGATAATATTAAGTTAATGCAAGAGTCCTTTGTGGAAGGTCGGCAAGTTGAGACGTGGTCTTCAAATGAATATTCTATCGTGTACTCCGGTGATAAAGAAAAGTCATACATCTTTATAATCGGAGATAACGGCAAACTTTTGAAGGTGGATTCAGATTTTCTGGATAACGAATCTTTCAAAAAAATGGTTAGAGGTATATAAGAAGGGTCATCCTGATACCTATTTCTTCATAGCATAACCAAGGGCTCCAGCCGACCGGTTTTCCGCTGTCGCTCCAAACCGGCGGCTGAGCCCGGCGTTAAACCCCACATAGGACCCTCCGCAGTATGTCTATTCAAGCTGTGCTCTTCGATCACGACGGAACACTTGTCAACTCCGAACCGGTTCACCTAGGACTTTGGAATTCGGTTCTTAGTACATACGGGTTTCAGTTGTCAGATCAACAGTACAAGGACTTGTATGCTGGCGTTCCGACCCCCGCGAATGCATCCGACTTAGTCAGTAGGTTTGGCCTCCCGACCGATGCCATCGCCCTTGTGGAAGCGAAGAACCTTGAAACCACGCGGTATCTTAAGCGGCAATCTTTTCCTTTGATGCCAGGCGTTGCCCAAACAATTTCGTCTTTCCATCGACTAGGCTTAAAACTCGGCGTTGTCACCGGAGCGAGCGCGAATGGCGTGCGTGTAACGTTACGTGCCAACGAGTTCGAGCCGCTATTTAGTCTTACTGTTTCAGGCGACGATGTGCTCAAAAGCAAACCTGAACCAGATTGCTATCTGCTGGCTCTTGAGCGCCTTTCCCTGAAGCCAGAAGATTGTGTAGCGATCGAGGATACGGAGCATGGACTGCGCGCAGCGGCGATGGCCGGCATCAGATGCCTCGCCATTCCTACCGAAATGTCTAGGCACCACGATTTCTCTTTAGCCTCAGCGGTTTTGCCAAATATGAATGCAGCATGTGATTATATCCAAAGGGTCTACTTGAATAGTGCACGTGGGGCTTAACCAATCGCTTAAGTACGTTCCCGGCCTAAAGGCCGTCCACCGGATGCCCTAGACGGGCACCGCTTAGCTTCGCGTTATGTGAGGAGTATGGATGAGTCCTACAGTATTCAGAGAGAAGGGATATCGCTTCTTTTTCTTTTCGCGAGAAGAATCTCGCATGCATGTTCATGTAGTCTCAGGTGATGGCGAGGCTAAATTCTGGCTTGAACCAGATCTTGAGCTTGCCAAAAATTACGGGTACAACCGGCAGCAATTAAAAGAAATCGAATCATTGGTGGAGGATCACCGCGATGAGCTTGTCAGCGCTTGGAAACAGCACTTCAGCAGTTGAGGTGACAAATATCTCTGCACATGGTGTGTGGCTTCTTGCGCACGACCGTGAGTTTTTCATGTCGTACAAAAATTTTCCTTGGTTCAAGGAACAGCGAGTCAGTGCAATTGTGAATGTCGAGGAGCAGTCTCCTGGGCACTTCTATTGGCCTGAGCTTGATGTAGACCTGACGGCGGAAATTATTGAGCATCCTGAGAGGTTTCCAAACGTCGCTCACAGCACATAACCAGTGCAGGCACGGCGACGCCCTTTACATTGCGCCTTCGGCTCCATTCCAAGGGCGCGCATGCTGCAAGCGTTGAGGCTGTAGAAAAAGGCCAAAGGCTTTTCTCGACCTTGAATTGATCAATAATTAATCTAAAAATAGCACCTATTCTTAAAATCTGGAGCACTCATCGTCGAAAGCAGACCTAGATTTTACGTAGGAGCGTCATCGCAAAAAGGCTCGAGGGTTTTTCTACAGCCACGTTAATTGGTAAAGATATGGAAGCAGTCATCCAAGAAGAAGCAACCGGCTGTGGTATTGCGGCAAGCGCTGCTCTTGCCGGTGTAAGTTACGTCGAGGCAAATAAGAGAGCCAACGCTTTGGGTATTTACGCCGCAGACACCGCGCTTTGGTCGGATACCGAGTACGTCCGAAAGTTGCTCCGCGAATTCGATATTTCGGTATCCGCCATAGAGGCGCCATTTGAGTCATGGGAGCGTCTTCCAGACAAAGCCCTTATGGCCATCAAGTGGCGGATGAAGCGGGGCAAACCATTTTGGCATTGGGTGGTATTCGTCAGGGAAGGCGGCCAAGCAATGGTGCTGGACTCCAAAAAAGCCCTGAAATCGAACATCCGGCAAGATTTCGGACGCATTAAGCCTCAGTGGTACATCGAGGTAACCAATTAACAAATCATTCAAGTTCGTTCCCGGCCTGGCGGCCGTCCACCGGACGCCCCTATCGGGCCGCCGCTTAATTCAGCGTTATGCATTCGTTTCTCCTTTCAATTGACATGCGTCACGTGACGCAGTACGCTTCAAAGCATGATCAAAACTTTCTCAGACAAACGAACTCAAGAGCTTTACTCCAAGGGGAGGTCGAAGAAATTCCCCCCGGATGTTGCTTCAAGAGCTGCCCGTAAGCTGGAATACGTGCATTTGGCAGAGCAACTAGAAGATCTGAAAGTACCGCCTGGTAATCGGCTCCATCCGCTTTCTGGAGACAGGCAGGGACAGTACGCAATTTCAATCAACGATCAATGGCGTATCTGTTTTCGTTTTGAAGACGGTGATGCATACGACGTCGAAGTGTGCGATTACCACTGAATGAGGCTACAGCTATGACTATTTCTAATACTGCGGGTATGCAACGGAAGCCAACACATCCTGGTGAAATGCTCAGAGAAGACTTTATTCCAGATTACGGTCTGACAGTCGCAGGACTGGCGAAATCTCTGGGAGTGTCTCGCCAGTCCGTAAATGAGCTATTGCGTGAACGTCGTGCAGTCAGCCCTGAAATGGCGCTTCGACTTGGCCGTTTGTTTGGTAACTCGCCAGAGTTTTGGTTGAATGCGCAGCGTTCTATTGATTTGTGGACGGCGGGGCAATTGGTTAAGGATGAGGTCTCTCGAATTAAGCCATTGCACGCTGCATAACAAGTGCAGGCATGGCGACGCCCTTTCCATTGCGCCTTTGGCTCCATTCCAAGGGCGCGCATGCTGCAAGCGTTAGCTGGTAGTGCCTCGGTCTTTTTTGGTGGCTGTGTGCCAGTGGCCTTGGCCGAAAGTTGGTAGCAAAACCGGCAGTTCCGTCATCGCCAAGGCCGTCAGAATCCGCGTCATGCTGGCAGCTCAATCGGTCGCAGTGTTGGTATAGAAAACGGTGTTTGCCGTGTGGGGCCGTCCACGAAAAATTGGCTTTGAGTCTGCTAATCTGAAGTTCAGGTTCGTCGAGCGCATCGTTTGCGGTGGCTTCAATCAGGGTGCATTGGCAGTTTGTCGGTGCAAGGGCGGCGGAGTAGGCCATCGTGTTGGTTGCCAGGGCTCAGGTTTCACAGTTGCCCCCAGCTAACCAGTCGCTGTAGTACGCGGCCTACGGCCGCCGGACGCCCTTTTCATTGCGGCTTCGCCTCCATTACAAGGGCGCCGCTAAGCTTCGCATTAACTGTCTGAGCCTATGAAAATTGTAACTTGGAACTGCAATGGAGCACTGCGACGTAAGCTAACCAAGGCGGATAGCTTACAGGCGGATGTGCTCGTGATTCAGGAATGTGAAGACCCGGCACTATCTGCTCCTGCATACCTGGATTGGGCAGGAGACTACCTCTGGGTTGGAGAATCAAAAAATCGCGGCATCGGAGTTTTCCCACGAAATGGGCATCGCGTACAAAAGCTGGATTGGAGCGACACGTTCACCTTATCTGGCCTGAAAAGTAACAGCAGTACACTGAACTGGCACACACATAATCTCAGGCTTTTTCTGCCATTTAAAATCAACGACGAGATGACTGCGCTGGCGGTCTGGACGAAGGGCAGCAATAACGAAGCTTTTGGGTATATGGGACAATTTTGGAAATATTTACAGATTCACGGAAGAGACCTGAGTGGTTCAAAAACGATCATCCTTGGCGACTTCAATAGCAACTCAATCTGGGATAAGCCCGACCGCTGGTGGAATCACTCTGACGTTATTACAGAGCTGGAAGCGCTGGGGCTCCAAAGCCAGTATCACCACATCTACAAAGAAGTGCAGGGAGCAGAGACAAAACCAACTTTTTTTCTGCAGCGAAATCAGCAGAAGCGGTACCACATTGATTATGTTTTCACCTCTATGGATCTGATTGAAAGTTGTGATCTCCAAGTAGGCGAACATGATGACTGGATTTTGACCAGTGATCATGTTCCTTTGACCCTGTGCATCAACAGTTAACAAGAGGCTGTTGTCGGACGCACCTACGCTGCGCTCTGGCACGCCGCAAAGCCAAGCGTTATGAGTACAAGGGGTTAGATGGATGACAAGCATCTACAAGTATGGGGACGGTGAAGCCGAAGAGGAAAATGCCTCTGGTGTGTCAGGGGTTCTTTGCAGCGGTGCGGCAGGAAGCTATTTCTTTAGGGTGTATCACTCGGACACGTCTTTTACGGACTACGATTTGCGCCACGATGATTTGTCAGTGACAATTTCACCCGACGCATTGGCATCGTTTTATAAAGTTCAGGGCCATAATGTCCTCGATCATAGCCCCGAGGTTTTGGGGTTGGAGCAGAAATGAACGGAAGAACGATGTATTTCCCAAAAACTCATCACCAAGCGCGCCAATACACCACCGCTAGTGCAGTGGTGGGACGCTCGCAAGCTCGCGCCCTTGTGTGCGGGCGTTATGTTGTTGGGAGATCTGATAGTCAGCTATGAAACTTGAAAATATTGAGTTACTTATCGATGGCTCGGGCGAAATTTCTATCGGAAGGGCTGGGCCAGTTCGATGTGCTGCATGTGCGTCTGATGAGGATCAGTGTCTTGCAATGTTGGTCAGACGGCCTGATGAGTCATTATCTGAGTTGCTAAAACGGCTTGATTCTGCAATAGAGGATGCGATTGAACGGCAAATATTTGCGGATGAGATCAATGGATAGTGGCCAAGACGCTGTTCATGACTGTCACGGCATGCCAGATAACGGCGTGTCGATTAGGCTGGAAAAGAATTATGTAAGGCGCGAAAATTTCGTATGGTGCCTGTTTATAGAAAGGCAAGCGACGGAAGGCGATTTGGAGGAGAACCATCATCTCGAAGAGGTTGGCGAGATGATTTGGACGACGGTTGTTGAAATTGGGTTCTGCCCATATTGCGGGCAAGAGCTTGCCGTCCCCAGCAGAAATAAGCCCGGTGATTTTGGTCGCTTTGCTCATATTGACTGCTCAGCTTGGGCGAGCCGATGGTGCTGACCTCAACAAAACATAACCAGGCCACGCACCGGTGCCAAAACCTCCGCTTCACTGCGATTTTGCCACCGGTGATGGCGGGCGTTATGTGTAAGGAGTAACCAGTTGCCCTCAGCAACGTTGAAAATATTCTTGGTCTACGGCGACCCCAAACGACTCCGTACAGTTGAGCTTTCAAACTGGACAGGTAAAGCCGTTGCCGGTCCGCGAAGCGAGTTTGATAGTGTCATCGGGCGCGAGGAATCCCTAAATTCTGGGATCTATTTTTTGACGGGTGTAGACCCGGATACCAATAAAAGCGTGATCTACATTGGCGAAGCAGAGTGTATTCGGGATCGCGTGAAGTCTCACCTCTCAAAGGACTACTGGAACCACATTGCTTTTTTCATCAGCAAAGACGAAAACCTCACCAAAGCTCACATCCGCTACATTGAGGGTAGGCTAATTGAGGCCGCTAAATCAGTGGGTCGGGCGGTGGTCATAAATGGCCAGGGTAGCGGATCAAAGCTCCCTGAATCAGACCGCGAAGACATGGAGGTATTTCTCGAAAAGGTTCACCAGATACTACCGGTTATCGGCATTGAGAGCTTCGTTAAAACTGGCGGAAATGAGAAGCCGGATATTGATACCGAAATTCTGACCTGCTCAATAAAGAACGTAACTGCAACAGGCTACCTCACACCAAATGGCATGGTGGTTATTGCTGGATCTGAGGCGGTATTAAAAGAGCGTACATCCGCTAAAAAGTGGCCTGCTGTCCTTGTTCAGAGAAACAAGCTCATCGAGGAGGGTATTCTCATTGAAAGAAATGATAAGTGGGTGTTCGGCAAAGATACGGAGTTTTCCAGCCCCAGCGCCGCCGCCGCAGTCATTCATGGCGGCAGTGCTAATGGTTTGACCGCTTGGAAGGATAAGAGCGGTAAGTTATTGAAAGAGATTGAGAGCGAGTAACTTTACGCTTCAATCGTTCAGACATCGGGCAGAGCCGCTGAGAAAATTCATCGCCGATACAAACACATAACCAGTGCAGGCACGGCGACGCCCTTTTCATTGCGCCTTTGGCTCCATTCCAAGGACGCGCATGCTGTGAGCGTTGAGGCTGTAGAAAAACCCCAAATCAGGCTGATTTTGGTAGAATCGAGAACACAGACAAGGAGCGGTCGGAATGCCTCGTTTCAAGCACTACAACTACGATCAAGATTCGATGGTGGTGATCAACTACCAGGAACAGCTCCAGCCCGGCACTTTCGAACATGCGGTGCACTACCTGATTGAACACAAGCTGGATCTGTCCGTATTCCATCCAAAATATCGCAATGACGACACAGGCCGGCTGGCGTACGATCCAGCCATTCTTCTGAAGATCATCCTGTTCGCCTACTCCAAAGGCATCACCTCCAGCCGCGAGATCCAGTGGTGCTGCGAGACCAACATCATCTTTAAAGCGCTGTCCTGCGATACCGTTCCGCACTTCACCACCTTGGCCAAGTTCGTTAGCCAGCACGCCGATGAGATTGAAGAGCTGTTCGAACAAATACTGCTGGTGTGCCATGAACAGGGCCTTTTGGGCAACGAACTGTTTGCCATCGACGGCTGCAAAATGTCGTCGGACGCTGCGAAGGAATGGTCTGGCACTTTTAAAGAGCTGGGCGAAAAACGGGACAAGCTGAAACGGTTGATTCGCCACCATTTGCATGAGCATCACGAACGGGATGAGGCTGAAACCGAAGCGGAACTGGATCGAGATATTCGAAGGGCGAAAACCGTGCTCTCTCTGGATGAGTCGATGAAAAAAGTGGACCGTTTCCTGAAGACGAACAGCCCAAGAATGGGTCAGGGGAAGCGACTCAAGGAAGTGAAGAGCAACATCACCGATAACGAAAGCGGCAAGATGGCCACCAGTAAAGGCACGATCCAGGGCTATAACGGCGTGGCGACGGTGGATAAGAAACACCAGGTCATAATCGATGCGCAGGCATTCGGTGAAGGCCAGGAACACCACACGTTAAAGCCGGTGTTGGAGACGGTTCAGCGTCGCTATAAAAAGCTCGGTATTGCCGACAACATCTATCAAACCGGCGCGATCGTGACCGCCGACACAGGCTTCGCCAACGAAGCGAATATGCAGTATATGCATGAACAACAAATCAACGGCTATATTCCGGACAACCGATTCCGCAGCCGTGATCCAAAGTTCGCGCAGCAAAAAGACAAATACGGTAAGCGCCAGCAAACCCCATCGAAGAGCGGTTGGAAACACGTGATTCCTTCCAGTGAATTCCAGTTCGATCCTGTTGCGATGACGTGCATCTGTCCCGCTGGAGAATCCCTGCATTACGAAGGCACCCGAACCGATCAAAATGGCGTACCCAGAGCCCACTTCCAAGGGCGGTTATTGCAGTGCCGCCAGTGCCCCCAAAAGCATCAATGCATGCAAAACCCCAGCTCAGCAGGTCACCGAAAAGGCAAAGGACGGCAGGTCTCTTACACCCTGGAGCTCAGGCGCGATCCAACGTATACCGACTGGATGAAGCACCGAGTCGATAGTCAGCAAGGCAAAGCTATTTACGGCCATCGCATGTCGGTGGTCGAGCCTGTGTTCGGCAGCAACAAACGTCTGAATCGCTTCAGTCTGCGAAGCAAAAAGAAGGTGCAGGGTCAGTGGCAATTGTATTGCCTGGTGCACAATATTGAGAAACTGGCGAATTATGGGCAGTTAGCGGCATGAAACCGGGGCCAGGATATGGCCAGATATAGGTCACAGACGGCCATGTGTAGAGAGCTCAGCGTCGGATATCGATAATGATGCGGTGTTGCCATCAAATGATCAAACTTGCGCCAGTTGACGGCGGGGTATGAAAAAACAACACAGCGGCTGCAGGTTAGGCTCTGAAAAGGGTTTTTCTACAGCCTCGTTATGTTCCTCCCCTCGAATACCTTGCTTGGCGCTCATCAATATCGTACTCTTTGACGTACATTTAAGCGTACTGAGGTCGTTTCCATGTCTAGGGTTCGAGTAAATGAAGATATCCGTCCTTTGTCTGAATTTCGCGCAGGGGTAGCCACATTTGTAAAGCAGCTTCATGAAAACCGTCGTCCTATGGTGCTGACGCAAAGAGGTCGTGGCGTTGCAGTACTTTTGGACGTTCACGAGTACGAGAAGATGCAAGAGCGTCTGGAAATACTAGAAGAGGTGTATAAGGCGGAAGAACAGATAGCCTCCGGGGATGGTATTGCCCATGAAGACGCTAAGGCTCGGGTTCTGAGCGGGCTTGCCCAATGAAGATTGTTTGGTCCCCGCTTTCGCTGGAGCGTGTCGAGGACATAGCTCGGTATATTGCAGAAGACAACCCAGATGCGGCGGTACGGTGGGTTGATGATCTATTTGCCACGGTAGAACGACTAGCTGATTTTCCCAAAAGCGGGCGCATGGTTCCCGAGGTGGGGTCACCTCGCATCAGGGAGCTGATATTTGGAACGTATCGAGTTATTTATAGTGCGAGAGATCAGGTTGATATTCTGACTGTGCGTCGCAGTAGCCAGTTATTGCGGATGTCCGAGCTCGGTGATGACGAAACATAATACGCTGTTGTGTAGTGCTAAAAAGGGCCTCCGCGTATGGAAGTGGATTCTGAAAAGGTAGTGCGTGACGCGCGAGAAGCTGGCGCCGAAATAGCATTGGAAATCGATTCCGCACATGGCCCGCTATGGTCAGGAAGGGAGACGCTTGCTCGGCTGGTTCTTTCCTTGTCTTCTGGTATTTTGGTCGGCACGATCACGTTCGCACAGACAATTCTTGCAACTGCCTCAACAGGCTCTTTTGCTTCTTGGTCGCTCGTTATCAGTTGGTGTTTTTTGTTCGGTTCAATTTTGCTTGGTTTGTGGTCACTCCACCGGGGCAACACGCTAAGGAGCTTTCATGCCCGCTTCGTTAACAGCGAACCCGATATTCGCAAAGAAGCGTCCGAGTTGAACGTTGGTACTCACGAAGAGCTTCTCGATTCCTTCGTTGGTATTGTTAAGAAATACAGTGACACCGCGCTTGAGCCACTCGGGTCTGCGGATATCGATGCAGAGCGCTACTTGAGGTTGTCCCTTATCACATTCGCTATTGGGCTTGGCGTATTTATTATCTGTGGTGGACTGCAGATAACATAACAATAACGAGCATGGCAATTTCATTGCGGCTGAGAGAGCCGCTATGCACGCAATCGTTGGGAGTTCGTTTTGAAGAAAATTTTTGCCGCGGTTTTAATTCAGTTCGTAGCGTTTCAAATTACTCACGCTGCTCCAGTGGTACTTCAATGTGCAACCTCTGAAGGCCAGAAAGTCGCGGACCTAAAAGTTGATATTGACCGCCAAATAATGAATTGGGGTGTCATTGAATATTACATTGTTCAGACTGACGATACGTACATAACGGCTTACCAGAAAGGTGCGGATGTGGGTGGCGAAGTTTGGGTTATTAATCGGGTATCAGGATTTTATAAGCGAGCTGCTGTCGGCCTTTACTATGACAGCAGCTATAGTAAAGGTGATGAAGGAACCTTTCAGGCTCAAACTTACGAGGGCAAGTGTTCTAAACGACAGTTTTAGCCATGCGATCAGCCTCACATAACCAGTGCAGGCACGGCGACGCCCTTTCCATTGCGCCTTTGGCTCCATTCCAAGGGCGCGCATGCTGCAAGCGTTATGCGGTACGTGCGTCTTGACGTACGTACCCAAAAGCGTACACTGGTGAAAAGTTGAACACATCAGAGGTGCGTCATGACCGGAATTACAGCAACTGAGGCGCGCAGCAACCTTTACAGGTTGATTGACGAAACTGCCGAGTCCCATCAACCAATCGTTATTATGGGTAAACGGAACAGGGCTGTTCTCGTTTCCGAGGAAGATTGGTCTGCGATTCAGGAAACGCTTTACCTGTTATCTGTACCAGGTATGCGCGAGTCTATTCGAGAGGGAATGGATACCCCTATGGATCAATGCGATGAGGAGCTGAACTGGTGACATGGAAGTTGGTTTACACCAAACAGGCCCAAAAAGATGCAAAAAAGTTAGCTTCCAGCAGCCTCAAGCCAAAAGCTCAGGGATTGTTGGCGCTGATTGCGGAAGATCCGTATCGGAGGCCGCCGCCGTTCGAAAAGCTCATTGGTGATCTTGCAGGAGCATACTCTCGCCGCATCAATATCCAGCATCGTGTTGTTTACGAAGTGCTCGAAGATGAACGAGTGGTAAAAGTTCTCCGGCTCTGGAGTCACTACGAATAATGCATAACCAACCGCTGTTGCCGGACAATTTTTCCACCGCTGTGCGGTTCCACAATTGCCGCAAAGCTTCGCGTTAAGCTATATTGTTGCGTGATGCGCAACATGCTATTATTCCCTTATGATTAAAACATTCCATCACAAAGGACTGAAACGGTTCTACTCGACTGGCAGCACTGCTGGTGTTCAGCCTGATCACGCCAAGAAGCTGCGCATGCAACTCGTTGCTCTGGATACCGCCACGTCAGTTGAAGACATGACTATCCCTGGCTTTCGGCTTCATCCATTGAAGGGGAAAGACAATGGGCGATGGTCGATCTGGGTTAACGGAAATTGGCGTATGACGTTCGAGTTTCGGGATGGCAACGCCTACATTCTTGATTATGAGGATTATCACTGATGACTATGCATAATCCGCCGCATCCCGGCGAGTTTATTCGGGAGGTATACTTGGAGCCTTTTGGCATCAGTTCCCGTCAACTGGCTTCCAGTCTGGGCGTTTCTCCTTCCACTTTGTCTCGGTTGCTCAAAGGGGATAGTGGTATTAGCCCGGAAATGTCTCTGCGGCTATCCAAGGTTCTTGGGCGTACTCCTGAGAGCTGGTTGGCAATGCAAGACATGCACGATCTAGGAATGGTTCGCCGGACAGTCAATTTGGATGGTATTCATCCTTTGGACTTCGAAGCAGCTTAACCAGTGGCTGTTGTCGGACGCGCCTACGCTGCGCTCCGGCACGCCGCAAAGCCGGGCGTTAAATATAAAAAGGGTGTTCATTCAGTGGGGCTAAAAAAGCTGTTTTTGCGATGATATCCGTTACGAAATAGCCCCCCTGGATATGTCCATGGTTCACTGCCGTTACCAAATTTGCCGCAAGGCTCATGCGGCAAATTTGCCTTCATCACTTGTGTTAAACGCGAAGAGCAGTAATCTATTTTGAAACGGCTAAATAATAATTATTACAGAGCTTTTTTATGGAACGTAGCACCGAAGCGCGAACAGGTTTGGTAGAAGCAGGGTACTGGGTTAGTCCATATTTTTTCTGGGGTGTAACCCTGATTCTGGTTATTTTTTTGTTGGCAGGGATATGGTTTTTTCTTCGTTACCGTCGTGCTATGGATGCTCGAAATTTGTTAGTACAGGAATTGCGTGAGGGCGCGGATTCTTTTCGCTATCTTGTTGAAACTGCGCACGAAGGGATTGCAGTGGTGCAAAATACACGGCTGGTATATCTCAACCCGCGCATGTGTGAAATGAGTGGGTATGATGAAGCTGAGCTCCAGGAATTACCGTCTTTCATGCCTCTAATCCATCCATCTGCACGGGATGAGATGATGGCTAATTATCAGCGCCGCGTAGCAGGAGAGGCAACACCGCAGCGTTATGAAAGCCTCTTTTTACGAAAGGACGGTAGCAGTTACCCTATTGAACTAAGTGGTGTTGCGATTATTTGGGGTGGGCAGCCAGCAACGCTCAATATGCTTACTGACATTTCCGACCGAAAGGCGGCTGAAAAAAAGATTCGGTATCTAGCTCACCATGACGATCTCACTGGCCTCGTTAATCGCTCAGTGTTGAATGAGCGTATCAAGCAAACCATTGGTTTGGCGCAGCGTAGCAAAGACCCGTTTGCCGTGTTATTCATCGACCTTGATGCCTTGAAGCAAGTAAATGATACCCACGGGCACGAGGTGGGAGACGTTTTACTGCAGCAAGTGGCCCTGCGTATCAAACTGCAACTAAGAGACACGGATACCTTTGCGCGTATTGGCGGGGATGAGTTTGTAGCCTTGCTGACTCAAATAAATGACAACCAGGGGGTGAAGCAAATCGTGGCCCGCATTGAAGATGCGATGACTGAGCCATTTCAGATTCAGCATCATAAGCTGCATTGCCATGTGAGCCAGGGTTTTGCGCTATACCCTGAGAACGGAACATCGGTACAAGCGCTGTTAAGCAAAGCTGATAAAAACATGTATGCGGATAAATACAGTTACTACACAAGCAATAACTCTAATCCTCCAGCATGATATCGACCCTGCGCAATGATCACTCCAAAATCGGTCAGTAGCCCATAAATCCGATCGAAGACTGACTACATCTTCAATGTGCCACACTGGATGCCGTGGGAGTAGGAGGGGTTTATAATAATCGTTAATTTCCACTATCCATCGTTTATCGGAAAAGCCTCCTTATTTCAACACTATAGCGATTTACATGACCGTCGGCGACCGTATTGCTGGCTAGCTAGACTTTAACAATCGGCTGCACAGCGACCAGTTTTACACCTCTTTGCGGCTTCAAACCGGCGCGTGAGCTAAGCGTTAGGGCTTACTGCGCGTCCGCCAATAGCCAGGCTTTCTGGAGTGATGGGCAACGGCGATCACTACGCTTTCATCCGGCAACTCAATCGCGACAATGTCGTACGGGAAGCGTTCCAGAATCAGTCGTTTTGCGCCGGTATGGCCGGCTTCTTCGGGGAGAGGCGATAAGGGGATGAAGTTTTCTTCAATAACGTCGATGGCAACCTCAACAGCAGCGAAGAACTCGGCTCCGAGTCCAGGTTGCTCATATTCGTACCATGCTGCCGCCTCTATCGCTTCCTGCGAGGCTTCTTCCAGTATCCTTACCGTTCGCATTGTTACTGGTTTAGCCTCGCTCGCATCTTTGTTCGAAATTCTTCGCGGCTGAGAAGTGTGGCCTTACCGCTTTTTACCTTGGACACACGGCGAATAATTTCATCATTCCAGGCCTGTTCAACAGAGTCGTCACGAGGGCCGTCCAAGCTCATTATGAGCTCGCGCGCTAGTGCTGCACGTTCCGACTCGGAGAGAGTCGAAATCTGGGAGCGTAGGTGATTTAATGTGTTCGTAGTCATGGTGCCTCCGCGAGCAGCGATACGGCTATGCTATCCCGATTCGACGGCCCTAACAAGACGGTCAACCGGACACCAAAAGCGTGCCGCTTTTGGTTCCCTCCGCTGGCGCTCCGGCGCCGGTTACCTAAGCGTTGGGCGCCAAGAAGTGGCGCATTGATTGGGTGCAAGCGGATGGTATGATATTGTCATACTCTACCTGTATTAGGAGTACCAGCTATGAGCATGCACCGGAAAACTATTACGCTGACTGAGCAACAAGACGGTTGGGTGAAAGGCCAGATTGAAAGCGGTCACTTCGGCAATGATAGTGAGTATATCCGCTATCTCATCCGGCGAGACCAGCAAGCCCAGATACGTCTTGCCACGCTGCGGCAGGCTCTGTTTGAGGGTGAATCAAGCGGGACACCTAAGCCGTTTGATATATCGGCTATCAAGGCTGCTGGCCGTAAGCGCATGAAGGCGGCTGATTAGTGTTCAATCTGAGCATCACGCCGAAGGCGGAATCAGACCTCATCGGCATTTGGGTGTACACCTGCGAAGAATGGGGTGTTGATCAGGCGGATAAATACCTAGATCAACTGGAAGCAGGAATGCAGCAGCTGATTAATCATCCGTCACTAGGCGCGAACTACGCCCATGTTCTTCATGGGTATCGCAGATTGCAGGTCGAGCATCACGCTGTTTTTTATCAAGTGCTTGAATCGGAGATGCTTATTGTTCGTGTGTTGCACGAGGACATGGATGCACCTGAGAGGCTTCTGGATTAGTGGCGACTATGTTTCCGGCGTAGCTGCAAAACTTCCATCCAGGCCCCGTGCCGTTGTCGCCGCTTCGCTCTGCCAAGGCAGCCGCTGAACAAAAGCGTTAGGCATTTCAACTAGGGGGCACTGATGCTAGAACCTTACGATTTTTGGATATTTTTGAGTGCAAGCTTTTTGCTTTGGATTACTCCGGGGCCAGACACCATATACATTCTAGCCAGAACAATATCTCAAGGGCGTTTGGCGGGTTTACTCTCGGTACTCGGTGTAAGCGCTGGGGTTCTTGCACATACCATATTTGCAGCCATCGGGCTTTCTGCGATATTGGCGACCTCAGCGCTAGCATTTACGGCAGTTAAATTTATCGGCGCTGCGTATCTTATTTACCTTGGAATGCAAGCTTTGCGCGGTAATCGCAAGCAGGCAGAAGTCACTGGTGTTGTAGCTCAAAGCCGTTCACAAATTTTTGGTCAGGGACTGCTCACTAACTTATTGAACCCAAAGATCGCTATTTTCTTTCTTGCATTCTTGCCGCAGTTTGTGGCCCCTGACAGCCATAGTAGCTCCGGTATATTTCTATTTTTAGGCGGCATATTCGTGATGGGTAGCACGGTGTGGTGCCTTTTATTGGTTGTATGTGCTGCCAGCTTTAAGAAGGCAGCGACGTCAAATGCGCGTTTATCTGTTGCTGTGGGTAGAATTACCGGGTTTGTGTATATAGGTCTAGGTTTGAACCTACTTCGTGCGAAGCTTTAATGCTTAGTTTCGAGTTTTGCCTAACAAATCGCAGCAGTACGCGCCCTACGGCCGCCGGACGCTACTGACGTGCCGTCGCTGTGCTCAGCGTTAGCATAAAAATACAAACCGAGTATGGCTATATGCCCATACTACCGTTATAATTTCCCTATGAATAAATCAAACTTTGAGTGGGATGAGGCGAAAAACCTCGAAAATCAAGAAAAGCATGGCGTATCGTTTTACGATGCTCAACATGCATTCAAAGATGATCGACGTGTTATTGCCGAAGATGTTGTACATAGCCAAGATGAAAAACGTTATTTTTGTTTTGGTTTAAATCAAGAAAATTCAGGCATCTTAACTGTTCGTTTTACTTATCGAAATAACCAGATCAGAATTATTGGTGCTGGTTACTGGAGAAAAGGGAGAAAATTATATGAACAAGAAAATTAAATACACTGATGAGCCAATTGGTGAAGTAAGACTTGTTGCTGACTTCTTACCTTCACCTGAAGAGCTGAAATTAAAAAGTGAAAATACTAAAGTAACTATTTCATTAAGTTCCGAGAGTGTTGCATATTTTAAGCAGGCCGCCAAAACTAACCACATGCAGTATCAAAAAATGATTCGTGAGTTACTGGATGAGTATGTGGCACATCAAAAAAATGCTAACAAGTAGCACCAACGGACTCCGTAATATTGGCGACTTTGCCGCAAAAACACGCAGCAAAGTCGCCAACATTACTACGCCGTTGTGCTAGGCGTTATGCAGATCAGTGAGCTGGGCTCCTCAAGTATTTCTCCTGGCCCAGCCTCCCTGTTTTGACTAATAGTGTCGTTTACAACCACTGCTTCGGATAGCGTTGCCCGGAAATAAGCCGGTGGTATACCACCCCGAAAGCCACAATCAGAACGGTGCCTGCCGCCACCGGCGTCAACAGGAAACCCCAGTGTTCACCTGCGAGCATGACGACTAGCGGATTAGCCCCTGCTGGTGGGTGGGTAGTGTTGGTCAGCATCATCAAGCTTACCGCTAGTCCTACTGCCAATCCCATCGACCAGGGGGTAACGCCCACCAGAGCTGCTACAGACAGGCCGGTCGCCGTTGTTAATAGGTGACCTATGATGATGTTTCTGGGCTGTGCTAGTGGACTTTCCGGCAATCCGAATAGGATTACCATGGTCGCGCCAAAGGGAGCCATCAACCAGACGGAGGACTGATTAGCGCTGCCCAGGCTGCTCAAAGCGGTAATACACAGCATTGCCCCCAAGCCTGCTAGCAAAGGGACAAGGTAGCGTGAAGTGGTCAGACGTTTGTACATGAGCAAAATCTCCAAAGTAGACAGATCGGTCTGCATAGAGTAGACAGTCTTGTCTACTGATGTCAAGATACGGATATCTGATGTGATGTGGGTGTAACCATGGATAAACAAGAACAGCTAGTTCGTACCGCCTTTAAATTGTTTTACGTTCGGGGCATCCACGCAGTGGGAGTGAACCTGGTGTTAGCGGAGTCAGGGATAGCCAAGAAGACGCTTTATCATCACTTCCCCAGCAAGCAACACCTAGTGGAAGCGGTCATCCGCTATCGTGACTGTAGCTACCGGGCTTGGCTTATATCGAGGCTGGATCATGTACTTTCAGGCAAACCCGCTTTGCTTGAACTATTTAGTGCTCTGGATGACTGGTTCCACAGCCGGGTGCCGGATATCGACCACTTCCATGGCTGCTTCTTTATCAATGCCAGCGCTGAATTCGGCGACCGAGACAATGTCATCCACCGGGCCTGTGCCGAGCACAAAGCTGATATAACGAGATTGATTCGAAAGCATGTGGATGCGTTGTCTCTTCCGGATGGGGCAACAGAAGAGCTCACACGCTTAGTTGTTCTACTTAAGGAAGGGGCTACCTCAGTGGCGCACGTTCAGGGAAATCTTGATGCGGCGATGGAGGCCAAAAAAATACTGGAGAATATGCTGCATGACTATGCTGATGAATAACTTTGGTACTTGTGTTGCTTGAAGAAAATATCTTCGAAAAATCGATTGCGTAACGCCACAAAGCATAAGGAGTAGTGCATGATTTTCGAGCTACCTGCACCTGAAACACTTGAGTCTGAATCATTGGTTAGCTGTATTGAAAATCGTCGCAGTGTGCGAGAGTACTCTAAAGCTCCCCTGCGTATTGATTCTCTATCCCAGTTGCTGTGGTCTGCGCAAGGAATAACGGGGCCGGAGCAAAAAAGGGCAATACCTTCAGCGGGCGGGCTCTACTCTTTGCAGACCCGCATTTTGGTGCGGCGCATTGCGGAGCTTGAGCCTGGGATTTATGGATACCAGAGTGGCAGTCACTCTTTGAAGCTACTTGGCAGCATCTCTCCAGAAGCGTCGATACGAGAAATGGGGATTGGCGATCAACCATGGCTAAATGACGCGGCCATCGTCATTGGGTTAGCTGGAAAGCTCGAAGTAGCCATTAGGCGCTTTGAATCTCAGGCACCCCAAGGAGAGCGCGGTTCTCGCTATGTGTATATGGAATCGGGAGCTTTAGCGCAAAATGTCCATCTTCAGTGCACGGCTCTGGGGATTGGTTGTGTTTTGGTCGCAGGCTTTGATGATTCGAAGGTGAAGGAAGCATTTGGGTTCCCTTCAGATGTGGAGCCTACTGCGCTACTTTGTATCGGACAGCGGTGGAGTGTCTAACTATGCATAACCAGCCACGTCACACGGATGGTTTTTCTCCGCTTCGCTCCAAAAAAGCCACCGGTGCGCTTAGCGTTAGGGCCACGCCCCTTTGTGATAGATCAGTTCATAACTGTGACTGAATGTTTCACAATGGTCGTGAACGAAGCCGCTCCGGTCACGAGACTCTCACATTATTCTGGACTACGCATGCCCGATTTGAGTTACCTGCGAACATTCGATCCCGACCGTTTCAAAACTCGTGGTGACCAACCGACGATGAAAGCAGTGGTGACTACGGGCAACGGCAGTTATGAGAAACTAGAGTACTGCAATGTCCCGATTCCCATACCGAGGCCAGGCGAGGTGTTACTCAGGGTCTTGGCGGCCGGGGTAAATAATACAGAAATCAACACTCGACTTGGCTGGTATTCTTCATCGGTTCAGGGTGGCACCGAGCACTTATCTGAAACCCATAATGAGCCAGGGATTGAGGATGGTGGCTGGAACGAAACAACTCCTTTTCCGTTTATTCAGGGTACAGATTGTTGTGGCGAGGTTATTGCCAGGGGTGAGAGGGCTAATTGGCCGGATATTGGGAAGCGAGTTCTTGTCAGGGCTTGTATGCGTCTTAACGGCTTCGATTCTCTGGATAATCTTTGGATGGCATCGGATTTTGATGGAGCGTTCGCTCAATACGTCACGGTGCCGGCCAGCGAGGTATTTGAAATCGATAGCGATTGGAGCGACGTAGAGCTTGCGACAATACCCTGTGCTTATGGAACGGCGGAAAACATGCTGCACCGTGCAAACGTAAAAAGAACTGACCGCGTGTTGGTTACTGGGGCGTCGGGTGGAGTCGGATCAGCGGCTGTGCAGTTGGCGAAGCGTCGGGGTGCCTATGTTATCGCCGTAGCCGGCGAAAGTAAGCTGGATTCTGTCCGAGGTCTGGGGGCCGACCAAGTGATTACCCGGGGCTCGGACTTGAGCACTGAGCTTCAGGACTCATCGGTGGATATTGTTATCGACAATGTTGCTGGTGAGCAGGTCGGGAAGCTGTTGAAGCTGGTGGCTCGTGGTGGCCGATATGTTTCGTCTGGAGCGATTGCCGGGCCGATAACGACCATCGATATGCGCGATTTTTATCTCAAGGACTTAACACTAATTGGTTGCACAGCCTGGGATGAACCGGTCTTTTCAAATCTCATCGATTACATTGAAAAAGGTGATATACGTCCTCTGGTCGCGAAAACGTTCGAGCTGAAAGACATAGCGACTGCGCAAGAGGAATTCCTCAAGAAGATGCACTTTGGAAACTTTGTACTGGTGCCGCCACTATGAAAGCCCCTCCTCGCAGGGCAATAGGCGAAAAGATACGATCCCCATTCAAAGGCCCTAACAATGCAATCCACGCGACAAGCGCGTGATTGCGTGCGTTAGATTCATTCGGAGGTATGCGTGAAACTCGATCATAGATACAAATATGAATGTGATTCGTTCAAGTTGCTAGTTGATGAGTTCGAGCGTCAAGTTGACGATTACAAACTTAAAAATCAACATTATGCTGAAGAAACGATAGTACACGACCTTAACGAATATCAGGCACCAAGATACATTTCGAATTACAAATCTATATTGACTAGTTCGCTAATTATTGAGCGCGCGCACCTTCAATAGGGCTGACGGGTCCACCCGCTTGCCGCGAACAATGCCATTGATATCCGGAATCAGCAGATCCACAAACTGCAGCTCGGGGTGCGCCTTGAGAAATGCGTCGGTGCTCACGGAACCAGTACCCATAGGGGAAGCCTTTCAGAACTGAAACAGGCCTGTGGCGCAGAGGGCGGCACAGGGAAATTTGCAACGGCACGTTGGATTCGCGCCTTAGCGCTCCTTTATCCCGCGTTTCGGGGGTTTTGGCAAGATAGGCACATACCGTATTGGACCCATGCTTCGGGTTTATCTGGGCAGTGATTAGCTTGTTGATACTATACACAGGCGGATTGGCGGACCGGATCACCACGGCCTCGATCTGGCGGCGCGAGAGTGGCAACAGAGTGGCGAGAGGGTCAGTTTTTCAGGTACCATTTCAGAAGTGGCTGCTTTTGCTTAGCGGACTGCTTAGGTTATTGAAAAAATGGTACTTTTAGCCGATCCTTTTTATCTATTCATAAGCAATCCAGGCCAGCCTGCCAGGCCGCAGGGGGAGAAACAGAACGGTATGACGAATCAGAGAATCGCCAAAACGGAAATCCTTAATAAGGTGTATACCGCTGATAATCATGAAGAGCTGATGGACGCCTATCAGGCCTGGGCAAGCGACTACGACAGCGATCTCGTGGATCGGTTTGGGTATGTTGCCCATATCGCCAGCGCAAAGACCCTGGATCAGGCGCTTTGCTGCCAGCATGACGCGGTCATCCTTGATGCCGGAAGCGGGACAGGTCTGGTGGGGAAGGAGCTTGCGACGCTGGGGTACACCACCATGGATGCGCTGGACTATTCCCGGGATATGCTGGACGAAGCAGCGGCCAAGGGCATCTATCGGTCATTTTTTCAGGCGGACATGACCAAACCTCTTCCGTTTGCAGACAATACCTACGATGCCGTGGTCTGCACCGGTACCTTCACCTACGGTCATGTCAGGGGTGACGCATTTGCCGAGTTGATTCGCGTTACCCGCCCCGGTGGCACGATCGTTTTCACGATACGTGAGGGAGCTTTCGAGGATTACGGTTACCGCGCGAAGATGCTGGAGCTTGAGGTTCAGGGCGACTGGGAACTGCTCAGCTTCTACGATACGCCTTACCAGATCGAGGAGGAAAACACCTGCAAGATGTGCACCTATCGCGTGCCAGGCGCGGCCGCCTGATTCGAGAGTGTTGCACTTAGTTATTGAGCGCGCGGGGGTTGAAGCTTGATCATTTGCGTCCCTTATCTGCATTGATCGAATCGTTGGGCCTATACGTAGATCAATATACAGAATGTGTTTTTGAGAAAAACGCCGACATTATCGCTGGCCACTACGTATCCTCATATCTCGGCTATGTTGAAGCTCTTCAAAGGCTCGGAGTAAGCCTGCAAAAGAGTGATGACGTCTGGCATAATCTTCTATTCAAATATGGCTAACAAGTGCAGGCATGGCGACGCCCATTACATTGCGCCTTCGGCTCCATTCCATTGGCGCGCATGCTGCAAGCGTTATGCGGAACGTTCGTCTTGACGCACGTACCTAAAGGCGTACACTGGTAAAAAGTTGAATACATCAGAGGTGCGTCATGACCGGAATTACAGCAACTGAGGCGCGCAGCAACCTTTATCGGTTGATTGACGAAACTGCCGAGTCCCACCAACCAATCATCATCATGGGTAAACGGAACAAAGCTGTCTTGGTTTCCGAGGAAGATTGGTCTGCAATTCAGGAAACGCTCTACCTACTCTCTGTTCCAGGTATGCGTGAGTCTATTCGTGAGGGGATGGATACTCCTGTGGATGAATGCGATGAGGAGCTGGGCTGGTGAAATGGAAGTTGGTTTACACCAAGCAAGCCCAGAAAGATGCGAAGAAGTTGGCCTCCAGCGGCCTCAAGCCAAAAGCTCAGGAATTGTTGGCTCTAGTTGCGGAAGATCCATACCGCAAGCCGCCTCCGTTTGAGAAACTGATCGGTGATCTTGCGGGGGCCTATTCACGCCGCATCAATATTCAACATCGTTTGGTGTATCAGGTGCTCGAGGACGAGCGGGTAGTGAAAGTCCTCCGGCTCTGGAGCCACTACGAATAATGCATAACCAGTGACTGTGGTGTCAATCCTATAAATTAGGCCATATTTTCACGCCACGGTTCTTGGTTTTTGATCATGGTATTGAGCACCACAATCATCTTTCTCATGCAGGCGATCAAAGCGACCTTGGGAAGCTTGCCTTGGGCCTTCAGGTGCTCGTAGAACCGTTTAAAAACGGGATTACACTGGATAGATGAGAGCATGGCCATGAACATCACCGTGCGCACTCTATGACGTCCTCCCCGTATCCTTCGTTTGCCATTGAGCTTGCCGCTGTCTCGGTTAATGGGCGCAACACCGACCAACGCAGCAATCTCTTTGCGGTTGAGAGAACCGAGTTCTGGAAGCTCGCTGAGCAAGGTGTAGGTGAGTACTTTGCCGACGCCCGGAACACTGGTGAGGATCTCAGCTTTGATACGCCAATGATCGACTTTGGCAACTTCCTGGTCGATTTGTCGAGTAATGGTTTCGACCTGACTCTGGAGCATCTTGAGCAAGCTTTTGATGGAACGATGAAGTGTTTTCGGAAGTATCTGGAGACGATTTTTCTCCATGGTGGACATTTCCAAAAGCTGGCTTCGCCTGACGAGTAAGTCTTTAATTTTCTGAGATGTTTTGTCTGGAATCGGCTTGAATTCAGGCTTCAGTGTGGCGGCGTATTTGGCGATGACCTGTGCATCAATCCGGTCGGTTTTGGCAAGCACTCCGATGGCTTGAGCGTAGCGCCTGACGCTGGTGGGATTGACGACAATGATCGGTAGACTGGCTTGGTCACATGCTTGCACCAGGGCATGTTCATAACGCCCGGTTGCTTCCACCACTATACGTTCGATGGAGTAGCCTTTGAGGATTTTAACGAACCGCTGAATGTGCGCCTCGCTGTTGGGGATCGAATAAAACTCGCCGGAGGGGTGAAGGGCGATATCGAGATTAGCTTTACCAACGTCGACACCGATATTGACTGGGATTTGGATTTTTGAAGTGTTCATAATAAGCTGACTCTGCCTTGCTATACGGGCTCGAGGCCCCGATGACTGTTCGAGTTATCGCTTTAGAGTCATGCAGCGCTACACACTGGTTATCGGTCTCTCGAAAGAGGAGCCGGTCATTCACCGAGCTGCTGCACGAAGACCCCCAGTTGCAGCTGGGGGTGGGCCTCAACTTTACCCATTAACGACAGAGATTATCCATACAAGTCGCTCAAGTACGTTCCCGGCCTGAAGGCCGTCCACCGGATGCCCTAGTCGGGCGCGGCTTAATTTTGGCGTTATATGTGAGGAGTATGGATGAGTCCTACAGTATTCAGAGAAAAGGGATATCGCTTCTTTTTCTTTTCGCGAGAAGAATCTCGCATGCATGTTCATGTAGTCTCAGGTGATGGCGAGGCTAAATTCTGGCTTGAACCAGATCTTGAGCTTGCCAAAAATTACGGGTACAACCGGCAGCAATTAAAAGAAATCGAATCATTGGTGGAGGATCACCGCGATGAGCTTGTCAGCGCTTGGAAACAGCACTTCAGCAGTTGAGGTGACAAATATCTCTGCACATGGTGTGTGGCTCCTTGCGCACGACCGTGAGTTTTTCATGCCGTACAAAAATTTCCCTTGGTTCAAGGAACAGCGAGTCAGTGCAATTGTGAATGTCGAGGAGCAGTCTCCTGGGCACTTCTATTGGCCTGAGCTTGATGTAGACCTGACGGCGGAAATTATTGAGCATCCTGAGAGGTTTCCAAACGTAGCTCACAGCACATAACCAGTGCAGGCACGGCGACGCCCTTTCCATTGCGCCTTCGGCTCCATTCCATAGGCGCGCATGCTGCAATCGTTAAAGGCCTTACTCCGGTGTTCATTGGTTTGGTGTTTGGCGCGGGCTTCAGTGGCTGTCCGCAGTCTGAAAACAGTCTTCAGTCTGGCAACGGTTTTGGCGGCTAATCTGGTGTTCAGGTCACTGGGCAATCCGGCGTACTCATCGTGCAGCTTCCGCCTATTCGGTGTTCTGGTTCTTGGCGCCATGGGTCGTGCTGGTGCAAGGTATCGGGAGTGGGCATTCGGTCTTGGGTGCCAATACAAAACAACGGGTAACCGGCCCTTAACCAGTCGGTCAACCGGGGACCGGACGCCATAAGCTGGCGCTTCTGGTTCCCTCCGCTGCGCTCCGGCGCCGGTTACCTCAGCGTTAACCCTTCAATGCACCTTGCCGAAACTACGTCATTGACGTATATTTGTGTTCATGTATACAGTCATCGAAACCCCAACATTTGAAGAAGACGCCCGAAAAATTTGGTCAGATGATGAGCGAAACGCTTTCTTTGCCTGGCTTGCTGCTGACCCGGAAGTTGGCGATGTGATTCCTGGTAGTGGCGGGTGCAGGAAGGTTCGGTGGTCTACTGCAGGCATAGGAAAGCGAGGTGGGGTACGTGTTATCTACTTCACTCGATTGGCAAATGGAGAAATCTGGCTATTGGTGATCTACAAAAAAGCCGCCAGAGAGAACATGCCTGCTCACATCCTGAAGTCAATTCGCGAGGTATTGGAAAATGAGTAAAGTAACCGAGACGCTCAGCGCTGAAGAACTTGGCAATAAGCTGCTCCAGTCCGTGAAGGAGATGAAAGCGGGTAAGGCAGCCCGTATCACCGAAGTAGAGCCTAACGAGGTTGCCGAGGCCCGAAGTAAAACAGGGCTTTCACAGCGTCAGTTTGCCGACGTATTGCATATCTCTGCTCGTACTTTGCAAGAATGGGAGCAAGGTCGGCGCAAGCCTTCAGGTGCTGCCAAAGCACTTATTCAAATAGCTTTTCGCCATCCTGAGGTTATCAAAGAGGGCCTGACACTCAGGGGTTAACAATACGCGTCACTCGGACGGCCTTTTCTCCGCTTCGCTCCGAAAAGTCCGCCGGTGCGCTTCGCGTTAGCTTACTTTGAAGGAGAGAAATTGAGTGGCTGATAATATCAATTTTGCAGTGCGTACATTGGAATTAAGTGATATTCCAAATATTGTCAGTTACTGGCTGGAGTCTTCACCTACAGATTTAGCTCGCATGGGGGCAGATGCGTCGAAATTCCCAACCGCCGAGCAGCTCGAGATAAGCCTCAGAAGCGGAATCGGGCAAGCCAATCACGATGCCCAGACTTCCTATCTAATTTGGCTCATCAATAACATTCCTATTGGTTTTTCCAGTTTGAAAAATATTCATTTTTGCCAGACTGGAGAGATGCATCTACACATGTGGGATGCCTCCTATAAAGGCAGGGGCTATGGCGGTATTCTTTTTTGCTTGTCCGCCCTAAAATTTTACGAAAAATTCAAGCTTAATAGCATCACCTGTGAACCAAGGTCATCAAATCCTCTACCCAATAAGCTGTTTAGTAAAATCGGCTTTCCATTGACAGCAACACGCGTAGGGGCGTCATCCGAATTAAGCCTGATTTGCGAGCTAAATCAATATACTATCACCAAAAATATTGCCGAAGAATATCTTGCAAATTTAGGGCTCAATTTAGATACATAGCAACGTGCGTGCAGTTCAGAGGCAAAAGCTAACAAATAAGGATAGGTCGCGCGCAGCCGCGACCTGATCCGGTGTTGGACGAGCCCGGTGCTTCTCTATTAAGGAAATATCGTCGGCGAACTGAGGGGTGGTTTGGCCCTGGCATTGGGCGGTGATTTTCGTCAGGCCAGAAGTTCCCGTGACCCTCGGTGGAACCGATAGCCGATCTGTCCTGGTGGTGTCATAGGATGCTCTGATCTCTCCCTGTGAGGTGCATGTCGGACGGATGTGGGCCTATGCCAGACATCGTCGTCGGGTTATCAGCACGGGCCACCGGCAGGGGCGCCGCCAAAGCGTGATGCCCATGGGCTCGCCACAGCAGGGGCAAATGCGTTGTTTCCGGGGTTGGGTGACGATCCCGGGTAGCGCGACCCGCAAGAGCCACTGCAGCCGGTGTAAGGTTTTGCGGGCACCGCCGTGCAGGAACCCGTATTCCCGCACCCGTCGCAGCCCCTTGGGCAGGACATGCTGCAGAACCCGCCAGAGGAACCGGCTCGCCGGTTCGGTCAGGGTCTGCCAGCGCCGGGTCTGGCTGTCCTGGTAGCGGAAGGTGACCTGCTCACCGTCGTAATCCACGATGTTCTGCTCCCGGAGCACACCACGATACAGATAGCGGGCCAGATAGGTCAGCGCCTGGTCGCCACGGCCGACCTGCTCGCACTGGGCGACCCAGTGTTTGGGAATCGATTCCGGCAAGGCAAAGCCTTGCTCGCGCATCCGGGTGAGGAATTTGGCGCGAAACACGGTGGCCAGGGCCCGGCCGTTGAACAGGTATCGCCCGGCCCGGGCGTGCCAGTGATGGCCCGTCAGCCCGCCCCCGGGGACCACGATGTGGACATGGGGGTGGAAAGCCAAGCGGCGGGAGTGGGTGTGCAACACCCCGACCAGCCCGAGCTGGTTGCCCAGGCGTTTATCGTTGCGGGCGAACTGGCACAGCGTCTCCCGGGCGGCCTGGAACAGAGCGTGACAGGTCCATCGGAGGTGGTGCCAGGCAAAGCCCCGCAACTGGGCCGGTAGGGTGAAGGTCACCAGGAAATAATCCACCGGCAACAGCTTCTGCCGCTGCCGGCCCAGCCATTGGCTGTTGGTGCTGTGCTGACAGGCAGGGCAACTGCGATGGCCGCAGGACGGGTACGCCTGTTGCACCTGCTGACAGGCGCGACAGTGATAGCGAACCTCGCCACAGTCCGGCGTATGGCAGGCCAGAATCGACCGCAGGGCGGCGTGATGTTCCGGTCGCATACGTGCCCCGACGTGCTGCTTCAGGCTGGCCTCATGATCGCGCAGAATCTGCGCCAGGGTGATCATGGGGTCACCCAGTCAACCTGCAGGCGCTCCACCAGAGCATTAATCATCAGGGCACTGTTCTGCTGGGCCTCATGGGTCATCCGGGTGTAGCGGGCGGTGGTCACCGGGCTGGCATGGCCGAGCAGGGTCTGAATTGAGCGCAGGTTAACCCCATTTTCCAGCAGATGGGTGGCAAAGCTATGGCGCAGGGAATGAATGTGCACATTTTTGCGGATACCGCAGTCCAGAGCGACCTGTTTGATGGCCTTCTGCACTCCACCCCGGTCCATCACCCGGGGCTTGCCGGAGGTGGCAACCGACGCATACGGCGGGTGTCCCCCGGGAAACAGCAGGTCCGGATGACGGTGAGTGGCCCAATAGCGCCGCAAGGCCTTGAGTGTCATCAGCGGTAAAGGCACGAAGCGATCCTTCTTGCCCTTGCCACAGCGCACATGCACCCGCATCAGGTGACTGTCGACATCGGCGATGGTCAGGTTCAGGGACTCGCTCAGTCGCAGGCCCAGACTGTAGGTGGTGAGGAAATAGACCTGATAACTGAGTTTGCGTGTGCGACTAATCAGGCGCTCGACCTCCTTCAGGGAGAGCACGTCCTGCAGGGTCTGAACCTTGGGGGCCTTGACGATAGGGACGTATTCCCAGGGCTTGCGCAGTACATACTGATAGAAACTCTGCAACGCATTGCGGGCAATCTTGACCAGACTCCAGGACCGATGCTGGACCAGATGCATGAAATACTGCTGGAGCTGATCGGTGCTAAGCTGATCGGGACAGGTCTGGAAATAGTCGCAGATCTGTCGCAGGCAACGGGTGTACAGATCGATGGTCTTGGGGCTTTTGCCGCGCAGGGTGAGTTCGGTGAGGTAGCGTTGGTGCAGTGCTTGAAAACGAGCGTGTTCGTTAGCGTTCATCACACTTCTCCTGACAAGCCCTCCAAAATGGAAGGGGTCAGAGAAGTACAGTCGAATTTGGCCTCTGCCGCGTAGCGGCTTCGTTCAACCAGTCAATTAAGTTCGTTCCGGCCTGACGGCCGTCCACCGGACGCCCCTGTCGGGCCGCCGCTTATTTCAGCGTGTGTGCCGGGCATGGCACTTAACTAGTCGGGTGAAAGTCCCGATACCAGGTATTCGCAGAGCCGAAGGTTAGCGAAAGGGCAAGGGCTAAACCCGTGAGGGAGGTCTGGAGGAAGCCCAACGCACCAACAGTAGGGCCTTCTAAGGCAAATCGCGGGGCGATGAACAAGAACTCAATATGAGGTGTGACATATTCGGGGCCAGCGGGCACGTGACTGCCAAGCCCTCCATCTGCAACTGGGATATGTTTTATAAATTGAGCGTCTACGCGATGAAAGTTAAGTGTCTTACCCCGGGAGATCTCCTGTTGCTGCGCTGGGACGCTGCGTGCAGTTGAAAACCGCTGAGGGCTGAGTGATTGGCCCCGACCGCACAGGAGAAGTCAGCAGAGGGCATAGTACCGGTGATTACTCGACTGGTTTTTTTTCAGGAGTGAATGTCTACGGGAAGGCCCGAACGGTACCCCTTGGAACAGGGGTTTGAAAGAAGAGAGCAGTTACTGTCGAGATGAGACCCCATAACGCACCGGAAAATCAGCAAACGCTGTCCCTGGAAACAGGGGGTGAAGTGGTGGCTGGATCCGACAGAGAAGACACTCCGGTTGTTCACGATCGACTGATGGAGCGGGTGCTGGACAGGGATAACCTGCGCCGCGCCTTCCGTCAGGTCAAACGCAACAAATGAAGCGCGGGGATAGACGGCATGACCGTTGACGACCTGACCGCCTTTGTGTCAACGCCAGTTTAAAAGTGACCCACTTATCGGCCCCGGCCGGTACGTCAGGTAGAAATACCCAAGCCCAAAGGCGCTCTACCCATCAGGCAATCCATCAGGCCCAACGCTACATCAACGACGGGTATCGATGGATCGTGGACATGGATCTGGAAAAGTTCTTTGACCGGGTCAACCACGACAAACTAATGACGTTGGTGAAGCGGCGAGTCACGGATGAACGGATACTTAAACTGATCAACCGCTACCTCAAGGCGGCCCGCTGTCGCCGCTGTTAGCAAACCTGTTACTGGATGAACTGGACAAGGAGTTGGAAAGACGTGGTCACCGGGTCGTCCGCTACGCGGACGACTGCAACATCTACGTCAAAAGCCAGCGTTCCGGTCAGCGAGTACTGGCAAGCATCACCGGCTATCTACATCGTCGGCTAAAACTCACGGTGAATGAGGAAAAGAGCGCGGTGGGTCGTCCCTGGGAGCGAGTGTTCCTGGGGTTCACGTTCACTCGACGGGATCGGATCTTGTTGAGCGTTGAACTACTCAATCAACCGAACCGCCGTGGTACGTGATCCGTATGCCCGGTGGTGTCGGGGGAGGGGTGCCGTGAGGTGCCTCCCTATCCCGATTACATGTGCAAAGCTGACCGAACCTTTGGCTCTTGACAGTGGTATCAATAGTGATACTATTATTGTATGGCTAAACTCGACGAACTCCTCAAATCCATGCGGGACAACCCGAAAGGTGTCCGTTTTTCTGACTTGTGCAAAGTGTGCGACCTATATTTCGGTCTGCCACGGCAATCCGGGTCTAGCCACCGAGTCTACAAAACGCCATGGCTGGGCGATCCACGCGTCAATATTCAGAATGCGAAAGGCAAAGCCAAGGCATATCAAGTGAAACAGGTGCTGCGGGCTATAGAGCGGCTAGAGGTCAAAAATGGATAAAATCATTGATCGGTATACATATAGAGTCACTTGGTCAGAAGAGGATCAGGAACATGTGGGGCTGTGCGTAGAGTTCCCGAGTCTAAGCTGGTTAGAAAAAACACCCGAAAAGGCCCTTAAGGGTATTCGTGACTTGGTTTTGGATTGTATCAATGACCTTCAGGAAGAGAATCAAGCTATACCGCAACCCATAGCTTCTAAGGCATTCAGTGGAAAATTCATGGTGCGTGTCACTCCAGACACACATCGTTCACTTGCGATTCAAGCCGCTGAATCTGGCGTTAGCTTGAACCGTTTAATCTCGAGTAAGCTGCATTGAATCATGTAACAAATGCAGGCAAGGGACGCTCCTGACATAGCGCCCCTGCTGCAAGCGTTATATTTTATGAGGCCGATTTATGCTGACCGATGACCAAAAAAGATATCGAGATCGTGCCAACCGTGCGCGTAGGGGGCTTTTCAAAGAAAAGGAAAAGTTCGGTGTAATTTCAGACGGCTCGGGGAAGCGCTATCAGGTATGCGTCTACTATGTGCTTAGTGGTGCTCCCGAGAAAGCAGTCGAGTTCATAGAATGGTTTGAACAAGAGTTTCCTGATGATGTCGGTGAGCCCGCTTTTCTTCTATTCGTGGCGATTGGATATTATCGGTTAGGGCTTCTGGAGAAAGCGCGAACCTACCTGCTTGATGCCATGTTAAGTAATATCTATCTTCTCCCGCACCTATTTTCGAAGTCACTTCCTGAACAGGATATGTGGCACTCGTCAAACCGAGCGCAGCCCGATTACATTTGGGAGATTGAGGAGTTTCTTGACGAGCCGACAATTCAAGAGCGGAAGTGGTTCAAGGTGCAGTTTGAAAACGAAGCATTCACAAAAATTCGCAGCAAGTACGTAGCAACATTTCAGGCCTTACAGCATGCCAGTGAATATGATGCTCGTCGGCGCATTCTTGATGAGTGGTATGATTATGCTGCTTCTGTCCGTGTAAACAAAATATAACCAGTCACGCCAGCGGACGCGCTAAAGCGCGCCACTAAGTTCATAGTTATATTTCAGATGCAGCAGAGTGCAATCCAAGGTGATCAACGAAAGGGATGAAATCGCGATCAAGAAAGAGCAGTGGTATGCCTTCCTCTATGCAAAACGACGCGATGATGACGTCAGCGGTTTTTCGTATAGTGACCCCTTGCTTTCGCAGTGCACGATAATTCTCTGCGCACTTTTCAGCCATCGCTTTGCCAAACATTTCATGTTGATCCAGAGTTAAGAGAAGTTGCCTGGTTTTGCGATAATCGCGGTCGCTACGAATTCCCTGCAGAATTTCGAGGAATATCAGGTCGCCGATGGCAACGGTTGCTTCAATAATTGCTGAATCGAGCAGGTCTGTGTGGGGGCTTTGGACTCCGTTGAAATAGTCGATCCAGACACTGGTATCCACCAGTATCATTTATCATCTCGCATGTTGTCCAAGTTGCCTTCCCACTTGATTTTTCCGCGTAATTTACGAAGCTCTTGTTGCTCGCTCATGCGCACCAATAGCTTTAGGCCTTGCTCAACGGCCTCTTTTTTGGTTTCGTAGCCTGAAGTCTTCAGAGCGTCGGCCATCAATTTGTCATCTATAACAATATTCGTTCTCATGCTATACCCATGTGTATAGGACGTAAGTTCTCTACACAATCTAACATGGCCAAAAGAACAAAACAATCGGCTGCACAGTGACCGATTTTACGCCGCTTCGCGGCTCCAAACCGGCGCGTGAGCCGGGCGTTAGGGCTGGTCGTAGTGTCCTCCAATGGCGAAAACATAAATAGATTTATCGTCGAATCGGTATATGAGCCTGTCTTTCTGTGAGACCCACCATGTCACCGTAGTTGTCCAGTTGGCGATTTCGCCTAATTCATCACCTGGTGGGTGGTATGAGAAACGCAATGGCTCGTTATTCCGAAGAGCACAAGGCCGCAGTCCTGAAGAAGCTGCTGCCGCCCCAGAATCACACGGTTGCCGCTGTCTCCGCAGAGGAAGGCATCTCCGATGTGACCCTGTACAATTGGCTGAAACAGTGTCGGCAACGAGGAGTGCCTGTGCCAGGTCATAACAAAACTGCGGACCATTGGTCCGGCGAAGCCAAGCTGGCTGTGGTCATTGAAACCGCATCGCTTTCCGAAGAAGAGCTCAGTGCCTACTGCCGCGAAAAGGGCCTATACGTTGAGCAGGTCCGGCGCTGGAAGGACGCCTGCATCCAGGGCACCGGTCAGCAGGAAGATCAGCACAAAGAGAGCCAGAAAGCGCACAAGCTTAGCCGGAAACGGATCAAACAACTGAAAGCGGAAGTGCGTCGCAAGGACAAGGTCCTGGCCGAGACCACGTCGCTCCTGGTGCTATCAAAAAAGCTGGAAGCCTTGTATGGGACCGATCAGGACAACGAGGACGATTGACCTCCCTGGATGACCGTACAAGGCTGTTGCAGTACTTTGATGAGGCGGTGACCACCGGGGCTTCGCGCTATCAAGCGGCCAACCTGATGGGGCTGAGTGAGCGCACCCTGAAACGCTGGCGCACGGCATCCGGCCATGTGGCCGAGGACCGGCGCCCAGAGGCTCCCCGTTCACCCCAGCACCACCAACTGACTGAGGTCGAGGAAGTGGCCATTATGGCGGCGTGTAATCAACCGGTATATCGCAGCTTGCCGCCCTCTCAAATCGTGCCGTTGCTGGCCGACAAGGGCCTCTATATCGCCTCGGTGTCTTCTTTCTATCGGGTACTGACAAAGCACGACCAGCTCCAGCACCGGGGACGTGCTCGGCCCGCCAAGCCGCACCCCTTACCCACCAGCTTCACGGCCACTGGCCCGAACCAGCTGTGGAGCTGGGACATTAGCAGCTGCCCATCACAGGTACGTGGCGAGCACTGGTATCTGTATCTGATTATGGACGTGTTCAGCCGCAAAATCGTGGCTTGGGAAGTTCATCAAGCGGAGCTTGGCGAACACGCCAAAGAGCTGGTCCAGAGAGCGCTGTTGCGCGAAGGCTGCTGGCACAAGCCACCGGTGCTGCACTCTGACAACGGCGCGCCCATGACGTCGCATACGCTCAAAGCGCGCCTGGCGGATCTAGGCATGCTGATGTCCTATAGTCGGCCCCGCGTGAGCAATGACAACCCGTACTCGGAAGCCTTGTTCAAAACCACCAAGTACTGCCCGGCGTGGCCGTCAAAGGGCTTTGTATCGCTGCAGGCGGTCCGTCAGTGGATGATGCAGTTCGAGCATGCCTACAATGAAAAACACTTACACAGCGGCATCAACTTTGTCACCCCTGGCAGCCGTCATCGGGGTGAAGATCGCGCCATCCTGAGTCAGCGGGAGGCGGTCTTTAAAGCCGCTAAAGCGAAGAACCCAAGGCGCTGGACGGGCGCAACACGAGACTGGAGCCCGGTGATGGAGGTCTCCCTAAACCCGGGACGGGCCAGTGAAATAGAGCTTAATAAGTGTGCCGCATGAACCTTGATACTTGGACAACTCGGTTGACAATCACCGGAGATGCGCCGTGACCACAAGCCTGATAAGTTGTGCTTAAGCGATTCAGGTTTGCCGATGCCAGTTGATGGGTCGTCAGAGCGGAGCATTTCTTTTAGCAATTTGCAGAGAGCCTTGTGCAGCTTCTTGTCTTTCTCTCGCATCTTTTCATAGGCTTCCCAAGTGCTGCCCTCAAATACCAGTGATCTCATTCATCTGCTCATCATTAGGTGTATATCCTTGGGCACGGCTGTGAGTATCGAGGGAGGCCGCAATCTGCTGCATCAGGTCTTGGTTCTGAAGAACATGCAGGGTTTCTTGTTCTCTTTCCCAGTCTTCGGCACTCATAATCACGAAAGCCTCTCCGGCGCGGCGTGTCACCTTGAGGGGTTCGTGCCTGCTAATAACCTGTTCTACTAGGCTTTTCAGGTTGTCTCTGAATTTATTTACACTGATGATATTCATAATTCCACCATTACGTACGGTAACTCCGTACTACTATATCGCAATAGCCCTAACAAGGCCAGTCACAGCGACGTCTACTGCATTGCGGCTTCGCCTCCATTCCGTAGACGCGCGTGCTGTTGCGTTAGCTGAGATTGCGCCACCTGAATAGTGATACTATAGTGTCACTATTAAGATAATTCAGGATAATTCCATGAAAGTTGAGCTAGTTACAAGCCTCAAGCGCCAAGCGACGAAAATTTTGGCAGACCTACATTTGTCGAAAGAACCGGTACTGATTACAGAGCATGGCCAGCCATCCGCTTATCTCGTCGATGTGAAGGATTACGAGTTTATGCAGCGCCGGCTGGAACTGCTTGAAGGGCTCTCAAGGGGAGAGCGTGCTGTACTGGAGGGGAGAACGTACAGCCAAAACGAAGCCCGGGAGAAAATGAGTAAATGGCTGAAGTAATCTGGACGGAGCCAGCTCTTCACGAATTAGATTCCATCGCTGAGTACATTGCTCTGGATAATGTGGTGGCTGCAAGCGCTCTGGTTGAAGAGGTGTTCGGTAAAACGGAGCGCTTGGAAAGCTTTCCGCAATCTGGTCGAATTCCACCTGAACTGCCCAATTCAATCTACAGGGAAGCTGTCGTGCCACCCTGCCGTGTTTTCTACCGAGAAGAAGGGAATTATATGTTCATTCTCTATGTTATGAGGGAGGAGCGGCAGCTTCGTGTTTACATGCTGGAAAACAGCTAACCAGGCGCGGCCCGCGGACGCCTTTGTCTACGCTTCGCTGCGTCAAACGCAGGGGTGCGCTCAGCGTTAGCTGTATCAAAATCTGCCGAGCGAGATAAAAAGATGCTAGTTCCAAGTCATTTCAGAGAAGAAAACCAAGAAAAACTTCAGCAGTACATCAAGGAATATAGTTTTGGTGTGCTGGTGGTTGCTGACAATGATGGTATCGACGCAAACCACCTCCCATTATAGCGCGACAATTAACTTGGCCGGTCCGTATTGCCTCAGTAAAAAATCAAACTCATCGCCAGATTGTCTCACCAGGATTGTTGTGTGGTTAACTGCTCATTAGCTGCGTCATTTTAGTCTGATAGCTCTGGTCCCGTAATCTCCATTCGTTAATTCGTCGCTGGAGGGTTCTGACTTGGCTATTCGTGTATTGGCCAGGGTGCTTTTCTGAGAGCCATTCAATGATTTCACGAGCGTAGCTTTCAGGCTGAAGCTCTAGCTTGAGCTGGATTTCATTCCAGACTTTCTCAAACGGGTCTTTTCTGGTGCGGTAATTTCTTGGCAAACTCCGCTTATCTCTTGGTTTCTTATACCGGAAATGATCACAGACATTTGGTGCAGACGAGAATTGGTCAAGAGCGACCGGTTCTACCAAACCCACGTCATCAATTTCCACCAACCCATTCTGGCTCCAAGCAAAACTCCACAAGCTGGCTTGTAACCGTGTCAGCTCGGCCATGAGGTAAACCGGGTCAAGCGTTAAGTACTCGGCTTCTAATTGCTGTTTGGTCGCCTCAGGAACGTCTGAGCTGCGAGCAATTCGTTGGTAGGGAGTTAGTGCCTCATCGTACTGTTTCGACACCTTGCCGCCTTGACGAGTCTTTTCTCTCAACTTAAGCGATGGTTGAAAGAAATTGACGTATTTTCGCAACACGCAATAAAAATTTGCCAAGGCCTCCCAGGCTTTCCTGCCTTGGAAACGGTCATAACCGACGAGCCGACGAACAACTGACCCATTCTTTTCTTCTACGTAGGCTTGGTCATTCTTTTTGTATGCACGAGCACGCGTAAAAGTGATTCTGTGAGCTTCACAGAAGTCGAGCATTTCAAGGTTGATGAATTCGCTACCACCATCAGTATCGAGGCCTTTTAGCTCGAAAGGTATCAGCTTGATAGCGACGCTTATACCGTTAATCACATCGGCCGCACTCTTTTTCAGTAAAGGCATGCACTCAAGCCAGCCTGTCGATACGTCAATCATTACCAGAGTGTTCAAAAATGCGCCGTTAGGATCTCCGCCACAATGGGCAACCAGGTCTATTTCGAAAAAACCGGGGGTAACGTCGTCCCAGTCAGCAAATGTGCGAACCTGAATCTGATTCTTCAGCAATGAGCCCGGCTTTGTGCGGCTGATGCCGCCTTTAATCTGACGCCGCTCAGGTTGAAGAAGTCGATCCACTGTTGCGGCACTGATTTTTCCCAACTTGTGTCTAATATCTGAGTTGATGCGAAAGTGGCCGTGGCGTTCCATGGCAGCTACAAGGTCCGGTAGAAAGGGCGCAAGTCGCTTCGAGCAAACCTGATTAGCCGTGTACCAGATGTAGAGTAGAACCTGTCTAAACTGCTCATCGTAGACTTGCGCACCGGGTCTTACCTTCGCCTTAACTGAGTTCGTAGCCTTGGTTTTTTGATGAAGTAACGAGATTGCGTATTTCCTGTCATATCCAGTCACGGCAATAAAGCCGTCCAGAACGCGACCCTTTTCCGTCCATGACGACTCCAGATAACGCTGACGAATGCTGATCAACATTTCTCGCCGAGCTGAGAGACTCATTATCTGTTCCATTACTCACCCCAAAATTATAGACGGTAGTTTGATTTTAGGTGAGTCAACGGCATTCAGTTAGTTAGTTTATTAATGAGTCAATGCGAACCGGACAAGATAGTTGACGCTGCATAAATGCCGTTCACGAGGCCTATATGAATATTGCGATCTCGGGAGTAGTCACTGAGGAACAGGGAGCAGAAACGATAGTGCTTGCTGGCACAGATCTTTTCGTTGCGTTTGATGAACAGGAGTGTGGATTCAACTATATCGATAGTGCTCTGGTGCATATCGAAGCGATTCACCGTGCGTCACTGCGCGAATAAGATAACAAGATCACGCCGCTTCGTTTCGCGTTACGTATCAGAGCAACGGAGGCTGTGTGGAGTCTGAAATACAAGCGAAGTTTTCAACGTTCCCGGTAGAGGCTCAAAGGCAGCTTGAAAACGTTCGCCGTCTTATCTTTTCTGTGGCAGAAGAAAATGATCTGGGCGCGGTTGAAGAAACTCTCAAGTGGGGTGAAGCCAGCTATCTTGTAAAAGGCGGCAGCACGATTCGGATAGATTGGAAGCCAAAGCATCCCGGCGTCGTAAAGGTTTATTTTCATTGTCAGACCAGGCTGGTCGAGACCTTTCGGGAGATATACCAGGATGAGTTCGATTACGAGGGGGAAAGGGCCATGGTCATGCCATTGAGTGCTCGTATCGAGGAAGGTGCGTTAAGCCACTGTATCGAATTGGCACTGAAGTACCACAGCTTGAAACACCTGCCATTGCTTGGAGCTTGAGGCGTTAATTGGTAGAAATAAGGAAACCGTCATCCAAGAAGAAGCAACCGGCTGTGGTATTGCGGCAAGCGCTGCTCTCGCAGGTGTCAGTTACGCGGAGGCAAAAAGGAGCGCAAACGCTCTGGGTATTTATGCCGCAGATACTGCGCTTTGGTCAGAGACTGAACACGTCCCGAGACTTCTGCGGGACTCGGTATCTCAGCGTGTGTGCCGGGCATGGCACAAGCCCTATCCCGATTAAATACCGGTGATCGCGAAGTCCAGGGCACCTACTATCTGGTCTCGAAAATCAGTTAATGAGCCTGCGGGGCTATTCAGTTGTTTGGTAGACATCGAAGAAATTTGAGGCGTCAGTAAAAGAAGGCTCTGGCCGTTAAAGCTGACCTCTGGAGTGAGGCCTTGCATTGCTTGGTTCCCAAAGGGTGAGAGCCTACCAAGCGGAATAACAATGCGCGTTGCCAGTTCTGATAAGTGTGAGCTTTGAACGTCGACCAAGTAGGGATAAAACGACCTGCTAGTCTTGCTAGGGTTGGGGTATACGTCGAATTGGGCCATTAAAATTCCCGAAATTCGTCGCCGAAACATCCATGCTGCTCAACGAATTCGTTGTAACTTGTGATCGCTGCGCGATTTTCTTCGGCCCATAAATCTGCTTTGCGTTTCGCCAGCTCTTCTCTCAGTGCTCGCTCAAGTGTGGCGGAGAGATTGATGTTCAGCGCCCGGGTTTTTAAAAGCAGGTCGCTGTTCACGGACAGGTTTGTGGCTTTTTTAGGCGCAGCTAGATCGTAGAGCTCGTACATTGTGGTCTCCACAGAGTTGGTTTTTGACTTTTTCATAGATTAGGCGCATCACAGTGCGCATTCAAGTGCATTTAACACTGTGCGTTATTCAGATGCCTTTCTCTCCGCTTCACTGCGTTTTCGTAACTGGTGATGATGGGCTCGGTATAACGTGGCATAACGACTCTTATACCGCCCAATTTGACATGAATTCAGGTGAAATGGCCAAATGTACAACTAGGCGGGCAGAGCGGGGATTTTGGGTTATAGTTGTTAAGATGACCTGTCGCTCTGAATGTTATATATTATAAAAGAGGATTTATAGATGGAGCCCATTAACATTCTGACCGCCCAGCTTCTGGATATGGTTCGAGGTGCTATTGAAGTGTCTTGGTGGACGGGCTCCAGACCCTTGGACATTAGGGAATCACGGGACGAGGTAGTTGCCTCAATTAAATCGGCGCTGGATAAAGCGGGTATCGAAATCCCTTTCCCATATAGAACGCTCACTTTTAATGATCCGGTCAGTATTAACGCTAGTCAGAAGGCGGCCGATTAAAAAATATTTTAGCAATAGAGCATCATTCTCATAATGCCTTCAGCTCTTCGAAAAGTTCGATGTCCGCTTAATGTACTTCGAGTTTGCTGTGCCGGCTCCATCATCAATAGGCGTTTATTCAAATTATGACTAAATATCTGAAAGCGGCACTGTTATCAGCCTTAGTATTTCCAGGCATCGGCCATTTCTCACTAAAGAAGCCGCTGCAAGGCTCGATACTGGCAGGAACAGCCATTGTGTGCCTTTATTTTTTGCTTAACGCGGTCGTGGATACGGCACAAGAATTGAGTGTGAAAATTCAAAGTGGCGAAGTTCCTCTTGATGCCGCCAAAATAAGTGAATTGCTCTCTCAGCAGCTGGCTGGGAGTGACGGCCAACTTGTTAATATCGCTTCTCTATTGCTGATAATCTGTTGGACTGTAAGTATTATTGATTCGTTTCGTATTGGGTGGTCGCAGGAAAAAAAAGGTGATGCTATATCTTAGAGTTCGAGAATGTTGGCCTTATGGCACCACGCCGAATGCCCTAGATGAACGTCCAAGCCAATATTCTCGTAATTTTATTACCCTGCTTCATTTCTATTTCCCGTACATCAATCGCACCAAGCTTACGAATCAACTTCTTCGCCGGCTTTACGTTGTCGATTTTCGAAACCAGGCAGGTAAACCAGCGGCATTGAGTTGAAAATACTTGGCTTTCTTTGATTAATTTTTTAAGAAACATTCGCTCGCCACCCTTATACCAAAGCTCTGCTTCTAGACCGCCAAAGTTTAGAGTGGGGGGCGTGGCTGCTTGCTCACCGCGATTGCGGGCAAGATTACTGAGTTTACGCTGGCTGCCTTTGAGCGCTTCATCCAGTGAAGCATGAAAGGGTGGGTTGCATACGCTGACATCAAAGAATTCTCCAGCTTGAATGATCCCATCAAATATATGATTTCTATCGTGTTGCGTGCGCAGTGTGAAGCAGCCTTTTAGCTTAGGGTTATTAGTGATAATAGAGGCTACGTTCTCAAGCGACGCAGTATTAATGTCACTACCAACGCAATACCAACCGTATATTTGGCAGGCCAATAGCGGATATATTCCATTTGCACCCGTGCCTATATCAAGCAAGGTGATTTTGGTCTGGGCATTTGCCAACGCAGTAGTAGGCTCGCCAACCCCAAGCAACTCCGCTATGTAATGGATGTAGTCGACTCTGCCTGGGATGGGCGGACAAAGAGCGCCTTGGGGAATATCCCAATCGATAATGTTGTAGTGTCGCTTTAATAGCGCGGCATTTAGGGATTTTACTGCCAGCGGGTCTGCGAATTCTATGGAAAGGTTGCCGTGAGCGTTTGTTTTCACATACGGGGCTAGTGGCGGGTAACTTTCTTCCAGAGATGGAAAATCATAGCCCAGCTTGTGTAGATTCCTCGTGTGCAGGCCTTTGTGATCGGGCTTGGTTTGCTTTTGTTTACTTCGATGGAGTGTGGTCAAAGTAATATGTCCGAGGTTTAGAATTTAAACGTTAACGTGGGCACTTATTTAGTTCGTAATTATAACCTTAATTTATGAATTCGGCATACATAACAAGCACTTCAAGGGCGCTAATTATTTCTGCGTAACACCTTCGTGATTTCAACTTGCTTTGTGTACGGCAATGCCGTATAATCCGGCATTACTAATAATCTCCATCTCAACGTTCATCAAGGGCTCCGCTGGTATTCGCAAGGTTCGATGGGCACACGCTCAAGCAGATAGCGGAGGCACTTAAAATGGGTGACAGAAACCTAGGGTCGGAAATTCTTGAAGGCACCAACGAGGCCAAGCAATTCAAGAAGGGCAAGTTGGCTCTGCGCAGCCATGAGCTTTTAGAACCCTCACCTCCCAAAGTGATTAGGCTGAAGCTGAATATGTCTCAGTCAGTGTTTGCCGGTCTTATGGGTGTAAGCGTGCGAACCCTTCAGGATTGGGAGCAGGGACGGCGGGAGCCGCAAGGCCCTGCGGTTGCGCTTTTGCGCATTGCGGAACAGCATCCGGAAGTCTTCAACCAACTTCACTGACTGAAAAGCGAGATGTAGCCAGGCCAAGCACTGGGGAATCTCATTATTTACTGCAACAAGATTCCCCCTATTTCAGATACTAGGGATTATCGAAGTGAGCGAACAAGCCAACATTTAACCGGGAGAATATCATGAGCAAGAAACTCGCTAAAGATTCAGTAACTACTGCCTCAATTGAGGAGCAAACTGCAGCCTTTTTAAAGTCTGGCGGAGCTATTGACTATATAGTTAAAGGTAAAAGTGGACAAATTCTCCCTACAGGTGCAAAGCCGGTTAGCCCAAAAAAGACCTAATAAGGTCGATGCTTGGTATCGAAACACTTAACAAGCTGGTTTTTAAGACAATATCACCAAATGATTTGGCAGTTCATTCTTCTGGCGTGTGGCGGGCACTTGGGCTTTCAGGTGCTTTCCGCAGGCTTCGATGCAGGTGATAAAGCCTTGTAGTGTCTCACCCTGTTTCACCTGTTCGGTGAAAGTCGCAATGATGGCTTCCCAGGTGTCATTGTCTATTTGGCTGGAAATGCCTTGATCCACCAGAATCTCGACGTAGCGTTCGGCTTCAGAAACGAAGATGAGCATGCCCGTGGCCCCGGCAGTGTGGTGCAGGTTCTGCTCCAGAAACTGGCGCCGTGCCAAGTTGGAGGCACGCCAGTAGCGCACGGAGCGCGGGATCAGTCGCCTATTAATGCCGGGTATGCGGAACACTAGGCTTAGCACGATAAACACACCCCACTGGCCGAGCAGTAACATGTCAGCGGCCAGCCAGCTGGTAAAGTAATTGATGATGCCGGGCACCAGCAGCGTAATGAGGCCGGCCCAGAGTAAAGGGATATAGGCGTAATTATCAGCCTGCGCCGTCAGTACGGTCACCATTTCGGCGTCTGTTTCCCGCTCGACGGCGCTGATGGCTGTCGCGACCTGTTCCTGTTCCTGCTTGTTCAATATTGTCATGGGGTATCGCTTTTTAATGGGTTAAAGGCTGTTCTGTCGGAAAGTGTGGTGTTGTTACCAGCCACCGGAGGCACCTCCGCCGCCGAAGCCGCCGCCCCCACCGCCAAAACCACCACCACCACCGAATCCGCCGCCACCACGGCCGCCCATGCTGGCGCCTAGCAATGCGCCACCTAGTAGTGCTGCGCCGCGCCCGCCACGACCCCGGCCACCACCAATGAAGTAAATCACGCCCATAATGATCATAAAAAACAGCGACACTAGGGAGAGATTCGGCTTTTCTTGAATACCGTCGGCGGCCCGTTTCGGCACGGCTAACGGTTCGCCTCCCAGAACTTGCACCATGGCGGCGACACCGTTGCCGATACCCTGCTCAAACTGACCCTGCTTGAACGCAGGCGTCATAATCTGGTTGATAATAGTGGCTGAAGCCGCATCGGTTAGGCGACCCTCTAGGCCGTAGCCCACTTCAATTCGGATCTTGCGCTCTTTCTGGGCAACGATGAGCAAGGCGCCATTGTCCTCGCCTTTCTGACCAATGCCCCAGTGCCGCCCCAATTGATAGCCGTAGTCTTCTATGGGGTAGCCCTGCAGATCAGGCAGTGTAACCACGACAACCTGTTCGGTGGTTCCCTGTTCGTGGGCTTGGAGCACCTGGGTAATCTGGGATTCGGTGGTTGGGCTAAGTATCCCGGCTTTATCCACCACGCGACCACTCAGTTCCGGGAACTCCGGGGTGGACTGGGCCAAGGCCGCTGATACCGGCAACACGATCAGGGCAAGGAAGGCGGCAACGGAGAAGCACGAAGAGTAGCGCGAAGAAAACTGCATTAAAACTCAACCTTCGGCGCTTCATCAGCGTTTTCAGCGGTGGCTTCGAAGTTTTCACGCCGCTCCATATCGCTGTAAAGAATGCCGTGCCAAATTTTGCCAGGGAACGTGCGGATTTCGGTGTTGTAGCGTTCTACCGCCTGAATAAAATCGCGGCGGGCCACGGCTATCCGGTTTTCTGTACCTTCGAGCTGCGATTGCAATGCGAGAAAGTTCTGGTTCGATTTCAAGTCTGGGTAACGTTCGGAGACAGCCATCAATCGGCTCAGTGCGCTGCTAAGCTCACCCTGCGCTTGTTGAAACTGTTTGAGCTTCTCGGGGTTGTTAAGAATACTTTCATCAACCTGAATGGAGGTTGCCTTGGAACGCGCCTCGATAACGGCAGTGAGAGTCTCTTTTTCCTGTTTAGCGAAGCCTTTGACCGTTTCCACGAGGTTGGGGACTAGATCGGCCCGACGCTGATACTGATTTTCAACCTGCGACCAGGCGGACTTAACCTTCTCGTCGTAGGTGGGAATGTTGTTAATACCGCAGCCAGTCAGCAGAAACGCCAGCATGAGTAGTGCCGTCAGTTGTCGCAATGAGTGCAGGGGGGTACGGGTTGGCCGTGTTTGCATGGTGTCGAGATTCCCTGAAGATGGACGAGGCACTTGAACTAAGGGCCAAGAATATATGCGAGGATCTCACATTCACCCGCATCAGGACAGCCAGTTGAGTTCTCAAGGATTATCGAAAAACAGGCCTAATCCATCTTTCGGGACCGCCAAAAGCGGGCAATGGCTGGTTTTGCACTCACGCCATGAACCAGTATGGAAAGGGCAACCACAGCCAGGGTCAGGTGTATCAACTCCAGTGCTATCTTCTCTGGCAGCCCGTGCTGGATCGCGTACATCAGATAATACAGCGAGCCAATCCCTCGCACCCCGAACCAGCTTGCCATATTGCGCAGGCGCATGGGTGCTTTGCTTCCGAGCAAACCCAGGTGAACGCTGACGGGGCGAGCAATGAAGAACACGAAGGCCGCAAAACCAACGGCCCGCCAACTCCATGAGTCCCAAAACAGCGACCCGCCGATTAGCAATACCAGCACAATTTCAGCGAGTTTTTCGAGGTGTTCGTTAAAGGCCAGGGAGCTTTGGTGAATGTGGACGATGGGATAAGATTCACTCTTTTCAGAAGCCTCTTCGGAGGCCGCACACGAGTAGCGTTGTGTAAGACCGACCTGCTTCAATTCAGTGTGCCGCAACGCCACTGCGGCACTGAAGACTGCCAGGAAGCCCCAAGCACCCACCAACAGACTGAAGCCATAGGCAAAGGCAATCAGCCCCAGCCCCAGAAAGTTTTCCAGAAACTCCGTGTGTGTAAACGTCTTGCGGGTCGTATGAACGGCCCAACCGACACCACAGCCCGCCAGAATACCAATACCGATACCCGCGCCGCTGGCCCAGACCACATCCATTGCTAGCCAGCGCCAACCGCTATCGCCAAGATCGTGAAGCCCCAGCAAACCCAGGCCGAGCATCACGAAGGGGAAGGCGCTGCCGTCGTTCATACCTGCCTCGCAGGTTAAGGCAAAACGCAATCGGTCGGGGTCGTCGGCGTGACGAGTCTGCACCTCGGTCGCCAGCACTGGATCCGTGGGCGCCACCACAGCACCGAGCAGCACGGCTGCACCGAGCGGCAAGCTGAGCCAGTAGTAACCGAATAACGCCACAAGGCCGACCGTCAACGTCATGGAGACAACGGCTAGCCGCAGAGGCGTACGCCATCGCGAGAAGTTGACCGGCACCGGCATTTTTACGCCGGCGCAATACAGTGAAATAAGCACTGCGATCTCAGTCAGCAGCTCCAATAAGGCCGACTCTTCCAGCGGATTGAAATGGAACAAGCCAAAGCCCATCGGCCCCACAACAAACCCGAAAACCAGATACACGATGGCCGATGTGGCAGGAACCGTTTTGATATACGACGCGGTGAAGCCCACTACCAGCAACAGCGAGCCAAGCAATATAAACCAGATTGCAGTGGTCATGGGTGACCCAGCGGTGGCGGATTGAATTCCATACACTTGTTCTATGAATAAACATAGATTTCAGTGCGCTGGAAAGCAAGGCCGGCCGCGGTAAGGTGAAACCGTTGTAACTTTCTGAGGCGAATGACGGTGCTTGAGATTTGTTAGTTAAGCGATCCCTAACACTTTCTTTCGTTGCTCTGCCCAGGTATGGATCAAGTGGTCTACTGCGAGGCCGATAAAGGCAACGCATAAGCCGAGCACGATGCCTTGGCCCATAGCGTTGGCTTCAGACAAAGATTGCATGATGAGCTGACCTAAGTCGTCGGTACCGATAAAGGCGCCGATGATAATCATAAACAACGAGAAGATGACGGTCTGGTTAATGCCCAACATGATGTGTGGAAATGCCAAAGGCAGTTCAATTTTTAATAACCTCTGCATGCGGTTAACCCCTGACATGGAGCCTGCTTCCTGCAAGGTTTTAGGCACGTTACTCAGTCCTTCTACGGTGTAACGTGTGGCAGGGATTGTGGCGTATACGATCACCGCAATAAGCACTGATAAATCACTCACACCAAATAACATGATGACGGGAATTAAGTAGATGAACGACGGGAATGTCTGAAACGTGTCACAAACCAGTAATATAAATTTAGTTGCCCGGGGGCTTCGAGAGCACAAAATGCCGACACTGCAACCAATAATCACGGAAATTATGACTGCGAAGGTGGCCATATAAGCTGTAATAAGGGCGCGGTCCCACCAGGGCGTTAAAGCAATAAAAGCAATGAGGGCTGTCACGACAACAGCAGAGCGAAGGCCGCCAACAATATAACCTGTGCCTGCAACCAGGAACAGGGTTGCAGCGACTGGCATCGATAAATAAGCCTGTTTCATGGGCATCAAAATTGAGGTGATCATGAAGAAGTTGAAGCTTTGCACGCTGTCGTAAGTGTTGGTGATAATCCAGTCAACGATAAGGTCCCAGAAATTTTCGGTAGTGAACCCTTGTGATTCATCAATGAAGTAGAGGTAGTTAGCCTTGTCTGGGAAAACCATCGACGCAATATAGGCAATAACAGAGGTGAAGATCAAAATCCCTAAGAAGGCTAGCGAATACTTATGACGCAAATGGAATGGTGAGTCAGCGAAGTAATCGACCTGCTTGTTAGCCCAGGCCAGGGATAACTTATCCAGCACCACAGCAATCAATACAATAGACACACCAAGTTCGAGGGCCTGGCCTATATTGAGCATGTTCAATGATACCAGCAAGTCGTAGCCCAAACCCCTTGCGCCAATAAACGATGCGATGACGGCCATGGCTAAACACTGCATGATGACCTGGTTAACACCGATCAAAATGTCATGGCGTGCTGTAGGGATGAGCACTTTAAACATGAGTTGGCGTGGGTTGCAGCCACTCATCATGCCAGCCTCCAACACTTCCGGAGAGACTTTTTTAAGGCCTAAAATGGTTAAGCGGATCATTGGGGGGGTGGCAAAAATAACCGTTGAAATAGCGCCAGCATGGTCACCAATACCAAAGAAGACCACCACTGGGATCAAGTATGAGAAGTGAGGCATGGATTGAGCCACGTTTAACAGTGGGGCCAAGATGGACTCGAAGGTTTTGTTCTTATAGGCAGTGATGCCCAAAGCTAACCCCAGAAAAACCGATATGGGCACAGCCACTAAAACAAAGGATAAGGTTTGCATGGCGGGTGTCCACTGACCAAATACAGCAATGTAAATGATGCTGGTACCGGCTAAAACAGACAGCTTACGGCCACCAAGATAGTGGCCTATTAAAAATACACCAGCAGCAACAGCTGGCCACGGCATTGCAGGGATTCGAGCCCACTTGTTTTCGCTGATGAAGTCCCAGCTAGTAAAGGCCACAAACGTTTTAACGCCACCTAATAGAAGTTCACGAATCAGATTAATGCTAAAGAGAACCGCGCCAGACAGGGCACGAGTAAACTCTTTCATCATGGTCGATTCTTCGGTGAGGTCTAACTCAGCATCGTAGATCTCTACGACCCAGAAATCATTAATGAGGAACTCAAGGCCGTCGTTAACAACGTCAGGCAGCAGCCAGAACACGGTCTCTTGTATGCGCCACAAGTTGCCCCCTGTGGCTGGATCGATGGCCATTACAAGGGCAAAGAACACCGCTAGTAAGGCGACAAACTGAATCCATTTATGTTCGGTAAAATATTGCATTAGATTGGGCTCAGAGCTTAGTTGTTAACCGGCATGCTGTTAGTGTCACCAAACAAGATGTGTATTATGGCGCTGCTGTTTAAAGAGCCAACAATCTTGTCGTCGCCATCAGTGACAGCCACTGGTTTTGGCTCGGTTAGCACGGATTCTGCTACGGTTCCGATAATGGCATCTTTAGATACCGTGATGTCACTCATCTCTGCAGAGGCATCATATTTCCCCATGATGTCTTGGCAAGAGAGTACGCGTTCGCGTGGCACTCCACGGGTGAATTTGGCGACGTATTCCGTGGCTGGGTTGAGTACGATGTTGGCTGGGGTATCAATTTGTTCGATGACGCCGTCTTTCATAATGGCGATGCGGTCGGCAAGGCGTAGCGCTTCGTCAAAGTCGTGGGTAACGAATAAAATGGTTTTATTTAATACACTTTGTAAACGCAAGAACTCGTCTTGCATTTCCCTGCGAATCAGAGGGTCCAGGGCTGAGAATGGCTCATCGAGGAACCAGATATCAGGTTCCACCGCCAATGAGCGAGCAATGCCGACACGTTGTTGTTGACCACCAGAGAGTTGGCGCGGGAAGTCATTTTCGCAACCTGTGAGCTCCACCAGGTTTACCATGTCCATCGCACGGTCCATGCTGTCGGTTGTGCTCATGCCTTTCGCTTGTAATGGTAACGCAATGTTTTCTAACACTGTTTTGTGAGGCAGGAGGGCAAAGCTCTGGAATACCATGCCCATTTTGTTACGACGAATGTTGATGAGTTCTTTTGCATTCATGGCAAGCAGGTCTTCGCCATCAATAAAGATATCGCCTGCAGTGGTGTCGATCAGGCGTGAAATACAGCGCAAAAGGGTTGATTTGCCAGAGCCTGACAGGCCCATGACGACGAGTATTTCACCTTTGTGCACTTCAAAAGAGGCGTTGTTAACACCGATGACACAGCCTGCTTCAAGTAATGAGGCTGTTTCTACTTTCCCGCCCGACTGTTTCAAAAGTTTTACAGCGTTATCGCCAAAAATTTTATAGACAGAATCGCACTTAATAACCGGCTGAGCTGTTGTTGACATAATTAAATCCCGATAAAAAAGAAGTGCTAAAACGATATGTTTTTGGCAATAGGGTCTTGTGTTGAATAACGAACCACAAGGCCTGACCTGAATGCAGCGCACTCAGGTCAGCGGGCTTGGCTTACAGCCAGGCTTTCCAGGTTGCTTCGTTGTCAGCCAGCCACTTAGTCGCGGCTTCTTCGTGGCTCATGCCATCGATGTCAACCAATGCAGCCATGTTGCCGATATCGCTTTTAGTAAAGGAGATGTTGTTGTAGATTTTGTAAGCTGTTGGCCATTTCGCAGGCATCTGATAGTAAGCTGCTTTTTTCAGCCAACCTGCTGGTGGTGAACCACACTTGCCATCACCGCCATCTGACTTCTTACAGCCTTCACTATACGCGGGGAATTTAACGAAACTGCCACCTGAACCGGCATCGGTGAAGTTAGGTGACCAGTTAAAGACTACGACTGCACGATTGTCTTTAGCTGCTGACTCCAGTTCCGCCCAAAGTGCACCAGAAGACCCGGCAAACTTGGCTGTAAAGTCCATGTCGAGTGCTTCGATACGGTCCAGGGTTTCCTGGCCATGCCAGTCCATCGGGCCGTCCAGATAACGACCTTTGCCGCCACTGCCCGGAGTTGCAAACAGCTCAGCACAATCGTTTAGTGCTTCCCAGGAAGGTAGGCCAGGGCATAGTTCGCCTACATACGCAGGATACCACCACTCTTCTTGAGTAGCAGAAGCGTGCTTGCCCACATCAATGATGCCGCCAGCGTCTAAAGCGTTATTGAAAGACTTACCAAAAGTAGACTGCCATACTTCGTGACCAATAGTGACGTCACCGGTACGAATTGATTCGTAAACCGCTTGGCTATCAGCAGGCACGTAAGAAACATTGTCGCCAATGCTTTCAAAAATACCACCAATAACGTAGGCCATAGTGATTTGGCTGGTCCAGTTATGGGTAGGGATTACAATAGGCTCTTTCGAGTCTGCCTGGGCTGCAGTAGCGCCAAGTACTAGTGAGCTAACTGCGGCAGCAGTAGCAAGTTTGTTTAAAAACTTCATCTATATCTCCGGATAGTATTATTATCGATAGTTAATCATTCCTTTCTTTCTTTCTTTGATTACAGGCAAAGTCCTGTTTCGTTATCTTTCGCACCAAAATCAGGTGGGCCAGCGTTTGGTGTTTAGAGCTTGGTTACAAAGGTGCGTGCCTGGTACAGAGCCAGGCTACTGAGCACAATAATGACGGCGACGGCGAGTAAATCCGCCCCCGGAAAACCCCAGAAATCAGACATGGTTTTTCCTTGGTGAGAGTCGTAAGTGGCACCGGCTATCAAGCCAATGCGATGTCGCGCATCCGTTGGCGACCGAAGTCGTTAAGCTTGAACTTGAACAACACACGGCCTGCGCCAAAATAGGCCTCGTCATCCAGTTTCTCCTTAACACTCTCGATGATGCCGCTGGAGAACAGATCAGTCAGTGTGACGCGGGTATTGCCGCGCCAGTAGGCACCGCTAAGACCGTATTCACTCATCACCGCATCGGTGATTTGCCAGTCCCAGATGCCAGTATGCTGCTGGTCATTGATTAGCTGGAGAATGCGGCCCTTCATATGCAGTTTATTCATGGTTTGCTCCAATGATCATGAGTTGGCCGCACTAGCGGTGGCGGTAGCCGTTTTGGTGTCGGACGACACGGCACGGACTACCTCCAGCACTTCGTCACTTTCCGTGAACATGACAACCCCGCCGGTCACAAACAGGACCAGGCCTGCAAGAAAGTTCCACGCGGGAAATTCGAGGGTGAACGCGGCGAGGAAGATGACGGCAAAAAGCCCGTACAACGCCGCAATCGCTTGCCCTCGCCCAACGCCGATCAGTGGGAACGACTTGTACCAGGAGACATAGCAGAAGGCGAAGCTCACGCCCGCCAGCATCAGCCAGCCGATGACCGCCCAGTTAAATGTGGCGATGACCAGTTCCACCACCGGTTGGTCGGTGAAGAGGTAGATCGCTGGTAGAATCAGCAGAACCCAATACAGGACTTCGGCTGTGAACCTCACCGTAATGCCCACATCCGGATCGGCCACATCTAGCCCGCGGCCTGCAATTGCACCCTCTACGCCCCAGCCAATCGCGGCCATTGCGCCGCCCAGGTAGCCAAGCCAGCCGGCGTCGCCGGTGCCTGTGATTTCAGCAATAATGCCGGGTGCATAGACTGTCACGCCACCTGCCAGGATGATAAAAATACCCACCGCTGCGCGTTTGGTGATCTTCTCCTGATACCAGAGCCTGGCCAGGGTGGCGCCGATGATGGGGTACATCAGCGCTGAAATGGCCGCGAAGGCCCCGCCGATGTAGCCGATCGCCAGATACGAGCCAAAGATGGCCATCGGGCCGCCAAATATGGCGCCGATGAAGAACCACTTGGATATATAACGCATCTGCTTGATGGTGCGAACGTATTCCCCCAACTTGCCCAATACCCCGTTCCAGACAAACAGAAAGAACAACACGGCAATGGCGTTGAAGGTGGTCAGTACCGCCGCTGCCAGCAGAAACTGGGCATTGGTATCGAAGCTCAAGTTAATATAGGGCGCTTCAAACCACACCGCGGATCCTGGCACGTACCAGGCACCCCAGAGCACGGCGGCCCATAGGGCCCACATAAAGCCCCAGCGGATGCTGCTGGAGGTGAATCGCGACCGAGCCTGGCTCAGGCTTGGTTGATTCATACAGTCTCCTTTGCCGGCTGGGTTTGCTTCACCTTGAGGAAGGCTTCAAGAGAATCGTCCATCGCATCCATCCAGGGCGTATGATGCACAGGCGCCAGGGTGCCCGTGAGCGTGGAGCGGTAGCTCTTGTTGCGGTACCCAAGAATGTCCGCTTCCTTATCGTGTTCCCACTGCTTGAAAATATCGGCAACGGCAATTACATCGAACGCTGGGTAGTCGGTAGGTTCAATCAGATCCTGTATGTAAGCTGCCTGAAAATCGATTTCGTCGACGGGGTCGGCGAGCTTCAGCTCACGGGCGACCCATTCACGGCTATCGGCCGCCATGGCGTCGTTTGCCGGCAGTGTAATGCGGCCGAGCATTACATCACGGGCATACCAGGCCTGGGCGTCGAACATGTTGAAGGTGTAGTACTGATCCTGCATGCCAAGGAATATCAGCTTGGGATTGGCCAGGGAAACGATGCCCTTGTACAGGCCTTCCGGGTACATCCGGTTGTGCGTGGTCAGCGTCAGTTCGTTAGGCAGGAACGGGAAGTGATGCTGATACCCGGTACACAGGATGATCGCGTCGACTTTTTTGCTGGTGCCATCCTTGAAGTGGGCCGTCTTGCCGATCACTTCGGTGAGCAACGGCACTTCGGCGAAGGACTCCGGCCACTCGAAGCCCATGGGCTTTGAGCGATAGCTGAAGGTGACCGATTTGGCGCCGTACTTGTGGCACTGTGTGCCTATGTCTTCTGCGGAGTAGCTGCTGCCGATCAGCAAAAGATCCTTACCTTTGAACTCGCAAGCGTCGCGGAAATCGTGGGCGTGGAGCACACGGCCGGGAAACTGCTCCAGACCTTCAAAATAGGGCACGTTGGGGGTCGAAAAGTGCCCGGTGGCGACGATAACGTGATCGAACTCTTCGGTGCTCAGTTCGTCCTGTTTGAGGTCCCGCACCGTAACTGTGAACTTACCGGTGGCCTCGTCATGGTCAACCCAGTGCACGGCGGTGTTAAAACGGATGTGTTGGCGCATATTGCTCTTGGCGACGCGCCCCATGATGTAGTCGCGCAGCACGGCACGCGGAGGGTAGGACGGGATAGAGCGACCGAAATGCTCCTCGAAGCTGTAATCCGCGAACTCCAGGCACTCCTTGGGGCCGTTTGACCATAGATAACGATACATGCTGCCGTGGACGGGCTCGCCGTAGGCATCCAGGCCGGTGCGCCACGTGTAGTTCCACATGCCGCCCCAGTCGCTCTGCTTTTCATAGCACACGATCTCGGGATTATCAGCACCGGCGTCGCGGGCTGCTTCAAAGGCACGTAATTGGGCCAAGCCGCTCGGGCCGGCGCCTAGAATGGCAACTCTAAAAGTCATAATGACTCCTGTTTACAGGCGTTGTGTCGTGCGCCAGGCGAGAGCGGCTCGGGCGACGATTGAAAGCGAAAAAGCGCTCAGCTCTGACCGGTAACGGTCAAGCCATGAGGTTTCGCAGTGAGACGCACCAAACCCGGGTTAACCGATGGCGCAACAAGATGAAGGCAGCATCTGAGGGAAGGAACAGAAGGCCGGGGGCGGGCAGACCGCCGATCTGAACGCGAGATTTCGAGAAAACGCAAAAGGAAAGCGCTCGAGTGGGTCAAGTATAGGAAAAATACTTGGTAGCTCGCGGATCAGAGTGGCACCCTATCACGTTTCAGGTTCCCGTGTTTTGCTGCCACCGGAATACCAGCCTGGATCAGGGCGAATCGAACCGGATCGAGTGATCCGTCTTGCGGTGAATGTGATTATGCTATGAAGTCTAAAACCAGCCGGCTGGATAGATTTATCAGTCAGAACAGCGCTTTTTCGCTTTCCGATACGCGCCTTTTAATTGCTCAAAAGCGTGTTTTTTTGGATGGGCGTGTGGCGCATTCCATTCAACAAACGGTAACAAGATTTACTCATATTTCGTTAGATGACGTTTGTTTGCGGGATAACAAGCCCGTTTATATAATGCTAAATAAGCCGCGAGGAGTTGTTAGTGCGACTAAGGATGCCAAGCACCCTACCGTATTGGATCTTATTCAGCACCCTCAGAAGAATGAACTGCACATTGTTGGACGTTTGGACCTTAATACAACGGGGCTGGTGTTATTAACCAACGATGGGGCATGGTCGCGAAAGATAAGTTTACCGGAGACAAAGCTCACAAAAACGTACGAAGTCACTTTATCTAAACCGTTGAATAATGAGTATATTTCGGTTTTTAGAAACGGTATTTATTTTGCGTATGAAAAGATTACAACCCAGCCGGCACGTTTAGAGATACTCTCTGAATACACCGCTAGGCTCTCGCTGACTGAGGGGAAGTATCATCAAGTGAAGCGAATGTTTGGCTATTTTCAAAACGAAGTGCTGGCGCTCCATAGAGTTTCTGTCGGGCATCTTTCCTTTGATGGGCTTGAGGTAGGGCATAGTAGGTTGTTCCATCCATCCACCGTATATGGGCATGGAGAGGGCGCACAATTGTAAACCCGGCTTTTTCTAACAATTTCGCAGAACGCTTTATGATTAATGTTGAGCAGACGGCCCTCGTACTCGAGGCATTGCCAGACCCAGCGTTTATATTATCCCGCAGCGGCAAATATGTGGCGGTGTTTGGCGGGCGCGATGCGCGTTATTACCATGACGGCAGTGGGCTCGTCGGTTTGCGTGTGTCCGATGTAGTTAAAGCCGAGAAGGCGAACTGGTTTCTTGAGCAGATCGAGCTGGCGCTGGAATCCGGTAAGTTGTTGATCAAAGAGTACGAGCTGAGCCAGAAGGATGTAAAAGGTTTACGCGATGAAGGGCCCGAACAATCCATCTGGTTTGAAGGGCGTATTCAGGCTCTCGATTTTCTTGTTGGCGGCGAGTCTGTGGTGCTTTGGGTCGCGAGTAATATCTCAGAGCGACATGAGTTGGAAGTTAAACTGCGCGAATTCAGCGACACCGATCAGCTCACAGGGCTTTTCAACCGCAGAAAGCTTGAGCGTGACCTTACGCTTCATCATGAAACCTTTGAGCGGCACTCGGTGCCCATATCCATTTTGATGTTCGACCTCGATCACCTTAAGAAGATTAATGACACGCATGGTCACCATGCGGGGGATGAACTAATCCGAGCGGTTGGCGACATTTGTCTGCCTGAGCTTAGGAAAACGGATACCGCTTGTCGCTTCGGGGGTGATGAGTTTGTTATTGCTCTGCCGAATACCGAACTAGAGCACGCACTGCAGTTTGCTAACCGGTTGTGCGAGCGTTTCAGGCAGGGGCTGAGCCGGTTTTCCGTTGATGGTGTTTCCGCGACCGTCAGTTTCGGCGTGGCAATGGTGATGGCTGAAGACAGATCATATGAAGATACCCTGAAGCGGGCGGATACGGCTTTGTATGAAGCTAAACGAAGAGGGAAAAACCAAGTCGTTTCGGTTTGATGATGGGATCAGCTATTAATGCATAGTATCATTTACACTGTGGGTCCAAATTATGTCAGGCTCACTGGCCAATTTTGAGCAGGCAATGATGTATGCCCAGATCGTCAAAAAACAATAAACCGCAGCTTTGGCACCCGCGTTTATGGCCCTCATGGGCGATTGTATTCGTGTTATATCTGCTGTCGTTTTTGCCGATGTCCGCGAAACAGCGACTGGGAAAGCGGTTAGGTCTTTTACTGAGCCGCAAGCTTAAATCCCGCGCGCATGTGGCTGACCGCAACCTTGCCATTTGCTTTCCTGAGCTGGATGAAGAGGCTCGCAAGCAGTTGGCACAGGATAACTTTGTCGCATGCAGTCGCGGCTTTCTGGAAAGCACTCATGCGTGGTGGCGCGATGTGTCGCCTTATTGCCAAGCAGCCGAGGTGCACGGTTTGGAGCATCTCAGGGAAGCCCAGAACAAGGGCAAGGGCGTGCTGCTGATTGGCGGCCACTACAGTATTTTCGACTTCGCATTACCGCTTGTTGCCTGCCACCTAAAGAAACCTGGGTACGTATACCGACCTAACAACAACCCAGTTATTGATCGCATGATCGAAAACGGCCGTCGTCGTCATTTCGGCATCCGGCCGTTTACCAAGCGTGAATTGCGGCCCATGGTGTCTTTTCTGAAGAAGGGCGGGGAAGTTTGGTTTGCCTGTGATCAGGATTTTGGCGGCAAAACGGAACTGTTCGTGCCGTTTTTTGGTGTGGAAACTGGTTGTATTACCTCCCCGAGTTATATCGCAAAGGTATCTGGTGCCTCGGTTCTTTGCGTGAGCCACCTGCGAATGCCTGATGGGGGTTATCGCGTGGTGTTCTCACCGGTACAAGAAGGTTTCGGAGCTGATAAGCAGAAGGATACCGAGATCTGGAATCGATACATTGAGGACACCGTTCGCGAACAGCCTGATCAGTACCTGTGGCTGCATAAACGGTTTAAAACCCGCCCCGAAGGAGCGGATAAAATCTACTAAACTAGGCAGCAGGTAACGGAGCTGTATGCGATATGACACTTCCATTTTATACCGTCGGTCATTCTACCCGCACCATTGAAGAGTTCGTGGAGCTGCTCAAAACAGCGGGCGTGGAACTTGTTGTAGACATCAGATCTCTGAGGATTAAAAGGTTTCATGCATTCAGCCATATCGGTTACCAAGTCGTTGCCCGCCTACGGAGCCCTCGCTCGGTATCTGACTGAAAAGAAGGCCTCAGAGTGAGGCCAAGTACGCGTTTATTTGCCCAGTAGCTCACCCACAGGGCGCAGGTTTACCACGTGGTCGCACAGGGATTTGATGATCATCAATATGGGGGTGGCGATGATCAACCCCACGGGGCCCCAGAGCCAGCCCCAGAACAGAAGCCCGACGAAGATCACCACGGGGTTGAGGCTTGAAACCTGGCTGGTTAACCAGGGTGTTAGCAGGTACCCCTGAACGCTGGTAATCGCCAGTGAGGTGCTTGCTACAATGATTGCCGTATCCATCTCACCAAACTGAATAAATGCGGCAATGCCGGTGCCGATAAACACCAGAAATGGCCCCAGGTACGGGATAGCGCTTGCTACTCCGGCAACCACGCCCCAGAACAAGGCCTGCTCTACTCCCAAGGCCATAAAGGCCAGCCAGGTCAGTAAACCCACAAACAGAGAGCCAATCAGCATCACGAACAAAAAGCGCCGGACCTGATGATGAAACTCGTTCATAATCCGGGCGGCTTTGCGCATTCGCCCGAACGAGGGGCCGGAGATCTTCACGACTTTGCGTTTATAGAGTGGCCCGACCGCCAGTATGAAATACACCAGAAACAAAACCGAGAAACACTGAGAAACAAGCACTAATGCCGCAGGCGAGCTCCTGAGGATATATTCTTGAACGTCCATTGGCCTATCCACCACGCGTACAGGCGTTACGCTCTGGTGCGTCGGATTATTGTCATTTTTCTCCTGCGCGGCTGATGCTTCGATTTTTTGTGCTGCAGCTTGCGCTTTTTCCATGAGGCCTTCCTCTTGGTTCGGAGACTTGGCCTCATTACGTCGAAACTCAGTGATTGCCGTAGGAACCTTGTCCAGTATGGCCATGGCTTCCGTTTGTAGAGGAATGCTTGCGCCTGTGACAGCGCCGAGCAGTAGAAACAGTATGATGGCTGCACTTAAGGGGCGGGGAATTCTAAGGTTATCAAGCGTTGAGACTAGCGGGTCGAGGGCGTAGCTGATTAGCACGGCAACCATCAGTGGAAGCAACACAGGCTGCGCCCAGTCAATAAAAAAGAGAGTGGCGATGCATGTGAGCGCAACCAACGACATGCTGCGAATACTCACGGCTTCGATCAGTGCAGCCTTGGGCACAGCGCTATCATCTACTTCGGTGTTGCGGAACTCATTGTGCCCGTTGTTTTCCATGGCTCTTATGATTCTTTACCGGCCTTATGTCCTGCTCAGTGTAGACCGCTATGGCGACTTGCAAACAAAAACAACAGAACTGTAATAATTCGTCAATTTCAGTGGTGTCAGAAATAGACAGTCAGGCGGCCGGTCAGTCTTGGGTTTTTATCCTGATGCTCCGACTCCATGGTCAAAGGTTTACCTAGCTCAATATAGGCAGAGGCGGCACGGGCAACGGCAATGGCAATGGTCATGATGACCACGGGAACGGACACGGACACGGACACGGACACGGACACGGACACGGGCACGATGGTCACGACCATGACGACGATGATGATGATGACTGACGAGTATGTCTGCTGATACAAACCGCCGCTTTAGATCACGCCCGGCCAGTAAGGTTGTCTTTTCAGCCTTGCTGGCGGTCTTCGTTTTTGCACTCCTGCTCTGGCCGGGATTGCTGGAACGCCCTGAAACGGGGCTTCGTGACCGAGTTGTTGGCCTGTTCGTAGAAGAGCAGCCCAGCAATCTGCTAATTCTTGAAATTGATTCCGCAAGTATCGAAGCAATAGGTCAGTGGCCGTGGCCCCGAAGTGTATATGCGACTGCAATCAATGCGCTCGGCCAGGCCGGTATCCGCTCCTTAATGGTTGATGTGGATTTTAGTGCTGCATCAAGTCTCGGCGGTGACGCAGAACTGGAAAGTGCTATCCGTTCGATGGCCGAAACAGTGCCCACATTCCTGCCGGTTTTCGTTCAACATCGTAGCCAGATGGATTCAGACTTGATGATCCGACGCCCCTTGCCGAAGCTGGCCGGCAGTGTTGAGCTGGTGTCTGTTAACATGTACCCGTCAAATGATGGCTTGGTGCGCTTTCTTTCGGTTGGTTTCGGTTGGCAAGACAGTTTTTATCGGGGCGCCTGGAATGCGCTGGCGGAACAGGCCGACACCGGCACTTGGATTGATTACACCATTTCCCCCGAATCCTTTCGCTACGTCAGTTTTATTGATCTTCTTGAAGGCAGGGTGTCCGAGCGCAGCCTTCGGGGCCGCGACGTTATTATCGGCTCGACCGCTATTGAGTTAGGCGACAACCTGGCCACCCCTATCCATCATGTACTTCCCGGGGCGGTTGTGCAGGCCCTTGGGGCGCAAACCCAACGTAATGGCGGCCTGTATGCTGTAGCACCTGTGGCGGGGCTTATAATTCTCGCCCTGTTCTGGCTTGGCGCTACGCTGGTTTTCAGCCGTTGCGGCTGGCTTCGTGGCCTGCAGGCTCTGGGCCTGATCATTGTGGTCTGGCTTGGGGTGTTTGGCCTGGCTTATCTTCAGGCCCATTTGATCCTTGATGTCTTCAAACCACTTTTCCTGACTGCGCTCGTGTACGTGGCGATCAACCTTGCCCGGCTCGACAGCGCGACGCTGGATCGTTTTTGGCTGCAAATCAGCCTCCGGGATAACGAAGCACTGCTCGATCGCATCGTCGCCACTACCAACGACTACATTTTGTGTGTGGATCGGGATGGGATGATCACCAAAGCCAACCAGTCAATACAGACGCTTTGCGACAGAACCGAAAGTGACATGGAAAACTCCCGGCTTAGCGGCTGTTTACCAGATGCCCGACTCGGTTTGATGGCGCTGCCCAGCTCGCCGTTTGATACCTATGTTGTGACTCGGGTAGGCCAGCATATTCCGGTTCAGGCGACGGTCAGCCGTGTGGCTACCTCCGGAGATGCCATCTTTACGGTAGTGCTTCGCGACCTGAGCGAGCGCGTTGCGCGGGAGCGTGAACTTGAATACCGCGCCGCCTACGATAGCCTTACAGGCCTGCTCAACCGGTCGGCTTTTTTTGGAAGGGTTGATGAGACCCTAGAGCGCCACCAGTCGGGTTGCCTGATCTGTCTTGATATTGACTACTTCCGGGAAGTAAACGACACATACGGCCACGTTGCGGGCGATCAGTTGCTCAAAGCCGTAGCTCAGCGCATTGAGGTGTATGTAGGCAATCTAGGCCACTGTGCGCGCATGGGAGGTGATGGTTTTGCGCTGTGGTTGCCGGGCCTGCGATTTGAAGCAGGAGGCAGTCAGTTTTGTGAACGGCTTCTGGAAGAGGTTGAAAGCCCGCTTACCCTGGCGATCACCGGAGATATACCGTTACAGATTTCCGCAACCGCTGGCGCCGCTGAATATGGCCGCCAAGAAAACGCTGCTGATCAATCACACCAAGGCAACCTGGCCACACAGGCTGAAATTCTGCTGCGCCAAGCAACCGATGCCATGCGGCTGGGCAAACAAGAAGGGATTGCGGTTCGATGCTTTAGCGAGAGTGACAGCCAGGCCGCCATGCGCAGGCTTGAGCTGGTGCCGGCCATACGCACACACATCAATAACGATGCCTTTTATCTGGTGTACCAGCCCAAGCTGGATCTCAGCACCCTGACGCCAATAGGCTGCGAGGCTCTCCTGCGCTGGCCGCAAAACGCTGGTGAAGTTGTACCTGTTACCCAGCTTATTGAAGTGGCTGAAAACTCCCGGCAGATCGTACCTTTGACGCGCTGGGTGGTAGAGACCATTCTCGCTCAGGAGGCCGAATGGGAGAAAAAAGGCTGGCCGCGGAACATGGCGCTCAACCTTTCGGCGCGCCTGTTCCAGGATCGCAACTTTATTGCCGGCCTCAAAGACTTGTTGAATTCAAGCAGCGGCTATTTCGCGATAGAGTGTGAAATAACGGAAACGGCTTTACTGGGGAATGAAGATCGGGCGCTGGCACTGGTCAGCGAACTGGTGGACAGCGGCGCCACGCTCGCCATTGATGATTTCGGTACCGGCTATTCCTCCTTGGCTTATCTGCAGAGCCTGCGTGCGTCGGTACTCAAGATCGATCGGTCGTTCGTGTCGAATATCCAAGAGTCGCCCGGTAACCAAGTGATTGTTCGCTCGACCATCAACATGGCTCACGAACTGGGCATGACGGTTGTGGCCGAAGGTGTGGAGACGGTTGAAGATGAACAGTTTCTTCGCGCTCACGGCTGTGATTTGGCACAGGGTTACCTCTATGCCCGGCCGCTTGCGTTGCCGGATTTTGGTCGCTGGCTAGAATCTCGTGAAAACGCTGCTGCCCAAGGGCCGGGATCTGCCTAACCCGCCGGTGACGGTCAACCTGATGGTTACAACACGTATTGCTAATATTCGGCCGGAGCATACCATAGGCTGGGCGCTGATCTTTATTGCCGCGATAAGCGTTAATAGGCACCGCCTATCGTGAACTTGGGAATAATCAATTTTCCCAAAGCCGGCTTATTGGTTAACGTAGTGACCGTAGATTCATCAACACGCAAACAAACCAACAGGAGTTTTTCCATGGGCGTGATCAATAGTGAAATTAAACCGTTTAACGCAACTGCCTTCAAACAGGGCGAGTTCGTTGAAATCTCCGAAGCTGACGTAAAAGGCAAGTGGTCGGTCTTCTACTTCTACCCTGCAGACTTCACCTTCGTTTGCCCGACCGAGCTCGGCGACGTTGCGGACAAGTACGAAGAGCTGCAGAAACTGGGCGTTGAAGTATTCTCTGTATCCACAGACACGCACTTCACCCACAAAGCGTGGCACGACAGCTCCGAGACCATTGGTAAGATCAACTACTTCATGGTTGGCGACCAAAACGGCAGTATTACCAACAACTTTGGTGTCATGCGTGAAGGCCAGGGCCTTGCAGACCGCGCTACCTTCCTGATCGATCCGGATGGCATCATTCAGGCCGTAGAGATCACCGCAGAAGGCGTGGGTCGTGATGCGTCTGAGCTGATGCGTCGGGTTAAGGCCGCGCAGTACGTACGCAAGCATCCGGGCGAAGTTTGCCCCGCCAAGTGGAAGGAAGGCGAAGCAACACTGTCTCCTTCACTGGATCTGGTTGGCAAGATCTAAGTTTCCGCTTAACAGGGAAACTTACAGTAGTGGCTCGTTTTACAGGCTTGCTACTAACAGAAAACCCCAGAATTCCGGGGTTTTCTGTGTTTACGGCTTACGAGTCTGATTTACGATTCTACGGTGTCTACACCGTATCGTGATCCGCGAGCCTTCAAACGATAAAACTCTTCAAGCACACCGGCCATGGCATCTGGGCAGTAAGGCCTTAACCCACCCAAAACGAGGTGTTTCGCCACCTCACCCACGGGCTTACCGTCAGAGATCAGCCGGTATTCAAGCGTGACATTGCCGCGCTTGCCATTGGCTTCCAGGACGGCATTATGCAGTTCCAGCTCAGGCGAGGCAGCATCCAACCTGTCCAGAGTAAGGCTCATGCTCGCATACATCACCATGGGGCGATCCGGATTAAACATCACATCCTTGGATTCCATTAATGGCTTCAGGGTGTGGGGAAAGTTCTTGCCGGAGGCGGCCACGTAGCAACGGATAAACTCTTCGACAACCCGTTTATCCCGGGTTATCTCACCACTGCGCGTTACTTCGATATAAACCTTGCCATTCTGGTCGCACACTTCAATGGTTTCGTCACCGTTTTCCATGAATTCCAGTGGTACGCCGCCGCCCAGCAGGGCGCGGAACTTGAAGGTCATGTGCCGGGAAAGCCCGAAACGTGAAACGATCACGGCAAAAAGCAGGTCTCCGGGAACACAGAACCGGCGCGCATCTGGATCGTGGATCGGGTTGAAATCTCCTGCCACTTCCTTGGCGAACAGGCTGGCCTGGGCGGCGGAAATATGTACGCGCCCGTCCTGGATTGAGTGAAAACGGTCTGAAAGCATGTGCTACTTGTCCTGGGTGCAAGGGGTGACGTCGCAACGTCTGCCGATATGGTACCGGGGTCGGGCGTGTATGGATATGCGCTATTTTCCCATCGACGGGGAGCGCGGCGGATCCTGCTATAGCGGTTTGCTATCACTTAGTTTGAATCAATTAATTTGAGCATTTAGTTGCCGGAACGTATCGTCTGAACATATCCGAACCACAGATCCTTTTGAATTTAGAAATTCAGACGGTTGATCTTAAGAACCTAACAGGGGAATCGTTACATGTTGGATGCCAATATTAAGCAGCAACTGAAAGCCTACATGGAAAAACTGCAGCAGCCGATAGAGCTGGTGGCAGCCTATGACGATAGCGATAAATCCCAGGAGTTACGGGAGCTGCTGGAAGAACTCGAGCCAATGTCCGAGAAGATCAGCCTGCGCACAGAAGAGTCGAACGATGTGCGTCGCCCGTCTTTCGCTATAAACCGCGTGGGTACAGACATGGGTGTTCGCTTTGCCGGTATTCCCATGGGCCACGAGTTTACCTCGCTGGTTTTGGCACTGTTGCAGGTGGGCGGCCACCCATCTAAGGCATCGCAGGATGTGATTGAGCAGATCCAGCAGCTAGATGGCGATTTTGAGTTTGAAACCTACTTTTCCCTGTCGTGCCAGAACTGCCCAGACGTAGTTCAGGCCTTTAACCTGATGAGCATTCTGAACCCGGGTGTTCGTCATACCGCCATTGATGGCGCCCTGTTCCAAGACGAAGTGGAAAAGCGCGAGATCATGTCGGTTCCGAGTGTTTACCTCAACGGTGAGCCTTGGGGTCAGGGTCGCATGACTCTGGAAGAAATTGTTTCTCGGCTGGATACCAAATCTGACGAGAAAGAAGCCGAGAAGATCGGCCTGAAAGACACCTTTGAGGTGCTGGTGATTGGTGGCGGCCCAGCTGGCTCTGCTGCTGCCATTTACGCGGCTCGTAAAGGTATTTCCACCGGCATCGCCGCCGATCGCTTCGGTGGTCAGGTCGTCGACACCATGGGGATTGAGAACCTGATCTCTGTGCCCTACACCGAAGGCCCGAAGCTGGTTGCAGCCATGGAGCAGCACGTTAAAGAGTACGACGTGGATATCATGAACATGCAGCACGCCGAGAAGCTGATCCCGGCTACCAAGCGCGGGATGCCCCATGAGATTCGCCTGGCTAATGGCGCATCCCTTAAGGCCCGCACAGTGGTGTTGTCTACCGGTGCTCGCTGGCGCCCGCTGGGTGTTCCAGGTGAGGTGGAATACCGCAACAAAGGCGTGGCTTACTGCCCGCACTGTGACGGCCCGCTTTTTAAAGGCAAGCATGTTGCCGTGATTGGTGGCGGTAACTCCGGCGTGGAAGCCGCGATCGATCTGGCCGGTCTTGTTAGTCATGTAACACTGATTGAGTTTGGCGACGAGATGCGAGCCGACGATGTGCTGCAGAAAAAGCTGCGCAGCCTAAAAAACATAGACATCATTACGTCTGGCCAGACTACCGAAGTACTTGGCGAGAACGGCCGGGTGAGTGGGCTAACCTACACCGATCGCAAGACCGGTGAAAATCACCAAGTAGCACTGGAAGGCGTATTCGTACAGATTGGTTTGGTGCCGAACACCGAATGGCTGAAAGGCGACATTGAGCTGAGCCAGCACGGTGAAATTATAATCAACGACCGCAACGAAACCTCGATTCCAGGCGTGTTTGCGGCCGGCGATGCCACCACAGTGCCGTTCAAGCAGATTGTGATTTCCATGGGTGAAGGCTCAAAAGCCGCACTGAGTGCTTTTGACTTCCTGATCCGCAACTCTGTGGAATAAGGGCGCTGGTAGGGCATATCAGTTCCCGGAAATATCCTGCACTAGGCTTCCCTTAACGGTTTCCGGTTCGCCAGCTACCGAAAATAGGTGTGGATAGGCGGCTTTTATTCCGGAAACAATGAAGTCGTGGGGAACATCGTCGAACATGCCGTGATCGTTCACGTATTCCATGTGCGCTTCCCCGGTTTCGGTGTATTCCTGGAAAATGGAATCGTTTACGCCGTCAAACTCCAAGGGCTCCACCTTCATCAACTCGCACAGCTGCTTGTTGAAAGCAGGGGTGGCCTTCACCCAGCGACCGTTCAGGTAAAGCTCTATAAAGCCGTGCATGCGAAAAATATCCGAGCGCAGCCACTCAATCAATTTGGGGCTTGAGAGGTGGTTGCGCACATCGGCAAGGCCCAGGCGGCTGGGAATGCCGATGGAACGTGCCGCCGCGCCGAGCAAAACTGCCTTGGGGATGCAATAGCTTTCGCCGGTTCTGAGCGCATAGCTGGCGCTGAAGCTCTCGGGTTCGGGGCGGAATACGTAGGGGTTGTAGCTCACGCCATCCCGGGCTGCCAGATACAGGGCTTTTGCCTGCTCCACCGGATCATCTGCCACGCCTTCAAGTTGGGCGGCAATCCAGGCTTTCAGTTCGGGCTGGTTGTAGTCAAAAAAAGCTGTGGGCTCGAGATAGCGTTTCATTGTTGTTGTACATCCGATGAGAGCATAGGTCTTCGATCATGTCTGATTAGCAAGCTACAGGCAAGGACGATAACCACCCCGATGAGTGCTTAAACAGATCATGCTATCGCTTGCCAAAGAAGGCGGGTCAGGAGCTCCGTACCAGCTCATAAGCACACATATTAACCGCCGACGCCAGGTTGAGGGACTCGATCTCGCCCTTGCCCTGGATGGTATAGGGCTTGGCCGCCAGCTGAGCCAGCGCGTCTCGCGGCACGCCCCGAGCTTCGTTGCCAAACAGGTAGCAGTCGTGCTGGCTGAACGGCTCGGCTGTCAGCGAGTCGCCGTTCAGGTCGAGGCAGGCAATGGAAGTGTAGCGGCTGCTCAGACTGGCGAGAGGTACGTCAGTTTCCAGTGGCACATGAAAAATAGCGCCCATGCTGGCGCGCACCACTTTCGGGTTGTAGGGGTCGACACTGCCGGGGCTCAGCAAGCAACGAAAACCGCCAAACCAAGCCAGGGTGCGCAATATCGTTCCGAGGTTGCCGGGGTCCTGCACTTCGTGCAGGTAAATGGTTTTTTCGCCAAGTTTTATTACTGGCTCAACGTTGTTCTCTGGCATGGGCACCACAGCCAGAATCCCCTGGGGCGTGCGGGTATCGGCAAGCTGGGCCATCTGGCGCTCGTTTACGTGATGGGTTTTGAACGGGCTTGCCCAATGCTCATACGCATCGGTTACATACAGTTCGGAGGCGTTCAGCCCCAGCTGGCGGCCCGCAGCTTTTTGCAGCTCCAGCACCAGATGTTCGCCTTCGACCAAATAGTGGCCCAGTGCCTGCCGGTATTTTTTCTGATGCAGCTTTTTGATGTCGTCCAGCTTCACAATGGCGTTCCGCTGGCGGCTTCCAGATCTTCCAGCATGGCTTGGGACAGCGCCTCGGCAACCTTGATGCCGTCTACACCGGCCGAGAGAATGCCGCCCGCATAGCCTGCACCTTCGCCTGCCGGATACAGGCCGCGGGTGTTCAAGCTCTGCAGGCTGGCGCGATCCCGGGTGATGCGCACCGGTGAGGAGGTGCGGGTTTCGATGCCGGTCAGGATCGCGTCATCCCGGTCGAAGCCCCGGATCTGCTTGCCAAAAGCCGGCAGGGCTTCGCGGATGGCTTCGATGGCATATTGAGGCAGGGCAGTGGCTAGATCGCCCAGCTTGATGCCGGGCTTGTACGAAGGCTCAACGTCGCCCAATTTGGTGGAGGGTTTACGTTTGATGAAATCCCCCACCAGCTGTGCGGGTGCGCAATAATCACTGCCGCCGAGCGTATAGGCCAGGGACTCCAGGGTCTCTTGCAGATCCACGCCGGCCAACGGGCCGCCCGGGAAATCTTGTTCTGGGTGCACGGCCACCACAATGCCGGCATTGGCGTTGCGCTCGTTGCGGGAATACTGGCTCATGCCGTTGGTGACGACCCGCCCCGGTTCTGAGGTTGCCGCTACTACCGTGCCCCCCGGGCACATGCAAAAACTGTAAACCGCGCGCCCGTTGCTGGCGTGGTACACCAGTTTGTAGTCTGCCGCCCCCAGGGCCGGATGACCGGCATATTTGCCCAAGCGAGCATTGTCGATTAGCGATTGCGGGTGCTCGATGCGAAAGCCGATGGCAAAGGGCTTGGCTTCAATAAACACATGGTTCCGATGGAGCATGCGGAAGGTATCCCGCGCGCTGTGACCGAGCGCAAGAACCACATACCGGCTGTTCAGGCGCTCGCCGCTGGCCAGTTCCACGCCTTCAATCCGGCCATCGCGGATGTGCAGGTCGGTGGCTTTGCTTTCAAAGCGGATCTCTCCGCCAAGGCGGGTGATTTCTTCACGCATGGTGGCCACCACGCCGGTAAGCCGGAAGGTGCCGATGTGTGGTTTGCTGACGTACAGGATCTCTTCGGGCGCACCGGCACGGATAAACTCATGCATTACCTTGCGACCGAAGAACTTCGGATCCTTGATCTGGCTGTATAGCTTGCCGTCTGAGAACAGCCCCGCGCCGCCTTCACCAAACTGAACGTTGGATTCCGGCGACAGCTGTTTTTTTCGCCACAGCGCCCAGGTGTCCTTGGTGCGGCGGCGCACGTCCTTGCCGCGCTCCAGCACAATCGGTCGGAACCCCTGCTGGGCGAGAATCAGGGCGGCAAATAGCCCGCAGGGGCCGAATCCGATCACAATTGGGCGTTCGGTGAGGCCAGTGGGCGCCTTCGCGACCGGGTAATAGGCGGTATCTGGCGTTGGCCGCAAGTGCTGGTCTTTTTCAAAACGGGCCAGAATGGCGTCTTCGTTTCGGGCGCTTAGATCAACGATGTAAACGAATTTGATTTCGGTGTTTTTTTTGCGGGCATCGTAGCTGCGCTTGAACACGGTGAAGTCCGACAGGTCGGCGTCGGTGATGCCCAGTCGCTCGAGGATAGCGGGCCGCAAGGCACTTTCGGGGTGGTCTAGCGGCAGCGCCAGTTCGGTAAGGCGGATCATAGTCAGTCCTGCCCGGCCCTCGCCGCCGATGGCGGGCTCGTTGTCGGGTATAAAGAAATCGGAGAATGTTGCGGGCATTGTACGTGCGCCTGTGCTGGATGTCAGGGTTTTGCCGGGAGGGCGTGCGACACGTATAATGAGCAATTGATGCCTTTCGTTTTGGCGTCTTTTTTGACGCCCTTTTTAAGAGTCCCTATGGCCCGATCCAAAAGCAGTAACCGCTGGCTTGAAGAGCACGTGAACGACCCCTTCGTGAAACAGGCGCAGGTAGACGGCTATCGCTCACGGGCCAGTTACAAACTTCTTGAAATCAACAAGAAGGATAGGCTGATTCAGCCCAACATGGTGGTAATGGATCTGGGCTCTGCACCGGGTGGCTGGTCGCAGGTGGCGGTTAACCTGGTTGGCCATAAGGGCAGGGTGCTGGCGTCTGACATACTGCCTATGGACGCCATCGCCGGAGTGGAGTTCGTTCAGGGCGACTTCACAGAGGATTCGGTGTTTGAAGAGATTATGGCGGCTCTTGGCGACAGCCCGGTAGATGTGATTATTTCCGATATGGCGCCGAATATCAGTGGGGTCACGGTATCCGATCAGGCATCTTCTATGTATCTGGTTGAGCTGGCGCTGGATATGGCCAGCCAAGTACTCAAACCTAAAGGCAGCTTTGTGGCCAAGGTATTTCAGGGCGAAGGTTACGAGGAGTATCTGAAAGCCGCCAGGGCCGTGTTCGACAAGGTAGTGGCGCGCAAGCCGGATTCCTCTCGCTCCCGCTCCAGGGAAGTTTATATTGTTGGCAAGGGTTTCAAGGGCTGAGCCCGCGACCGCGACCGCCTGTGCAAAAAAAGGGGCACCTGTAAAACTCAGGGCCCCGCAAAAGAACAAGGTTTAGCCTTTGATCAACTCTCGAGTAAAGGCCATAGCGTGCATCATGTGCTGATCATCCCGATGAAGTTTGGTCAGCAGGCTTGCGCCCAGCCAAAGCTGGTACAGGCTGGTGGCCAGCTGCCGGGCGTTTTGATCGCGCAATGCCCCCTCAGCAATAGCGGCTTCAACGCACAGAATAATGCTGTCGATAATTCGGTCAGTGCCATCCCTGAGCGTCAGACGCATAGCCTCTGATAAATCGGCCACCTCTGCGCTGAGCTTAACCACTAGGCAGTCCTTAAGGCCTGCAGGGCCGCAGTACTGTTGCTGCCAGTGCTGCCAGTAGCTCATCAGCCGATCCAGTGCTGGTTGGGTGTCATCGCTGAAGCGTGCCTCCAGGTTTTCCATGTAACTGACAAAGTAATCTTCCAGCACCGCTTCGCCAAAGCTCTCCTTGGATTTGAAGTAGTGATAGAAAGAACCTTTCGGCACGCCCGCCTGCTGCAGAATGTTGCTCAGCCCAACCGAGCTAAAGCCCCGTTCCGCGAGAATTTCGCGGCCCGTGTTTAGCAGGTGTTGGCAGGTGTCTTGATGTCGATTCATGGCGCAATGATAAAGACCATTAGACCGGTCGTCTAGTATTTTTTTATACCTTAGCTCTTATTTTCACCTTCAAAGCTCTCCATCGAAGCCCTGCATCACATTCACGGTATTCACGCCAATGGCGTCAACGTCGTAACCGCCCTCCATGGTGAACACCGTAGGCAGCCCGAGTTGTTCAATGCGCTTACCCATCGCCAAGTAGTCCGCCGATTTCAGTTTGAAGAATGAGATTGGATCTTCCTCAAAGGTATCGACACCCAGCGCAATAATCAGGGCGTTCGGTTTGAACGCTTCGATCCGCTGGCAAGCGGTTTCAAGCCCTTGGCTCCAGACGCTGTAGGGTGTTCCCGGAGGATAAACAATGTTGAGATTGAAGCCTTCACCTTCGCCCTCACCGGTTTCATCGTCAAAACCGAGGAAGTGGGGGAATACTAAGTCGGGATCCCCATGCAGGCTGATGGTTAGTACATCGTCGCGATCATAGAAGATGGCCTGAGTGCCGTTGCCGTGGTGGAAATCCACATCCAAAATCGCTACCCGCGGGTGTCCCTGATCACAAAATGCCTGTGCAGCAATGGCGGCATTGTTGAAGAAGCAGTAACCGCCGAATAGGTCGGCGTGAGCGTGGTGACCGGGCGGGCGACACAAGGCAAAGGCTGCGCGCTCGCCGTTGGCCACCAGCTTTTGTGCAGTCAGTGCCACGTTGGCGGAAGCGCAAGCCGCTTCCCAAGTGCCCTCGGAGATAGAGGTTTCGGCGGCAAAGCTGAAATAGCCAAGGCGACCGTCGATGTCTTTGGGCATCCTGGGCCGCATGCCACGGCCACACCATACTGCGGGGATGGCTTCTCCGGGTTTACCTTCAGCCACCCAATCCACCCAGCAGTGTTCCAGAAATTCTACGTAGCCTGGTTTGTGCACTCGTTTTACAGGTTCCAGGCCAAATTCCTCTGGTTCAAGCACGTCGCCCAGGGTTTGCGCTTTCACGCGCGCCAGAATGGTTTCTGCCCGGGACGGCCTTTCATGGGGTTCGATTAGAATGCCGCCATCGAGTTCGGTTTTGGCGGAGCGAAGGTTGTGCAACGGTGAGAAAACGGTTTTCATGGGGCGCATACCCGAGTCGGTTTGGTATCTGACTTTGCCATAGCGTTCGCGGCGGCTCAAACGAAACACATGATGTTTAAGCGGCGAGTTTTCGGCTATTGTCAGAGAGTGACATTATGCTAAAAAATAACTCACTAGTTTTCAGAAAAAGGATCGAATTATGGCAAACGACAGTTATCACGAGCCAGTAGGCGAACTGACGGATGACACTCGCGAAATGCACCGTGCTGTTAGCTCCCTGATGGAAGAGTTTGAAGCGGTAGACTGGTACAACCAGCGAGTGGATGCCTGTAAGGATCCTGAACTCAAAGCGATTCTTGAACACAATCGCGATGAGGAAAAAGAACACGCGGCTATGGTGTTGGAGTGGATTCGTCGCAAGGATCCCGTTATGGACAAGCACCTGCGGAAATTTCTGTTTACCGAAGGCTCGATTAGCGACCACGACTGACCCAAACAACAGCCTCCGAGATCCGGTAGGCCAATTTCTCGGCGTGCCTAGCTGCGTTATCTTGGTGTCCCATAGATACCTACAATAACGACAGTGAAAGTGAGAGACGGGTTATGAGCGAGCAGCATTTTGACGTGTTGATCATCGGGGCCGGGGTGTCCGGCATTGGTATGGCCTGCCATCTGACGCGGGAGTGCCCGGGCAAATCCTTCGCTATTCTCGAGCGCCGGCAATCGCTCGGCGGTACGTGGGATCTGTTCCGTTATCCGGGTATTCGCTCAGACTCCGACATGTTTACTTTTGGCTACAACTTCCGCCCATGGACGGGCGGCAAGGTGCTGGCAGATGGCGCCTCTATCAAAAATTATGTGCATGAAACCGCAAAGGAACACGACGTGGAGCGACACATTCGTTACGGCCTTGCGGTGCAAACGGCAGACTGGTTCAGCGTGGACAAGTGCTGGAAGCTGACGGCTGTAAATGAAGAGACTGGTAAGAAAGAAACCTATACCGCCAGTTTTCTAGTTGGCTGTACCGGCTACTACAACTATGACCAAGGCTATAAGCCGGATTTTCCCGGCGAAGCGAATTTCAAAGGCCAGGTTGTTCACCCGCAGCATTGGCCGGAAGATCTGGAATATACCGGTAAAAAGGTTGTGGTGATCGGCAGTGGCGCAACGGCGATTACACTGGTGCCGACGATGGCGGAGAAAGCCGGCCACGTAACCATGCTGCAACGTTCACCTACGTATCTGATGCCCCTGCCGTCAACGGATAAAGTAACGCTTTGCCTGCAGAAAGTGCTGCCCGCAAAGCTTGCCTATCGGATAACCCGGGCCCGTAATATCTGGATCTCCCGGTTCCTTTACCAGCGCTCCCGTAAGAGCCCAAAAATCATGCGCCGCTTGTTCCTTGGCATTATCAAACGCCAAGTGGGTGGCCAAACGGATATGCGCCACTTCACCCCAGACTATGATCCTTGGGATCAGCGCCTGTGTGTGGTGAAAGACGGCGATCTGTTTGATGCATTGAAGGTGGGCAGGGCGTCTATCGCAACCGATCATATTGAACGCTTCACCGAAACCGGCATTCGTCTGAAATCCGGTGAGCACCTAGATGCCGACATCATTATTCCGGCCACCGGCCTGGATGTTCAGATGCTTGGGGGTATCAAGCCGAAAGTGGACGGCCAAGAAGTGGTTCTGAAAGACAAAGTTGTCTACAAGAATGTGATGGTTGAAGGCGTACCCAATGCGGGCATGATCTTCGGTTATACCAATATCTCTTGGACTCTGAAAGCAGATATCGCCAGTGAATACATGTGCCGCCTGATCAACCACATGGATCAGCGTAAGATTCGTATGGCGGTTGCTAGGGACACCGAGAACAGCCTAGGTGAGGATACCGTATTAGGCTCACTAGACGCCGGCTATATCAAGCGCGCTGCGGATCGCCTTCCGCGACAGGGTACTCACGGGCCGTGGAAATCGTCCCAGAACTATCTGGAAGACGTAAAAATTCTGCGTTTTGATCCGATTGAAGACGGCTACATTGAGTTCGATGGCAAGAGGACTAACGCCCAGAGCCAACCGTCTCGGGGCTTTCTCAGGCCTCTGCGTTCGGCGCTGTTTGGCGCCTGAGTATTTATGGGCCGCAGCGATTGCTGCGCCCCATCACGCTTATTCCTTGCCTAGGTAAGCCGCTTGGATGCCTGCCCAGCTATCGTCTTCCGTCACCCTTAGAACCTCTTGCGAGATCTTCGCCCGAAGTGGGCTGCCATCTGGCAGCGCCAACGCGTACAACTGCTTTGCAAACACACCGGGAAGAATTGTCAGCTTCTTTTGGCCCAGTTGCAGGTTTCGATATTGCATCAGCGCACGGTCATACACGATGGCATCGGTTTCGCCGCTGACGACAGATTCCATGGCGGATGTCAGATTCGGGTAGGTCTGATAGCGGATATGTTCGTCCTCTAGGTAGCGCTGGCTCGCTGTATTGGAAATGGTTGCAACCATCTTGCCGGGGAGGTCATTTGTGCCTTGAATGCCGGCGCGCAGGTTGCTTACTGTCAAAGACGACGTAATGGTAGCTGTAAAGCTGGCCACCATAATCAAGCCGGCAAACATCCAGACTAGGCCAATTAAACGACCGGGAAGCGATACCGGTGCTTTGTCACCGTAGCCGACCGTGGTCATAGTCACTGCGGCCCACCAGAAGCTGGAACCAATACCTTCTGCTGCAGAGCCCCCGAACTGCTCCGGGTTCCGGCGCCGTTCAACCAGCCACAACAAGAAACCAACAACCAAAAGCAGAGCACCCAATGCAAGAACTGCGCTGAGGAACTGCCAGCTAACGAGCGCCTTCAGGCTGCTAAACAGGCTTTGCTCCGGCACTGGCGGTACAGCAATAGACAGGCCAGTCTGATAAAAGGGGTGGCTGAAATCGAACCGAGCTTCCCGGTCGGCTGTCATAGTCAGGGCGCCAACCGCGACATCGATCTCTCCGTTTTCAACGGCTTCGAGCAGCTCATTGAAGCTCATAGGAACCCATTCAAACTTCCGCTCCATGCCCTCAGCAATATCTTCCCAGCGGCCATCATTCGTTTCCATAACAAAAGGAGGAACGGTGGTGATGCCGACTTTTAGAGGCGACTCTTGGGCATGAACCTGGCTGGAAATACTCAGTGCGAGCAGAAAAACACAAGACAAAATTCGTGTAAGCATCACTGTGTGCGGCCCGTGGTCTAGGCTGCGCTCCTTGTTGGCGGTTTTGGTTAATAACTTAAGCATGTGATACACACGTAATAACACGTAGATGGATCAAAACGAACCCTCAATTGGCTGCCAGAGCCCTTCGCGTGGCCTGAGTGGTCTATTATGAGATTTACATTTCATAAAAAAGAACACACCCCATGAATGCTTTCAGGATTTTTGTCTTGCCCTTCATTTTATTGCTTTGTTCGGGCCTTGCTATGGCTGCAGACGGATTAATCGCGATTAAAAGCAATCATAGCGTAGCGTCTACAGCGGATAAACTTGAAGCTGTGTTGAGCGAAAAGGGTATGAAAGTCATGAACCGGATTAATCACGCGGCGGGAGCTAGATCAGCAGGTATGGAGCTGCGGCCAACCGAGCTTGTGATTTTCGGCAACCCCAAAGTCGGTACGCCTCTGATGCAATGTGCACAGAGTGTGGCAATGGATCTGCCTCAGAAAGCACTGATCTGGGAAGATGAAGATGGCCAGGTTTGGTTCGGCTATAACGATCCGGAGTATCTGAAGGCCAGACATGCAATTGAAGGCTGTGATGCTGTACTGGAAAAAGTGAGCGGTGCTTTAGCGGGTTTTGCCAAAACGGCAACTCACTAACAGATAAAAAAGTAGGAAGCAGCGGATACCCGGCGTAGCGCTGAACCCCTTGAATCTTCAGCATTGTCGCTTAGGATGTGCGCTCTTGCCGTCGATACGTTCCACTCTTGCCTAAATCGCCCTTATAGCTAATTGCTAAAACCTCTGTTACTATGCGCACATCCTGCCTCTAAGGATTCTGCAGTTCCCGGCTTACAGCCGCGTTGCGAACCATCCATACGACCTGTCAGAGGACGTCACCCCGATACCGGCGCGTGACCGTAGTCGTCTTTTATACCATGAATTTTCATGGCTTCTGTCCGCATTCGCCGAGAGTGGTGTTCGTGGAGGCAGAACAATCAAGAGTTAATCAACTATGAGTTTTTCTTCACTCGGTTTGTCCGAGCAGCTGGTCCGTGCAACCACCGACCAGGGTTATGAAATCCCGTCTGCCATTCAGCTTCAGGCCATTCCTGCCGTACTTTCTGGCAAGGACGTTATGGCGGCAGCCCAGACGGGCACAGGTAAAACAGCCGGCTTTACACTGCCAATATTGCAGCGCCTGGCTGAGAATCCCCGCAACGGTAAAGGTCCCCGCGTACTGATTTTGACGCCGACACGGGAGCTGGCCGCGCAGGTTCACGACAGCGTAAATCTTTACAGCAAATATGTTCCTACCAAAGCCGCTGTGGTTTTTGGCGGTGTAAAAATCAACCCGCAGATGATGAAATTGCGTAAGGGCGTAGACGTACTGGTTGCCACACCAGGCCGCCTGATGGATCTGTATCAGCAGAATGCTGTGCGTTTCAACGAAGTGGAAATCCTGGTGTTGGACGAAGCCGACCGTATGCTGGATATGGGCTTTATTCGCGACATCAAAAAAATCCTTGCGCTGTTGCCAGCCAAGCGTCAAAACCTGCTGTTTTCAGCAACCTTCTCGGGTGATATTCGCACTCTGGCTCAAGGCCTGCTGAACAACCCGGTGCAGATTGACGTGGCGGTCAGAAATGCCACCGCTGAGAGCGTGGAACAGTCGGTGTACAAAGTTGATCAGAGCCAAAAAACCGCATTGCTGAGCAAACTGGTACGCGATAACAAGTGGGAGCAGGTGCTAGTGTTTACTCGCACCAAACACGGTGCTAACCGTCTAACTCAGAAGCTTGAGAAAGACGGCATTACCGCAACAGCCATACACGGTAATAAATCCCAAGGTGCTCGCACCCGGGCTTTGGCCGATTTCAAACAAGGCCAAGTGCGGGTACTGGTTGCCACAGATATCGCGGCCCGTGGCCTAGATATCAAACAGCTGCCCCAGGTGGTTAACTTTGAACTGCCAAACGTGCCGGAAGACTACATACACCGCATCGGCCGAACTGGCCGTGCAGGCGAGAGCGGACATGCGCTTTCACTGGTAAGCGCCGATGAAGGCAAAATGCTTGCAGGCATTGAGCGGTTGATCAAAAAGCAGCTGCCGCGCAAAGAAGTGGAAGGTTTTGAGCCAAAGAACAACTTGCCGCTCAAACCCAAAGCCAAAGCGGACCCGAGCAAAGCTCGCAATCGCAGTGGTGGTAACGCCGGCGGAAATGGTCGACCAGGCGGCAATGCCCGCAGCTTTGGCGACAAGCCCGGTGGGCGCAGCGGTGGCCGCAGCCAGAATGGCAGTGGTCAGCGTGGGCGTTCAGGCCAGAGCCAGAGTGCCTGAAGCCTTATAGGGTTTATAGGTAACTGATTAAACAATGCGGAGCTTCGGTTCCGCATTGTTGTTTGTGGGTATCAGAACTTGTAGGTGACACCCACCATGTAGACCATCGGGTCGATTTCGACTTCGAACTTGTCAGCGTTAGTGACGAAGTTACCCGCGCCATCATAGACGCTTACGGTGGCGTCTGTGTTGATATCTGCCCACCAAACAGCGGCGTTAAGACCAAAGTTTTCGCTGAGCATGTAGTCGATACCAGCTTCAAAAGCCAGGCCTACGCTGTCGTCGAGATCCAACTCGGTTGTGGCTCCTGGGAGTGGCACCGTATTAGCTACCGCATTGTCTAATGTGCTGGTGGTCTTGGTTTCAAAAAACTTTGTGTAATTCACGCCCACGCCCACAAAAGGCTGCAGTGCAGAAGAACTGTGCATTGGGAAATACTGCAGTGTCAGCGTTGGTGGCAGATGCTTGGTTTCACCGAGCTTGCCTGCTGCTGCAAGATCTCCGGCACCACTGATGTTGTGTTTGAACGGAGTCGCACCCAGTAGGCCTACGCCCAGATTGCTTGTAAACATGTAGGTTGCGCGAAGTCCAAGCTGTGTATTGGAGTCCACTGCAACACGTGCGTCGGCTCCAAAGATTGGCGATCCAGCAACGTTAATGACGTCGCTCGAATCATCCGGCGCCACATGCACAGCACCGGCACGTAGAATAAAATCGCCAGCTTCAAAAGCCTGAGCAGCTGGTGCAACGGCCATAACGGCGGCTGCCATAACACTGAGTTTGAAAGTACGGGACATAACTATCTCCTTAACCTGAATCGTTGTTGAGCTCAGGTTAAAGGCCACAGAGATCGGAAACTTGATATAGCGCAATAATCGCGGTTGGATGATGTAGGTTGGCGCGCCAGATTGACGCAACTCAAGAAATGGGCTGGAAATGTATATGTGCTGGTTGTCAGGCGAAGTCTTTTTTGCTGCCTGGGGTCTGTGCGTCAGCTACAAAAACATCCCGCACGGTGATGGGCTCACCATCGGCATTGTGTACCTGAATGGTTTGAACAGGTTGCCCTGTTGCCCTGTCCCGCAGATCCAGCGGAGCGTCATCAGGTGCAGGGTTCCACTTGTCGCCCCACTGACGCAGGGCAATAACCACCGGGAACAGGTCCCGGCCTTTCTCGGTAAGCCGGTATTCGAAGCGGGAACCGTGTTCACCCACCTCTACTTTCTTCAGTACACCGTTATCCACCAACCGAGCTAGACGGTCGCACAGGATATTTTTGGCGATACCCAGTTCCTGCTGAAAGTCTACAAAACGCCGGGTGCCGTACATAGCTTGCAGCACAATCAGTAGGGACCACCAGTCACCCACCTGATTCAGGGCGCGGGCGACGGAGCAATTGGAGTCATCAAAACGTTTTCTGGCCATGGGTTGAAGTGTACATAATAAGGTTGCATCTTAAAACCAGATTAAATAGAGTTGCTTTATTAAATACAGTTGCGTTAAGAAACCAAATTACTGAGGTAGCTATCAATGACCATGAATCTGGGCCCCATGTTTGAACCCTTCGCGATCCACAACCTTACACTGCGCAACCGCGTTGCCATGGCGCCTATGACCCGGAATTTCTCGCCCAAAGGCGTTCCCGGTGAGAACGTAGTTGCCTACTATCGGCGCCGTGCCGAGGCGGGTGTGGGCCTGATTATTACCGAAGGCACTACAGTGAACCATCCTGCGGCTAGTGGTTACCCCAATGTACCTGCGTTTCATGGTAACGAAGCACTGGAAGGCTGGAAAAACGTCGTAGATGCAGTGCACGAAGCCGGCGGTGCAATCTTCCCGCAGCTTTGGCACGTAGGTGCGGTGCGCAAGGAAGGATCAGGGCCGGATACTTCGGTTCCCGGTTACAGTCCGTCGGGCCTGTTTGCCCCTGGCAAGCCAAACGGCAAAGCGATGAGCGAAGAAGACATCGAAGATGTTGTGACTGCGTTTGCCGATGCTGCACAGGATGCCAAAGCCTTGGGGTTTGATGGTGTAGAGATTCACGGTGCCCACGGTTATCTACTCGATCAGTTCCTGTGGGAAGGCACCAACCAGCGTGAAGATGAGTACGGCGGCAGCATGGAGAACCGTTTGCGCTTCGTGGTTGAGATTGTGGAAGCGGTTCGCCATCGCGTGGGCCCCGAGTTCACCATTATGCTGCGTTTCTCCCAGTGGAAGCAGCAGGATTACGAAGCAAAATTGGTAAACAGCCCAGACGAGCTCGAACAGTTTCTCAAACCGCTGGTTGAAGCCGGTGTGGATATTTTCCACGCCTCAACGCGTCGCTTCTGGGAGCCGGAGTTTGAAGGCTCCAGCCTCAACCTTGCCGGCTGGACTCAGAAGCTTTCTGGCAAGCCCACCATGTCGGTTGGCAGCGTTGGTCTAACGGAAGATTTCATTAGCGGCACGATGGCCAGCAAGCAAGAGTCGGTAGAACAGTCTGGCATCGACGAGCTGGTAGAGCGCATGAACAACCACGAATTTGAGTTGATTGCCGTGGGCCGCGCACTTCTGCAGGATCCCGAATGGCTCACCAAAGTGAAGGAAGGACGGCTTGGCGACGTGGATGATTTCGCACGCAAATCTCTCACCAACCTGTACTGAGTTTGGACAGAGCATTTCCTCCCTGTAACAGCACACCCCCACTGCCTATGCGTATGATGGGGGTGTTTTTTACAGGAAGAATTTACAGGAGTGACAGCAATGTCTTCGAAAAACAGTGTTTCAGTATTGATGCTTACAAGCCTGCTGGCGTTTGCCGGTTGCGCCACCGTAGGCAAGGATTTTTCTACTCACAATATCGATCAGATTACCGTGGATGAAACCACTCGGGCCGACATTCAGGAGATGTTTGGTGAGCCCTGGCGCACAGGCGTTGAAGACGGTAAGCGCACCTGGACCTACGGCAAATATCGTTGGTCAGCTTTTGGCGATGCCGAAACGACCGATCTGGTTGTCCGGTTCAACCCGGATGGCAGCGTTTCTTCCTACGTATATAACACCACAGAGTAACGACCCTGTTGATGCGGTATCCGCGAGATCCGGATACCGCATTCATCATGGCCATAAGGCTTACGTGGTTTAGTCTCGCAACCCGCTCACCAGTTTGTCGATGCTGTCTTTGGCATCTCCGAACAGCATGCGGGAGTTGTCCTTGAAGAACAGCGGGTTTTCCACCCCGGAATAGCCTGTTGCCATACCTCGTTTAAGAATCACCACATGCCGCGCTTTCCAAACTTCAAGCACCGGCATGCCGGCAATCGGGCTGCCCGGGTCTTCTGCCGCTGCCGGGTTCACCGTATCGTTAGCGCCGATAACCAGCACCACGTCAGTCTTCGGGAAATCCGCGTTGATCTCGTCCATCTCCAGCACTATGTCGTAGGGCACATGCGCTTCTGCCAGCAGCACGTTCATGTGCCCAGGCAAACGGCCAGCAACCGGGTGGATACCAAAGCGCACAGTCACGCCCCGCTCCCTGAGCAGTTTGGTTAGATCACTGACCCCGCTCTGGGCCTGAGCCACGGCCATGCCGTAACCCGGTACGATAATCACTGATTCAGCGTTGCGAAGTTCTTCGCAGACTTCGTCAGCATTGGTCTCCAGAGCCGTCTGGTCATCAGAACCCGCTGCGGCAGAGCCGCTACTGCTGGTCTGGCCAAAGCCCCCAAGGATAACGCTGATAAACGACCGGTTCATGGCCTTGCACATGATGTAACTGAGAATGGCACCGCTGCTGCCTACCAGTGCGCCGGTAACGATCAGCAGGTCGTTACCCAGCATGAAGCCAATGGAAGCCGCGGCCCAGCCGGAATAACTGTTGAGCATGGAGACAACCACGGGCATGTCGGCGCCGCCAATGGCCATGATCAGATGCACACCCAGTACGGCGGCAACCACGGTCATCAGCACCAACGCAAGTATGCCCAGGGCCATGCTGTCCGTGTTCAGGAACCAGGCACCCAGCAACACCGATACCGCTATTGCAGCCAGATTCATCAGGTGGCGGCCGGGCAGGGTGAGAGCTTTGCTGTCGATACGTCCATCAAGCTTGCCGCAGGCTATTAGAGAGCCGGTGAAGGTGATGGCGCCGATGAAGATACCCACAAACACTTCCACCAGTTTGATGGTGTGCTCGGCACCGGTGGTGTGTGTGAGCGGCTCGATATAACCCGTGAAGCCCACTAGCACCGCGGCCATACCCACAAAGCTGTGCAGCAGTGCCACCAGTTGCGGCATCTGGGTCATTTCCACCTTATTGGCGATGACAATACCGACACTGGCACCGGCCAGTACTGCAATCAAGATAGCGACGAGCCCGCTGTCACTGACGCTGGCCATTGTGGCTACCAGCGCAATGAGAATGCCGGCAACACCGTAAAGGTTGCCCCGGCGTGCGGATTCCTGATGGCTCAAGCCTCCGAGGCTGAGAATAAATAATACGCTGGCGACCACGTAGGCCACACTGACGAGTCCTGTACTCATGGCGGTCACCCCTTATCTGCGGAACATTTTAAGCATGCGATGGGTAACCCGGAAGCCGCCCCCTACGTTGATGCTGGCAATCAGCACCGCTACAAACGCCATAATCCCGACCGCGACATTGTCCGCCTGGGCCAGGTGTAACATGGCACCAATCACGATAATGCCGCTGATAGCGTTGGTCACACTCATCAATGGCGTGTGCAGAGAGGCTGTCACGTTCCAGACAACCTGCCAGCCAATAAAACAGGCAAGCACAAATACCGTGAAATGCCTCAGGAAGCTTTCCGGTGCGTGAGCGCCCACGCCATAAAGCGCAGCAATGGTGACAATTAGCACCGCGCCCTTGCCAATCAGGCTGCGGCGTTGAGATTCCTTGTGCGCTGCCGCTTTCTGTTCCGCCGAGGGCTCTTCTGTGCCGGGCGCGGGTTTGGGGCTGGTTGGTGTCTGCGGCTGAGGTGGTGGCCAGGTCACCTCTTGATCCAGTACCACCGTGAGGCCACGAATCACGTCATCTTCCATGTTTACCTGTGGCTTGCCGTCTTTCTCCGGCGTCAGCTCAGTCACTAGATGGAACAGGTTAGTGGCGTAAAGATCACTGGCGACCTTGGCCATGCGGCTTGGCAAATCGGTAAAGCCGATCAGCGTGACGTCGTGTTGCACGACAATTTTGCCAGGCTCGGTGAGTTCGCAGTTGCCGCCGCGCTCCGACGCCAAATCGACAACCACACTGCCGGGCTTCATGGATTTCACCATGTCCGCCGTGATCAGCTTGGGCGCAGGCTTGCCGGGAATCAGGGCGGTGGTGATAATAATGTCCACCTCTTTGGCCTGCTCCGCAAACAGGGCCATCTCTGCCTTGATGAATTCATCGCTCATTTGTTTGGCGTAACCGCCGGTGCCCGCGCCTTCTTCCTCATCAAAATCCAACTGAAGAAACTCGGCGCCCATGCTTTCAACCTGCTCTTTCACTTCCAGCCGGGTATCAAAGGCCCGGACAATCGCGCCCAAGCTGTTAGCAGCGCCCACAGCCGCGAGCCCGGCCACGCCGGCACCGATTACCATTACCTTGGCCGGTGGCACCTTACCTGCCGCCGTCATCTGGCCGGTGAAGAAACGCCCGAAGTGATTGGCCGCCTCCACCACCGCGCGGTATCCGGCGATATTGGCCATGGCGCTCAGCGCATCCATTTTCTGGGCGCGGCTGATGCGGGGCAGGCTGTCGATAGCGAATGTGGTAATTTTTCGGGCAGCAAGCTGCTTCAGAAGCTCAGAGTTCTGGCCTGGCCAGATATAACTGGCTAGAAAGCCGCCTTCCTTCATCAAATCAGCTTCATGCTTGCCCAACGCGGGGTTCTGCATGGGTGCACGAACCTTCAGGATGAAATCCGCGTCGCGCCATAACGAGCCGGTATCCGCTGCAATGGTTGCACCAACGGACTCGTAGGCCTCATCGCGATAGTGCGCCGCCTCGCCGGCACCGGTTTCAACAGTGACCTCGTAGCCCAAGGCAATTAGCTTGTGCACCGAGGGTGGTGTCGCTGCAACCCGCCGTTCGTCTGTATATATCTCTTTCGGAATGCCAATTTTCATTTTTGAAACGTCCTTCGGCTGAACCGTAGAATGAACCGTTGAACTCGATATCTGATATTTACATACTAGTGCAACTCCAAGACTTTGCATGCCATACGTTCTGTTGCGTACGGAAGAAATTCCGATTTGCAGCTATGCTTTGCGTTTTTCACATACCGGAAAATTTTGATGTTTGAGATGTTTTTCAGCACGTACATCAGCAGTACGATCCGCTTCCTGTTTCTGCTGGCGCCGTTCTTTGCGGTGTCCATGTTTATCGCCTTAACCCGTGGGTTGCCGGCTGCTGAAAAAGCCTCGATTATCCGCCGGGCCTGTATCGCAGCTTCCGTTATGGGAGTCATACTGTTCTTTGGCGGCCCTGTGCTGTTCAGTGCGATTGGCATTACCCTGGATTCCTTCCGCATTGGTGCCGGTACGCTACTGTTCCTAACCGCCATCAGCTTGGTCACCAGTGGCACCCGCAACCACGCCACCGGCCTGCCCGAAGAAGATCGCGACGACATTGCAGTAGTGCCACTTGCGGTCCCGGTAATGATTGGCCCCGCCACCATAGGTGCTATTCTGGTGTACGGCGCCGAACTCAAGAAGGTACCGGAAGTTGCCGGTGGCCTGTTAGGCCTGCTTTCCGGTTTGTTTATTCTGGGTATACTGCTGCACCTGTCTGGGTATCTGGAAAAAGTTCTGGGTAAAACCGGCCTCAACATTCTCTCCAAAATCAGCGGCCTTGTTCTCTCGGCCATGGCAGCGGAGATTGTACTAACCGGCGTCACGGGCTTTATCGCCAGCACCGGTTTATAAGAGATTATAGAAGGCTAAAAGAGGTTATCAGGAGCCGCGATGTCCACCGACACCATAGAACACAATCGCAACCGACAGGACTTCTCCGGCATCGAATCGATCTGGCTGTTCGGTTATGGTTCGCTGATTTACAAGGTAGACTTCCCGTTTTTGGAGCAACGCCCCGCGTCTATCCAGGGCTGGGCGCGTCGGTTCTGGCAGGGGTCCCACGACCACCGGGGCACCCCAGAAGCGCCGGGTAGGGTGGCGACTCTAATTGAGCAGCCAGGTGGCACCTGCAAGGGTATGGCCTTCCGGGTATCACCCAGTGTGTTCGAACATTTGGACGTGCGGGAAAAGAACGGTTATTTGAGGTTTTCCACAGCTCTGACGTTCGAAAACGGTAGCTATGCGCAAGGGCTGGTATATATCGCCACCGCGGACAATGAAGTGTTCTTAGGTCATGCGCCCGAAGCCGATATAGCTCGCCAGATTGCTACAGCAACAGGCCCCAGCGGCCCCAACTCCGAATACCTCTTCAGACTGGCTGAGTCATTACGAACACTAGGTGACGAGTGTACGCACACATTTTCTATAGAAGCGTTCCTAAAATCAGACTCCTGAGTTAGCTTCCTGATCTTGCGGGCGAGTGGCGGGATTAAACCCCCTGGGCGGTGATTTCCGACGCTGGTTAAGGCCAATCAGCACCAGCGGCACAACAACCATCATGCTACCCACCAAGAACCACCAGTCTGGTACTTCGTTAAACCATATCCAGCCGATAGCCACAGCCCAAATCAGCCCCGTATATTCCGCACTGGTCACCTGGTTCGCATCCACCTGGCGGTAAGCCAGCAGAACAGTGATGTTGTAGCCCAGAATAAAAAATGCAGAACCCGCCGCAGAAAACAGAATCTCCGGGTGCCAGGTTGCGCCTTGTTGCCACTCCCATCCCGCAAGTAATGCAGAGGCCGGAATGACCAGCAGGTAGTTAAGAAACAGCTTGTGCACCGTGCTCTGGCCCTTTGGCAGCTTGCGTACCATAACGGCATTGATAGCCAGCGAGAACGCCGACCCCAGCGCTGCAATGGCGGCCCAATTGAACTCCATTGGGCGCAGGATAACGATGATGCCCGCAAAGCCGCTGAACACCGCGATCACACTCAGGGGCGAGAGGGTTTCCCGGAAGATGAATACTGAAAATACCATCACAAGAATCGGCGCTGCATAAAACACTGCGTTGGCCGTGGCCAGCGGTAGGTTACTCAGAGCTACGATCATGCACAGCAGGCCCACCAGGTGAATGTGCGCCCGTAACGCATGCACCTTGAAGCCCGCGAAGAGGTTGCTCCGGTCAATTTTTCGCGCCAGCGGCAGCAGGAACACAAGTGTGATCAGGCAGCGTAGAAACGCGAACTGTAAAATGGGAAAGCCCGGCTCCATGAGCTTGATAAATACGTCAGATATCAAAGCCATGGCGTTGCCTAGCACAAGCAAGAGAATTGCGCTGTTTACAGTTTTGCCTGACATGGTTTCTTTCCTGAAATCCAGATATGAATAAAGCGCACGCATAGGAGGTGGCAGTCGTAGTCTATTTGCGATTTAATATCCGATAAAGTGATGTTTATTGATTGGGTATTAGAAAAATAGATAATGAAACTGCCTCCCCTTAAAGCCCTACCCGTATTCGAAGCCGTTGCTCGCCTCAACAGCTTTTCCATGGCTGCTCAGGAATTGGCGGTAAGCCAGAGCGCGGTGAGCCATCAGATCAAACAGCTGGAAACCTACCTGGGTGAAAAACTGTTCTGGCGTAGCGGGCGCACACTCGCACTGACTGACGAAGGTCGTCAGTACCTGGATGCCATCAGCACCTCTTTACTTCAGATAGAGCGGGCCAGTGAGCAATTGCTGGGGCGTGAGGAATCCCTCCTTAGGTTATCGGTGTTCAGCTCTTTTGCCGTACGTTGGCTGGTACCCCGGCTGCCGGATTTGCAGCGCTTGCACCCGCAGGTAGAACTGGCGCTGGAAATGAGCAGCGAAAGCCCGGTGCTGTCTGACCGAGTGGCGGACTGTTTTATCACCATCCACAGGAACTCACCGGCCTACAGTTACGAGCTTTTGTACGTGGAACGGCTTTTCCCCGTGTGCAGCCAAGACTACTGGCAACGCATTCGCAGGGAGCTGGGGCGAGAGATAGGCGTAACGGGGCGCGACGAGCCTGCCATGACCACGGCTGAAATAGCCCGCTTCCCTCTGTTATCCACCCACAGTATTTACGACAAGGCCGCCGGCGATTGGGAAGCTTGGTATCGCATGGTGGACGAAACCATCCCCACCGGCGCTCGCATCCAGCATTTTAGCCACATGTTGTTGGCCCTCGAAGCCGCGCGGTTTCATCAAGGCATCGCGCTCACCAACGATTACATGCTCAGCACCCGCAAGGGCTCGGAGGAGTTTGTGCGTTTGCCCTGCCACTCACTGGTTACCGGAGACAAATTTTACTTTGCCTGGAAAGCCAGCCGCCGACGGGAGCGCGGTATTCAGATACTGCGCCGCTGGCTGGTCAGTGAGGCGATTGAAGGAGGGCTGCGGAGTGGGGCGGGCTAACTCTACTAGTTATTTTCCAGGGTTTCCCATACCTCGATGGCGGCGGCAAGGTCTTCGAGCGAGGCGCCCACGGATTTGAACAGGGTTATGGCTTGGTCATTGGTGCGCCCAGGCTTGTCGCCCCTGATCAGTTCCGCCAGTTCGGCGCGCAGGCTGGTTTCACTGAATGCACCCTCGTTGATGGCCTGCAGTATATCTCCGGCTTCGCCCATAGCACCGGCGTAGGTGTCCACGAATACCTCGCTGCGAGCCAGGCACTGACTGTCGGTTTCCCGCATGGTTGGCCGGAACGCGCCGACCAGATCGAGATGGCTGCCGGGTTGCAGCCATTCGCCCCGGATCAGTGGTTCGGTTGACAGGGTCGCACAACTGATGATGTCTGCTTCGGGAACAGCGGTTTCCAGGTCATTCACCGCTTCACAATCAAAGCGATCGCTGAAACGTTCAGCCAGCGCTGCAGCCTTGTTCGGATTGCGGCCCCATATCCGCACCTTGCGGATAGGGCGCACCGTGGCGTGAGCCTCTATCAGCATGGGTGCCAGCTTGCCGGTGCCGACTACCAACAATGATGAAACGTCTTGTCGCGACAGCTCACGGGCCGCCAGGGCAGAAGCCGCTGCGGTGCGCCGGCTGGTTAGCGCGCTGCCATCGATGCAGGCCAGAGGAGTGCCGTGCTGGCCTTCACACAGAATATATAAACCGGAGATGGCGGGCAGGCCGGCGTTGGCATTTTGTGGGAACACGTTGACCATTTTCATGCCGATATACCCCGCCTGTTCCCAGGCGGGCATCAGCAGCATGGTGGCCTCGCCATCCGGCCGATGCATGGCGTGATGGTGTCGTGGTGGGGCTTCCACGCCATGCCGGAACGTATTGGCAAGACGTTCGATCAGTGCTGGCCATGCCAGCGCGCTCCCCACCTCTTGTGCAGAAATAATACGCATAATGCCTAATCCTGTTTACGGGTGGCCAGTCGCTGGATCTCACCGACGATGCCACGCCGGAACACCATCACACAAACCACGAAGATAGTACCCAGAATCACCTGCACCCAGGAGCCGAAGGATGAGAGTTCATGACTGAGGGCCCCGACGGTGATGGCGCCAACGACAGGGCCAAAAACGGTGCCCAGCCCACCCACGAGAGTCATCAGTATGACCTCGCCGGAGGTTTGCCAATGGGCGTTGGTGAGTGCGGCAAACTGGAAAACGATCGCCTTGGTGGCACCGGCCAGTCCGGCGATCGAAGCGGAGATAACGAAGGCCAGCAGCTTGAAGCGGTCTACGTCATACCCCAGCGACAAAGCGCGGGATTCGTTCTCCCGGATTGCCTCGAGTACCACGCCAAACGGCGAATAAATGGTGCGGTAGATGATGCCGAATCCGATCAGGAAAATGGCGAACACAAAGTAGTACATGGCGAGGGAGTTGTTCAGATCAATGAATCCGAATAGCTCGCCCCGGGGGATGCCCTGCAAGCCGTTCTCGCCGCCGGTAAACGGCATCTGCAGCGCCAGAAAATAGATGATCTGTGCCAGGGCCAGGGTGACCATGGCGAAATAGATGCCTTGCCGACGAATCGCCAGGAAGCCAAAAATGCTGCCAAGAACCAGGGTAAACCCGGTTCCTGCCAATATACCGAGTAGCGGCGAAAAGCCCCACTCCTTGGTGACATACCCCGTGATATAGGCAGCGCCGCCGAAAAAAGCAGCGTGGCCAAACGACAAGAGCCCGGCATAACCCAGTAACAGATTGAAGGCGCACGCAAACAGCGCGAAGCACAGCAGATCCATAACAAACACCGGGTAGGCGAAGAACGGTGCGGTCAGGCCTGCAACAAGCATCAGAATAAACAGGATACGATTGGTCATGAGCGGCTCACTTCTCCTTACCGAACAGTCCCGCCGGACGGAATAGCAGCACCAGTACCATCAGGAAGAAAATGACGGTGCTGGCAGCGGGTGGGTAGAACACCTTGGTCAGGCCTTCGATGAGGCCAAGTGCAAGACCGGAGAGAATGGCGCCCATGATGGAGCCCATGCCGCCGATCACCACAACAGCGAACACCACGATGATCAGGTCGGCCCCCATCAGGGGGCTGACCGAGTACATCGGAGCAGCCAGTACGCCGGCGAGCCCCGCCAGACCAGCACCGAAAGCAAAGGTCAGGGTTATCATCAGCGGAACGTTAAGACCAAACGCCTGAGTCAGGTCCGGGTTTTCGACGCCGGCTCTCAGACGCGAGCCTAATTTAGTGTGCTCAATGAAGAACCAGGTGGCAAAACACACCACGAGCGAGAACACGATGGCGAACAGACGATAGGTGGGGAAATACATAAAACCAAGGTCCACCACCCCACTCAAGCTCTCCGGCTGACCCGGGTAGGGGGTGCCGGAGACGTTGAAATAGTTGGAGAACAGGCCCTGAAGAATCAGAGTAATTCCGAAGGTCAGCAGCAGCCCGTATATGTGATCCAGTTCGTACAGGCGCCTGAGCAGGAAGCGCTCAATGAGCACCCCCAGCAGACCGACCAGCAATGGCACCAGAACCAGCGACGCCCAGAAGCCAATCTGGACGCTGACACCGAACCACTGCTCCAGAAAGGAGTAGCCAATCAATGCGATAAAGGCACCGAGCATATACATGGCGCCGTGGGCGAAGTTGATGATGTTCAACAGTCCGAATATCACCGCAAGCCCGAGGCTCAACATGGCGTAAAACACACCGACATTAAGCCCAAGCAGCGCCTGAGCAAGAATGACTTCTATCGACACGTTGGCTATCTCCCTTTAAGTCGTCGTCAAACGGCGTGTTAATTAACCAGCGGACATTTGGTGTCTGCCATTGAGATGTAGGCCTGATCTGCGGGAATCTTTGAGACCACGTTCAGCAGGTCCCACTCGCTTTTCGATTCCGAGGGCTTTTTCACTTCCACCAGGTACATGTCGTGCAGCATGGAGCCGTTGGGGGCAATTTTGCCACCTTTCACGAACATGTCGTTCAGAGTCATTTCTCCCAGTTTGGCGCGAACCGTCTCGGTATCGTCCGTTCCGGCTTCCTTGACCGCTTTCAGGTAGTTGGACACAGCCGAATAGACACCCGCCTGGACCATCGTTGGCATGGCACCATGGCGCTCATTGAATCGGTTGGACCACGCTTTGGTTTCTTCATTCTGGTTCCAGACAAAGGCGGTGGTAAATTGCAGACCCTGAGCTATGTCGAGACCCATACTGTGCACATCGGTCAGGAACACCAGCATGCCAGCCAGTTTCTGACCACTTTGGACAATACGGAACTGGTTAGCCTGCTTGATGGCATTGACTGTATCCTGGCCGGCATTGGCCAGCCCGATTACGTCTGCACCGGACGATTGGGCCTGCAGCAGATAGGACGAGAAGTCATTGGTGGAGAGCGGTGCGTTGACATTGCCGACCACCTCGCCGCCCATGCTTTCTACTACCGCACCGGTGTTATCTCGCAGTGAATGCCCGAAGGCATAGTCCGCAGTGATAAAAAACCATTTCTTGCCGCCGTTTTTAACCATCGCGGTGGCTGTACCCACTGGCAGGGCATGGGTATCGTAGACATAGTGAATGCCATAGGGCGAGCACTGTTCTTCCGTCAGCGCGGTGGAACCAGCACCGGTATTCATGGTGATGATTTTCTTGTCCTTGGCAAGGCCCTGAACGGAAAGCGCGACCGAGGAGTTATCCAGGGCCGTGATCATGTCCACTTCTTTGGCGTCGATCCATTCACGTGCGGTGCTGGCGCCAATATCCGGTTTGTTCTGGTGGTCTGCTGAGATCAACTCAATGGATTTGCCCATAACCGAACCGCCAAAGTCTTCGATGGCCATTTCAGCTGCGATAACGGCACCGGGGCCCTCCAGAGACTTATAGACCCCCGACATGTCACTGAGTACGCCGATCTTGACCTTGTCGTCAGACAAAGCTCCGGCTGCGGTTAGAGGTAATGTGAGGGACGCCGCAGCCACAGCGACGACCAGTCCTTGTTTCAAGTGCTTGAACATAGTGGGATTCCTTTTGTTATTAGGTTCCGGGTCGGATCCACAAAGGCGGTCCAGGCCCACAGGCTCAGACACTCAGGTGTCTGTTCAACTGCTCTTTTTTGGCCTCAAGGTCGGCCGCATCAATTTGTTGTACCACCTTGCCGTGCTCGATCACGTAATGCCGATCCGCCAAAGGTGCGGCAAAGTGAAAATTCTGTTCTACCAGAATAATCGTGAAGCCCCTTTCTCTTAGTTTTCGAATAACACTACCCAGGCTTTTCAGGATTACCGGGGCAAGCCCTTCGGTAATCTCGTCCAGTAACAGAAGGGAGGCACCCGTGCGCAGGATTCGGGCAATCGCCAGCATCTGCTGCTCGCCGCCGGAGAGCTTGGATCCCTGGCTTTTACGGCGTTCTTTCAGGTTGGGAAACATGGTGTAGATTTCGTCTACCGACAGCCCACCTTTGGCGACTACCGGAGGCAATTCGAGGTTTTCATCTACGTTCAGAGAGGCAAAAATACCCCGCTCTTCCGGGCAGTACCCAAGTTTGCCCACGTGGGCAATCCGGTGTGTCGGCATATTGATAATTTCGGTGCCGTGGATTTTGATGGAGCCGGTGCGTTTACTGACCAGCCCGAGTATGGCTTTCAAGGTTGTCGTTCGTCCGGAACCGTTTCGGCCTAGCAGAGTAATGACTTCACCCTCGCGAAGCGTCAGATTCAGGCCATGGAGTATATGGGATTCGCCGTACCAGGCATGCAAGTTCTCAATCCGCAGTAATTCCGGCTTTTGCTCAGGCTGCATCAGTCGTACCCATATAAGCTTCCATCACCTCGGGGTTTTTGGAAACCTCGGCATAATTGCCTTCCGCAAGGATTTCGCCCCGGTTCAGTACGGTGATCTGGTCGGCGAGCGTCGATACCACATTGAGGTTGTGCTCAACCATGACGATAGTCCTGCCCTCGACCACGCGTTTGATCAGATCGGTCACCGTGCTCACATCTTCCGCACTCATGCCTTGAGTGGGCTCATCCAGCAACATCAGCCTCGGTTCCAGCGCAATGGTCGTGGCTATTTCCAATGCCCTTTTTTGTCCATAAGGCAGTTTAACCGCTTTTACGTCCCCAAAAGTGCCAAGACCGACCTGCTCCAGCGTCGCCTGAGCTTTCTCGTTGAGTTGGTCGAGAATCTGCATCGGGCGCCAGAACTGGTAGGACACCTGCAGTTTTCGTTGCAGTGCAATGCGAACGTTTTCCCTTGCTGAAAGATGGGGAAACACGGCTGAAATCTGAAACGAGCGAACCAGACCGAGCTGGGCGATGCCTGCCGGCTTGGCGTGGGTAATGTCCCGGCCGTCATAGATAATCTTGCCGGATGACGGCGTCAGGAACTTGGTCAGCAGATTAAAAAACGTAGTTTTGCCTGCCCCATTGGGGCCTATCAAGGCATGGATCGTGCCGGTTTGGACACTGAGATTGACGTCCTTGATGGCGGTGAAGCCCTTAAAGTTTTTGGTGAGACCGCAGGTTTCCAGAATAGCGGCCGGTTTCTGGGTATGGTCGGTCACGGTAAGCACCCCCGGCTGATCAGTGGTTCACGCACTGGCAGTTATTGATTGTTGTTTTTTAATTTAAAACAGGTTGTTAGAGCCAGACTTTGATGTCCCAAGTACAGACTCCAGTAAAGATGTGAATCGTGATTCTGTCAAGTTGGGCCATGACCATCGATGTGTCTCAGTATTAAAGATATTGATACCGAAGTAACCGGTGCTTGATGCGCTCAAGAATCACTTGGTCGATCACCGCAGCCAAAATTGCAATAACCAGTATGTTCGTCATCACTCCGGTCATGTCTGCAATCTCTCCCGAATAAGCAAGGGATTTACCAAGCCCGGGGCTGAAACCCACAATCATTTCGGCAGATATCAACGCACGCCAGGCATTACCAAAAGCCAGCTGCGCCCCGGTAATCAACTCTGGAGTGACCGCGGGAAAGTACACGCGCTTCAGCATCTGTACTTTGGACGCCCCCATTACTCGTGCGGCAGAAATGTGCACCTTTTCGACACTTTCCGTTGCATTCATGACACTCAGCGCGGTGGGGAAAAACGCGCCAATCGCCACAACAACGATGATTGGCAAATTACCGAAGCCCATCAGAATCAGGAATAGTGGCACCCAGGCAATCGACGGAATGGATTGCAGAATAATAATGGCCGCCTTGAGGGGCCCCCGCACCGCATTTATCGTGCCGCCAACAAGCCCCAGAAGGATTCCGAAGAACAACGCCGCACCGTAACCAGCTCCAAGCCGTGTCATGCTGTTACCAAGCCCCTCATAGAACTCGGCGCTGTTCAGCTCCTCCCACAATCGCACGATCGCGGTGTGAACGTCTGGCATCAGGAAGTCGGGCAGAAACCATGCCGCTACCTGCCAGAAAAACAGGATAACGGCGATGGCAATCACATAAGCCCGCTTAGTAGCGACGCCCCTTGTCTGGCTATTGCTCATGTTTAAAGCTCGCGAGTCTCTTGCCAGGTCAGGTCGAGCAGAGCGTCAACGTCGAAGGTTTTGTCATCAGCGAGAATGCCCTGTTTTTGCATAATGCCTGCTAACTCTTTCATGCGATCAATATCGGCGTCGGTCAGCTTGGAGCTAAAATCGTTGGTCTGAATTGCCTGGGTAATCACCTTTTCCGAAGGTATATCGCCTTCATTGAGGGATTTAACAACATCTTCTTTAATGAAGTAATCGGTGATGTACGTAGCCGCTTTCTCAGGCTGGTTTTCCAGCATTTCAATGGCGTCACGCTGGGCGTCGAGCGCAGCCCAGATAACGTCTTTACGGTTTTTCAGAGTATCGCCGGAGGTAATAACCACCATGCACGGGAAAGGCCACACTTCACCTATTTCATAGATTTGCTTAACCGGTGCAACAAGCTGGGCAATTCGGTCGTAGGGCTCAAACAGGAAAGCAGCGTCCACACGTCCACCTACCAGAGACTGAACCGCTACCGCCGGTGCCACTCCCATAATATTCAGGTCGTCTGGTTGTAATCCGGCATTGGCCAACATGACACCTTTGAGCACGATATCGGCTGTGCTGCCCTGTTTTTGGGAGGCGAGGTTGCGGCCCTTGAGATCTTCGACCGTGTTAATGCCTGAATCGTTCCGCACGACCAGAGAATGGTATCCGCGTTGCGCGCCGCCAACAATTTTCAGGTCGGCACCACGAGATGCCCAAGTGAAGGCATTAGAAAAGCCCAAAACACCGATATCAAGCTGGCCCCCGACGATGCCCTTGATCAGGTCGGTTCCGGAACTGAACTCAATCAGCTTTGCGTCCAGGCCATACTTTTTATACAGGCCTGCTTCGTGAGCGAGCATGGCTTGGGCATCGTCCATTACGCGCACATAGCCAACCCGAAACTCTTCATTTGCAGTTACCGGCCCGGCGAGCGCCAGTGCCAGAACGGATGTTATCAACCAGCGAATCATACAGTTTCTCCTGTTTTCCCGGCGTGAGCCGGCGTTGTGTCAGTATCGATCCCCAACTTATTCAGCACATCACGCCGGATATCGGCGAAGGCAGATAGGTCATGGGTTTTAGGCATATGTCCAAGCTCGATTTCGCTTAGCACGGTGGCGGGTCGGTTGCTGAATACCAGCACACGATCGGCAAGATATAGCGCTTCGTCTATATCGTGGGTAACCAGCACGACCGTAGGCCGCTCTTCTTCAATCAGGTCTTTCAGAACACTTTGCAGTGTCATTCGTGTCAGTGCATCGAGTGCGCCGAAGGGTTCGTCGAGCAGCAATACTTCAGGCCGTGCGATAAAAGCCCGGGCTAGAGCGCAACGCTGTCGCATACCACCCGATACCTGATGCGGGTAGTAATGCTCAAAACCAGACAGCTCTACTTTTTCCAACCATTTGTGGGCCTCTGCCAACGCCGCCTGCTTTGGCGTGCTCTGAAACTCCAGCGCCAGAGCCACGTTTCCCGCCAGCGTCAGCCAGGGGTATAGAGCGTGCTCCTGAAATACCAGAGTGCGATGAGGTGAGGGTTTTTCAACACCTTTACCGTTCGCTGTCAGGGTGCCGGTCGAAGGCTTCTCAAGGCCAGCTAGCATATGCAACAACGTGGATTTGCCACAGCCAGACGGCCCGACAAGAGCAACAATTTCGCCGGTTTTGATTGTCGTACTGAAATGCTCAATGACGTTGAGGTCGCCAAAAGACTTTGTCACGTCGTTGAATGTCAGTTCCATATAGCCCACCGATATATTCATATATACCATAAATGCATAAAGAGACTATATGTTATTACTAAACACAAAATCAAAAAAGGGCTTTCCAGATTTTTTATCGGAATGGTGTTAAAGCGGGCGAGTAACTGAGAGAGAAAAGCAGGGTTAAATATTGTGAGGGAGGAGTACTGATGCCTGCCGGGCATGGCCCGACAGGCATCTATATCGGTTATTTGTCAGCGGGCCTTTCAACGACTTTGCGCTTGCCCTTGGCACAGCGAGACAGCGCCTTCAGGCCTTCCTCATCAAACGCATCCACCCGGATAACGTCATAAAGGGCCGTCAGTGCCTCTTCCAACTTGTCGCATTCATCGGCCTTAACAATGCCTTCGGCGCAGGCCCAGTCGACCAGTTCCTTGCGCTGATGGCCCATCAGCAACGCGATGCCGTCTAGGTCGTCTTCATCACGGTTGCGGATGGCATCGTGCAGACGTTTGCGCATATCGGCGGTTTCGTTTGCCAGTTTGTAGGCATTCAGAACCCGGCCGAGGGGATCGTCAGTATCCATGGTGGTATATGCACCACGGCTGATGCGTTGGCGTAACGGCGTGTCCTCCACAATGCTTGCGGCCACGCGGGTGCCCAGCTTGTCATCCGGCCCGTTGAGGCCGGTTGCACCCAGCGGGAACACTAACAGGCGCAACGGCCAGCGCAGGGCAGGTACCGGGAAGTTGATGATGGCCTCGCGCATGGAGTTTTGCAGATCCCGCAGGCAGGTTTGCAAGCACCAGTCCACCAGCGGCCGCTGATCGGCCGGGTAGCCTTCTTCATGCCACTGTTTGATCACTGCTGAGGCGTAATACAACTGCACCAAGCTGTCTGCCATGCGCCCGGACAAGCGTTGCTTGGCCTTGAGACCGCCGCCGACGGAGAGCAGAGTCACGTCGGTCATCAGAGCAAACCCTGCCGAGAAACGGGCAAGCTGGCGATATGATGATTTGATATCGCCCTGCCTGGGAACAGATTCCAGCAGTCCTCCGGTGAGCCCTAAAAGCAGCGCACGCAGAGCGTTCCGTGTGGTGTGGGCTAGGTGCTTGTAGAAGATGCCATCGAACTTCTTGGTGGCCTGGTCTTCGTCTTCCATGCCGGCGGCTGCAATTTCTTCAACAATGAACGGATGGCAGCGAATAGCGCCTTGGCCGAACACCATCAGGCTTCGGGTCAGTATGTTTGCGCCTTCTACCGTAATCCCGATGGGCACGGCATTGTAGGCGCGGGCCATGAAGTTGCGGGGGCCGGTGATCACACCGCGGCCTGCCACTACGTCCATGGCGTGGTTGATCACTATTCGCATCAGGTCGGTGTTGCGGTATTTCAGCAGTGCTGAAGGCACAGCAGGCCGAACGCCACGGTCCAGCATGCCAGAGGTTAGCAAGCGCGCGGCATCCATCATGTAGGTATAGCCGGCGATGGGTTCCAGAGCTTCCTGCACGCCCTCGAACTGGCTGATGGAGCGGCCAAACTGCTCGCGAGTATAGGCGTAGGAGCCAGTCGCCAAGCTGGCAACCTTGCCGGCACCGGTAGCCAGCCCAGGCAGAGAAATAGAACGGCCGATGGAGAGGCATTCCAGCAGCATAGTCCAGCCCTTACCGAGCATGTCTTGGCCGCCGATGACTTGCTCCATGGGGATGAACACTTCGGTACCCCAGGTGGGCCCGTTCATGAATACGGTATTCATCGGTAAGTGACGTGCGCCCGCGTTTACGCCCTCGGTGTCGCGGGGAACCATAACGCAGGTCACGCCAATTTCACGGACGTCGCCCAGCAAACTATCTGGGTCGTAAACCTTGATAGCTAGGCCGATCAGCGTAGCGACCGGGGCCAGAGTGATGTAACGCTTGTTCCAGGTGACCTTCAAACCCAGCACTTCTTCACCGTTCCACTGGCCCTTACACACAATGCCTTTGTCGGGAATAGCACCCGCATCGGAGCCGGCGACCGGGGAGGTCAGCGCAAAGCAGGGGATTTCTTCGCCACCTGCTAGCCGGGGCAGGTAGTGCTTTTTCTGTTCGTCAGTACCGTAATGCATCAGCAACTCACCTGGGCCGAGGGAGTTGGGTACCATCACGGTGACAGCCGCAGACACGCTGCGGGTGGAAATCTTCATCACAATTTCTGAATGGGCGGTGTTGGAGAAGCCCATGCCGCCATCTTCTTTCGGAATCACCAGGCCGAAAAAGCCGTTCTCGCGGATGAACTTCCAGGCTTTGTCCGGCAGGTCGTAGTGTTCGTGGGTTATCTTCCAGTCATCCAGCATGGCGCAGAGTTTTTCTACCGGGCCATCAAGAAACGCCTGCTCTTCGCTGGTTAGGTGCGCCGGCCTGGCATCCAGAAGCTTCGACCACTGCGGCTTACCGGAAAACAGCTCGCCGTCCCAGTCCACAGAGCCGGATTTCAGGGCTTCTTCTTCAGTTGAAGATAGCTTCGGGAGGCGACTGCGAACCCAGCCCAGTAGGGGGCGGCTGAATTTGTCTAGGCGCAGTTCACTAGGAATAACCAGAATCAGGGCCAGCGCCAGAAAAAGCCCCCCAAACAAAATGCTGGCAATGTGCCACTCATCCTGGAACACGCCCACTAAGGTTGCGATGGACATCACCAGAGCGGCGGTGGTGCCGCCAACTCCCAGGTAGATCAGAATCAGGGCACTGATGAGCAGTAAAAGTACACTCATGGGCAGACCTCCGTATCGTGGATGAAATTAGAAAATTTCAGTTTTAACCTTCGGTCAAAGTTCCCGTATATGCAAGAGCACGCCCTAAGTACATATTTCGGCCTCTCTCAGCTTACAAACTCAAACCAATGATAAGCAGCGCCAGTGTGGCCAAAAGGATGGCCACGTTGGTGCCCAGCAACACGTTGAGCACATCTGGTTGATTAAGAGCGCTCGGCAGCGTCCAGACAAGCCAGAGTGCGAAGGGTGCGGTTGCTAATGACAGTATAGACGGCAATGGCAACCAGTCAGCAAAGACGCCCGTTACCAGAACCGCGTAGCCTAAAAGAAACAGTACGGACACCAGCTGGGCGGCGGCGTGGGTGCCTAGGGTTATAACCAGGTGCCGACGCCCGGCCTGTCGATCTGCTTCCGCATCCGGTATCTGATTGATCAGCAGCAGCTCACTAACCAGAAGTAGGCTGATCACGGATACAGTGATGGCAGTGGCATCAAGCTTGGCCCCAAGTGCCACGAGTGTGCCCAGAATCATCACCGGCCCAAAGCCAATGCCGGGTGCAAACAGGCACAGCAGGGGTGAGTGGGTAATCCAGCGGGTGTAGGTAAGCACGAGCATTACTCCGGCGAAACCCAGAACCAGCATGGGCAGCCCGCGCTGCCAGAGAAAATAGAAGCCGATAAGGATAACCAAAGCCAGCGTGCCAAGGGCTGTTGCCAGCACACGTTTGGCGGCAGAGGGCGTCTCCGGGAGTGCCCCGCTGCCCCCGGAAAACGGTGTGCGTGTGGTTATAAAGTCCAGGCCTGAGACAAAATCTTCGTATTCATTCAGCAGATTGACCGCAGCGTGGGCCAGCAAGGCGCCAATAAAGACCAGCAGCGTGTCCAACAGGGCTGGCGGCTCGCCCTGTTGCCAGGCCACTGCAACCCCCAGCCCGACACACAGAGGTGCGAGAACCAGAAAGTTGGGACGAGAGGCGCGGACAACGGCGACTGCTTCAGACATTCATGTTTTCCTTAGATATAACCTGCCGCGAAGACCAGTCCGAGCAAAGTCCGCATGACAATGAAGTTGCCCAGATTACTTAATAATACGAGGGAAGCAACTTTATGGGGCTCCCGCCGATACTGTTCTGCAACCATTTAGTTGAGCACCGCCGGAGGCAGATCAGCCTCACCGAACGCATCCGGTCGGTTGCGATGATGGCAATACCCACTCACAATAACCGGCGTTATCCGATTACTAACCGGTTGTGGAGTTCGCCCGTGACAGACCCGTTTGATCAGCCCCTTAGCCGCGACAATACTTGCTCGGTAAAGTTTGATGCCTGCAAGGCCGTTTTCGGCCGCGAGGATGTGATTCCGGTGTGGATAGCCGATATGGACTTTGCCGCACCGGAGGCCATAACTCGAGCGCTAACAGACCGCGCAGCTCACCCGGCTTACGGTTACACCCTGTTTCCTGACAGCTTGTACCAGTCAATCATTGACTGGTTTCGTGAGCGCCATGGCTGGGATATTCAGCGGGAATGGATATTGATGGCGCCCGGTGTGGTGCCTTCACTGCACGCAGCCTGCATGGCATACGCCGCGCCGGGCGAGGGCGTGATTGTGCAACCACCGGTGTATCCACCGTTCTTCAGTTCTGTTCGGCTCAGTGGCCGGTCGGTTATTGAAAACCCACTTGTTTGTGACGATGCCGGGCAGTACCGGATGGATCTGGAGCATCTGGAAGCCTGCGCCGCGCGCCCGGATGCAAAGCTACTAATGCTGTGTTCGCCCCACAACCCGGTTGGGCGCATTTGGTCGGAACAGGAGTTGGAAGCGGTTCTGGACATAGCGCGCCGACATGATCTGGTAATCATTTCCGATGAAATTCATTGCGACCTCACCTTTGCCGACAAGCCCCAGCACCGGATGCTGGCCGCACTTGCCAAGCCAGACGATGCCTTGATAACGGCCATTGCGCCGAGCAAAAGTTTTAACATACCGGGGCTTGGGTTATCTGCACTGGTGATTCCAGACAAAGAGCGGCGCGATGCTATCAAAGAGGTGTTTGATTCCATGCACCTGCCGCAATGCAACCCATTCAGTATTGCGGGATTTGAAGCCGGTTACCGTTACGGCGGCCCGTGGTTGGACGACTTGATGGTGTATGTGCAGAAGAACCGAGACTTTGTGGTGGCAACAGTCAACGCTCGCATGCCCGGAATTCAGACCCGAGCACCGGAAGGAACGTATTTGATGTGGCTCGATTGCCGGGATTTGGGGCTGGATGATGCCGCCCTGAAACGGTTTTTTGTGGAGAGCGCAGGCGTTGGTATGAATCCCGGCATTTCGTTCGGTGATCAGGGCAGTGGTTTTATGCGGCTTAACATCGGCTGCCCCAAGGCGGTGCTAGCCGAAGTGCTGAAGCGCATCGAGTCGGCGTTACCAGGCAACCGCGGAGTTAACGGTTAGTAGTGGAACAGTGATTACCTACACGCTCCCAGAGCGGTGGCTTGTTCATCCCTGGCATATCCCCTTTGGTTTCTTTGATGACCTTCCATACCTTGCCACTCTGGCCCTTCGAAACTTTTGCGCCCAGCTTAACCTCACTGAACAGAATGCCGCCGTGGTTTGCTCGAATCCAGGCGGAGTTGTAATACACCGGTTGGGGGTCACCCCATACAAACATCCGGGAGATCATGCCCTGCTTTTCCATCAAGCTGGTCAGGCTGTTTACACCAGCATCTATCTGGTGCTCCTGAATGCGGTGGGATTCGCCTGCCTCTAACGTTACCGAACGAATGCCTGCATTGACCGCGGCAGTGCGGAGCATTCCCTGTGACCCACTACTGTGTACCACCGCCATGCGATCAAAGCCCCGGGTAAATTCTGCAACCGTGGGGTTGTTCATGTCTGCACGGAGTTGTGGCAGGTTGGTTCGCTTCAATGAACCTGTGTGGATATCCACCAACATGTCGCAGTGCCGAATAATCTTCTCGAACAGCGAGTGGGCTATACGGTCTGCCAGGCTGCCATTCGAGCGGCCGGGGAAGTGCCGATTAAGGTCACGGCGATCGGGCAGATAACGGCTGCCCTGCTGGAACCCCGGCAGGTTCACAATGGGAACGCCCACCACCCTGCCGCTCAGCTTTTCCGGATCCAGGTCGTACATGGTCTGGCGGATAATTTCGATGCCATTCAGCTCATCGCCATGAATTGTGCCGGTCAGGCACAGGGTCGGGCCGGCATTGATGCCGTTGACCACCAGTACCGGTGTGGGCTGCGCCAAGCCGGCAATTTGAATGCCAGAAGACCAGGCCAAGCGCGTTGATGTGCCGGGCAGAACTTCGCTGCCCAGCAACACCAGGTTGTTTGCGGGCCGCGGCTCTTTTGTCTTCGGCTCTGTCGGCTCAACGACGGGTGCGCTGATTTCCTGTTCTTTACTGCTAGGACTCTCTTCGCTTTGGGGATCTTTTGGCGGCTCTGGAGCCGGTACCGGCGCTACTTCTTTCAAATCAATATTGGGCGCTACTTTCTTGGGCTTGGGCTTTTGCGCGGGCTTTGGTTTTAATGCCATTTTCATGGTGTAGCCATGAACATTAGGCGAATGTGCGTAAACTTAATGGCTTAACCAGCTTGCAAGGATCACCGATGCAAGCGTGTTAGTTATATCCGACGGAGGGAGTGAACAATATGGATCTTTTGCGAATTATTATTGCGATTTTGTTACCGCCGCTGGGCGTCTTCCTGCAGGTGGGCATAGGGAAGCACTTCTGGATCAACATAGTGCTGACCCTTTTGGGTTATATCCCCGGCATAGTGCACGCGGTATATATTATCGCCAAGAAGTAGAAGCCGGCAGATACGCGTAGTACCCGCAGGCGGGCGTGGCTCAAGTAGTTGGCGTAGCCTGCCAGAGCTCGTTTTCCTGCAAGGCTCGGCCATCTGCCTCCAGCTTTAGCAGGTGAGCCAGCGCCGATCTGGCTGCGATGCCGTGAATTGCGGTTGGCACATCGCCATAGGCTTTGCTGGTCAGGTCTTTCAAGTTCACCGGCGACAGCTTTTCGAGCGCCTTGGCAATTTTGTGTTCCCGGGTCAGGCGGTGGGTGATCAGGTAATCGATGATCGCTTCCGGGTGACCCATCAAAAAGCCGTGGGCCGGCGCAATAAAGCGAATAGATTCGGCCAGCAGATCGTACATCGACTCTATGTAGGCTTTCATATCGCCGTCTGGCGGATTGATGACCACGGTTGAGCCCTGCATGATGTGATCCCCCGAAAACAGAAGCTCCTGCTCCTCCAGCAAATAACAAAGATGGTTGGAGGCGTGCCCGGGTGTGTGCAATGCCTTGAGTGTGCCAGCGTCGGTTTTAATCAGATCGCCGTGTTCGGGCTGATCATCTGGCGCAAATGCCTGATCCTGAGATGCCCCGGCCGGCGCCGGCCGCCCATAGACCCGGCATCCGGTTTTTTCCTTCAGGGCGCGGGTGCCAGGGGAGTGGTCTAGGTGGGTATGGGTAACCACCACAGAATCAATTTTCCCTTCCGTTAGCTCCAGAATTCTCTCAATGTGCCCAGCATGGTTGGGGCCTGGATCCAATAACGTAAAGCGCTCGTGTCCCAGGATGTAAGTGTTGGTTCCCGGCCCGGTCATCATGCCGGGGTTGGGCGCAGTCAGGCGAATTACACCGGCTGCAACTTCAATGGCCTCACCGGGAATAATCTCAGCTTTGGTGCTGCCTTCGGCCTCAGGGTCCAGCTTGTTTGCCTCATCATAAGCCGGTGAACCTGGCTCCAGAATTATCGCCTTACCGCGCCGGGTGGCTGGCCACGGCTGGCTGGGGATGGGCTCGGGTGGGTTTGCCCAAGCGTAGCGCATCAGATCATCTGCGGTATCGAAATCCCGGAGAACTCGCAGGGTTCTTATGGTGGGCAGCGTCATCAGCCGCTGGCCAGCACGGTGTTCCTCTAACGCTTTTGCGGGGCTTATCCATACATGGTCGATGGTTTCGTCGCCATCATGTTGCACCGGCTGACTGTCGGGCACCTTGGTGACAAAAAACCGGGTATCAAAGCGACGGGGTGGCCCGGGAGGTGTAACCCAGTGGCTCAGGTAAGCGAGTCGATCCAGAGGAATCGTCAATTGATGGCGCCGGCAGAGTTCAGCGAGGGATAGCTCCCCACGGAATACCGCCTCGCGGTCATTGTGAGCTGCGTGGTCTGCGCTTATGGTGCGTTTGTCTGAATCCACGGCCACCAGTACGCCGGCTTCTTCAAAGCATTCACGTACCGCGGCCAACATATAATCTGCGCCGCCCTCACTCAAGCTCATGGTGTGGCTGATCTCGGTGTCTACCGGGCCGTCGGCATGGTCGCGCCCGTGGGTGTCATGCTGGTCTACTGTGCCCCCGGGAAACACGTAATAACCGGGTAAAAACACCGCTCCCCAGGTACGCTGCAACAATAGTATTTCCAGGCCATTCTGAGCATCACGCACCAATGCCAGAGTGGCTGCAGGGCGAATATCCTTCGGGCTTTTGTTGTTCAAACTCTTAACCTCCGGTTACCTCTGAATCCAGCGCTCAAAGACTCTTGGTGAAGATAACTGATTTTTGCGACAAGATCTTGAGATGAACGCCTCAACCCAACAGCGTATCATCTGCTTCTGCACCCAGACGCTCCCTAATAAATCCAGACACACAGAAAGGCAGGTACCTCCACGTGGCCCGAATCGAACTTTCTTTCCCTGACGATGTATTCTGCTTTGAAACCCGTATGCAGGTTCGAACGACCGACATCAACGGCGCCAATCACTTAGGCAACGATGCCCTGGTTTCGATGCTCTCTGAAGCGCGGGCTCAGTTCCTGATCAGTTACGGAATTTCTGAGGGCGACAACAGCGGCAAGGGCATTATTGTGACGGATCTGGCCACCATGTATCAGTCGGAGTCGTTCTTCCCAGAAATGTTGCGCTTTGAAGTGGGGCTGATGGATTTCAACAAATACGGGGGTGATTTTGTGTTCCGGGTAACCAAGGCCGAAAATAGCCAGCCAGTTGCGCGGGCAAAATACGGGTTCGTGTTTTTTGATTACCAGCAAAAGAAAGTGGTGCCCATGCCAGAAAACTTCCGTTCACGCTTCGCTTGATTTGCTCCCGCTCTTGCGGAGTTGCTGCATGCCCGTGCGATAGAAGCTGTATGCCATAACGCCGGCAAACAGGTTGCCCACCAATGCACCGCTCATCAGACCATGAATGCCGTTGAGTTGGCTGCCCAGCCACAGCAGTGGCAAAAAGCACAAAAACAGCCGCAGGATTGAAACCAACAGTGCCCGCATGGCCAAGCCAAGGGCGTTGCATACAGACACCATCAACATGCACACCCCCAGGCCGCTATAGCTGAGCGGCACCCGCACAAGATAGGCCCCGAGAATGTCCTGTACCTGCTGATCGCTGCTGAATAGATCGGAGACAAGGCCGGAGCCGACCAGCCAGAGCAGGCCAATGGCCAGTTGCCAGACCACCACAAAGCGCACCGCAAGCCGCACCAGTTTACGAATCTGTTCAATATCGCCACTGCCTAACATGCGCCCAATCATCGGCGGCATAGACATGGTGAGGGCGAGCACCACCACAATGGAGAAGAACTCTAGGCGGGTACCCAGCCCCCAAGCTGCAACGGCGGCTGAGCCAAAACCGGCGACCATGGCAGTTGCGAACATGGCTGAGGCAGGCGGCATGAGCTGGCTGACCATCGCCGGGGCCATGATGCTGTTGAGTTGTTTTAGCGCGCGTCCCAACGCGAGTTCGCGAAGATCAAAGCGGGCCCAGCCGCGCTTGAGCAGCTTTGGATAGATAAACAGGCAGCCGATTCCGAAGGAAACTACCGTGGCCCAGGCAGCACCAGGCAGGCCCCAATCAAAAACAAAGATAAAAAGCGGATCCAGGGCGATGTTGGCGAGGCTGGTGGCTACCATCAGGTAGCCTGGCAGTTTGGTGTCGCCGTGGGAGCGGCAGATGCTATACCCGAAGTACAGAAATGCGCCTATCCATGCCGAGATCAGCCAGGGCACCCAGTAACTGCGAACCAGTGGAAGCAGAGTATCTTCTGCCCCTAGGGCTGTCATGATCGGGCTCTGCAGAAGCCACAAGCCGACACAGAGTACGAACACCAGTGCGCTGCCAACGGTAATGACCAACCCGCCGAGGCGAAAAGCTCTAAGCTGTTCGCCCGTACCTAGAGTTCGCGAAATAATCGCCGTGGTTGCGATGCCCAAACCTACCTGCAGGCCGATAATGAGTTGCTGCATGGGGAGTGTGAAACCGAGTGCCGCCAGAGGATCCCGGCCGAGTTGGCCGATAAAGGCACTGTCTACCAGCTGAAATGTCATCAGCGAAAGTGCGCCAAATAGCATGGGCCAAGTCATGGTGTAGAGCTGGCGGGTGAGGCTGGCGTTTTCGGGTGCTTTACTCACGGGTTGGGGGTGGAGCCTTAGTCTTGGATTGGGTGCGGGAGTCTAACAGATTTTGGAGTTAGCCCGGCGGGCAGAGAGCCTCTCCGCCCGCCGGGCTTCGGAACCGGGTGCTGGCTTCCTTAGAGAACCTTCAGTGCTGCGTCGTAGTCTGGCTCGTCTTTGATCTCGCTGACGAGCTGGCTGTGGATGACTTTGTTGTCCTCATCCAGAACCACCACGGCACGGCCGCAAAGTCCGGCCAGCGGGCCGTCCTGAATCGCCACGCCATAGTCCTGCTGGAAACTGTAATTCCGGAATGTGGAAAGAGTGATGACATTTTCTAGGCCTTCAGCACCGCAGAAGCGGGCTGCTGCGAACGGCAGGTCGCCCGAGATAACCAGTACCACGGTGTTGTCCAAGCCGCCGGCTTTTTCGTTGAATTTACGGGTGGATGCGGCGCACACGCCGGTGTCGATACTGGGAATGATATTCAGGATTTTTCGCTTCCCGGCCCAGCTGTCGAGCTGGACTTCTTCCAGGCCACTGTTGGTAAGCGTAAATGGCGGTACTGTGTCGCCGTTTTTCGGAAACGTGCCGCTCAGTTCAATGGGGTTGCCGTCGAGAGTGACTGTGCTCATGAATTGCTCCTTTCGTGATACGGAAATATCTATCCGTCAATGTTCAGTTACAGCTTACTCTTTTTAGTTCATTTTGGATGAGTTTGCACCCCGTCAGGCATTTTGCGATGCAACTATTGGCCGGAGACTGCTTGCGGCTCGAACCCGGGAGCGGGGTGGCGCTGCACCAGCAGCAGATAGCTGGCGAGGGCGCAAGCGGCGCAGATGGCAATAATTGTTGCCATTACCAATGAGGTTCCATCGTGCAGGTGGCCCACGAGCATGCCGGCGCAGGCTGCAATGGCCATTTGGGCAAAGCCGAACAGCGCTGAAGCGGAACCGGCCATGCGCGGGAAGTTGGCCATGGCGCCTGCCATGGTCTGGGGCATAACCATGCCGGTACCCGCCATAAACAATGCCTGGGGCAGTATAACGGCCCACACGCTGAATACTTCTGCCAATGCCAGAGCCATCATCAGGCTGCCGGCAGCAACCGCAATGACCAAGCCGCGAACGAGAATTTGATCTGGCACCAGGCGACTGCCAAGGTGGATTGCAGCAAGGTTGCCGGCTACGTAGCCGACGACAATGCCGGCGAAATATAGACCAAACTTTTGTGGCGGCACTTCTAGAAAATCGATTAGCACGAACGAGGAGCCGGAAAGAAACGCAAATAGCCCTGAGAATAGCAAAGCGTTGGTTAGGGTGTAACCGAGAAAACTGATGTCGGTTCCGATTGCACGATAGTTCCTCAACAAGCTGCAGAGCTTCAGGGGTTGGCGATATTCTGGGCGCATGGGTTCTGGAATGCCGAAGGCAACCACCACCGCCATGATCAAGGCATAACCGCCCAGCGCTAGAAAAATAGAGTGCCAGCCGAAACCGGCAACCATTAAGCCACCGAGGGTTGGTGCGACTGCTGGTGCTAAAGCCATGATGCTAGCCAGAAGCGCCATGATTTTCGCCGCCTCGCGAGGTGTATAGATATCCCGGATGGCGGCCCGACCCAGTACGGGGCCTGCCGACCCACCCAACGCCTGCAAAAAGCGACACAGAATTAGAGTTTCGATATTGCTAGCAAGCGCGCAACCAATGCTGGCGATGGCAAACAGCACAAAGCCACCGATCATGATCGGCTTGCGGCCAAATCGGTCGGCCAGGGGGCCGCACACCAGTTGCGCGATGGCAAAGCCGACCAAGTACAGGCTCAGGGTTAGCTGGACTTGACTGGTGCCGCTACCAAAATCACTGCCTATCTGTGGCAACGCCGGCAGATACATATCGGTGGCCAGCGGCCCCAATGCGACGGCGGCAGCAAGCAGTATGGTTGTCCAGATACTGGTGAGAGCGAGCATTTCTTGTCCATAGTTAAAGGGTGCGACCTTCGCGGGCTGCTATTTCCCATCAGGGCTCAGCGTCACGGTGAGGCTTAGGCGTTGGAGTGTAGGGGCTGCGCGGACAAAAAATAACGCTGAAGCTGCTCATAGGATATATGAGTAAAAATGATGAGTTAGTCGTTCAGGCCATTCATGGTGGCTGCGACTGCATTTACTTGGTTGCGTAACCAGCGATGGGCGGGGTCATTTTGGTTGCGGCGGTGCCATACCATCAGCAGAGTAAAAGGCTTGAAGCTGAAAGGTAAGGGTACCCACGCAAAGTCTCGAAGTAAGTGTTTGCTCATTCGCTCAGGTGCGGTAACCAGCATGTCGCTGCCCCTGAGAAACTCTGGCAGCCCGGAAAAATTAGAGACTGTGACCAGGTTTCGGCGGGTTAGCCCATGGGCAGAGAGCCCAGCTTCGAGGGCGGGTTTTTCGCCGCTGGCGAATACTAGGGCTATGTGATCGGCCTTCACGTAATCGGTCACGCTCTCCGGCGCTTCGCGCTTTTGCGGGTCGTAGAAAACGACCATGCGATCGCCCATCAGCCCCCTCTGCATGATGTCGGTGGCTTCCGGAGCGTGGGGAGAGATGATCAGGTCGCAGATGTCCTTGCGCAGCATTTCCGCACTGGGAATCCCTGAAGCAATTACCTGTAACATTATGCCCGGTGCCTGTTCTCGTAGGCGCTGCATCAGCGATGGCAGCAGCAGGTCCCGCTCATAATCGTTGGCGGCAACGGTGAAGGTGAACTCCGTGGTTTCTGGCGTGAACGGCGGGCCGGATGCCAGCGAGTGCATGTCGTCGAGAATCTGGCGAACGTGGGGGCCGGCCTGCACTGCGTATCGCGTGGGCGCAATGCCGCGCCCGGATTTGACGAACAGAGGATCCCCGAGGGCGTTACGCAGGCGATCCAGAGTGTGGCTGACCGCCGATTGGCTGACCCCGAGTTTGACCGCCGCGCGGGAGACACTGCCCTCGTCAAGCACAGCGACAAAGGTATGTAGCGCGCGAATATCAAGATTGAATGTATCAATAAGGTTCATGGATAGCAGTGTAATCCAGAACGGCCATCCCCGGAACCGAGTTTTAGATCAACCTGAACGCTCGGCCAGCCACCCCGCCATCTCCAACCAACTCTCCCGCGGTGCTTTGCTGCCCGCCAGAATGCCCATATGTCCGCCTGGGATGACCCGGAAGGTCTTATCTGCGGAGCAGACATGATCCATCACCCGCTTTGCGGCGCCTGGTGTCACCATTGAGTCTTCACTGCCCGCGACGGCTAGTAAGTTAGCGGTTACATTAGCTAACTGCGCTTCATCATCACCAATCTGTACAGTGCCTCGGGACAAATCGTTATCCATCCAGATACGCACCACTGTGTCCTGCACGATACCGCCGGGATAGGCCACCATGTGGTCAAGAAAAGCAGCGGTGGTGGCGTGGTTGGTAACGAACTCCCGGTCTCCCAGGCGAATGATCAGCTCCCAGTAACCCATAACGCTGCCGATGGGGTTGGTCAGCCGGAAGCCGATGGTGTTCAACCAGCCGGGGCTGTGGAACCAGTGAGGGCGAAGATCATGAACCTGAAACCCGGTGTGCTGGTGAACAAAATCCGAGACACCTCCCAAGCCCTTGCTTAATAAACCGAGTATGCCAGACGCGTGGCTGTCGATGGGGGAGCCCAAAATAATTGCGTTACGGATATGCTGATCTTTGCTCAGGCCCGAATAGAACAGAGTGAACATGCCGCCCAAGCTCCAGCCGTGCAGTGAAAGCTCTTGCTCGCCACTGTGCTTGCGAACCCGCTCAAGGCATCCAGGTAACAGCTCTGCCAGATAGGTATGAAAATTATAGTGACTGTGCGCCCGAGTTGGCTTGCCCCAATCAATGAGATACACCTCAAAACCTTTTGCGCGCAGAAATCTGACTAGGCTGCGCTGGGGTAGCAGATCGTATATCAACATATTGACCGCCAATGGCGGAACAATCACCACCGGCGTGCGGTGGGGTTTGCGCTCAACAGGAATGGTTATGCCATCCAGTTCGATGAAATCTTCCTGCAGCGGCGGGTAGTATCGCAGGCTTACCAGCCCATCAGAGTGAAGTGTCTCAAAAGGCGTTTGCCCCGCCTGCACCAGGCTCGCGGCACGGAACACTCGGTCAAACGCATTGCCTGCGTAGAGTGTTGTCTGCCGCGCCAGCCCTGAGGCCTTTTCAGTGGCGGCTTTGATAAGATCTGACATTGAAAAATCCATGGTAAAGAAGCGAGGCTATCTTGCAGTGCTAGGCTACGCTATGGCAAGACTGTCATTTCTGGATGGCAATGCGGTCACAAACGGCCACTGCCCATCGCCGTTGCTGATTGGTATGATTGCCCACCACTGACTAAATAATCACAACAGGCTCCGCATGCTCAGTTTCCTGCCCGCTCCCGTTATCGGCATACTCAACTCCGTTCTGTTGGCAATCAACACCCTGTTCTGGTGTGTGCTGCTCTATATTCCAGCGCTGCTGAAGCTCATTATCCCCCATAAGGGGTTCCGGGTACTGTGCACCCGGGCCATTATCTGGATTTCCGAGTCTTGGGTTGCGTGCAATACCGGTTGGATGAAGCTCACCCATGGCACGCAATGGCATGTCACAGGTGCGGAAAATCTCCGTCGTGAAAGCTGGTATCTGGTACTGAGCAACCATCAGAGTTGGGTAGATATCTTCGCCATGCAGCGGGTGTTCAATCGCCGGGCACCGTTTCTGAAGTTCTTTCTCAAGCAGCAGCTTATCTGGGTGCCAGTCATCGGGCTTGCTTGGTGGGGCTTGGATTTCCCGTTCATGAAGCGATACACGCGGGAGTATTTGATCAAGCACCCGGAAAAGCGTGGTGAGGATTTGAAAGCCACGCGCCGTGCCTGCGAAAAGTTTCGCTATACTCCGGTGAGCGTGATGAACTTTGTGGAAGGTACAAGGTTTACCCAAGCCAAACACGACAAGCAGAAATCTCGGTATACCCACCTGTTAACGCCGAAAGCCGGCGGTGCGGCGTTCGTTTTGGACACCATGGGTGATTCAATACAGACTCTGGTTGACGTAACCATTGCCTATCCTGGCGGCGCGCCCTCGTTCTGGGACTTTATGTGCGGCCGGGTGAGTGAAGTGAAAATGGAAATTCACACGGTCACTATACCCGAGCACCTGAAAGGGCGGGATTACTCTACCGATGCCCAGCACAGGCGCAGTGTGAAGAACTGGCTGGGGGGTCAATGGCAGGCCAAGGATGTCCGCCTAGAGAATATGCTCCGCCCTTAGCATTCGGCAACGACGTCAGCCCTTGCTGTCGTCGTTCTCCTTAGCCTCAGCTTCTACCAGCTTGAAGTTAATCTGCCGGCGCTCTTCTTCGACCCCTGAAAAACTGACTTTAACGGCCTGTTCCAACTGGAAAATGCGGCCATTTTTGTTGTGTATCAAACGCAGGGTTACTGGATCGAAGCCGAACTTGCCGTTGAGGGTCTTGCAACTCACAAACCCTTCCAAGCCGTTGACGTCTAGCCGCACGAAAAATCCGGCGGGGATGGTTCGGCTGATAACACCGTCCATAGGCTCCTCGCCCAGGGTTTTCGCGAAGTCGCTGCGAAGCCAGGTTTCCAGGCTGTTGGCAGCCTGGCGGGCTTTGAACTGCGCGCTCTGAAGTGCCAACAATTTGGCCCCGTCGAGCGCCTTCATGGGGGTGTCCCACAGTGCCGCTTTGATCAACCGGTGAACATACAGATCGGTATACTTGCGCAGAGGCGATGTAAAGGTGGTGTAGGCCTTAAGACCCATGCCTTGATGCGGTGCCGCGGTGAAGGCCAGCTCCGCCCGGGCAAGCTGCCGAGAGAGAATCGCTTTCACCGGCACGTCTGCTTTCAGGTTTGTGGTCTGTTTCATCAACTCCCGGAAACCGTCAGGGGTGCTGGGGTCAAGATCCGCAAGGTGAGGCGCATAGCCTTCAATCAAAGCTCGGGTGTTGTCTGCACGGTCGCTACGAAGCCCCGAGTGCTGAATGAACAGGCCAGATGGTTGCTGAGCCAGAAGATCTGCAGCGCAACGGTTGGCCACAACCATGCATTCTTCTACTAGCCGATGTGCCTCGTTTTGTACCGAGGGTTCGATAGCGCGAATGCGTCGATGTTCATCCAGTCTCAACCGGAATTCGGGCCGATCGCCGCTTAGCAGGGCGTGTTCATTGCGCCATTTGCGCAGCGCGGTTGCCACTTGATGGAGCTGATCCAAGCTGTTGGCAACTGAGTCGGGTAAGGCTTTGATGTCTTCGTCTTCGCGCCCTTCAATCAGGTTGGAAACCAGATCGTAACTGAGCTTGGCTTGCGAGCGGATAACCGCCTGGTGAAAGCTATATTCGCCCAGGCTGCCATCGTTATTGACCTGCAGATCGCATACCAGAGCCAGTCGGTTCATGTCGGGCATCAGCGAGCACAGTTTGGTGCTGATGCTGTCGGGCAGCATGGGCAAGGGTTCACCCGGGAAATAAATAGCGGTTGCCCGGTTGAAGGCTTCAATTTCAGCCGCGCTTTCCGGCCCAATAAGTGCAGATGGGTCGGCAATGGCAATGGATAACGACCAACCGGTGACATTGGGTTCCGCCAGAAGGGCGTCGTCCATATCCTGCGTGGCTGGGCTATCAATGGTCACGTATGCGCGCTCAGTGCGGTCTTCCCGCCCTGCTTCGCAGGCTTCGACAGCTGCTTCGTTCAGGCTATCTGCTTGTTCTAAAACAGGCGCGGGCCAAGAATCTGCCAGGTCGAAGGTCGCTAGGGTGAGAGCACGCTCTATCCCCGGTTCGCCGGCTTTGCCAATAACCCGAAGAACCTTTGCCTGGCCCTTCCCGTCTTTGATTGGGTGTTTGTATATGCAGCAGTATAGGTAATCGTCGGGCTGCGCATTCATGCGTTCTTTAGGCGGAATAAAAATCCAGCGGTTGATGCCCGGCGTTTCCGGCACTACGAAGTGCCCTTTGCCCTTCTCTAAATAGCGCCCAACAAAAGTGCTCAGCCGGCTTTCTAAAAGCTCGTCCACAACGCCTTGGATCTTGCCTTTGTCTACTTCCTGTTCGGTAACGTTAATCCTGTCGCCTGGAAGTACTTTTTGCATTTCTTCTGGTGGCAAGAAAACGTCCCGCCCTTCGTCTAGTACGACGAACCCGAAGCGGCCGTTGGTGGCTTTAACCGTCCCGGGGAAAACGACTTTGCTTTCCTCAATATCAGTCTTTAGCTGGCGCAACTGGTTGAGAGCGTCGGCATTGAACATGGGTGAACCTGGCTGAAAAAATGAATGATGGAGCGAAGTATAACGGTTTACGCGGTATGAGTCAGACCCGTTACGCGTGGTTAATCGCTGTATTTCCCTCAGAGGAAGTGGAAATAACCATAGAGCACCGACGAGCGGGTGTGTAGAAAAGATTACAGCATAAGACTGTAAATCATGTAATTTTGTGAATAGCGCAGAGCAGCACCGGTGCTACAAAGGTACCGGTGCTGCCTGAAATCAAGTTGAGGCGGCTCTGTTCTGGCCGTCTAACACCTTGCGGTAGCCTTCCAGAAGCTTGCGGTGGCCTTCGGTTGGCGCGGCAGGTGCCAGCGCTGATAGGCCAGGGAAGCGTTGTTCACCAGCAATAAAGCTTAGCGCCTGAGCTACTCGTGCTTCGCTGTGGTAGTACTCCAGCCCGCGGCGATCGTCTTCGGTCAGGTCACCTGACGCTAGCACGGGTGCCAACAGTTCGAATGCGCCTTCCAGATCGTTTAAGGCCAACAGCAGCCAAATCTTGAATTCGCCAACACGTAAGCGGCCCCAACGGCTGCTATCGCCTACGATGCCCGTCCACTCCAGTACTTTCATCTGGTCGTTGATGTGGTGGCCCTCCAGAGTTTCCAGCAGCAACTGCCAGCCAGATTCGCCGGCATTGTGCAGGTTGTAGAGCACAGGCCTTACGGGCAGGCTGGCGTTGTTGTTATTGAGGATCAGTTCGTCTGGCAGATAGATATCCGAGAAGCCCGGAATCAGGATGCGGCAGGCGAAAGCGCCCAGATCGGTATGCTCTGCAATGTAGATTTCGTGACCTTCGCTGTGGATTAGGTCGATCATCTGGGCGCAGGACGTTTTGTTGTCTTTGGCCCATGGGCTGTGGGCGTCCCAGTCGGCAAATTCCACGTCCGGCTCGTCGCTGAGGAAGGCCCAGCTTACGTAGCCGCTGGCATCGATAAAGTGCAGCTCCAGGTTGTGGGGCTCGTCTACCATGTCCATGTCGGTAGTGGGCGCCGGGAAGCCTTCTAGTTCATCTAGGGCACGGCCTTGAACCAGTTCGGTTAGAGTTCGTTCCAGTGCAACTTCGAACGTTGGGTGTGCGCCGAAGCAGGCGTAAGCACCGCCGTCTGGGTGCATCAGAAGAATGCACATAACCGGGTATTGGCCGCCAAGTGAGGCATCCAGCACGCGAATGCCAAAGCCGGCTTCTTGCAGGGCTTCTATGCCTTCCACAATATGGGGGAAGCGCGCCAGCACGGTGCTTGGCACTTCGGGCAGGGCGATGGCTTCGGCGATGATGCGGGCCTTGATTGCTCGCTCGAACAGTTCGGACACGCTCTGAACAATCGCCTCTTCGCGGTTGTTGCCGGCGCTCATGCCGTTGGATACAAACAGGTTGGCGATCATGCTCATCGGAATGTGCAGCGATGCTAGCAGGGCTCTGATTTGCAGGCCAGCTCAGATGGTATCTTGGGCTGGCCTATGTGGCCTAGTTGTGCTCGGAAAATACCTTGGTCTGGCCCTGGTCGTTGAACATTAATACTTCGTAGTGGTCTTTGCGGTCGCCCATTTCCATACCGGGTGAGCCGGCGGGCATACCGGGGACTGCCAGGCCGCGGGCTTTCGGGGCGTTGGCGATCAGGCGGTGAATATCGTCAGCGGGCACGTGGCCTTCGATGACGTAGTCACCCACAAACGCGGTGTGGCAGCTGGCCAAGTTGGGGGTAAGGCCAGCTTCCATTTTGACGCGGTTCATATCCTGTGTGCCGGTAACTTCCACATCAAAGCCGTTGCTTTCCAGATGATCGACCCAGTCTGTGCAGCAGCCGCAGGTGGGCGACTTGTAAACATGAATGTTCTGTGTCGCGCCAGCCGCTAACAGCGGAGTGCTAAAACCGAGTGTGGCACCGAGGGCCAGTCCGAGAATTTGTTTTTTCATGATTTTTCTCTCTTTAATGTTGTGTTCAGTGATGGCTTTTATTCTGTGCGGAGGCGTCGGTATCTGACGACGAAAGCCAGAACCACCAAACGATGGCAGCCATCAGAACAAGTCCTCCGGCATTGACCAGTATTGTTTCCATCAGTTCCGCTCCCCACTTGGTTTTTGGCTTTGGGCGTGAGCCAAATCAGGCTTACGACTGGTTTTGAAAAGGCGCAGCCGGTTGGCGTTGGTCACGACGGTTACTGAGGACAGTGACATGGCGGCACCGGCAAGAATTGGGCTCATCAATATGCCCCAGATCGGGTACAGCAGGCCTGCGGCGATGGGAATGCCCAGACTGTTGTAGGCAAAGGCACCGAAGAGATTCTGGTGAATGTTCTTTACCGTGGCTCGGGAGATCTCGATGGCATCTGGTACGCCGTGCAGGGAGCCGCGCATCAAGGTGATGGCGGCGCTTTCGATGGCGACGTCGGTGCCTGTGCCGATGGCGAAACCCACATCGGCCGCGGCCAGCGCCGGCGCATCGTTGATGCCGTCACCCACCATGGCCACGGTGTAGCCTTTGCCGCGCATTTCGTTTACCACGTCGGCTTTGTCTTCGGGCAGAACTTCGGCGCGGTATTCGTCGATGCCGGTCTTGGCAGCAATGGCTTTTGCCGTGGCGTCGATATCACCGGTAACCATCATCACCTTGATACCGGCGTCGTGCATGCGCCGGATGGCGGCTTTGGAATCTGCCTTGATGGCATCCGCAACGCCGATCACGCCAAGCACCTCGGCACCCCGGGCAAGAAACAGCGGTGTACCGGCCACTTCGGTGATGGCTTTTTCTGCGCCTTCAAGACCACTTAACGACAGATTTTCGGCTTCCAGCCAGCGGCGGTTGCCTAGGCGAACCCGGTCGCCCTCAAACTGGCCAGCCACACCCTTGCCATTCAGGGCTTCAAAATCGATGACCTTGAGCGGCTGTGCGTTTTGCTCTTTGGCCTTGTTAACGATGGCTTCCGCGAGAGGGTGCTCGGAATGCTGCTCCAAACCTGCAGCCAACGCTAGCAATTCGCTTTCGTCGCCATTTACGGCGTGCACGCTGGTCACCGCCGGGTGGCCTTCGGTAATGGTGCCGGTTTTGTCGAGAATCACCAGGTCAAGCTTGCCTGCGGTTTGCAGTGCGTCTCCCTGACGAATCAAGGCGCCGTATTCCGCCGCCTTGCCCACACCCACCATCACTGACATAGGCGTTGCCAAACCCAGTGCACAAGGGCACGCAATGATCAGTACCGTGGTGGCTGCCACCATCATATGAACAATCGCGGGCTCCGGCCCGACGTTGTACCAAACCAGCGCGGCGGCCACGGCAATCAGCATGACGCTGGGCACGAACACTGACGATATTTTATCTGCCAACCGCCCGATAGCCGGTTTTGAACCCTGGGCCTTCTTCACCAGCCGGATGATCTGCGCCAGTGCAGTCTCACTGCCTACGCGGGTTGCTTCGTAAACAATCCCGCCGTGTGTATTCAGCGTGCCGGCGGAGACCTCGTCGTTCACTGCTTTGCTCACGGGCATGGGCTCGCCGGTGAGCATGCTTTCGTCGATGCGGGTGCTGCCTTCTACAACCCGCCCGTCCACCGGCAGATTTTCACCGGGGCGAACGCGAATGTGGTCGCCTTTGCGCACGTCCTCTACCGGAATGTCCTGCTCTTGCCCGTCGCGGATAACCCGGGCGGTTTTCGCCCGCAGATCCAGCAGTCGACGAACCGCCTCGGATGTCTTGCCCTTGGCGCGGAGTTCCAGCGCCTGGCCAAGATTGATCAAACCGATGATCATGGCTGAGGCTTCAAAATACACATGCCGCGCCATCTCAGGTAAGGCTTCGGGAATGCTGGTGACGGTGATGGAATACAGCCAAGCGGTACCTGTGCCCAGGGCAATCAGCGTGTCCATATTGGCGTTGTGGTGCCGGAATGCCTTCCAGGCGCCGACGTAGAAGTGTCCACCGGTAATGACCATAACCGCGAGCGTCAGCAGGCCGAGGCCAAGCCAGATGCCTTGGTTCGCTTCGCTTACGGTCATGGAGCCAAACCCCATGCCCCAAACCATTAGGCCAACACCCAGGCCCAGACTGATGGCCATCTTCACCAGCAAAGTTTTGTACTGCTTTTTGTCGTCTTCTTGCTTCTTGTCGTCTGCGGCATCCACGTCTTCAATCACACTGGCGCCGTAACCGGAGCTCTCTACAGCTCGCACGAGGGCTTGCGGATCGGTCGCGCCCGTTGCTGTGGCTGTATTGTCCGCCAGGTTCATATAGGCATGGGTAACGCCTGCCACTGACTTCAATGCTTTCTCGATGGTGTTCACACAAGAGGCGCAGGTAGCACCGGTTACCGCCAGGTGCACTTGATCGTCGCTTTGGGCTGGAGCTGCAGATTCTTTAGGTGTGTCTTCCAGAGTATCGAGCTGTTCACTCGTATCTTCAGCGCTGCCGCCTGACTTTTCAGACTTGGAAGAGCAGCAACTGGTAGGCTTTTCAGTTTTAGATACCGGTTCTGCCGGGTATCCGGTTTCCGTCACAATTCTAGCCGCTTCCTTGGCATCAATGCCTTCGGGCAGCGCCACGGTCTGATCTTCCAGATTAACCTCTACAAGACCGGTATCGCCGGTTAGAGGCTCCAGGGCATTACGAATCTTTTTAGCGCATCCCTGACAGGTAGCGCCGGAAATGCTGAGAGTGGTGTGTAATACAGGTGCTTCGCTCATAGTGGTTTACTCCTCAGCCTATTTTCCGGGTTCGCTATCGTCCCAGTGCTCGATCAACCGGCAAATGGTGTGGCCATCCGGCGTGCCGTCCGGCATATCCTGCCAAGCGACCAGCGCTGTCTTCATACGCTTACGCAACTGCTCCAACTCTTGAATCTCCTGCTCGACCACGGCCAGCCGTTGCTGAAACACATCCCGAACCATGGGGCACGGCGAGTGGTGGTCGTCCGCCTGATCCAGAATCTGCCGAATCTCTGGCAACGAAAAACCCAGCTGTCGAGCTTTGCGGGCAAAACGCAGCCGCCGAAGATCCTCAGTGTCATACTGCTGATAGTTGTTATCCGGGTTTCGGGTCGGTTTAAGCAGCCCCTCCCGGGTGTAAAAACGAACAGTGTCCGGATTCACCCCGGCAGACGTAGCAAGGTCCTTAACTTTCATATTCAGCAGCATCCGCCAAATGTTAATGAGCGGCGGTGTGGGAGGCTTGTCCGAAAATGCTCGGAGCCAGGGAAGGCGGAGAGCAAGCGTACATGGACGTATTCACAGCGGTTTTCGGACAAGCCTCCCACACCGTCGCGGCTATCGACAAAGCCTGACAGCCAAGAGTGTTTGAAGCTTAAGGATAGCTTAAAACCTGTGACCTACTCACAGGTCAAAGGTTTTTACGAGGAGGAGCTTTTCGCCCGAAGGAAGGCATTGCAGTTGTTGCACTGATCAGGGGCCATTAGCTTCGCCTGCCAGCCAATCTTGTGACCACACGCGGGGCACGCCAAGCGCAGTTGCAGAATAATAATCGGCGTAATCAGCGCCACCAGAATAAGGCCCAGTGGCCCCCAGTCGTCAGCGCTCGAAAGCCCAAGCTGGCTACTGAAAACCAGAGTAATAACCAGAACCACGAACGCAAAAATAAAATAGTTCCGGTTCCAGCGCTCCCATCGGCGAAGCTTGCTGTCCTGTTCCGGCGTCAAATAACCTGTGGCCATAAAATCTCACCTGAAAAAAGCAATCTTAATGCTGGGGCTGGCGGATGGCTGTTACAAATCCGGCTCAGCCATTACAGCCTTTTTGAACGCGCCGTTGACCAGCGCTTTTTCCAATTCCGCTGCTGGAATAGGGCGACTGATCAGATAACCCTGAGCCACGTTGCAGTGGTGGCTTTTGAGGAAGTCTAGCTGTGCTTTCGTCTCCACGCCCTCCGCAACGACTTGTAAGCCAAGGTTGTGGGCGAGATTGATTACCGCCCGAGTGATCACAGCGTCATCGTGGCGCTCCGTTACGTCAGTAATAAACGAACGGTCGATTTTCAGCAGATCCACTGGGAAGTCTCTCAGGTAAGCCAGAGAAGAATAGCCGACACCGAAATCATCAATCGCCAGATGTACGCCAAGGTCATGCAGGCGTGTCAGTTGTCCAAGATTGTGCTCGATGTTTTGAACAAAAATCTCCTCAGTCAGCTCCACCTCAAGCCGGTTAGCTGGGATGCCCTCGGCATCCAGAGCCTCGCGTATACGCTCCACCAGGTTCTCGTCGTCCAGTTCCCGCCCGGACAGATTCACGGCTACCCGGAGGTTTTCGAAGCGGGTTCCTTTCCATGCCGATAACTGCCGGCAGGCGGCCATCACCACCCAGCGCCCGATATCGGTTATTCGGCCGCTTTCCTCCGCCAGTGGAATGAACTCGCCCGGTGGCAGCAGGCCCCTACGAGGATGCTGCCACCGGATAAGCGCTTCGACACTGTTGATTTCGCCGCTGTTCAGGTCCAGTTGCGGCTGGTAATGCAGTACAAACTCATTATTGGCTAGGGCATGGCTGAGATCCTTCTCTAGCTCCAGCCGCATAACTTCTCGTTCTTGCATGCCCTCAGTATAGAATTGATAGGTGTTGCGGCCCTGCTCTTTGGCACGATACAGCGCAATGTCTGCGTTCTGCAGCAGGGTATCGGCGTCCAGGCCGCTCTGGGGATACACGGCAACGCCGAGAGTTGCGGTAACGCTGTGGCTTTCATTCTGAACCACATAAGGCGCTTCAAAACACTGTTTGATAAGCCCCAGCAGGTAAACGACGTCGTCAATGTTCTCCACATGCTGCTGGCAGATCATAAACTCGTCACCGCCGGAATAGGCCACCGTAATACGCTCATTACTGAGCTGATCTAGGCGCCCGGCAACCTGAACCAGAAGCTCATCTCCAAACTGATGCCCAAGAGAATCATTCAGTATCTGAAAACGATCGAGGTCCAGCATTACCATGGCCAACTGCCACACCTGGCGGCCTGCGATATTGAGTGCGTGGGCCAAGTCTTCCATAAAGAAGCGTCGGTTTGCTAGGCCAGTAAGAATGTCCGTGGATTCGAGCCGAACAAGGTCCTTTTGAACGGTTTTGCGTTGTGCGATTTCGTCATCCAGTTCCTGGCGGGTTATCAACAGATCCTGATTGCGCTTGAGTATGAGCTGCAGTAGAAAGGTTGTGAGGCTGGTTAGCAGGCCCATGAACACAAGGGTAATGAACGTCCAGCGCGGCCAAGGGCTGCGTTGTTTGTCGACCCAAGCCTCCGAAGGCGAGAGAGTGAGGTGCCAATCCAATGTGGGAATGATAACCGGCACAGTGTAAGACATAGGATTACTGGCGCTTTGGAAGTCGCTCAGCGTATAAACCGGAGCCCCGTTGCTGTGTATCTCGATCCGAAACATGGCCGGTTCCCGGCTTGCCATCAGCTGGCGAGCCAGGGTTTCCATTCTGAACACACCCGCCATGAAGCCATTGTTATCGGCCCCGGTGTCGACAGGAGCATAGATAACAATGCCTTTACCGCCCTGACGCAGTTCCAACACTCCTAAAACGTCATAGTGCCCAGAGTTCTTGGCCGCCTCCAGAGCTCGACTGCGCTGATTATCATTAGCAGCATTTAAGCCAAGAACGATCTCGTTGCCGGCCAAGGGTTCCAGCCAGCGGATGATAAGACCACGGTCTATCCACTCTATGGCCTGATAGATGCGGAAGTCTTCAAGATAATTGCGGGCATCCTCGCGCCATTCGTTTTCGGGCGTTTGCGGATCCGTTGCCAACCGGTTGGCCATTCGCCGAATGGCATTGGCGTGAACCATAAGCTCCCATTCCAGACTATGGGCCATATTCCGAGCCTCGTTTTCAAGGCTGGCCTGTATCTGTGCTGTGTGCTGCTGAATCAAGCCGTAGCGAAGGCCGGCTGCCATGCCGAGAAAAACAAGAAAGATCACCACCGGAAACACGGGATGTAGCAGCTGCTTAATTAAGAGCCCGAATTTTTGGGGTGTTTGTTCCAAGAAGTGCTCCGGTTGCCAGTAGACCAATATGCCAGTGTAACGGCTGAAGACTGATAATAATAAATCAATCTGACCAGAGCGCCATGCTTTAGAAGCCCCGAGGTTCACTTTCCGGAGCTAACCGCCGGTATACCCTGTCGCGGAATCTCCTGCTTCGGGCAGAGATCCATCACAACGGTGAGTCCGGCTGTTTCGGCTCTGGCCGCACCGGCTTCGTTGATCACACCAATCTGCATCCAGATGATGGGAACCTTCAGTTCGATGGCCTGATCGATCACCGCATCTGTGCGCTCAGGGGCAAGAAACAGCTCCACCATGTCGACGGGTTCGGGTAAGGATGTGATGTCGGCGTAAACGGTCTCGCCCAGCAATTGCTGGCCGGCTAGGCGGGGATTTACCGGAATAACCCGGTATCCGTGCGCCTGCATAAACTGCATGACTTCGTGGGAGGGCCGGTTGGTTTTCTCGCTGGCACCCACCAAAGCAATGGTGCGAATAGAGGTGAGGATGTCGCGAATGGAATGTGGGTCTTGAGTTGGCATAGTATTATTACTGCCTTTTAGGAATGGCCTGATCGAGCCACAAGACTAGGAGCGATTGCTCACCAGTTGCAGAAATTCTGACCGCGTAGCCTGGGATTTACGGAACTGCCCCAGCATCATGGAGGTTTTCATTTTTGAGTTCTGTTTCTCCACGCCGCGCATCATCATGCACATGTGCTGAGCTTCGATTACCACCGCAACGCCCTTAGCGCCGGTAACGGTCTCTACGGCTTCGGCAATTTGGCGTGTCAGGTTTTCTTGGATCTGCAGGCGGCGGGCATACATGTCCACAATGCGTGCGAATTTTGATAGGCCTAAAACGCGGCCCTCGGGCAGATAAGCTATATGGCACTTGCCGATAAAGGGCAACATGTGATGCTCGCACATGCTGTAAAGCTCAATATCTTGCACTACGACCATCTCATCCATTGCGGATTCAAACACCGCATTGTTAACGAGATCGCCAAGATTTTGCTGGTAGCCTTGGGTGAGGAACTGCATGGCTTTGGCAGCACGCTTGGGGGTGTCTTGGAGACCTTCGCGGCTGGCGTCTTCGCCCAGCCCGTCGATGATGGCGCGATAGTGGCCCGTCAGGTCGTCAAGGAGTTTGGTCATAGTCTTTTCCGGTTCTCTTCATAATGGTAAGGCGCGAGCGCTAAAGCTTAAGTGAATTTGCCCTGTATCTCTACGGTTTACCGTGAAGCTCTCTCAAAAACACCGATTTCGGTTTGCAGTTTATGGAGCGCATGTACCAAGCTCTGGCGGCAGAGTCGGGTTTATTCTACAGTCGTAGGCTGTAAAGGATCTATTGGGAACAGCGCATGGAACAGCAGATACCGAGTATCAAGGACGGAGCAGCGGGCAGCGGGGGGAAGGCTGTGCTTGAGGAGTGGCAACAAGGCGGTAAATGGTTCACCTACGATGGCCACGCGATATTCAGCCGCATGGCAGGCAGCGGGGAGCCGCTGATACTGATGCACGGGTTCCCAACGGCAAGTTGGGATTGGAGCCGGATCTGGCCCATGCTGGTTCAGAGCAATAATGTGTTGGCTCTGGATATGTTGGGTTTTGGCTTTTCTGACAAGCCCCGGGGGTATGCATACAGTATTGAGGATCAGGCAGACCTAATGCAGGGGCTGCTGGAAGGGCTTGGGCTGGATTCGGTGCACATTTTTGCCCATGACTACGGGTGCAGTGTCGCTCAAGAGTTGCTTGCCCGGGAGCAGGAAGGGGTGCTGCCTTTTCATATCGCCAGCGTGTGCTTCCTGAACGGGGCGTTGTTTCCAGAAGTGCACAACCCGTTGATGATTCAAAAACTGTTGCGGAGCCCGTTGGGTGGGCTGCTCAGCCGGGGCATGACTCGGCGCAGTTTTGAGCGCAATTTCCTAAAGTTGTTTGGCAGCAAAAGCATCCCAAGCCAACAGGATATGGACGATTTTTGGCATCTGCTCACTTACAACAACGGCCGCGGTATCTTGCATCACCTGATCCAGTTTATGGAAGAGCGCCGGTGTCACAGGCATCGCTGGGTGTCCGCGTTGCAGAATGCGAAACAGCCCATGCGTTTGATTTCAGGTATTGCAGACCCTGTGTCGGGGGCGGCTATGGCCCAGCGCTACCAGGAAATGGTTCCAGATGCCGATGTTGTGCGGTTGAAAAATGTTGGGCATTACCCACACTTTGAGAGCCCCTGGGAGGTGTTCGGCGCATACAGGGAGTTCTGCAAGCGCCGGTAAGGTACGAGCCGAGGCAGAGCCGCCCGCCGTGATTGTGCTTAGGCAGAGTGCCGGGCTGAAAATCGGCCCGCGCCGCCATAGACCACGAGAAAGGTAGCAAAGGCCGTGACCACGACGGAAGGGCCGGCCGGCGTGTCCAAGTGCCAAGACATGCTTAGTCCACCGACCACCGCAACAAAGCCGAACACCACCGCCAATGCGGCCATCTGCTCCGGAGTACTGGCCAGCCTGCGCGCCGTGGCCGCAGGGATGATCAGCAGCGCGGTGATCAGCAGAACCCCTACCATCTTCATAGCGACCGCAATTACCAGCGCAAACATCAGCATTAGTAACAGGCGCAGGCGTTCAACCGGCACACCTTCAACACGGGCCAGCTCCTCGTGGATGGTGCTCATCAGCAAACCACGCCAAAGCACGGTTAATAGCGTAAGAATCACCATGGCTCCGCCATAAATCCACAGCAAGTCGTTGCGGTTCATGGCCAGCAGATCACCGAACAGCAGGCCGGTTAGGTCGATTCGGACATCCGGCATGAAGCTTAGCGCCACTAGGCCAATGGCCAGGGCGCTGTGAGCAAGAATGCCCAGCAGGGTGTCGGTGGCGAGGGTTTTGTTACGAGAGAACAGCATCAAGGCCACGGCCAAAATAACGCTGGTAATGATAACCCCGAGGTTTAACGGAACGCTGATCAGAAAGCTGAGGGCTATGCCTAGAAGCGCAGAGTGAGCCAGGGTGTCGCCGAAATACGCCATTCTCCGCCACACGACAAAACAGCCCAATGGCCCGGCGATCAGCGCCACACCCAGGCCACCAATGAGGGCACGCCAGAAGAAATCGTTCAGTATGGTATCAATGATGGTCATGATGACATTCCTCATGGCCGGCGGCTGCACCTGAGTGATCGGGCCCAACTACGTTGCCATGTAAATCGTGGCTGTGGTTGTGATTATGGTGATACACCGCCAAAGATTCGGCCACTGGCCGGCCGAAGGTTTCAATAAATGCAGGGTCGTGGGAGATGTCAGCGGGAGATCCGCTACAGCATACGTGTTGGTTCAGGCAGATAACCTTGTCGGTGGCTGCCATAACCAAATGCAGATCGTGTGAAATCATGATGACGCCACAGTGTAGCTCGTCCCGTAACTCGCGGATCAGATCATAAAGCGCAGCTTGGCCGTTAATATCGACGCCCTGGGCCGGTTCATCGAGCACAAGCAGATCGGGTTTTCGCACCAGTGCTCGGGCGAGTAGAAGTCGTTGCTGTTCGCCCCCGGAAAGATGGTGTACTGAAGCGCTAAGCAGATGGCTGACACCGGTTCGTGCCAGCGCAGACGTGCACTCTGCCAGCGGCTGGCCACTGAGCAACATGAAGCGCTTTACGCTCAACGGCAGTGTTGATTCCAGGCTTAGATGCTGGGGTACATACCCGATAACCAGGTGTTTTGCGCGAACAATGCGGCCACTGGTTGCAGCCTGTATGCCCAGAATGGCTTTGATCAACGTGGTTTTGCCAGCGCCGTTGGGCCCGATGATAGTAATGATATCGCCTCGGTGCAGCGACAAATTCACCCGATCAACAACCGGGCGATTGTCAAAACGGACAGTAAGGTTTTCGATGGCTACCAGCACGTCACTCATGATGTTGTTCCGTCTGGCAGCCAGGGCATAGACCTGCTACTTCTAGCATTACTTTTTCCGTACGGAATGCCTCGGCGCCGGCGGCATCGTGTATTGCCGTGGATACCGATGCATCCGTGAGCTCAAGAACAGTGCCGCAGCCCCGACAGATAAGAAACATCCCGGTGTGTTGCTCGCCAGCATGGACGCAGCCAGTAAACGCGTTGAGCGAAGCTATGCGATGCGCCAGCCCGTGCTGCTGTAGAAAGTCCAAGGCCCGGTATACGGTTGGCGGAGCAGCGTTATGGCCTTCGGAGGTGAGCTTTGCGAGCACATCGTAAGCGCCGAGAGGTTTGTGAGATTGCCAAATCAGCTCCAACACCCGTTCACGAGTGGGCGTCAGGCGGGCATTTTTTTGCTGGCAGATTACTCTGGCGTCGGCCAAAGCTTGGCTCACACAGGCGTCGTGATCGTGAGGGCGGTACGGGAGCGCGCGGGCAAACATGGTAGGAATCCTGCGGAATTTGCAACATTATAACATTTGCAAGGATCCCTCTGCCATGGGACAGAACAATAACCTAGGTGCCGTGTAGGCGGTGTGGTTTCAAGTTCTGTTTCTACACCAGCGTTTCGCTGGCGAGAGACTCCAAGTAGTCTAAGTTAGGAATCCAAGCGGCTTCGCCATCAACATCAACCAGCATAAGATCGGCAGGGCCGTTTTCACCTTCCAGTTGTTTAACCTGATCTTCGGCAATACGAACCTGGCTGGGAATGCCCTGGGTAATCAGTGCCATGAACCGGAGCTTTTTGCTGTTGTCGCTGAGGGAGTTGAGCACGACAATCCGACCGCGGTTTTCACCGGGAATTGAAAGAATTCCGCCATTGGCGGCGTCGTAGGAAATAACCGGCAAGTTCAGGCCACGCCATTCCAAGTGCCCTGCCAGCCAGTCCGGCGCCCCGGCATCTGCTTCACTGCTCGCGTAATCCACGACCTCAGCAATGGATACGTTGGGCAGTAAAAGCTGCCGCCCGCCTACGGGAATCATAACGCAGGAGAGGGTTTGGCTATTGTCATTCATTGCTTGTGTCCTCAGGCGGTGACCCGTTTTTTCCGGCCTTTAAGCAGGCAGGATTTTTCGATGGTGTTGACCAGTTCCCGGGCCAGCTGTTCCGGCGTACCACAAAAGCTGGCACAGCCTGTGGCAGCTACAGAGTCCGGCATCGAGCTGTTGCCACAGCTGGTGCTTTCCTGAACCCATATCCGACTACCATAGGCTTTGAGCAAAGGTGCTGCAATTACACCGTCGTTGCCCATTCCCGAAAACAGAACGGCGTGGCAGTGAGCGCCGTAATGATCAGCCGTATTTAGCAACACCTGGTCAATAGACGGGCCGTAGGGCCCTGGCCAGGCAGTATCTTTTTCGGTAAGCACACCGGTGCTGTCAAACGTCCATTCGTGTTCAACCGGCATCAGTACCACATCGCCATTTTTCACCCTGTAATTTTCTTCCGCATGCAGCAGTTTGTAATGCGCATGGCGGCCAAGTACCCGGGTGAGCACCTCGGAAAAATTGCCATCGATGTGCTGAGCGTATATGAAGCCCACAGGAAGGCCGGGCGGTAGGCTATCGAGAAACGCTTTCACTGCGGCCGGGCCGCCTAAAGAGGCACACAGTACCCAAATCTCCTCTGCAACAGACCCAGGTGCTGCGGGTGTCAGCCACTGCGGAAGCTCTCGTGATGCTGGGTTTTCCGGAACCTGCACCTCAAGTTCTTCGATACTGGCTCTGGTGTCCAGCTGCGCAAGCTCTCCCAGCTGTTGTTCCAGCTTGCCCAGTAGCCTTCGCTCCCAGCGGAAATATTCGGCACTGCCAGATCCAGGAGCCTGGTCTAGGCCAAATAGAACCGGAGCCTCGGTGTTTTCCAGAAGATAATCGAACAGAGCAGGGTGATCCGCTTCGTCCTCCAGAGTGACAAGCCAGAGCCCAGCATCCGGAAACTCAGGGTAATCCTGAAGCCTTTCAGGATCGCCGGAAAAGCAGACTTCTAGGCCGAATTTGGCGGCTGCTGCCTGCAGGCGATGTCTCTGCAGAACAATATCCGACACAATTCCGACTTGGGCCCGACCGTTAGGGTCGGTCATCACTGCTTACCGATCAGCCGTTTGATGGTCTTCAGCAAATCTGTCTCCTGGAACGGTTTGCCGAGGTATTCGTTAACACCGATCGCCAGTGCCCTCTCACGGTGTTTCTCACCTGTCCGCGACGTAATCATGCAGATAGGCATATCGCGCAGGTTGTCGTCGTGCCTCACAAAGCTGGCGACTTCAAAGCCGTCCATACGCGGCATCTCGATATCCAGCAACATGATGTCCGGCTGGTGATCCTGCAGCTGCGCAACCGCGTCTAGGCCATCTTTTGCGGTGATAACCTCCATACCATTGCGCTCCAGCAAGCGGGAGGTGACCTTTCGCACAGTTACCGAATCGTCTACTACCATCACCACGGTAGCGCGCTCTTCGTGGCGGGCAGATTCCCGTGCCTTTTCCATATCTTCCAAGCGTTGGCGCTCAGACAATATGTCGGAACGGATCATCGCCGGCAGGTCGAGAATCACCACCACATTACCATCACCGAGAATGGTGGCACCGGATACGCCGCGAACGGTACTGAACTGCGGGCCAAGGGATTTAACAACAATTTCCCGGCTACCCATCAGGTTGTCTACTTGCAGAGCCATAGGCTGCTCGGCGCCGCGAACCAGAATTACCGGCAACGGCAGCGCCTGGCCCTGAAGCTTGGGATGGTGATCACTGTTCAACAGGCTACCCAGATACTGCAGGCGATATTCTTGGCCCGCGTATTCGTACATGGGAGCGTCTGGTTTGTAGTATTCCTCAAGCTCATAGGTGCTCACCCGAACAATACCCTCGATAGTATTTAGCGGGATAGCGTAAAAATCTTCGCCTGTGGATACCATCAATGCGCGGTTTACCGAAACGGTAAATGGCAATCGCACCGTAAATGCCGTGCCGCGGCCAAGCTGCGATTCGATATCTAAGCTACCGCCGAGCTGTTTGATCTCGCTGGCGACCACATCCATGCCCACACCACGCCCAGAAATCTGGGTAACCTGCTGCGCGGTGGAGAATCCTGGCTGCAGGATAAATTGCAGAATTTCCCGGTCAGAGAGGTCTTCATCCTCCTGTAGCAAGCCCTGACGAATAGCTTTGTCTCGGATAACCGCAGAAGGAATGCCGGCGCCGTCGTCGATCATGCGCAGAACCACATCGCCGCCTTCGCGGGCCAGCGACAGAGTAATCTCGCCGGCTTCCGCCTTTCCGTTCTTCCGGCGATCAGCCGGGCTTTCGATGCCGTGGTCGATGGCGTTACGCAACATGTGTTCCAGCGGCGCAATCATGCGCTCTAGGATGGTGCGATCCATTTCGCCTTCGGCATTGCGTACATCAAATTCAACTTTCTTACCCAGCTCGCCGCCGATCTGGCGAACAATCCGGCGCAGGCGCGGCACCATGGAGGCAAACGGGATCATCCGGGTCTTCATCAGACCTTCTTGGAGTTCCGTATTGATGCGGGACTGCTGAACCAACAGGGTTTCGGTATCCCGAACCCGGTCAGACAGGGTTTCACGCAGATCCGCCAAGTCTGAAGATGATTCGGTCAGAGCTCGCGACAATTGCTGAATGGACGAGTACCGATCCATTTCCAGTGGGTCAAAGTCGTCGCCGTAGTCTGGGCCGTGCTCTTTTTCCGCACTGAACAGAATCTGCGTTTCGGTTTCGATGTCCATTCGGCGCAGCTGTTCGCGTAGGCGCTCAATAGTTGCAGCCATTTCATCCAGAGTATGGCCAAAGTCGCTGCTTTGCTGCTCCAGCCGGCCACGGGTAATACTGGTTTCACCCGCTAGGTTGACCAAATCATCCAACAAATTAGCGGATACTCGAATGTTTTCCTGAGCAGCAGCCTTGGTGTGGGCCTTTGCCGGTGCTTTGGCCCGGGCAGGCTTGGGCGCGGGTTTAGCGGGTGCGTCCGGTTGTACCGGATCTGCCATCGCGGGTACCGGCTCGCTCGCGGGCTCAACGGTGGCTGTGTCAGAATTGGAGCGTTCGCGTATGTCTGCAACCAGAGCAATGATGCCGTCGTGGTCTTCGGTAATGGCCTGCCACTGGCTGTCAGTAGGCGCGTTGCCACCCAAGTCGATCAAGCGAGTTTCAAAGGTATGAGCTCTATCCCCCAGTAGGGTTAGCTGCGATAAGCGGGCTCCGCCTTTGAGCGTATGCAGTGCGCGTTGTGCTTCTTGGTTGAAGTGTTTGTTGGCCGGATCTTTACGCAAGTCGCCAAGGAGCTGCTCCAGCTGATCCATGATTTCGCCGGCTTCTTCCAGGAATATCTCCAGAATCTCCGGATCGACTGAGTCCTGATCTGCGGTTGCGGTTGCGGTTGCTTCCGCTGACAACTCCCTGTTGTCGACATCAGGATTCTGCGCGCTGTTAAACGCTGCAAGAAGCTCGGGGTCGGCAACCAGTTCATTACCCTGTGCTAGCTCGCCGAGCATAGACTTCAGATCGCCAAGACCGCGACCACTGAGTGTCAGTAAAAGCTTCTGGTTCCCGGGGTTAAATAACAGCGTATCCAGTGCACCTGACCAGGCTTCAGCGAGTTCTGCAATGGGGTCAACGTCGGACAGCCTTGCGCCACCTTTTAGGGTGTGCAGTTCCTGTTGCAGCTGATTAACACCGTCTGTCGCCTTCGGATCTTCGCGCCACTGGTCGATACACTCGCTGATGGCGTCGTGGATCTCGTGACCCTCATCCAGGAAGATGCTCGTAAGCTCGTCGTCGTTGGCCTCCGCCGTCATGGTTTCTGCAAGCGGATCAGGGTGTTCGCTCGTCGCAGGCTCGGCCACTTTAGGCAAAGGTTCGCCACGGAGAATGGCCGCAACCTTATCCACCAGATCGCTCGCGGGTGGGCAGGGTTTCTGGCTAGCAACCTGATCAACCATCTGCGCCAACCGGTCGTGACAAGCAAACAGCAGGTCGTTCATTGCTCCGCTAGCTTCAAGCTGGCCTTCCGCCACTTTTTCGAACAAGTCTTCCAGAACGTGAGTTAGGTCCCCAATAGAGCCGACCCCTGCCATGCCCGCGCCACCCTTCAGAGTGTGAACGTCCCGCTGCAATTCTGCGGCGACACCGCGGTTAGACGGATCCTCACTCCAGGTGTGCAGCGCACTACCTGTTGAGTTGATCAGGTCGTAGGCTTCCTCAAGAAAAATGCCGGTGAGTTCCGGATCCAAGTGCGAAAGGTAGCTTGAGTGCTCGCTTTCGTCGGGCTCTTCGGTTTCCTCAAGTTCGGCCAAGGGCAGTGTATCGTCATCGGATACGGCGCCTTGCAACTCGTCGGGTGCCGTCACATCCGTGACCGCCCGCGAGCTGTTTGTGTTGTCCATGTAAGCGCAGATTTCGCTGATCAGGTCCGGTGCCGGGCGTGGAAGCTCCTTGGCTCCCAAGTTGTCTACCATGCCTGCCAGTCGGTCATGGCAGCGGAACAGAAGGTCTGATAGCTCTTCGTTGACGGATAAGCGCTGTTCGGTAAGCCCTTCAAACAGGTTCTCAAGTTCATGGGCCAGATCGCCCACCGCCGGGATGTCGGCGAGGCGTGCACCGCCTTTCAGAGTATGTAAATCCCGTTGGAGCAGGTGCAGGATATCCAGATTTCCGGTGGCTTCGCTCCAGCTCTGTAGGGCTTCGGCCGTGCTGTCGATGAGATCGCGAGCTTCGTCGAGGAAAATTTCCGCAAGCTCTTCATCCATCTCGCTGTCGGTGGTTTCAGCGCCAGAGTCCGCAGGGGCCTGTTCTGCCTCTGGCGACTCCAACTCGTCCATGTCAAAGCTGAGGTCAATCTCTTCCAGGTCTTCGGTGAACTCGTGATCGAAGGCGCTCGTAGCTTCGGTTGCTAGCCCGGAAATAGACTGGGTAAGTGCTTCAAGCTGGGAAACCAACTCATCGCCGGACTCAGTAGCCAACCCAGCAGCCACCTGATCCATCATGTTGATCAGGTGTTCATGGGCGTTGCGCACGGTTGAGAATAGCGGGTCGTCCGGTGCTTCGTTTTGGGTGATGACGGCAGCGTGCACTTCCTGCAATGCTTCGGACAAAGCGGCTACATCAGGCAGCCCTGCGTCAGATGCTGCGTCGGTAAGCTGTGCTAGTCCCGCGGTGAGGCGATGTAGCGATGCTTGGTCTTGCGGGTTTTCTGCCCACTGCGTAAGGATAAGGTCAGCATCTAGGACAACGTCTAGGCCTTCATTTAAGAACAGCTGTACGAGCTGCGATGGTGCTGGCTGCCCACCGTTTCGGCTAGTGTCTTCGCTATAGGTGCGCAGCCTATCATTGGAAATATGCTCTAGCTTTTCTAGAAATGCTTCCGTGCCGGGCAGCGAGGTCTGGGGCTCTTGACGTATCTGTGCCAGCCCCTGTACCAGGAAGTCGCAGGCGGTTTCAACCAACGACAGCACGTCGCGGTCAGCGCGCAAATTCTGGGCGCGGGACTCCTTGATGAAGCGTTCCAGTGGCGCGATGACGGCTGCTATCGGGCTGATTCCCGCCGTGTGAGCACTGCCCTTGAGTGTATGCAGAGCCCGGGACAGGTTGTCGGTATAGGAGACGCTGACTTTGTCGCCAGCCGACGCCAGAAACTCTTGAAGCGTCTGCAGATGGGTTTCCGTTTCGCTCTCAAAGATATCCAGTAACACCGGATCAACGCTGCCCTCGTCCGCACCGTACTCGGTTTCAGACGGCTGCATTGCGTCGGCGCCGGAAACGTCATCGGCTCCGCTTGCCGGCATTGTGCTGGTGTCTGGGATTTCGCCGTTTGCTAGGGTTTTGGCCCGGGCTTCGAGGCTGGAAGGATCGGCTGAAGGCAGCTGGTGATGTTCAAAATCGCTTACCAGAGCCGGAAGAATACCGGTTGCCTCATCCAGCAGGTCGACAATGTCGTCATTTATAAAAATGCTGCCGTCAATCACACGGTTCAACATGTTCTCGACGGACCAAGCCAGTTCACCCACAATTAGCGCACCGACCATGCGACCGCTGCCTTTGAGGGTGTGGAATGCGCGGCGTATTTCAGAAAGGGCGCTGCGGTCATCGTGCTGGCGTAGCAGCATGGGCAGGTATTCCCGGATGGTGTCCAGGACCTCGCCGGCTTCCTCGATAAAGATCTCGAGGATTTCATCGTCAATCAGGTCGTCATTATGACCGCTGTCGACCTCTGTTCTGGCGCTGGTACGTCGTCAGTCGGCGTATCGAGTGCCGCATCCGCTGAGGCTTCCGGAGCAACGGCGTGCGCACTGTCGCTGCGACGGGTGGTAGCCATTGCTTCCGCGCGTTCGATCAGCTCGGCTACGTCGCCGGTGGTGTGACCATCACGGAATTCTTGAATCAGCGAGGGAATACGTGCGTTGACGTCATCGATCAGAGAGAACAGATCGTCGTTTGGTTTGAGGCTCTGGTCGATCACTCCGTTGAGCAGGCTTTCCACAGACCAAGCCAGTTCGCTAAGGCTGGTGGCGCCAACCAGACGGCCGCTGCCTTTGAGGGTGTGGAACGCACGGCGAACTTCAGTCAGTGCCGGACGATCGTCGTGGCTCTGGCGCAAGCGTGGGTAGAATTCATGAATGGTTTGCAGAACTTCTTCGGCTTCTTCCACAAAGATGCCAAGAATCTCGTCGTCTAACAGCCCCTCATCTGATGCTTTGGTTTCGGGCTCTTGCGCCGGTGCAAGCTCATCCGTGTCCACCGGTTCTATCACCGGAACACCATCGTCTTTTAGTTCAGTGCCCCAAGTGGGTTCCTGACCTACCGGGAAGCCAAGACTGGCGAGGCTTTCTTCGGCGATTCGTAGGATATCTTCGTTATCACTAATGCCTTCAGCCAGGCGCTCCAGATAGTACTCAATACTGGTGATTGCGTCGGCGAGGGTGTCGAGCTGTATCCAATCGGGTACGTGCTTGTCACTGAGCAGAACATCCGAAATATAGCGTTCTGCTGAGTCCAGCATGCTGGCTACGCGATCCAGTGGCACTAGGCTTAGGCCGCCGCGGATACTGTGGAGTAAACCCGGCACATGCTCAATTTCACGAGTGTCCCATTGGGAAGCAATGAAGTTGATAACAGCAGACTTCACTTGCTCCAACGTGTTGCGGGATTCCCGTAGCAGGGCACTGCTGGCATCTCCAAGCTCGCGGGAACCCTGATTAAGAGGCAGATTGTCGCCGCTGTTTTCAGAGCGATCCCGCGATCGATCGCTGTCTAGGCCGGCAAGACTGGCTTCCACGTAAAGAAGAGCCCCGGCGATGTCCATCAGGGTGCCGTCGTCGACCAGTTCGCTCTGTGTGCTGAGCTTTTCAACCAGCTCAATTTGTTCGGTAATGATTTTCCGTGGAATTCCCAAGCTTAGTACGGCAAGGGTGTTGCCCACTTGCACCATACCGGGGAGAAGATCTTCAAGTTCATTGTTCTGTCGCAGCTCTGAACGAACAAACAGGTCCAGCTGGTCTTTCAGCTTGGCGAGTTCTTCGTTGAGCGCATTAACAACGGAATGAATAGCTTCGCGGCCCGGGCCGGAAACTCGGTTTCGGGCGGCATCCACATCGTCTTCAGAGGGGAGAGCTTCCTCGAGTTGATAGCGGCTGCGTAGTTCCCGAACTCTTTCGGAATCCAGATCCCGTGCTCGGGCAATGTAGTAGAGCAGGTGTTTCAAAAGCGCATCGGGTACTGGCTGCGCGAGAATATCAGCGTGCTCGTCGGTCAGGCGGCGGATTTCGCTGTCGAGTTCCCGAAGCAAGGACTTTACTGCTGAGTTGACCGGGTTGGCCTTTGCCTGGAGCGTTTCCACGAAGGCAGCTGCGGCTTTCCAGAGCTCTCCACGGGGGGTTTTCTGGCAAAGGCGAGTGAGCCGGTGAATCACTTTTTGCAGGTAAACAAACTGGGCGTCGAGGTCTTCTTCGCGAACGATGCCGGCGAGGGCAAACTGGTACATTTGGCGAAGCTTTCGAATATGACCAAGTACTTTGGGGTCCTGCAGCCGCTGGGAAGCGTTGCCTGCAACCTGCATGCGAGACGGGCTCAGGTCCGGTTTGAACAGGGAGGTGTCTGAAAGCAGGGAATCGCCCCGTGCGGCCCGAAGATCGTTCAGTAGAGGCAGCAGCACCATGGGAAAATCATCCTGGCTGCTGGCCAAGTGTTCCAGATACTGAGGAAGCTGCAAGATGGCCTGCATCAGGACATTAACGGCGTCGTCGACGCTGACAACGCTGTCGTTCAACACTGCCTGGGTGAGCTTTTCCATCTCTTCGGTCAGCAAAGCTGCACCGTATAGCTCAACCATCTGCAGGGTGCCATGCACCTGATGGAGATAATTCAGGCAGAAGCGCAGGCGTGCAGTGTCGTCACGATTTTCGACATACGCCTCAAGCGCATGCTGACTCTGAGTCAGCGTGTCCTGTATCTCGCCCCGAACCCAGTCGAGGGCGATGCTGTCATGGTTATTGCCCATAACCTCTCCGGTTATTCTTCGTCAGTCTGGCGCTTTATCCACGCCAGTACGTGTTCCGAGGGTACCTTTTGCAGGCCTGGGGGCTGCCAGTCGGTCAGCTCTCCCTGGCCCAGAACCAGTAATCCCCCGGGCGCCAGCCGCTCTGCAAGTCGCCTGACAATGTCCCGTCTGCGCCAGCGACGGAAATAAATCAGCAAATTCTGGCAGAAGATAATATTCATCCCGTGCATGGGTGCTTTATCCAGATCCAGAACATTTAGTCTGGTAAAGCAGACCCGTTCCCGGATGCTATCTACAATTTCTACGGTGTTCCGCTCGGCCGGGCGGAAGTACCGGGTTTTCATGTGATCTTCCATGCCCAGCAGTTTGCGGGCACTGAACTGGCCAATCCGGGCCTTCTCGATCACTGGCTTACTGATATCCGAGCCCGTTACGCCATACAAAGGTTTCAGGGCCAGCTGGCTCATACACTCGTTCAGCACCATGGCTAGCGTGTAGGGCTCCTCGCCGGTGGAGCATCCGACGCTCCAGGCTTCAATAGGCCGCTTTCGGAACTGCTCTCTTGGCCGCGTGAGAACATAGTCGGCGACCAAGCGAAATGCGTCAGGATCCCGGAAAAAGCGGGTTTCCTGCACGGTCAGCCGATCAACCAGTGTTGACCATTCCCGTATGGCATCCGGCCCCGAGACAATCGTTTCGTAGTAGGCTTGATAACTGCTGCAGCCTATTTCTCGCATCCGGATAGCCAGATTGGTCTCCAGAAACGAGCGGCGCTCTGCAGGCAGTGTCATGCCTGTACGGTGTTCTAGTAATGCCTGCCACTGGCAGAACTGCGCCTCGTCCATGTCAGGAAGGCGGCGCAGAAACCAGGTGCTTTCGGCAGTTGACGGGTTGTTATGAAGTTCAGACATAAGCCGCCATTAGCCTCGGGCTGTGTCTCAGCCCACCACCGGAACGTTGCTGTTTTCCTCTTCTTCGTGATCTGCCAAATCCTCTTCAGGCAGCGTGAAGCCGGCAACGGAGGACCGCAGCTCGGAGGCCATATCTGCCAAGTTCCCGATGGACTTCGCGGTTGCGTTGGTACCGGACGATGTCTGGGAAGTGATTTCTTGGATAACGTTCATCGTATTGGAAATGTGTGCGGCAGAAGACGACTGCTGGCGTGCGGCGTTGGAGATATTCTGAATCAGCTCCGCCAGGCTCATGGATACGTTCTCGATTTCCTCGAGGGCGATACCCGCGTCTTGTGCCAAACGTGCACCACGTACCACCTCGGCGGTGGTGTGTTCCATGGAGATAACGGCTTCGTTAGTATCAGACTGGATCGTTTTAACCAGTGCTTCAATCTGCTTGGTTGCCGCAGAGGAACGTTCCGCCAAACGCTGAACTTCGTCCGCAACGACCGCAAAGCCCCGGCCTGCGTCACCGGCCATAGAGGCCTGGATTGCAGCGTTCAAGGACAGAATGTTGGTTTGGTCGGCGATGTCGTTGATCAGAGATACGATGTCACCGATCTCCTGGGATGACTCACCCAGACGCTTGATCCGTTTTGATGTTTCCTGGATCTGCTCACGGATGTTGTCCATGCCGCGGATGGTGTTCTGTACCACTTCTGCGCCTTTCTTGGCGATCGCAACCGAGCGCTCCGCAACCGCAGAAGATTCCGCAGCGTTGGAGGATACTTGGTCAATCGACACGGCCATTTCGTTAACCGCTGCTGAGGCGCCAGCAATTTCCTGGGCCTGGTGCTCGGAAGCATCTGCCAAATGCATAGCTGTAGACTGGGTTTCCTGGGCCGCTGAGGCCACACGTACCGCGGTACCACGAATCGCCTGTACCAGCCCGCGCATTTGGTCGATCGCGTAGTTGATAGAGTCGGCGATGGCACCGGTGAAGTCCTCGGTTACCGTGGCTTCGGTGGTCAAGTCACCGTCAGCTAGGTCAGCCAGTTCGTCCAGCAGTCGCAGGATCGCGTTCTGGTTCTGCTCATTCTGTTCCTGAGTAGTTGCCAAGCGCGCCTGGGCTTCCCGGTATAGAGCAAGGCCGATAAACACAACCATGGCAACCATGGCGGCCAGCATAATAAAGGCCAGTGTCGGGCTGATAAGTCGCGAGCCGCTTTGGGCACGGAAGCTTTCAGCGAGAACAGACAGTTCCGAAAGAAGAACTTCGGAATTCTGGAAGATGTCGCTTGCCGCGGTACGTACCTTGAAGAGGTCGGGAGAGGCTTCAAGAATCGCGTCTACGTTCTGGGAGACGAACTCGAACAGCTCATCTACTGCTTCAAGACCGTAAATGGCATCTTCGTCGTTAACTTTGGAGATACCCATAGCTGGGGTACCGTTAAGCTGGCCTTCAAGCACTCGGCCAAACAGGCTGGCGTCGCGGCCAAACCGGTCAGCGGCAATAACGGCATCTTCGTCACCGGAAAGTACGTTGTTCACAGAGCGCACAATACGCTCTGCAAGCAGGGACTGACGCTGTGCCAGTGCAACCTGTTCCGCCGGCGCGTCGTTATCCAGCAGGATTTGTACGATATCGTCGTATTCAACCTGAAGCTGAGGGATGGTTTCGTTCAGGGTGCGCGCTACTTCGTGCAGGCCAAGCACAGCATCGCGCGTGGACAGAATGCTGTCTGCGTTCTCGCGCACCGTGTTCCAGTGCTGCTGAACGCCGCTCTCGCGGGCTAATTCACTGGGGGGCAGGCCGGTTTCCGGGTTGCCTTCGGTTACGTTGGCCCAGAGCTGCTGGAATTCATCGCGGGAGCGGCGTAGCTGGTTAAATGCGTCGGCGGTGCCACCGGCGGCTTCAGTCGCGTTTTTCGCAATTTCCTGCGACAGCACCCTGAGCTCTGCGGCGTTGGCGATGTATTCCTGGTCGTTCTGGCTGTCCCTGTTGACGATAAACAGGACTACAACGAGCAGAACGGTGAGTGCGATCAGTGAGGTAATCAGGCCGGCAACAAGCTTGTTACCTCCCTGTCCCATGCTGATTCTTCCAGCTCTGTTTTTCATTTTCTGGCTCCCGGCCTCTTCAAGATTTTGGCAAGTTGTTTTAATCAGGTTTCGGGCAGTCAGGGTGTTTTCCTGCCACGGTCGTCACCCTACCACTGTGCGACGTCGAGAAAGCGTTCGTCTTCGAGCAGATCGACGGCGGAAAACACTTTCCAGACTTCTTCATTTCGTTCATAGCCGCCTGCAACAAACGGCTGAACGTTTTCAGGCACACCAGCCGGTGCTGCCTGGAAACTGTCGGTTGCAAAGTACTGCATGCCTAGCACGGTATCGACGACCAGACCACTGAATACATCGCCCTGCTCAATAACGAGAACCCGCCGTTCCCGCTGGCTGCGGGATGAGCGGGGAATGTCAAAGAAGCCGGCAAGGTCTACCAGGGGAAGGAGGCGGCCGCGTACGTTGGCGGCACCCATCAGAAATGGCCGTACTCCCGGAATGTGCGTAAACCGGGGAACGTGCAGTATTTCAGTGACCTCACCCATGGGAGCCACATAGCGCTCACCTGCAAGAACAAAACCGATACCGTTCCATAGTTCCACGGTTTCTTGTTGTTCCGGCAGGCCCGCAGCCATGGAGCGGCTGCGCTGGGCGATATCCGTCAGAACGGCAAAAGGGGCTGCCTGGGCGGACATGCTTACTCCACGGTTGGGGATCAGGCAATCAGACTGTTGATTGTTTTGATCAGGTCGTCTTCGTTAACCGGCTTCACCAGGTACCCTTTGGCGCCTTGGCGAGTGCCCCATACGCGGTCGGTTTCCTGATCTTTGGTCGTGACAATGATCACGGGAATAGAAGCTGTTTCCGGTGCCCGGGTCAGCTGGCGGGTTGCCTGAAAGCCGTTTAGGCCAGGCATAACCACATCCATGAGCACCAGGTCTGGGGTTTCGGCACGGGCCATGGCAACACCATCGGCGCCATTGTCGGCGGTAAGCACCTCGTGTTTGTGCTTTTCCAGAATGGTGGAGATTTTCTTAACCTCGGTAGGAGAGTCGTCAACAATCAGAATGCGAGCCATTGGTTCCTCGATGGTTCTATAGTGTCAGCAGGGTTACTGTGGCGTCACGGGTATATAGTGACGAATCGTATTGAGCAGCTCATCCTTGCTGAACGGTTTGGTCAAGTATTGATCCGAGCCGACGATACGGCCCTTGGCCTTATCGAACAGCCCGTCCTTGCTTGACAGCATGATGACCGGCGTCTTCTTGAAAGAGGAATTATTCTTTATGAGCGCACAGGTCTGATAGCCGTCCAAGCGGGGCATCATTATGTCCACAAAAATGATGTCCGGCTGTGAGTCGGCAATTTTGGCCAGAGCGTCAAAACCGTCCGTTGCGGTAATAACCTCACAGCCAACCTTTTTTAGTAGGGTTTCTGCGGTGCGACGGATGGTTTTACTGTCGTCGATCACCATGATCTTCAAGTTCTCGAAGTTTTCATCCATTGTCCAGGTGCCTTGCGCTCAGCGACTGTCATTGTTTTCAAACGAGGGTTTTAGCATAAACCTTAAGGTTCTTCTATAAACCCCGCTCATTTATAGATTATCGATGGCCTGATAAAAAGTATTACTTTGTGACTAAATGTACTTTTGCTTGAAACATCACGTAATTGACCAAGGATTTCTCCGGATGCAATCAAGCCTCGGGTACAATACCATCTGATTTCTTAGCATAGCACTTATTGTCCGGTTCACTCTGCAGACCGGTTCGTGTTTTTACCCCTCAGGCGTTCAAGAGGCACTATGACAGTTCGACTCGGGATCGTGATGGATCCGATTGAGGATATCCATTTCAAAAAAGACAGTTCATTGGTGATGTTGCTGGCGGCGCAAAATCGCGGCTGGGAAATCGAGTACATGGAGCTGTCAGACCTGTATATGGATGGTGGCAAGGCCATGGCGCACACGCGCAGCCTTACGGTGCGTATGGATCCCGAGAATTGGTACAGCTATGGCGCGGCCAGGGATCGTGCACTGGGCGATCTCGACGTGATTCTAATGCGTAAAGATCCGCCGGTAGACCGCGAGTTCTTAATTGCTACCTATATTCTCGAATCAGCTGAACAGCAGGGTGCCCTGGTGGTTAACCCGGCCGCAACCCTGCGTGACTGTAACGAAAAGCTGTTCGCCACCCAGTTTGAGGATCTTACACCGCCGTTGCTGGTTAGTCGGTCGGCGAAGCGTTTTCGCGATTTCTACGCTGAACACGGCGACGTTATCATGAAGCCGGTGGACGGTATGGGCGGCCACTCCATCTTCCGCATCAAAGAAAACGACTTCAATTTGGGCGTAATTATTGAAACTCTGACTAACTATGGCGCGCATCAGGCCATGGCCCAGAAGTTTATTCCACAAATCAGCAATGGCGACAAGCGCATTCTGATGATTGAGGGCGAGGCCGTACCCTACGCCCTTGCCCGAATCCCTTCACAAGGCGAGAATCGTGGCAATTTGGCGGCCGGCGGCCGGGGAGAGGGCCGAGAGCTTACCGACCGTGATCGTGAGATATGCGCTCGTGTAGCGCCGGTCATCAAAGAAAAAGGCCTGATGTTTGTGGGCTTGGATGTTATTGGTGACTATTTGACCGAAATTAACGTGACCAGCCCAACCTGTATTCGGGAGCTGGATAACGCCTTCGGAACCGACATCTCTGGTCTTTTGATGGACGCTGTCGCGAAGCGGCTAGGCCGGGGCTGACGGGGAGGATTATGGGCCAGGTAAGCGATTTCGACAGGTTTTCCTTCACGCTATTCATGGCGTTGGTGGTGCATGCGGTTGTGGTGCTGGGAATCACCTTTGCTCCCGAGTTGCCGCGCTCTTCTGCCCAGACCATGGAAATCACCCTGTCGCAATTTGATGACGAGCCGGCGCCTGAGAAGGCAGACTTTTTGGCCCAGACCAGCCAGCAGGGCAGTGGCACCGAGGAAGAACCTCTCGAGATGACCACGCCACAGCCCTCCGAAATAAGCCAGCCGGAAGTGGCCCAGGTACAGCCTGAACCACGAGCGCAAACCGAGCCGGTTCGCCGTCAGAGACAGGCGGTTGTGCAGACACAAAGCCAGTCAAGCCGGCAGGTTCAGCAACCAGAGCAGCACACTAAGCCGGAAGAAGAGCCTTTGCCGGTAAAAGAAAAGAAAAGCCTGTTGGAGCGCAGCCTAGAGATCGCCAGCCTTGAGGCGCGCTTTGATGCCCAGCAGCAGGCTTACGCACGGAAACCCCGGGTGATGCGGGTAACCGCTGCCTCCACTTTGAAGTCGACCAATGCCTGGTATGTACAGAACTGGGTCAGTAAGGTGACGCGGGTTGGCAATATCAATTACCCCACCGAGGCCCGCCGAACAGGCATGTATGGCACCCTGCGAATGCTGGTATCCCTGCAGAAAGATGGCACAATAAAAGAAGTGGCTATTCTGCACTCATCCGGAAGCACGTTGCTTGATGACGCAGCGATTCGTATCGTGAGAATGGCCGCACCATTTGCACCCTTTCCGGATGAGATGCGCAAAGACGTGGACGAGCTAGAAATCATACGTACCTGGTCCTTCCAGCAACGGGGGCTGACATCCGGATGACCGCATCGAAGCATTCTCCTCATAGCCTGAGGCATCATTTTCTGGTGGCTTCGCCTTATCTGGCGGATCCCCGATTTCACGGTGCTGTTATTTACCTCTGCGAACACACCGACGATGGCGCGCTAGGCTTGATGATCAACCAGCCTCTGGATATTCACCTGGGGGAAGTTCTGGAACAGCTTGACCTCCAAGGTGGAGAACTCGATTTGCCTGTGTTCAGCGGCGGCCCAGTCGAGCAGGAGCGTGGGTTTGTTCTGCATTCCCTGGGTGCTGACTGGCAGAATACGGCTAAGGTCGCCGACGACGTTATGCTGACTACCTCCCGTGACATCCTCGCCGGTATTGGCCGCAACGAGGGCCCGAAAGAGTTTTTGATGGCTCTGGGATACTCAGGCTGGGGCGAGGGGCAGCTAGAAGATGAGCTGGGGAGCAACGCTTGGCTGACCTGCCCGGCAACCACCGACATTCTTTTTAGGACACCTTGGGCTGATCGCTACAAGGCTGTCCTCACGCTGATCGGAATCGATCTTAACCAGCTCAGTGAAACGGTGGGGCATGCCTGAAATCGGCCGTCGTAGTGTTATGGCATTCGATTTCGGCTTGCGTCGTATTGGCGTGGCTACCGGGCAGGAAATGCTTGGTACGGGCCAGCCCCGGGCCATGATTCTCGCCGAGAACGGAACGCCGGACTGGGGGCAACTCGAAAAGCTGTTGGCAGAATGGCAGCCGGATCTGGTGTTGGTAGGCCTACCCCTGAATATGGACGACAGTGAAAACGACATGTGTGGCCGTGCCCGAAAATTTGGCAAGCGCCTGCATGGTCGCTTTCATGTTCCGGTAGAAATGGTGGATGAGCGCCTGACAAGTTACGAAGCCAAGGGCCAAGTTATGGCTGCTGGTGGCAGTCGGGATTATGGTCGCCACGGAGTGGATGATCTTGCGGCAGTGCTGATACTGGAAACCTGGTGTCGGCTGCAAACAGAATAAAAAGCGAGGATGTAATGAGTGCATTGCTTGATGTAGGCCAGCTGATGGATGAGCTGGAAAACGGGCTGCGCCGGCTGATTACAGAGCGCGGTATCGAATCACCGGTGGTGATCGGCATCCGTACCGGTGGAGTCTGGGTAGCGGATATCCTTGGTAAGCGCCTTGGCATCGAAGAGCCGTTTGGTGAGCTGGATATCTCTTTTTACCGGGACGACTTCAGCCGGATAGGCTTGAACCCAAAGGTTACGCCCTCAAGCCTGCCTTTTGATACCGAAGGCCGGGATATCATTTTGGTTGACGACGTCATCATGAGTGGCCGAACCATACGTGCTGCGATGAATGAACTGTTCGATTATGGCCGTCCAGCTAGTATTATACTCGCCACCCTGATCGATTTGGGCGCACGCGAGTTGCCTATTCAGCCCGATGTGGCAGGGCAATCACTGGCGTTGGAGGCACGGCAGCGCGTGAAGCTTCGTGGCCCTGATCCTCTGCGGATCGAAATCCAGGAAGCCAAACAGTAAACTCCCGAACCTGATAGCAGGCAAACCATGACCGCGAACGCAGCTTCTCCCAGCCATTTGCAGCTAACCCGGGACGGCCAATTGCGGCATTTTCTGACTCTGGATGGCCTTAGCAAGGGGCTGCTGACCGATATTCTCGATACCGCAGATTCCTTTATCGAAGTGGGTGAGCGGACCATCAAAAAAGTACCCCTGCTGAGGGGCCGCACGGTGGTTAACCTATTCTTTGAGCCTAGCACCCGCACCCGCAGTACGTTTGAGCTTGCCGCCAAACGGCTTTCTGCAGACGTGCTCAACCTAGATATCAACACCTCCGCCGCCTCCAAGGGCGAATCTCTGTCAGACACCCTTCTGAATCTCGAGGCCATGGCCAGCGATATGTTTGTGGTGCGCCATGCTCAAAGCGGCGCGCCGCACTTTATCGCTGAGAGCGTGACCCCCGGGGTCGCCATTATCAATGCCGGTGATGGCCGCCACGCCCACCCCACTCAGGCCATGCTAGACATGTTGACCATTCGCCAACACAAAGGCGGATTTGAAGGCCTGAAAGTAGCCATAGTGGGCGATATCTTGCACTCACGGGTCGCTCGTTCCCAAATTCGCGCCTTGAACGAGCTGGGCGCCGAACAGATACGGGTTATTGCCCCCGGCACCCTCTTGCCGAACGATGTGGAAAGCCTCGGTTGCGCCGTGGAATACGATATGGCCAAAGGCATGAAAGATTTGGATGTCGTTATTATGCTGCGCCTGCAAAAAGAGCGCATGGAAGGCGCTCTGCTGCCAAGCGAGCGTGAATTTTACCGGCTATACGGGTTGAGCCAAGAGAAGCTGGCACTTGCGCATCCAGAATGCATTGTCATGCACCCAGGCCCGATTAACCGCGGGGTAGAAATCGAATCCGCCGTGGCGGATGGCCCGCAATCGGTCATCCTGAACCAGGTAACCAATGGTATTGCCATCCGCATGGCGGTGATGTCCATGGCTATGGGTGGTCAGGTGGCAGAGCGCCAGCAAAAACTGAGTGAACTGAACGAGAGAGGCCTGGCATGAGCGGTAATGAGCAATCCTCCCGCGCCAGCCTGAAAATTACTGGCGGCCGACTGCTGGACGGCCATCGTGGTGAAACGCCGAACCGTGCGCTACTGATCCGTAACGGGCGCATTGCCGCCATAGGCGAAGCCGCTGAAAAAGCCGATGCCGACCAAACGTTTGATGCGAAAAGCTGCGTGATTACCCCGGGGTTTGTGGATCTGTACTGCAACTTGCGGGAGCCGGGCAATGGGCAAAAGGGCAACATCGCCTCCGAATCCCGAGCCGCAGCCCGAGGCGGTTTCACGACCGTATGCGTGCCCCCCGAAACGTCCCCGGTTAATGACTCCCGAGCTGTCACCCATCTCATTCGGGATGGAGCGGCGGCAAGCTCACTCATCCGAGTGTTGCCCGTGGGCGCGCTGACCCGTGGTTTGGACGGGGACATGCTCAGTGATATGGCGAGCCTTACTGCCGCCGGCTGTATTGCTGTAGGCAACGGCTCCCGTGTTGTGCGCAGTGCCCGAGTACTTCGGCGCTGCATGGCATACGCCCAGACGTTCGGCCTGACTGTCATGTTGCGTCCGGAAAACCAGTCTCTGGCGGCGGATGGTTACGCTCATGACGGCTTGGTGACGGCTCGTCTTGGTCTGCTGGGTATTCCAGAGGTGGCAGAAACCGCATCCGTCATGGAAATGCTATTGCTGGCGGAAGAAACCGGCGTACGGCTGCACCTGAGCCAGCTTTCCTGTGGCCGCAGTGTTGAAATGATTGCAGATGCGCGCCGCCGGGGTATTGCCGTGACTGCCGATGTAGCCATGCACCAACTTGTCTTTACCGAAAGTGCGCTGTCGGGCTTTGACAGCCGTTTTCACCTGCGCCCGCCGCTGCGTTCGGAGGCGGACCGTAAGGCGTTGGTTGCTGGCGTGCGTGACGGAGTGATTGATGCCATCGTAAGCCAGCACCTGCCCCACGAAAGCGCGGCCAAACAGGCGCCTCTACCAGACACTGAGCCCGGCCTTTCCAGCATAGAAAGCGTGCTCTCGCTGGGTCTTGAGCTTGTGCAGAGGGGTGAGTTAACGCTTGCTGAGCTGGTTCGCGGGCTTACGTCGGCCCCGGCATCGGTGATCGGCCGGCCCGCCTTGATTGGTCAGGATGATATCGCCGATCTTTGCGTGTTTGATCCTGAGTCGCACTGGACGCCAAGCAGCCAGTCCCTGATGTCGGCGGGTCATCATGCGCCGATGCTGGGTCGACCTTTACCTGGTGTGGTGCAGCTTACCCTGGTAGAAGGGAGGGAGGCTTGGGCTAGCGGCTAAAGCCAAACGATCTGCAAAAAAATGCGACATAGGCAGGCAAGCCTTTGTCGACACCGTCACATAATCCCGAATGTTGCTTAAAAACGCTTGAAAAAGGGCGCCTGTGACAACGTATTCTTGCGGCTTCTGCCATAAGGTTAGCGCAACAATACGCGGCCCACCAGATAACATGACAACTCGGTGGCCAGACAATAAAAAAATCAGGAGTCATCCCGTGAAATCAGTAATCTTCCCGCAATGGGTGGCCTTGGCTGCCGCGCTGTGCGCCAGTCTTGCTCTGCCTTCACTGGGACAGGCCCAGACAAACGCCGAAGCCAGTGGCGAACTTTTGGAGCGACGCTTCTGCGTGTTTGATCCGGTCGGGGCCAACGGGCCGCTGTTTGCGATCACGAAAACATTTCAGCCCGTTGCGCTTAAAAGTGGCATCAAGCTTAATCTCAGCGCCTACACCGATGAAAAAGTCGCCGCCGAAGACTTCAAGGCAGGCCAGTGCGACGCCGTGCTGCTTACCGGTACTCGTGCCCGCGAATTCAACAAGTTCACCGGTAGCCTGGAAGCCATGGGTGCCGTCCCAGGTGAAGAAGAAATGCGCCTGCTTTATAACACCCTCAGCCAGCCCAAGGCCCGCCCATTGCTGACAGACGGTCCTTATGAAGTGGCTGGTGTATTCCCGGGTGGCGCAATTTACCTGCATACTCGTGACCGCAGCATCGATTCGGTTGCGAAGCTTCAGGGCAAACGCATTGCAACACTGGATTACGACCAGGCATCTGTTCGTATGGTTCGCCACGTGGGCGCATCGGTAGTCGGCTCCAATTCCGCAAATTTTGCCGGTAAGTTTAACAACGGGAGTGTGGATCTCGCCTATGCCCCGGCCGTTGCCTATGCCCCTCTGGAACTCTACAAGGGCGTTGAGCCTAATGGCGCAGTGGTTAAATATGCGCTCGGGTATATGAATTTCCAGGTTATTATCCATCGTGACCGTTTCCCGGAATCCGCCGGCCAGATGGTGCGTGATGAATCCATAAAGCGCCTTGACGAAGCCTACGAAATCATCGCTCAGGCCGAAGCCGAGATACCGGAAAACGTGTGGATGAACCTGCCGCAGGAAGATACGGCCGAGTACGACAAGATGCTGCGTAAAGTGCGCCTTTCATTGCTCGAAGACGGGGTGTATGACGAACGAGCGATCAAGCTTATGAAGGCTATTCGTTGCCGTGTAGATGCAGCCCGCTCCGAGTGTGCTTCCTGATAAGTTGGCTAACATTGAAAGAGACCCGCCCGTGAGAACGGGCGGGTCTCTTCAGGTTTAGCGGATCGCGTCTTTGAGAGCTTTGCCTGCTTTGAAACCGACAGTCTTGGTCGCTGGAATGCGGATGGATGCGCCGGTTTGAGGGTTTCTGCCATCCCGTGCTTCGCGGGTAAGGCCAGTGCGTTCGGCGATAGCTGCGGTGAGTTCAGGTTTGCGCATCGGATATTCCTTTTTGTTTTTGTCCATCGAAGCCACAGCCAGGCTGGCGTGTGGTTGTCTAAACCTATAGTGGTTTGCGGCACTTTGTGCAAACTCCGGCTTGGTGAAAACTGTGTACATAGGCGTCATTTGCGGTGACTGTCTCAAAACGCATGGGCACTGTAGGCCATAATGCCGCTCTGGTTACAGTCTGTAACAGGCTGGCAAGGGCAGGGCGCAGAAATTGAGGCCCATCGTAAAGAACATAAGCGCGATGGCTGCGCAATCAGAACAACAATATAAACGCTTATTAGAAGGTGCAGAAACTATGATGCATTCCGGAACTTTATTGCCAGGGTATTCCTCCCAGAACGATCTCCGCCAGCACTCTGCCAATAGTGGGTTTATGCGTTCGGTCGTTCGGTTCAGGGGAGTCTTTGTTGCACTGGCCCTTGGCACGTTTTTGTCCGGCTGTGGCGTAATCAATCACATGATCTACAAAACCACCGGTGATGTGATGCAGGGTTTTTCCCGTGAACACACCATACCCTACTTGATGAAAAGTGGTGATCTGGCTATGGGTTGCGCCATGAGTGAGGCGACAGCGCCGCTGCTTATGTCCTTTGGCCGAGTTACCAACGAGCCGGATCAGCTAGCTGTAATGCTCTACCTTTCAGCCGGCGGGTGTGCCGAAGAGGCAGGCCGTGAGCACGAGCTGGCGGCCTTGGCAGCCTTGTATGAAGGAAAAGGCAACGCGGCTGAAGACGCCATGATTCGCCAGAAGCGCGCCTACGCGTTGGCATCAAAGCGTTATCTGAAATCTTGGCAGCATCATAATGCTTTTTACGGTGAGCCTGGTACAGGTGAGTGCCCGGACTTTGACGAAGACATGGATGAGTTCATTTACCTTGCCGGTCTGCTTTCAGGTTTGCAGGCTCTTAACACAGAGATCCAGTCGACCTCGTCCATCGGTGTTCCCAAGAACGTGGGCTCTGTTGTGGCTCGAGCGTCAAGCTGCCTAGACAATGACAATTGGTGGGGCGTGCCTATGGCGCTTAAAGCGACAGTATGGTCTATGATGCCCGGCGCGCTGCCGGAAGGTGAAGACGCCTTTGAGCGGCTGGCCACCGCCGATCGCCAGGGCGAGGAGGCGGGTGTTCGCCTTAGCCATGTTTTCCACGCAATTGCCGCCACCAACAAAGGTGATGAGGCAAAGGTGAAAGCGGTGATCCGTAAGCACGCAGAGTCGCTTGATGCTCGCTCCGCGAATGAAGATTGGGCTTTTGTGGACGCCATGGCGACCAATATGATCGTCGCAATCTCCGATCGCCTGTGGGTAGAGAATACCGGCCATCGCACACCGTTGGGCCAGCTTGGCACCTTCTGGGATGACCAGCAGAAAGAAGTTGAGACCATGGACCTGGATGGTCTGCTGTAATCCGTCAACGTTCCAGAGTGTATAGTTATGTTCAAGGGTGGTTTTCGACGTAGCGGTTTGGAGTGGTTTTCTTCGTTACCTGCATGCCTGCTGCTGTTGTCTGTGGTTCTTTTTTCCACAAGCAGCGATATTCACAACCAAATGCTGCGAGGCGGCGAGCAGCTCTGGAGTGGTTATTACAAGCTGCGCATGGATCCGGTTGCGCCAACCTGTAGTCCAGAGCGGGACATTGAAGCCGCAGTGGCGCACGAACTGTCTCAGGGGCCAGCCGCCGATAACTCTATGGCCGCGTTGCTGGGCGCTCAGGAGAAAGACCCTGCCGATGTGCGGCTTGCTATTGAGCGTTCTGTGGCTGATTGCAGAGCCGCCCACCAAAGCTATGACAGCCGCCGGGATAAGCTTACGCCGGGTGTTAAAGCCTATCGCGCGGTAGAACTGTTCGTTGCCGACTTGATTGCCTTTGGCCTCGGGTCTCAAAGGTACATTCTGGTACTGCTCGTTATGCTGTGCGCCGTCACCGCGACCCTCACCCGTCACCATATTGCCATGCGAGCCATGGAAACCCGTTTGGACTACACGGTTTCCCTCACGCTTCAGACCGTTGCCAATGCGATGCTGTTGGGCTCCAGCCTGATCTTTCGTCAATCCAGCATAGGTCCTGAGGCAACGGGTTCCTCTGAAGACCTGCTGCTGCACAATTTTTGGGTTATCGGGTTTGCGTGCCTCACGCTCACCAGCGCCTACCGGCTGATTCGCGTGCCGCCCGATCTCGCGCCTGGCGGAAACCTGAACAAGGCGTTCCTCGCAGTGCCGTTGTACACCGTAATGTGCCTGATTTCCGGAACCTATTTCGCTCTGATCGGCCATGCCTCGGGTATAGGTATCTATCTGGGTAAAATGATGGAGCTGGCGGACATGTTCCTTAACGTGGGCCTGTACGTTTGGGTGGGCATGATGCTTAAACAGACTCGCCTCGCCCCGCTGGTGTTCGATCTGTTCCGACCCTGGCGCATGCCGCCGGAAATGTTGGCTGTGGTTGCGGTACTGGTGGCGGCAGTTCCAACCGCTTATACCGGTGCCTCGGGCATTTTTGTCATTGCCGCCGGCGCCGTCATCTACAGCGAGCTGCGTGCAGCGGGTGCCCGCCGGCAACTGGCGCTTGCGGCCACCGCAATGTCGGGTTCCCTAGGTGTCGTGTTGCGCCCCTGCCTGCTGGTTGTCGTTATCGCCTACCTCAACCGGGAAGTGACCACAGACGACCTGTTCAGCTGGGGCATCTGGGTGTTTGTGCTGACCGCAGTTATGTTCACCACGGTTGCGCTCACCGTAAACCGTCAGAGCAAGTTTAATCTGGCGCCGGTTTCCGAGGCCCTGCCGGCCACGCTTCACGCCTTTAAGTCGTTGATCCCGTATATACTGGTGATCGTGGGTGTTGTGATGCTTTATCGCTATGCGCTGGGCGTGCGTATGGATGAGTTTTCGGCACCGCGTCTGTTGCCGGTCATCATGTTGGCTATCCTGCTGTACGAGCACCTAAGCTTTAAGAATCGGAAGGGCACGGCGTCTGGTGAGCTCAACCATCATGGGTTAGAGCGAAGTGTGCGCGGGGCCACCAACGACACGACCGCGGAGATTGGCGCGCTGCTGTTGTTACTGGGTCTATCGGTGAGCATAGGTGGTGTGATTGAGCGCTCCGAGATCATGCAGGCCTTCCCTCAGGCGTTCGATAGTGCCTGGTCTGCCATGTTGCTGATGGTGGTCATTCTGGTGATTCTGGGGATGATTATGGATGCCTTCGGCGCCGTCATTCTTGTTACAGCAACCGTGGCAACCATTGCCTATTCCAGCGGCATTCATCCTATCCATTTCTGGATGGTGACCCTAGTGGCTTTTGAGCTGGGCTACTTGAGCCCGCCGGTGGCTTTGAACCATCTGCTAACGCGGCAAGTGGTTGGCGCCGCCGAGGTGCAGGCCGCGCTGGAGGAGGGCGGGACGTTCTATCAGCGTCACGAGCGTATCATCATGCCTCTGATTGCCATGGGCCTTTCGCTGATACTGGTGGCGTTTGTGCCATTGCTGTTCTACGCCTGATCGGCATCACTCAGGTTTGAAGGCGTCTTTGTGGAAGTCGATGGCAGCGTCGACTTCCTCGATACCGCAGACCTTAGGCTCTGGTGGCTCAGCGCCCGCTAATACGCCCAAGACAGCGTGTACGCTTTTAGACAGGGATTCCGTGTTGTAGCCACCTTCAAGAACCATGGCCAAGCGGCCATTGCAGTGTTTGTCAGCAATCTGCTGGAGCACACGGGTCATCGCGGCAAAGCCCTCGTACGTTACGTTGAGAGCCAGATCAAACGAGTGTGCGTCAAAGCCGGCGGAGACCAGAATCAGATCGGGCTTGAAAAAGTTCGCCGCGGGCACCAATATTTCCCGCATAGCTTTCAGGTACGCCACGTCACCCGCGCCGCCCGCCATGGGAACGTTAACAACAGTGCCTTCTCCCAGCCCTGCTCCTACGTCCGCCAGCGCACCGCTGCCGGGATAAAAGGGCGAGGCCCGGTGCATATCAAAAAACAGCACATCCGGATCTGCCCAGAAAATATCCTGGGTACCATTACCGTGATGGGCATCCCAATCAATAATCAGTACCCGTTCACACCCTAGCTCGGCCTGAGCATGGGCGGCGGCCACAGCTACATTGTTGAATAGGCAAAAACCCCGTGCACGGGTCGGCTCCGCGTGATGCCCTGGCGGGCGGACAATTGCAAACGCGCTCCGGCTGTCGCCTTTTACAACCGCTTCAACCGCAGCAATTGCGGTGCCGGCGGCGACTTCCGCAGCCTCAATGCTACCGGGTGAGACCGCTGTTGTATCCACATCCAGCCAAGCACTTTGGTTGCGCAGTTCAAAAATATGATCCAGAAACGAGGTGGTGTGAACGCGTGCCAGTTGTTCTCGCGTTGCTTTCTGCCCTGTTGCGATTTGCACACCTGGAATAGGCTCCCGGGCCAGCAACTCCATGATCGCGGTCAGCCGGCCGGGGTGTTCCGGGTACTTCCACTGTACATTCAGGCCTGACAGGATTGCTCTAACTCGCTTGTCTAGCCGTCCTGGCAGGAAGTCGACGTTAGTGTCCGGGAAATGAGCAAGCACTCGCTCATCGTAAAAAACGGTCACATTTCTATTGTCAGCCACGCTATCCTCCTTAAAACGCCGGCTCGCAGCACCAAGTTGCCTGGTGCGATGCGTGCACAATTGTTGTACAAGCATAGACCTAAAATCCGAGGCAAGCGATCCAATGGTCCATGGCAAAGCGGAAAAAACAGTGACCGTATAACTAGATGCGGGAAACTGAGGGGCGTGGGAAATTCCGGATCGGACACAAAAAAAGCGCCGTGCTGTCGCAGGGCGCTTTTTTTAAAGTAAGGCAGACTCAGAGTTTTGGGCCGGCCTCAACAATCGCATCGGAAACATCAAATTTCTTGAAGTTTTCCACGAATTGGATAATCAGCTCTTCTGCTTTTTTGTCGTAGGCGTCGGCGCTGGTCCAGGTGTCTCGCGGGTTCAGCAGAACAGAATCAACACCCGGCACTTGCTTGGGTACGTCTACGTTGAGGGTAGGCAGGTGTTCGATTTCGACATCGTCCAGATCACCGTTCTGAATCCCACTGATAATAGCGCGGGTCGTCGGAATGCTGAAACGAGTACCCTCGCCATAGGAGCCGCCGGTCCAGCCAGTATTGACTAGGAAAACCTTGCTTCCGTACTCATCAATACGCTTCATTAGCAGCTCGGCGTACACGCCCGCCGGACGCGGGAAGAACGGGGCGCCAAAGCAGGTAGAGAAGGTGGACTTAAGCTTGGACGATGAGCCCATTTCCGTGGAGCCAACCAGTGCGGTATAGCCGCTCAGGAAGTGATAAGCCGCGCCTTCACGGCTCAGGATCGACACGGGAGGCAACACGCCGGTCATGTCACAGGTCAGGAACACGATGTGGGACGGCTCGCCAGCACGGTTTTCAAGCACACGTTTTTCCACGTGCTCAAGCGGGTAGGCACAACGGGAGTTTTCGGTGAGGGAAACATCGCTGTAATCTGGCTTGCGGCTTTCGGGATCTATGGTTACGTTTTCAACAATAGCGCCGAAACGGATAGCATCCCAAATAATGGGTTCGTTCTTCTTACTTAAGTCGATGCACTTGGCATAGCAGCCGCCTTCGATGTTGAAGACAGTGCCTGGGCCCCAGCCGTGTTCATCGTCGCCAATCAGGAAGCGATGCGGGTCGGCAGAGAGGGTGGTTTTGCCGGTGCCGGAGAGGCCGAAGAACAGGCAGGTTTCGCCATCTTCGCCCACGTTGGCAGAGCAGTGCATTGGCAGCACATCTTTTTCGGGCAGTAAGAAGTTCTGCACGGAGAACATGGCTTTTTTCATCTCGCCGGCGTAACGCATCCCAGCCAGAAGTACTTTGCGGCGAGAAAAGTTAATGATCACGCAGCCACTGCTGTTGGTGCCGTCGCGCTCGGGTACACACTTAAAATTGGCGGCGTTCAAAAGCTGCCATTCCTGTTTGTCAGCCTGGTTGTAGTTTTCCGGGCGAATAAACAGGTTGCGGCCAAACAGGTTCTGCCAGGCGGTCTCAGTGGTCATTTTGACCGGCAGATAATGCTCGGGGTCGGAGCCGACGTGAACCAGCGAAAAAAAGCTGTCCTTTTCGGCAATGTAGGCTTCTACACGATCCCAAAGGGCATCGAATTTATCGGCGTCGAACGGACGGTTGATTGGCCCCCAATGGATGTCGTCGGAGGTGCTCGGCTCTTCGACGATATAGCGATCCATAGGAGATCGGCCGGTATGTTCACCGGTTTTTACGACCAGTGAGCCGTTGGAAGACAATTGGCCTTCGTTACGCGCAAGTGCCTGCTCCACCAGTTGTGCTGTACTCAGATCATTATAAGTGTTGCTCACTTCGACCTCGCCCTCGGGATGTCTTCGTGATTGCTCAGGCCGCCCCCGAACATTGGCGGAAAACTGAACAATCGGGTCAGTTCAGGCGCGCTATTATGCCAGAGGCGCCAGTAAAAAACGACCGCGCCGAACGCCGCATGAATGCTGGCTTCCGGGCGAATCCATAACTATCTCTAGTGTAACGTATGGCCAGCGAAAAGATGATCAATATCATTCTTATCGAAGCGATAGTGCGCGTGGCAAAACTGGCAGTCCATCTCTATGGTGCCCTGTTCGTCCAGAATACTGTAACACTCGTCTTTGCCGATGGCTTCCAGCGCATTGAGGGTCCGTTGCGGAGAACAGCTGCATTGAAACGCCACGGTTTCGGCGTCAAAAAGCCGCACGGTTTCTTCATTAAACAGCCGGTGCAGCAGGGTTTCGCTGTCCAGCTCCAGCAGTTCATCGGCTTCAACAGTGCGTGCCAAGTGGTTGACGCGCTCCCAGAGTTCATCGTCCTGTTCGGTGGCCCCCGGCAAACGCTGAAGCATCAGGCCCGCGGCTCCGTTTTCACTAGCAAACAGGAACAGGCTGGTGGGGATCTGCTCAGAGCGTTCAAAATATTCTTCCAGGCATCCCGCAAGGCTGTCCCGCTCCCTAGGCACAACGCCCTGATAGCGGTTGCCTTGGTTGGGCTCGATGGTAATGGCCATGCGCCCGTCGCCCAGTAGGTTGTGAAAGCTTTCCTCGCTTACCGCGTGCTCATCAAACCTCGCTAACCCACGGATTTTGCGATCATGGCTGCATTCTGCCATCAATGTTCGCAGCGGGCCTTCGCCTTGGGCCTGGATAGATAAGGTGCCCTTGAACTTCAGGCTACTGCTCATAACGATACTGGCCACGAGGGCTTCGCCCAGCAGGCCGCGGATTGATTCGGGGTAGGGCGCTTGGTTGACGATCTCTTGGAAGCTCTCATCAAGCTGTACCCAGGCTCCGCGCACCTGGCTATGCTCAAATATAAAACGCTGGAACTGGTCGCGGGATGCCATGCTGGTTCTCCTGAAAACGGGGTGCGTTAATCGGTGAGTGATAGAGGCAAGTGGCAGGGTGGTTAGGCTCAGATGCCGTTCTGGTCACGGAATCGTTGAAGATCGCGACGGTCTTTCTTGGAAGGTCGCCGCGCTGGCGTCAACTGTGAGGCCTGCATGGTCTTGCGCTGCCGCGCGAGATCTTCCCGTTTTTTTACGCTGTCTTCGGTTTCATGGTAGAGCATCTGGGCTTCTGGCGCGCCGCGGCGGCGTTCGCTGATGTCGTCTACTACAATAATCTGTTCTTGCCAGCCCAAGCGCAGGGTAAGCGTGGCGCCGAGTTCAACCAGGCGGCCGGGCTTGCAGCGTTGGCTGTTGTAGCGAACCTTGCCACCTTCAACCGCTTCTTTAGCCAGAGAGCGCGTTTTGTAAAGGCGCACAGCCCAAAGCCATTTATCGAGTCTTACCCGCTGATTGTCTGGAGTGGATGCCGCCATGTCTCCTCACTTGGTGAGCGTGTGCCCGAATTATAACGCTCTCAGCCAGCAGATGGCAGGGGCCTTTGTTGGTGCATAGCCGTCAGGATCTCATCAAAGTGATGGACACAGGGTATCTCGGGATGAGACTCCCGGGCGGCTTGCTTGCTGTCGGGGGCGAGAACACCCAGACACTGGGCGATCCCCGCTGACCGGGCGCTTTCTAGCACCGGGAAGCTATCATCCACCATGAGTGTGGTTTGTGCCCGGTAGGGCGCCAGTTGCTGCAGATCCTTCCAGAACGTGGTGTCTTCTTTTGGCTTGCCCAGTTGATGGCTGGAGACAATGCCATCTACAAAGCTACCCAGGCCGGTGCGTTGTAGCTTAAGTTCCAAGGGATCAGGGTGGCAGTTGGTTACAATCACGGATTTCAGGCCCGTTTTTTTGAGCGCCTGAAGAAAATCTGCCACGTGCGGGAGGTAGCCGATGCGGTCGCTGACCTCAGACTTAAGGCCAGTGATATCCATGGCCAGCCGCTCGCTCCAGTAATCAGTGCAATACCAGTTGAGACTGCCTCTTTCGGCCATGATCATAGTGATCAGTTTATCCCTGGCTTCATCAGGGTGCAGGCCGTATTGCTCGGCATAGCGCCGGGGCAGGTGTTCTAGCCAGAAGTGGTTGTCGAAATGCAGATCAAGCAGTGTTCCGTCCATGTCTAGGAACACGGTTTCGAGAGAAGTCCAGTTGATCATAGATAAAAACAGCCTGAAGAGTTTTCGTCAGGCTGCCGAAGATCCCGGCCTAAGGCAAGCCGGAATATTACTTATCAGATTGTTCGACGGTCTCTGGCTTTCGACCTGATTTGGTGCAGCCCAGGCAACGTACAAAGGTTGCTTTCGCCGGGCCTACTACCAGAACTTCTCCCGCTTCTTCAGCGTTGCCCCCGAGCAGAGAAAATGGCAGAGACACCAAGTACACGGCGCTTCCCAAAATGGTGGTGGCCAGCAGCACCGGGCGCACAAACACAGCATCACCTGCCATAGCCAGTGCGGATGGGGTTTCATCTATGGCGCGTGCATAGCCTAAAGATGAAAAGGCCATCAGGCATGCCGCCACAGTGGCAACCAGGGTGCGTGAAATATTGCGGATCATGATCTATCTCCTGAACTTTTGGGGCCCCGTTGGTACCGGGCTGTCGCTAACCAGTACCGGGTTCGTATCGGGAAGATCGAACCTTATTGTAACTATCGGGCATTAATCCTCTGTTAACTATGAATCATATTTACGTATTTTCAAACGAATTTCCGTTGCGAATTGTGCAACTCGGAGCATTTCAGTGTGGTTTCGGCAGAGAGTTACACGAAACTATCGCTGACACCGGCCGCAGTACACCGTGGATCGGCCGCTCATGCGGATTTCTTTCAACGGAGTTCCGCACTGAGGGCAAGGCTCGCCGGATCGGCCATATACTAGAAGAGACTGGGCGAAATAGCCCGGCTTGCCGTCGCTGTTGACGAAGTCTCGCAGGGTAGTGCCCCCCATCAGAATCGCGGCGCTCAGGGTTTCCCGAATGGACTCCACAAGACGCAGGTAACGATCCAGGCTGATGCGCCCGGCCTTGCGTCGGGGGTAAATGCCGGCTTTGAACAGGGCTTCGTTGGCATATATGTTGCCAACGCCGACAACTACGTGACTGTCCATGATGAAGGACTTTACCGGAGTGTTTTTACTCCGCGATAGCCGGAACAGCATCCGGCCGGTGAATTCCGGCGATAGCGGTTCTGGACCAAGGCTGGCAATCAGCGGGTGCGTCGCTGCGGAATCAGACCATAGCCAGCAGCCAAACCGACGGGGATCATTAAAGCGCAGAATAACGCCGGAATGCAGCACAAGATCTATGTGGTCGTGTTTTTGTACAGGCGTGTTGTCGGTGATGATGCGAAGGCTGCCGGACATGCCAAGATGAATGATGGCGGTGCCGTGATCCAGGTTCAGGAACAGGTATTTCGCGCGCCGATCCACGGTTCGTATAATCTGCCCTTCCATTTGCGCAGCCAAGTCCTCGGGCACCGGCCAGCGCAGGCTGCCATTGCGCACCGTTACTCGGGCGACGGTTTGTCCTTCGCAGTAAGGCGCTACACCGCGCCGGGTTGTTTCAACTTCGGGTAATTCGGGCACGCATCCGGTCTCCGGTTAAGTGTAGGGGCGTGTTGTTCGGTAAGTGTGAACAGTAACAAATTTGCCCCCAAAGGCTGTTGTTGTGGCTAACACCTGTACGCTAAAGTATGGTTGCTGGCGATTTTGCGGTCGCCCTGGATTTTGATTTGAGGATTAACTATGTGGTTTAACGGTCTTCTTGGCCTGTCAGTGATGCAGCTCATTCTGGTTACTCTGGGTATGACCCACATCACCATTATCAGTGTAACGCTCTACCTGCATCGTCATTCGGCTCACAACTCTCTGGATCTGCACCCTGTACTGATGCATTTTTTCCGCTTTTGGTTGTGGCTGACGACAGCGCAGAATACCAAAGAATGGACAGCGATCCACCGTAAGCATCATGCCAAGTGTGAAACGGCAGAGGATCCTCACAGCCCGGTGATACTCGGCATAAAAAAGGTTCTATTTGAGGGAGCAGAGCTTTACGCCTCAGCGGCTACGGCTGAGAATCTAGAGCGCTACGGCCAGCGCACTCCGCAAGACTGGGTAGAGCGCAACGTATACAGCCGCTACAGGATGTTGGGCATTGTGCTGATGGCGGTCATTAACCTGGCGCTTTTTGGTGTGCACGGCATCTGGATTTGGGCTGTACAGATGGTCTGGATACCCTTCTGGGCGGCCGGCGTAGTGAACGGAGTCGGCCACTGGATGGGCTACCGTAACTTTGAATGTGCTGACAATGCCCGCAATATTTCTCCGCTGGGGCTATTGATTGGTGGTGAAGAGCTGCACAACAATCATCACACCTATCCAAACTCATCCAAACTCTCGCGTCGTTGGTACGAACTGGATATTGGTTGGGGCTACATTCGCCTGTTTCAGCTGTTCGGGCTTGCCAAACCTAAAGGGTATCGCCCAATTGCTCACCATGTGCCGGGCAAGCAGGATATGGATGTGGAAACTGTACAGGCCATCGCCAACAACCGCTTTGATATTATGCGTCAATATCGCAAGCGGGTGACAGAGCCGGTTTTGCGTCAGCAAAAGAGCCTGATGAACGATGAGATCTGGCCCCGGTACCGCAAACTCAGGCAACTTCTCTCTCGGGAAGTAACCCTGATAAAGCCGCGGGAAAAGGAAACGCTGGAGTCGGTTCTGGAGAGCAATGCGGTTTTGCGCCAAATTTATGAGAAGAGCAATGAGTTACAGGCTCTCTGGCGTCAGCGTGGGCTCAAGCCCCAAGATAAACTGCAGGCCCTGATAGAGTGGTGCAAAGAAGCGGAGGCCAGTGGCATCCGGTATCTGGAAGATTTTTCGGCGCATTTACGGGCGTACTCTCTACGCCCCGCTGCCTGAATCTTCGGCACCCGTGTGTGCCACCCTGTACAAGCAGTAGGTGACCTGTCCGGCGGTTTTCTGGCGGTGCAGCTTCCAGTTGGCGGGTGCAGCCGGTACGGGGATGTCACTCTCATGCTCTACGTACACCCAGCCGCCGGGTTTCACCCAGCCTTGGTCGTGCAGCAGCGGAAGCAAGGCGGCTAGCCAGCCTTGCCGAAACGGTGGGTCCATGAAGACAATATCGAACGGCTGTCGTGTACGTTGGTCGAGATAGGCATCCGCGCCGGTGCACACCACCGTACCGGATTCAGATCCAAGCAGCCGGAGATTGCCTCTTAGTGCTGTTGATAGCGCGGCGTTGTTATCAACAAAAGTGGCATGGGCCGCGCCTCTGGAAAGTGCTTCTAGCCCCAGTGCGCCTGAACCGGAAAACAGATCGAGGCAGTCGCTTCCCGCTAAGTGAAACGAAAGCCAGTTAAACAGTGTTTCCCGCGTGCGGGACGGAGTCGGGCGCACGCCGCCTGCGTTAGGAAAGCGGAGCTTCCGGCTTCTCCAATCACCGCCAATAATGCGCAGGTCGCCCGAAGATTTTTGGCTTTGGCTTGATCCCCGGGCAACTTCCTTGGACGGCTTGCTGGCAGGGCGCGGGCCTGTGGGTTTTCTGCGCTTCATGTCGTCGGCTCCCGAGGCGGATTGGATTCGCTGTGCGGGGCGTATCTTAGCGGAAATCGAGCCTTCCATGATAATTCACGTCATCCTCACTTACCCGGGACAGTCTGCTAGAATATTCGCCTTATTTGTCCCGCCCATTCAGATTGATGGTATGAATTTATGATGGCAGAGTGGATTTCAGTCGGCCTTCTGGCCCTTCTTGTGTTCGTGTTTGTGTTGGATATTGCCAGCAATCGCCGCCGTGTGCCGCGACCGAAACCTGTGCCTCAACGCAAACCGGAGGCCGTGAAAGGCCCTGAGCCCGCGCCACCGATTGAGAAGGAAGTCGCAGAAGCTGCGTCTGCGCCGGAGCCGAAAAAAGTTCCTGAGCCAGAAGCAGAACCAGAACCCCAGGTTAGTGTTTTTGAGCGCATCAAGCAGGGCCTGGGCAAAACTCGGGCAAGCTTGACAGGCGGCATGGCGGATCTGTTCTCTGTCGGCAAAAAGATTGACGAAGACTTGCTGGAAGAAATCGAAACCACACTGCTGATGGCAGATGTAGGCGTAACCGCAACCTCGGAAATTATTGAATCTCTCACCGACAAGCTTGAGCGCAATCAGCTCAACGATGGCGAAGCCCTGCGCAATGCATTGCGTGACGAACTGCGTGGGTTACTCAAGGACGCCACCAAACCTCTGATCGTTGATACAGAGGCAAAGCCGTACGTAATCTTGATGGTTGGTGTAAATGGCGTAGGCAAAACGACCACCATCGGCAAGCTCACCAAGAAGCTCCAGGGCGAAGGTAAGTCTGTAATGCTGGCGGCAGGCGACACGTTCCGTGCTGCGGCGGTAGAGCAACTGCAAGTTTGGGGCGAACGCAATAACGTTCCGGTCGTGGCTCAGCACACAGGTTCAGACAGTGCTTCGGTGATTTTTGACGCGATCCAGTCGGGCAAGTCGCGCGGTGTGGATGTGGTGATTGCTGATACCGCGGGCCGTCTACAGAACAAAGACAACCTGATGAGCGAGCTTGAAAAAGTTGTCCGAGTTATGAAAAAACTCGACGAAAATGCTCCCCACGAGGTAATGCTGGTGCTGGATGCCGGCACAGGGCAGAACGCTCTGAGCCAGGCACAGGTGTTCCAGAAGGTAGTTGGCGTAACGGGCATTACCTTAACGAAACTGGACGGCACAGCCAAAGGCGGTATCGTGTTCGCGATTGCCCGCCAGTTGCAGCTTCCCATCCGCTTTATCGGCATTGGCGAGCAGATTGATGACCTGCGCACCTTCGACGCCGAGACCTTTGTGGATGCTTTGTTTGCTGAATAATCCGGCCTTGTGGAGCAGCAGCCCGCCATGATCGAATTCCGTCAGGTTACCAAGCGGTATGACAGTGACCATACCGCATTGCGCCAAGTGAATTTTCACCTGGGTCGCGGTGAGCTGGCGTTTCTCACAGGGCACTCTGGCGCGGGCAAAAGTACCCTGCTGAAACTGGTCATGGTTATGGAGCGGCCCAGTGCCGGCGAAGTGGTTGTTGGTGGTCAGGTTCTCAATAGCCTGCCGAGGCGGCAGATTCCCTATATTCGCCGGCATATCGGCGTGGTGTTCCAAAACCACCAGTTACTCTTTGACCGTACGGTGTTCGATAACGTTGCCATGCCCTTAGAAGTGATGGGCGCCTCTCCCCGTGATGTGGGGAGGCGTGTGCGTGCGGCGCTGGATAAGGTTGGCCTGCTCAGCAAGGAAAAAATGAACCCTCTACAGCTCTCCGGCGGTGAGCAACAACGCGTAGGTATTGCCCGCGCGGTAGTAAACAAGCCATCGTTGCTGTTAGCGGATGAGCCAACGGGCAACCTGGACCCGGAGCTGTCGGCAGACATCATGAATCTGTTCGCGCAATTCAGCCAAGTAGGGGTCACGGTGCTGATCGCCAGTCACGACCTTGCTCTGATTAGCGAAATGGACCGGCGCACACTGACTCTGGATCACGGCAACCTAATTGTTGGTGGCAAGCCGTTGCAGGGAGGCGTCAGTGGCCGCTGACCCTTCAAACAGACCCCGTAAGGCAGACCCAGCGCGGGGAGCCAGAGTTGCTCGGTCGCCTTGGCGTGAGCAGGCAGAGTCCTATTTCACTCATCATCGAAAAGTCGCCCGTGACAGCGCCGGTCGCATGTGGCGAACGCCAGTGGCAAGTCTTATGACCTGGACAGTCATGGGTGTTGCTCTGGCGTTGCCCGTTGCGTTATTGCTGCTGTTAACCAGCCTTCAGGGCGTGAGTGCCGGCTGGGAAAGCAGCGCCCGGGTGACGGCTTACATGAAATTGAGCGCCAGCCTCCAGCAGACCCGGGAATTGGCCAGTGAAATTAAGGCCGACGGCCGTGTGGCAGAGCTGGAGCTGGTTGACCGGGATCGGGCGTTGGCAGAGTTTCGAGCCTCATCGGGGCTTGATGACGCGTTGGATTACCTAGAAGAAAATCCTTTGCCCCACACACTGCTGATCACCCCCGAGGAGAATGCCCGGTCTGCAGAGGGTGTGGCAGGGCTGGTCACGTTTATTGAAGGCATGGGCAGCGTAGAACAGGTTCAAGTGGATCTTGGCTGGCTGCAGCGCCTTAATGCCATGACAGACTTGCTCGCACGAGCTGTATGGGCGCTTGCAATACTGCTGGCCGCGGCCGTGGTGCTGGTTATTGGCAATACCGTAAGGTTGTCGATTGAAAGTCGTCGTGATGAGATTTTGGTGGCCAAGTTGGTGGGTGGCACCGATGGCTTTGTGCGCCGGCCGTTTCTGTACACGGGCGCCTGGTTTGGCCTGGGTGGCGGCGTTGTTGCTTGGATAATGCTGCAGCTTTCTCTGTGGTGGCTGAGCGGGCCGGTTGAACGTCTTGCTGGGCTCTATCGTAGTGACTTCTCGCTTAACGGGCTGAGTGTTGATGGTGCGCTTGCATTGATTATTGCAGCGATGCTGCTAGGCTGGTTGGGCGCTTGGGTTGCAGTAAAGCGTCACTTGGATGACATTGAGCCGGGTGAAATTGCCGGCGGTTGATGATCCGGGTTGCGGTAAAACCGTATTGAAACTGAAGCTTGTTCCGGGGTAGCTTCTTAAGTAGAGAAAAGTCTGGGCGGATTTCCCATTTTGTTGATTTAAAACGTTTTACTGGGAATTTCGGGAACTTTAAGGGTTCTTGGTGGTCTAATCTTTATCCGTTATATTATGCGGCTGCCAAGTTCGGAGATTAAAGCATGGGTACGAGTTTACAGCTTCTTGAAAAACTGGTTCCGGGCGCCAATCTCGAGGCTTATATACAGGCCGCGAGCCGCATTCCGGTATTAACCGTGGATGAAGAACGGGAATTGGCCGAGCGCCTTCACTACGAAGAAAACGTGGACGCGGCCCGCCAGCTGGTGCTTTCTCACCTGCGTTTCGTTATTCACATTGCCCGCAGCTATTCAGGGTATGGTCTTGCACAGGCTGACCTGATCCAAGAAGGCAACGTGGGCTTGATGAAGGCTGTAAAGCGCTTTAATCCCGAATACGGGGTGCGGCTGGTATCGTTTGCTGTGCACTGGATCAAGGCGGAAATTCACGAGTTCATTCTGCGCAACTGGCGCATTGTGAAAGTGGCAACCACCAAGTCTCAGCGTAAGCTGTTCTTCAATTTGCGTAGCCAGAAGAAAAAACTGGCGTGGCTGAGTCACGAAGAGCTGCACGCGGTGGCAGAAGACTTGGGTGTTGAGCCAAGGGTTGTGCGAGAAATGGAGGGTCGCCTAGCCTCCCATGATACCGCCTTTGATGGCCCGATGGACGATGACGATGACAACGCCTACAAGTCGCCTGCGTATTACTTGGAAGATCATCGCAGCGATCCGGCTGTTCAGCTTGAAAACGCGAACTGGACGGAAAATTCCAATGGGCGCCTGATGCAAGCGTTGGGAATGCTCGATGAGCGCAGCCAAGATATTCTGCGTGAGCGTTGGTTGTCTGAGAGCAAAGCAACCCTTCATCAGTTAGCTGACAGGTATGGCATCTCTGCTGAGCGTATTCGACAGCTAGAGAAAAATGCCATGAAAAAGATTCGAGTGCAGATGGTTGAGGCTGCCTGAGCCGGCAGTTCACTGGTAAAACGTTAAAACGCCACCACCGTAAGGTAGGTGGCGTTTTTGTTTGTGGCTGACCGTCGCCGTTTGCGACACCCTCTTACAAGATCGTAACTGGCCCGTGTCCCGAGTTATTCGTACTCTGTTGTTAAAGTAATCCGCTATTAGGAGGGGATCTGGTGAAAGCACTGGTAATAGAAGACGATCAGGACGTAGCAAACTATCTTGTAAAAGGGCTGAAAGAATCAGACTTTGTGGTCGATCATGCTGCCGACGGCAAGGACGGCATGATGATGGCCGCCAGCGAAGACTACGACATTATGATTGTCGACCGCATGCTTCCAGGTATGGACGGGCTGTCTATTATCAAAACGGTGCGGGCCACAGGAAACAAGGTGCCGATTCTGATTTTGAGCGCCCTGGGTGATGTAGACGATCGCGTTGAAGGCCTGCGGGGCGGCGGCGATGACTATCTCACCAAGCCCTTCTCCTTCACCGAGCTACTCGCCCGGATTGAATCGTTGGTACGCCGGCACCGCCAGTCTGCAGAAACCGAAACCGTGCTGCGGGTGGCCGACCTGGAAATGGATCTGCTAGCCCGGACGGTGAAACGCTCCGGCCAGAATATTGATGTTCAGCCCCGGGAGTTCCGGTTGCTGGAATATCTGATGCGCAACGCCGGCCAGGTAGTTACTCGGACTATGCTGTTGGAAAAAGTTTGGGACTATCATTTTGACCCCCAGACGAACGTCATCGACGTGCATATTAGCCGCCTCCGGGCGAAGATCGACAAAGAATTCGAAACACCCTTGCTGCAAACCATACGTGGTGCAGGATACATGCTACGTGAAACTGCTTAGCCAGCTCAGGACATCGTCCTTTCAGCTCGCCCTGCTGTACATGGTGGTGTTTGCCACCTCGGTATTTTTGTTACTGGCCTTTATTTACTGGCGTACAGCGGGCTTTATGACCGCTCAGACCGACGAAACTATTGAAGCGGAAATCGCCGGGCTGGCCGAGCAGTACCGGGGGCGAGGCGTAAACGGCCTGATCACGATTATTCGTGAGCGGGTTGCCCGCGATCCCAATGCAAAAACTATTTATCTGCTGACCACCGAAGACTTCCTCAAGTTAGCCGGTAATATCGAGACCTGGCCAGTAGGCTCCCGCTCAGAAAGTGGCTGGATAAACTTTACGCTCAGCTCGTCTGTGGGTTGGACTGGCTCCGAACGCTTGGCCCGTGCCCGTATTTTTGAAGTTCAGGGTGGTTTGAGGCTACTTGTTGGCCGGGATGTTGACGAACTTACCGCTCTCAAACGGGTTATTGAAGCAGCCATCAACTGGGGTATGGGAATCACCCTTGCGCTGGCGCTGCTCGGCGGTTTTCTGATGAGCCGAAGCACAACTCGGCGTATCGAGATTATCAATACCACCTCCCGACGAATCATGAACGGCCACCTCTCCCTGCGCATACCCACTCGTGGCACAGAGGATGATTTTGACCAGCTTGCGGAAAACCTGAATCAGATGCTCGACCGCATAGTGTACCTGATGGAAGGTATCCGCCATGTGTCTGACAGTATCGCCCATGACCTTCGTACGCCTCTAACGCGGTTGCGGAACCAGCTTGAGAACACGCTGATGTCCGTCGACAACGACGAAGCCCGTGAGCAGGCTGGCCGAGCCGTTGCAGAGGCAGACCAGCTACTGGCGACCTTTAATGCTTTATTGCGTATCGCGCGTCTTGAGACTAAAGGTAATTCATCCGATATGAAGCGGGTAGCTCTGGATGAACTGGTATCCGATGCGTGTGAGCTTTATGAGGCATTGTCGGAGGTTAAAGAGCAGGCGTTTGAGCAATCCCTTGAGGCCGGTGTGATCATTGAAGGCGATCGGGATTTGTTATTTCAGATGATCAGCAACCTGATTGATAACGCAATCAAATACACGCCTGAGCACGGCACGATTGGTGTGGCCGTCCGGAAAGAGGGCAACGAGGCCGTTTTTGAAGTAAGAGACAGCGGTATCGGTATTCCTGATGATCAGAAGGATCAGGTGTTCCAGCGATTTTACCGGGTTGGCAAAAGTCGTTCTCTTCCCGGCAACGGTTTGGGTCTCAGCTTGGTGAGTGCCGTTGCTGATATCCATAAGGGGCGAATTGTACTTAGCGATACCTACGAGGATGAGCAACCGCCAGGCCTGACAGTTGCTGTGTACATGCCGGCTCCCGCCCGTGTACGTAAACGCATCAGAGCTACTCAAGCAGAGCAGGCACGCGAGCCAGCTGGCGGTGATGCGCCTACGCCACAGAAGCCGGTCGTACCTGAGCCTTAGTGGCTCGGGCGGAACCGGTTTACCTGTGACATAACTGGCGCGATCAGGGCATCCGTTCGCGTTTCAATTTGCTGGGTAATCTGCTCAAACTGAGAGCGGCGAAGGTTCAGGCGAACCTGAATGCTGTCCCACTCCCCTTCAAGGTGTTTCTGCTCTGCCATCAGGAAAGCTGCAACATTGTGGCGGTTGATCTTTCCGGTAATGCCCATCTGGTCGAGGCGATAGCCCAAGGAATCGACGCCTTGAAGAGCCATATTCAGGAGCTTCTGTGTATTCATTCTGCTATCTCCATAGCTGGGAGCGGATATAAGGTCTGATGTCTGAAAACTATCGACGTTCCCTAGAGTGTACAACCTAATTTCTACCATAGCTGTGGAGCTTACCCTGACCAAAAAGTAATTCATCGGCAAGGGCGTGGTAATGCCAGGTATGGATAATGAACCATGTACACAGAAGCAAGCCTCAATAGCCGCTTGCTTCTGTGTACAGCACAGCGCTAGCTTTACCCCGTTTTTACGGGGTTTTTTTATGCCTAGGCATTAGTGTCTGAGGGCAGTGTTTGGCCAGATGCGTTATCTATTGTATCCAATGGCATTGATGTGCCAGGTGATAATTCCAGCATCGGTTTTCACTTGGGCTTCGTCGCCCACTTCCTTTTTCAACAGTGCCCGGGCCATGGGGGAATCAATGGAAATATAGTCCTTGCGGTCAAAAATCTCATCGTAGCCCACGATTCTGAATGTTAGGATCTTTCCGTAATCGTTTTCAACGTCTACCCAAGCTCCGAAAAAGACCTTTCCCTCTTGCTCAGGTCGATGCTCCACCACCTTAATGTTTTCTAGGCAGCGCCTCAGATAGCGCACCCGGCGATCGATCTCTCGGAGCCGTTTCTTGTTGTACTGATAATCCGCGTTTTCACTACGATCGCCAAGGCCGGCAGCCCATGTCACCATTTTTGTGACCTCCGGGCGCTCAAATCGCCAGAGCTCATCCAACTCTTTTTGCAGGTCATCGTAGCCCTGCCTGGTAATGAGTGGTGTTTTCAAGACGGCTCCTGTTTTTGCACAGAGGGAAGTTGCAAACTTGCGCGAGCTAAATGCCCACAGCGCGCATATAGCGATTTAATCATGCACACCAGTGAAAGTTGTCACAAAACGGTCAATCAACCGAGAAACACGGTCGGTTTGGCGATAGACTGATCAAAAATTGACACCTTTCGGAGAAAGTGTGTCCCAGATCAGGATGGACGCTATGAATATCTTGCATCGTATTGTCAGATCGCCTGAATTGATACGCCTAGGGCTTATGCCTGCAGCTGTCCTTCTTATGGTAGCAGGATCGGCCAGTGCGCAGACCAGTTCTGCCGAGGGGGCGGCGTTTGAGATTGAACAACGCTCAACGCTGGAAACCATCTCGTTCCGATCCATTGCGGAAGATGCTCTGTCAGATACGGTAATCGAGGGTGGTTTGGCCGCTCCGGCCGAGGGGGTTCCCGTTCAGCCGGCAGGCAACGATGATTTCTATCTGGATCCGCTGGCATTGCAGCCTCGTGATGGCCGTACCGATCTCGGGCGCTCCGAAATACCGGTGGAGTTCCGCTTCAGTACACCAAAATCCATTCCTGGGCAGACGCATAGCAACAACTACGTGATCCGTCCGCCGGAAAATCGCACATATGAAACACTCAATGTGAATATGACCGGTCGCTGATTGTTGCGCTGAATCAGGGCAGATGATCCCGGCGGATGTTTGCCGGGATCAGAAAGCGTGGGCTTATTTGACGGCTTCGAGCTTATCGAGGTACTTCTGCATGGCGTCGTCTTTTGACATACCTTTGCATTTTTCCCAGGCGTCATATTTGGCGCGGCCAACAAAATCCATCATGCCCGGGCGCTTGCCCGACACATCGCCTTCGGTTGCCTGCTTGTACAGAGCGTAAAACTCCAGCTTCATCTCGTTGGAAGGCTTGAAGTCACCTTCTGCAGTTTTGATGTAGTTTACCGCTTCGTCGAACTTGGTTTTCAAATCACTCATATCCATTTCCTCCTTGGTTGTTGTGATATTACCGTCAAGTTTATTGGCGTTTGCAGGAGTATAGCCACGGTGCTCCTCCTCGTCATTGACCGATTTTCCAGTTGCTTCGGCCAGCAAGGCACAGGCGCAACTGCTTTGGCAAAAGTTTGCCCGTTCGCACGTTTTGATGACTTTCTGGCCAATTATTGCTTGAGAAATCAGAATTATTTGTGTACAGTTTTGTCGCTGCGTACCAGGAAGGTATGCGCCAAGGATTGAACAACTGCAAATGATTTGCACAGGGAGCAAGCCATGTCGTCTAAAGACGGTTCTGTCGCGCCGAAAGAGCGCATCAATATCAAATATGTCCCCGCCACCGGAGATCAGCAGGCTGAAACAGAGCTGCCGCTGAAAATGTTCGTAGTTGGTGATTTCAAAGGACACGCCGAAGAAACCCCCATCGAAGAACGCAAGGCTATTTCCGTCGACAAGAACAACTTTCGTTCTGTCATGAAGGAAGCAGGTCTTACGCTTTCCACCACTGTATCCAACCAACTGGAAGAGCAAACCGACGAACTGCCGGTAAACCTCGAATTCCAAACCTTGGATGATTTCTCGCCCGATAGCATTGCCCGTCAGGTTCCCGAGATGAAAAAGCTGATTGAATTACGGGAAGCTCTGGTTGCCCTAAAGGGACCACTGGGTAATGTGCCTTCGTTCCGTTCCAAGCTGCAGGAATTGCTGGATGACGACGATGCCCGGGAAACGCTGTTGTCTGAGTTGGAATTAGCTACAGACAGCGAGTAATCAAGGCTCCGCCTGAGTGCGGTGCACAACACTAAATATCAATCACGTACTGAAGGGATGTGGTATGTCTGATACTGCTGCGCAGCAATCTGCTGCCTCGGAATCCGTAACGGAAGGCTCGTTGCTTGACCAAGTAATGGCCAATAGTCGCATGGCTCCGGCCGATGAGGGCTACGATGTCGCCCGCAAAGGCGTCGCAACATTTATCGCCAATCTTCTGAAAAGTGAAGAGAAAGGCCAGCCAGTCAACAAAGCACTGGTCGACCAAATGGTCGTCGAGCTAGATCGTAAAATCAGCGCGCAGATGGATGAAATCCTGCACGCGCCTACGCTGCAGGAACTGGAATCATCCTGGCGCGGCCTCAAGCTGATGGTTGATCGCACCGATTTCCGCGAGAACATTAAGGTGGATATCCTGCACGCCACCAAAACCGAACTGCTGGAAGACTTCGAGTTTGCGCCCGACGTTACCCAGACCGGTTTCTACAAGCACATCTATTCTACCGAATATGGCCAGTTTGGCGGTGAGCCCGTAGGCGCTATTGTGGGCAATTACGCCTTCACACCGTCCACCCCAGACATCAAGCTGTTGCAGTATGTTTCATCTGTTGGTGCCATGGCCCACGCGCCTTTCCTGTCTTCTGTTGCGCCGTCTTTCTTTGGTGTAGACAGCTATCAGGAACTGCCGGCCATCAAGGAACTGAGCGCCGTTTTTGAAGGCCCCAAATACGCCAAGTGGCGTTCACTGCGGGAGTCCGAAGACGCCCGCTACCTGGGCCTTGCATCTCCGCGCTTCCTGCTGCGGGTGCCCTATGATCCGAGCGAAAACCCGGTAAGCAGCTTCAACTACAAGGAAGAAGTCTCCGGCGACCACGAGCATTACCTGTGGGGTAACACCGCATATCTGCTCGCTACCCGATTGACTGAAAGCTTTGCCAAATACCGCTGGTGCCCGAACATTATCGGCCCGCAAAGTGGTGGTGCGGTTGAAGACCTGCCGGTTCACTTGTTTGAATCGTTCGGTCAGCTAGAAGCCAAGATCCCGACCGAAGTGCTAATCACCGACCGTCGCGAATACGAAATGGCTGACGAAGGCTTCATCTCGCTAACCATGCGTAAAGGCAGTGACAACGCAGCCTTCTTCTCTGCCAATTCCGTGCAAAAGCCTAAGCAGTTCCCGAACACCAAGGAAGGCAAGGAAGCGGAAACCAACTACAAGTTGGGTACCCAGCTGCCTTACATGATGATCGTTAACCGCCTGGCGCACTACATCAAGGTGCTGCAGCGCGAGCAGATCGGCTCTTGGAAAGAGCGCCAGGATTTGGAGCGCGAGCTAAACACCTGGATTCGCCAGTACGTAGCCGACCAGGAAAACCCGCCAGCCGAAGTGCGCAGCCGCCGCCCGCTGCGCGCAGCGAAGATAACGGTTTCCGATGTAGAAGGCGATCCGGGCTGGTACCAAGTATCCCTGGCCGTGCGTCCGCACTTCAAATACATGGGTGCCAACTTCGAACTGTCGCTGGTAGGCCGTCTGGACAAGGAATAATCCATGCTCAGTGGTAACCCACAAAGCATGGGAGGCAGCCTGTTCGAGCGATTGGAGCAGGCTGCCGCTCCAGCGGGGCAGGGGATGGGCGAAGTCACTCATGTGGTGGATTCCATCAAGCGCCATCTGGTGCGCCTGCTTAATGCTCATCCTGGCAACAGTGCCTGTGTACCGGAGCTGGGGTTGCTGGATTTCAATGACGCGACCCTGGGCACCTACGATCTGAGTATTCAGATTCGAAGTGCGATCCGGCAGTGTATTGAGAAGTATGAACCAAGGGTTAAGCGGGTAGATGTGGTTGCCATGCCGCAAGGGCCGGATCCGTTGCAGTTGCGGTTTCAGGTGACGGTATATCTGAACGTTGGCTCGAAGGATGATAAGACAACGATTGATTTGCTGCTTGATGATAAGCGGCATTACCGGGTGCTGTAGCTCGGACATGGATAGATTGCTGACATTGGTGTCGTAGTGATGAAGTTGAATCGATTTTACAGGGATGAGTTGAGCTTTTTGCGGTTGCAGGGGCGGGAGTTTGCTGAAGCGCATCCGCAGCTGACGCGATTTTTGTCGGAACAAAGTACAGATCCGGATGTGGAGCGGCTGCTGGAGGGTTTTGCGTTTTTGACTGGGAAGCTTCGTGAGAAGGTTGAGGACGAGTTTCCGGAGTTGACGCATTCTCTACTTAATATGCTGTGGCCGAACTACCTGCGGCCTGTGCCTAGCTGCACGATTATGCGGTTTGATCCGCAGCTGCATGCGATTAGTGAACGGCAGCGGGTTGAGCGCCATACCGAAATCAAGAGCCGGCCGCTTGGGGATGCCACGCGGCAGACTCAGTGCAGGTTTCGCACCTGTAGGGCGGTGGATGTGTTTCCTATTAGCGTGGCGAATGCCTCTGCTGAGCATTCTCGGGAAGTGTCGTCGATGACCGTGGATTTGGCGCTGCACACAGATCAGCCGTTGAACGCTCTGGGTCTCGATAAGCTGCGCTTCTATTTGGGCGGAGACAATCACACGGCTGAAACGCTTTACCTCTGGCTGAATCACTATCTCAGCCGTATGGAGTTGGTTGTCGGGGATTCGGTTTTTAGCCTGCCGACTTCCTTGCTAAAACCAGTTGGGTTTGCCAGTGATGAGGCTCTGTTGCCTTATCCTAAGAATGCTTATCCGGGGTATCGGATATTGCAGGAATACCTGAGTTTTCCGGAGGCCTTCCGGTTTGTAGATATTACGGGCCTAGGGAATCGCTTGCCGGCGATTCAGGCGGATGAGATCAGTCTGCGCTTCCATTTCAGCCGGATTCTGCCGCCGGATGCGCGGGTTCGGGCTGAGAATATGCAGCTCTATTGTACGCCGGCGGTGAATCTGTTTACTCACGAAGGTGAGCCGATCGATCTTAACGGGCGCCAGACGGAGTACCGGGTTCTGGCGTCGAGCCGGTCGCCGGATCATTTTGAAGTGTTCAGTATTGAACAGGTTGAAGGCTGGCTTGAAGGCCGATCTGGACGAGGCGAGCGCCGGATGTATACGGCGTTTGAGAGTTTTCAGCACGAAGTTGAACGGGATCGTGGCCGCACGGCGCTATATTACCGCATGCGGGCCCGGGACAGTGTTCGGGGCGACGGCTTTGATCACTATATGGCGTTTGTCCGCGGCGATGAGTCCGACTGTATGGATCGTCAGGAGGCAATTTCTCTGACTATGACCTGTACCAACCGGCAACTGCCTCAGCAGCTGGCGGTTGGGGAAGTGTGCATGGCAACGGAGACCACGCCGGCGTTTGCCTCGTTCAGCAATATCACCCGTCCCACTGCCACGTTGAGGCCGACCCTTGATGGCAGCTTGCTGTGGACGCTGATCTCCAATCTCTCGCTGAACTACCTCTCGTTGCTGGATGTGGATGCTCTGCGCACCGTATTGCGGGTGTATGACTTTCGCGCGCTGGTGGATAGGCAGGCTGAGCGGGTTTCCCAGAAGCGTCTTGCTGGTATCAGTGCTATTGAAACCAACCCGGTAGATAAGATGATCCGGGGGTTGCCGGTGCGGGGTATTCGTTCGGTAATGAAGCTGGATCAGCAAGCCTTTGCTTCAGAAGGAGACTTGTATCTATTCGGCACCGTACTCAGCCAGTTCTTTGCACTTTATGCCAGTATCAACGCATTTCACCAACTGGAAGTGGTGAACACAGATAACCAGGAACGGTATACATGGACGTTACAGCAAGGTCAGCAGCCGCTGATGTAGCCGGCCTGCAACCCGTTCTGGGCAATGCGCGGCGCTACAGTTTTTTTCAGCTGGTGGACTTAATTCACCGGCACCATGGTGATGATCAGGAACCTGGCCGGGACGATCAGCCAAGCCAGGAGCGCATCCGTTTTTCCTCGTCGGCGGGGCTGGGGTTTCCCGGCAGTGATGTGATTTCAGCATTATCGCCGGAGTATGAGCACGGCCCCTATCAGATGGAAGTGAGCTTTCTGGGACTGCACGGCTCACAGTCGCCGCTGCCGGGATACTACCTTGAGGATCTGGCTTGGGAAGCCGGTCAGGATGTTGGCGTGCGCCGGCATTTTCTGGATTTTTTCAACCACCGGCTGGTCACTTTATTTCACCGGTCGTGGCGCAAATACCGTTACTACGTGCGCTTTCGCCCCGGCGCTTCGGATGGTTTTTCGGATCTTATCTACGCGCTTGTTGGTCTTGGCGATAGCCGGCTGCGAAAAGCTACGCCGGTTAACTGGTCAAAGATGTTGGCCTATTCGGGATTGATGGCGGGTCGTAGCCGGTCTCCAGAGGTGGTCAGTGGCATCGTGGGCCACTGTTTTGATCTGGACGATGTCAGCATCGAACAGTGGGTTTTGCGCAAGGTAGCTATTGGCGTCGACCAGCAAACACGCCTTGGCCAGAATAACGCCACGCTAGGAAATGACACGTTGGTCGGGTCGCACGTTCGCGACCGCAGCGGCAAGTTTATCCTGCGGATCCGAAACCTTAGCCGTCAACGCTTTGCCGACTTTCTGCCCAACGGACAAGATCACCAGCGCTTGGTGAAACTGGTGGAATTCGCTACCCGCGAGCAGCTGGCGTACGACCTAGAACTGCAAATGCGGGCACAGGATATTCGCCCGATGCAGATGGGAGAAGATGTACGGCTGGGCTGGAACTCTTTTGTAACGCCGGAGAAATCTCAGCGCCGGCCGGTCGTGCGGATTCAGATACGCCGTTAACAGGGAAAAGGAACGTAACCATGGAAGAGCGGCAAGTAACTAGGCTGAAGCTGACAGTAACCAACCCCGGAACCACACGCAGTGGCGCCAGTATTGAGCACAGCTTTGGCTCTCAAGGTGGCTCTATAGGCACCGCTGAGAACGATACTTGGCAGCTGTCGGCACACCGCACTGGCGCGGTTCCGGGCCACGCGGAAATCCGGCTTCTTGATGGTGGATACTGCCTGATTGATCGTAGCGGCCGAACCTACATTAACAGTGCAACCCAGCCGGTGGGACGTGGCCGCAGGGCACGGCTGAACCAGGGCGATACGGTTAGCATTGGTCGCTACCGCCTACGGGCAGAATTATTAGCGGGAGAGGCCTCAGACGCACCGGCAAATAAGGAACTGGAGCACCATGAGGCCGTAGAGGACAGAAAACTGGTGGACGTAGCAGAAGGCGAGCTAACCCGAGGAGCCGGAGGAACGAGCGACCTGCAGGTGGCCGAGCCTTTGGAAGGGCTGGCGCCGGCAGCGGCAGAAACCGTCAGCACGGACCCCATGTTGCACTGGCAGGATGAGCCGGCCCGCGCTGGTGAGGAAGAGCGCACGCTGATGGCGAGCGAGCGAACCTGGTTTGCGGCTAAAACTGACGTAACGGACGAACACCGGGAAAATCGCGATGTTGCGATGGGTCTTCCGGTAAGAAAAGGAGAAGGGGACAGGATGTCACAGACCAATACCGGCTTACCGGATCGGGAATCTGGTGAAAAGAATGATCACCGGAGCGATCAAAGTCGCAAACACATAAGTGCTACCCCTCTAATGCAGGGCATGGAAGCGGGGCTCAGCTTTGCTGACAGTGATGGCATGCAGCTGTTTTTGGAGGAGGCTGGTCAAACGCTTAAGGCGGCCATAGAAGGGTTGTTGACCTTACACCAGGGTGAGGACAGCCGGCATCAGGCGCTGCGCACGCGGTTACAACCCATTGAAGACAATCCACTGCGCCTTGGTGGTGATTATGAGCAAACTGTCCAAACGCTGTTCGCTACCCAGCGCAGCCCGGTGCACTTGTCGGCTCCTGCCGCCGTACAGGAAAGCCTGCAAAGCCTGAATCATCACCAGCGGGCAACTCGCGAGGCAATCAGCGAAGCACTGGAAGCCATCCTTCACGCGTTTTCACCAGAAGCTTTGCTCCGTCGCTTTCATGGCTACCGCCGCGGCTTGCAACAGAATGAGGATGAAGGGTGCTGGGCCTGGGATATGTACCAGCATTACTACCGAGAATTAAAATCGAGTCGTCAGCAGGGTTTCGAACGTCTGTTTCAGGAGGTGTTCGATCAGGCTTACGACCAGAATTTGCGCCAACTACAAAGGGAGAACCCGCTGTGAAAACCTGCAAATGTGCCTTGCTGACGACGGTGCTGGCGATGGTATTTGTGCTCGCGGGATGCAGCACGCCCTATAACGCCGTAACCAAAACCGCCAAAGTGCTCTGGGATCCGGATATTCCCGTGGGCTATGCCGAAGATCTTCCCAGCCGGGTGGATCTGACCATGGTTGCTGAGCCAGGCGTTAACCCAAATGAGTCTCTGGCACCCACACCCATTGCTTTTCAGATTATTGAACTGCGTGACAACTCATTGTTAATGGCAGGTGATTTCGACCAGTTGCTGACCAACCTGAAGGCTTCACTGGGCCGTAATTACATCGATCACAGTGATTACACCCTCGTGCCTAACCAGTTCAAGTTTGTGGAGCCGTTTGAGATCAGCAAAGACACTCGGTTTATCGGCGTGATTGCGTTCTACGCTTACCCGAACCTGTCCCAGTGGAAGAAGGTGGTCAAAGTGGATCCTGTTGGGGGCCGCTACCATTTGCTGGTGAATCTGCGGGATAGGGAAGTACAACTCAAACGGTCGGAAGAAACCTGATGGCAGTTACAAATCGAGTCGTTTGGAGTGATGGTTTGTTTATCAAACCCCAGCACTTCCAGCAGCAGCAGCGGTATCTTGAACACCAGATTAATGAACGATCCCTGGCGGTTTCCGACTACCTGTATGGCTTCAGCGATCTGGAACTGAATGCGGAGTATCTAAGTTTTGGGCGTATTGGGCTAGTGCGGGCCAGTGGTTTGTTTCCGGACGGCACCCGTTTCAATCTGCCCCAAGACGATGTTATGCCAGAGCCCCTGGAAATCGCCGATGCGTCGGTGGCCAATCAGGTTGTGTATCTTGCTCTGCCCCTAGGCAACGATAGTTTGGCAGAGGTGGAGTGGCCAGATGCGCCGGCGGCGGGAAGGTTCCGGGCCCAGAGCGAGGAAATCCGCGATCTGCACTCCATTGACGGCGATTCCCACACCATCGACGTGGCCCGTGTAGTGCCGCGCCTAATGCTGGAGCGGGATGACCGGAGCGCCTATGCAGCACTGGCTCTTGGCCGGATTCTGGAGAAACGCCCAGATGGCAGTTTGGTGATGGACCCCAATTTTATGCCCACCATGCTAAGCGTCCGCTCAGCTCCCAAGCTGCAGCGCTTCGTTGGCGAGATGGCAGGTCTGATGCGCGAACGTGCGCGCAATATAGCGGAACGTGTTGGAGCACCAGGGCAGGGTGGTGTCGCAGATGTGGCGGATTTTATGCTGCTGCAGATGCTCAACCGCGCGCATCCAAGGTTTATGCACTTGGCTCGCCTTCGCCAACTGCACCCGGAGCGCTTGTATGAAGCCCTGCTTGAACTCTGTGGCGAGCTGGTGACCTTCACCGACGAAGGCCGGCTGCCCCGGGAATACACTGCCTACGATCACGACCTGCCCGAGGACTGTTTTACACCCTTGATGCAGGTATTACGGCAATCCCTCAGCACGGTGCTGGAACCTCGGGCTTTGGCGATTCAGCTGCAGGAGCGCCAGTACGGGCTGACTGTGGCGCCGGTTCAGGATGGCCAGCTAATTCAGGGTGCTGAGTTTATTCTGGCGGTTAAAGCCGACATGCCGTTGGACGATCTGCGCAAGCAGTTCACCCAGCAGTGCAAAGTGGCCTCTGTGGAAAAAATCCGCGACCTCATCAGTTTGCAACTTCCAGGTATTCCGCTGTCGGCTTTGCCGGTGGCCCCGCGTCAGTTGCCGTATCACGCCGGGTTTGTGTACTTCCGGCTGGACGATCAAAGCCAGGCTTGGCAAATGCTCGACAATGCCAGCGGTTTTGCCTTCCACGTAGCGGGCAGTTTCCCAGGGCTGGAAATGCAGTTCTGGGCAATCAGGAGCTAAATGATGACAGATGCACCGGTAATGGATTTACCCAATGGCAGCAGGCATTCCGGCGGCAGTGCATTCAGTGACTTAGTGTTTGCTGATGAACCGACCCAAGATGGTCTTTCTGGCAGCGACTTTGGAAATGGGCAGTTCCAGCTCCGAGGGCTGGAAGACAACCGCCTGACCGACGCCGCCACACCTTTGCTTGGGTTGGTGATACGAATTCGCCGGCTGGCGGATTTCGGAGCGGTTGAAAGCCTTTACCGGCAGGTGGTAGATGAGGTGGCCGCTATAGATCGCGAATTGATCGAGCAGGGCTACGAACGCCCTACGGTGGTGGCTTACCGCTATGTGCTTTGTGCCTTCATCGATGAAGCGGTGCTGGGGACAGACTGGGGCGCCCATAGCGTCTGGTCACAGCACTCGCTGCTGTCACGCTTTCACAACGAAACTTGGGGCGGAGAAAAGGTCTTTGCCATCCTCGCGCGGATGGAGCAAGAGCCAGCACGCTACAAGGACATGCTGGCGTTTATCTATCTGTGCCTTTGCCTGGGTTTTGAAGGCCGATACAAGGTGATGGAAAACGGCCGCGACGAGTACGAACAGATTCTGCGTGGCCTTCATGAGCAGCTTCAATCACTCAGAGAAGATCAGGATCTGGAACCCTTGGCCGACGCGCAAATCAATGTAACGCCGGCGCGTAATCGGCTGCGCAGCGGCTTGCCACTGTGGGGTATTGCCGGGCTGTTTGTAATGGCCATGGCGGGAATTTACAGTCTTTACAACATAGCGCTGGAAGAACGCATCAGGGATGTGCTCAGCGTATTGGAACAACTACCGAAATAAGGATATCACTGTGATTCGGGTAGAACTGCCGGCGCTTATCGGGCGCCTCAACGATATTTGCCGTAACGGGCTGGAAGCCTCTGCGGCCCTTTGCATTAGCCGCCAGGGCGCAGAAATTACTCCGGCCCACCTTCTGTTCAAATTGCTGGAAACGCCGTTTTCCGACGTACGCCAGATATTGGAGCAGGCTGGAATTAACCACCAGACGTTCCAGCAGCTTGTTGGTGAAAGCCTCAACGGCGAACCGCAAACGGCAGAGACCTATCCGTCTTTTTCGCCGCTGCTGATCGATCTGCTGCAGGACGCTTGGCTTCTGGCTTCAACGGAGCTGAATCACCGCAACTTGCGCTCCGGCGTTGTATTCCTCGCACTGCTGATGAATGCCGATCGCTACCTGATGCCACAGGTTAGCCAGCAGCTCCGGGACATCAACCGTGAACACCTGCGCCGTCAGTTCGACACCATGACCACCGGCTCTGCCGAGCGCCCAGCCATGGAGCAAGGCGAAGCAGGCGCACCCCAGGCCGAGACGGATATGGATCCGCTCAAACGCTATGCAACCGATTTTACGGCGTTAGCGCGTTCAGGAAAGCTGGATCCGGTGGTGTGCCGCGATGCAGAAATTGATCAGATGATTGATATCCTCTGCCGTCGCCGCAAGAACAACCCCATCGTGATCGGTGATGCCGGTGTTGGCAAAAGCGCGGTCGTGGAAGGCCTAGCCCTGCGCATCGTTACCGGCGACGTGCCTGATCGATTGCATAAGGTTGAACTCTGGACGCTCGACATGGGTGCGCTGCAGGCGGGCGCCTCCGTAAAAGGCGAGTTCGAGAAGCGCCTGAAAGGCGTTATAGAAGCCGTGAAAGGCTCAGCCACACCCATCATTCTGTTCATCGACGAGGCCCACACCCTGATCGGCGCCGGCAATAGCGAAGGTGGCTCAGATGCCGCCAATCTGCTCAAGCCAGCACTGGCCCGAGGCGAGCTGCGCACCATCGCCGCCACAACCTGGCGCGAGTATAAAAAATACTTCGAGAAAGATCCAGCCCTCAGCCGACGCTTTCAGCCGGTGGCACTGGACGAACCCAGCCCGGCACAAGCCGTCCATATTCTTCGTGGCCTGCGCACCGTGTATGAAAAAGCCCACCAGGTACTCATCGCCGACAGCGCCCTGAAAGCCGCCGCCGAAATGTCCGCCCGCTACCTAGCTGGCCGCCAACTTCCGGACAAAGCCATCGATGTGCTGGATACCGCCTGCGCCCGTGTCAGCCTCAACTTGAACACACCACCACGCAGGCTCAGCCACGTACGCAGCGAACTGCACCAGCTCTCCATGGAACAGGAACTGCTCAGCCGCGAGCACACCCTCGGACAGAGTGTTGATGCTGCCCGGGAGGCCGAACTGGAACAGCGCATCGCAGAACTGAACGAACAGGCAGCGGAACTGGAACAGAGCTGGAACGCCCAGCGTGAACTGGTCGCCCGACTGGTAGAGATCCGGGAGCAGCTGCTGAACCCTGCGGAGATCGAAGATGCGGTGGTCGAAGGCGAAAATGCGATAGAAGAGTTCGGCCTGGAAGAACATCCAAATCTGCAAAGCCAAGCGGCCGCCATCGAACAGGAACTTGCTGAATTGCAAGCAGGCGAGCCATTGGTGCACGCCCGGGTAGATTCCCGCCAGATTGCCGAAGTCATCGCCGATTGGACAGGCATCCCCGTCAACAGTATGACCACCGACGAACTGAAAAAAATCACCCACCTGCCGGCGTATCTGCAAGCCCATATCAAAGGCCAAGACACCGCCATTGAATGCCTGCACCAACACCTACTTACCGCCCGCGCAGATCTTCGACGCCCCGGCCGCCCCATGGGCGCATTCCTGCTGGTGGGTCCCAGTGGCGTCGGCAAAACCGAAACCGTTGTGCAGTTAGCTGAACTGCTCTACGGCGGCCGCCAGTTCCTCACCACCATCAACATGTCTGAGTATCAGGAGAAGCACACCGTCTCCCGCATGATCGGCTCACCACCAGGCTACGTCGGCTATGGCGAAGGCGGCATCCTCACCGAAGCCATCCGCCAAAAACCCTACTCCGTAGTACTGCTAGACGAAGTAGAAAAAGCCCACCCAGAAGTGCTCAACCTGTTCTACCAGGCCTTCGACAAAGGCGAGTTAGCAGACGGCGAAGGACGCCTGATCGACTGCAAAAACATCGTCTTCTTCCTGACCTCCAACCTCGGCTATCAGACCATCGTTAACCACGCCGAAGAGCCGGAGAAAATCGAAGAAGCTCTATACCCGGAACTGGCCGACTTCTTCAAACCAGCCCTGCTGGCCCGGATGGAGGTTGTGCCCTACCTGCCGTTAGGCGAAGACACTCTCAACCGAATCGTTGGCGACAAACTGGAACGCCTAGCGAACCAGATTCGCGATCGCTACCACACAGAAGTGGTCATGGAAGACGGCCTAGTAGACGCCATCCGAAGCCGTGCAACGCGCAGCGAAAATGGAGCGCGAATGCTGGAGTCCATCATCGAGGGCGAATTGCTGCCACCGATCTCACTGGCGCTGCTTGAAAAGCTGGCAGCGAAAGAGCCGGTAAGACTAGTAACCTTAGGCGTTTCCGAAAATAGATTTTCAGGCACCGTAGCCTAGGGCAACCGTGATCTAGCGCAGCGTGGGGTTCTGCCTTCCAAAACCCTGCGTAGCCATGGATGGCGGAGCGGAGCCTACAGGGACGTATTCACGGCGTGTTTTGGAAGGCAGAACCCCGCGCTGTGCGACCGGGCTGATCTGGAATATGACGGCACGGAACAACAGGAATTTAAGGGAAGAAAAAAATGGGACAGATGCAGATGGAACTGCACACCGGCATTGAGCTGGCGGTCGCACTGACCCAGCAGACAACATTGCCGGATTTGCTGAAAACAGTCACAACACAGCTGGAAAACACCTTCGGGGTAACTCGCTGCTGGGCATTAGAACTCGATCTCAGTGGCCGCACACTGCACTGCAGCGACCTGCTCGAATCCGGCGAATTCGACTGTGGCGACTTCAGTCACCCCTTCGCCCACCTGCTGCAAACCGGCAAAGCCCGCGAACTCACCCGCGCCGCCAGCTACCGCCTCGATCACCCCGGCTTCCAAAGCCTCATCGAAGCCAGCGACCGCCCAAAATCCTTGTGGCTCGAGCCTTTGCGCGGCGACGACGGCCGAACCCTCGGCATACTCGTACTTTGCCGCGACGAATCCGACTGGAGCGGCATAACCGTCCAGCCCCTGTATTGCGGCCTCATGCAACTGCTCACACACCAGTGGGTATCACTACTGCAAAGCCGCGATCAGGTTTGGCAGCGCCGCCTGCTCAAACGCTCTCTGGACAACCTGCACGATGCAGAAACTGTCCGCAAACGCTGCGAGATACTGGCCCAAACGCTCATCGGCCCCTCTGAAACCATGACCAAGCTGCGCGCTCAAGTTGTTCGCGCCGCCGGCAGCCAGCTGTCTGTGCTGGTTCAAGGCGAAACCGGATGCGGCAAAGACGTGGTTGCCCGAGGCATTCACGAGCTCTCGGATCGTGCCGAGGGCCCCATGGTCGTGGTCAACTGTGCAGCCATACCGGAGAGCTTGCTGGAGAGTGAACTCTTCGGCCACACCAAAGGCGCTTTTTCTGGTGCCGACCAAGCCAAAGAAGGGCTTTTGGCTCAGGCCAATGGTGGCACGCTCTTTCTGGACGAAATCGGCGATATGCCCATGGCCTTGCAGTCCAAACTCCTGCGAGTGCTGGAAAGCCGCGAGTTCCGGCCCCTTGGCGCTCGCCAGGAACAACACTCAGATTTCCGGCTGGTTGCGGCCACCCATCAGCCTCTTCACCAGAGCATCAAAGGCGGAAGCTTTCGCCAGGATCTGTTCTATCGCCTGAGCCAGTTTCCGTTACACGTCACGCCGCTGCGTGACCGTCTGGACGATCTTGAATCCCTCAGCCGCCACTTCATCCGATTATATACCGAGCGCGAAGGCACAGGGCCGCTGGGCATCAGCAGCCATGCTCTTCGGGCCTTCTTAAGCTACGACTTTCCCGGCAATGCCCGGGAGTTGCGCAACATCATCGAGCTGGCCTGCTTGCAGACCCCCGCCGGAGATGACATCCAGCCAGAAGCTCTCAGGCTCACGGACTTCTTCTCGGAGCAGGGCCGCCCAGACGCGGCAGATACTGCGCCGTGCGGCTCAGGCACTCCCATTGCTCCCGACGCTGACGAAATTCGCGATCTCAAGGCGGCCGCTCAAGCGTTTGAGGCTGCCGTTATCCGTGATCGTCTGCGCCAATACGGTGGCAACCGCGCCCAGGCTGCTGAGAGCCTTGGCCTGCCAAAGCGCACACTAGCCCACAAGTGTTTGAAGTATCAGGTAGCCGAAGCATGAAGTATCCGAAAATCAATACGCTGGCTCGAAACTTGGCGGTTCTAGGCCTGACAGCTGTGTGCTTGCCTGCTCAGGCAGGACTGCTGGAGGAGGCCCGTCGGTGCACCGCTGAAACCCAGCGCTTAGAGCGCTTGGCATGTTTTGATGAAGTATTCGGTACGCCTTTGGCGGAGTCTGAAACCGGTGTTAAGCCTGGGTCCGGGTTACGGAAGCTAAAGCGCTCTGGGCGCTGGCGCGAGGCCTATGCCCAGGCCGAAGCAGCAACCGTGGCTGGCGGTGTTACCTACCGCAACACCGGGCAGGCTGCGGGCCTTCTGGCCACAGTGTCGGCGCTGGGCACCACGCTGCCCCGACCTTTGTTGGTTCTACAGTGCCACAACAACATCACCGAACTTACCCTGATGTTGCCAGAGCCACTGGAAGCAGAACGGGTAAACATCGGGCTTGGAGCAGCTGAGACAACAGGCCGGAGCGCCTGGCGAGTGCGTGATAACGGGTATGTGCTCAGCATCGGGCGTGGCTTGCCCGCTATTCGCACCGTCAAGAAGATAGGGCTGGAAACGGATATCCGCGTTTACTCTGAAAACAGCCGCATCGACGGCTTGTTATTCGACCTGACGGGTTTCCAGAATGCCATTCGCCCGCTTCGTGAGAATTGCGGCTGGTAGCCCAGCAGCGAACAAGCAAGGACAGACATATGCAGGTTATCGAACAGCATCCTTACGTTGAACAAGTCGTCACGCCGCTGGCAGGTGAGTCGGCCGCAGGCCGCGCGCTGGGTGAGGACGCTGCGCTGGTATTCCTTGAAGACGAAATCATGAAAGTCGGATCTCTAGCACATACCGACATTGACTGGAGCAAGGTTGAGAGCGAATCCCTGAAGATTCTTTCCGCCCGTAGCAAGGATTTGAAAGTTTTAGGGTTTCTTCTGATTGCCTTGCAGCGAGGTGGCGATGGTGAGCGCTTTGCTCTGTCGCTTTACCTGTTGAACTGTGTGCTAGAAACCTGGTGGGCAGAAGGCTGGCCGTACCCGGGTGATAAGGGCAAGCGGGCGCGGAAAATGATGTTCACCCAGATGCTTCAGCGTGCAGGCAAGGGCGCGGTGGGAATATCCTTCGATGCCAGCGTAGGGGACGGCCGTAGTTTCTGCATTGAGGTACTGGCAAAACTCCAGGCTCAGGCGCAAGAAAAGGAATTGCCCGACGACGCACTGGCGGATCTGAAGCGTGGCGTCGAAAAATTGCCCCAACCCCAAGAGGTCGGCGCGAATTCTGAAAAAAGCTCAGAGGCAACCGCTGCCAGTGCTTCCGTTGTTGCAGGCGCCGCGCCTTCGACGACGTCAGCAAGTCCTTCGCTTGGGGCCCTAACTCTAGACCCGAGTAATGAGCGAGCTACCCGCCAGAGCCTATTGAAAGTAGCGGACATGCTGACCGGAACCGAGCCGGAGCGCCCCTTAGGCTACCAGATCCGACGCTACGCGATCTGGCAGAGCATTACATCGGTGCCGCCAACACGGGACGGCAAACGCTCCGATCTGGCGGCGGTCAGCGCGGACAGGATCGCAGAATACCGCGAGGCCCTGGAAAAATCGCCGGATCAGGCGCTGTGGCAGCGCATAGAACAGAGCCTGTCGGTAAGCCCGTTCTGGTTGGATGGTCATTGGCTCAGTGCCAGTGTGGCTTCTGCTTTGGGATGTGAAAGCTGCGCTGAGTCCATTCGCGCCGCCGTTGCTGAGTTTGTGGAAAGGCTGCCTCAGCTGACTGAGCTGACCTTTAACGATGGCACCCCATTTTTGTCTCCAGACGCACAGGACTGGCTCTGGTCGGCATCTACACCTGGCCAGTCCGGCGGCGGCGCCAGCCCCTGGGAACAGGCCTATGACACAGCACGAGAACTGGTTGGTCAGAAAGGCCTGGCCTCTGCGATGCAGCTTTTGGAAGAGGGGCTGGGGGGAGCCCGGGAGCCGCGGGAGCAGTTCCACTGGCGCCTGACATCAGCTCGGCTGATGAAAGACGCCGGCCTGGTTAGCCTGGCGACCCGGCAGATCCAGGATCTACAACAGCAAATAAGTGGTCTGGCGATTGAAGACTGGGAACCGGCTTTACTGAAACAACTTGAACGACTGGCCTGAGGGCCGAGTCGGGACAATAGCTACCTGATTACGGATAAACAGCAGGAATGGATACCATGTGGAGAAAAGCTTTACTCATTGGCCGCTGGCTACTGCCATACGTTCGAAATGCGGCACCCGTTACCCTGGTTCTGGGCCTGATTGCGCTACTGGTTGCCACCTGGTGGCTGGGGCCAAAGTGGGAGATTGGTGGAGAATTTCCACTTGCAGCGTGGCAGATGCGCGCGCTGATTACCCTGGGTGTTGTTTTACTGGTCGCCATGATCTGGGGCACGATGCTGGCCCGCCGGTTGGGCAAGGTTAATGCGGATAAAGCTGAGGAGCAGCAAGAGCAGGAGGATCCGATTTTACCGATGGAGCGCCGGCAACAGCGGTTGTTGGACCGTCAACTCGCGGCCCTGAAGAACAACCTCCCTGGGCGCCGGGGCGTCTATCGCTTGCCTTGGTATCTTCTAATGGGCCTAGAGGATGCGGGGAAATCGAGCCTTATCCAGCGTTCCGGACAGACCTATGCCCTGACCAACGTTACCCGTAATAACCGCGCGGATCGCAATCCGTTTGGGTTCGACTGGTGGATTGGCGATAACGGCGTACTGATTGATCCCGATGGCGAACTGCTGAGCCAAAGCCAAGGCGCTGCCGGGGATATGCAGCAGCGGCTCTGGGGGCACTTCATCCATTGGCTTGAGCGCAATCGCCCACAACGCCCGCTCAATGGTGTGGTGCTGGCGGTGGATTTGGCAAGGCTGAGCACGGCCAGCGAGGAGCAGCGTGAAGCCCATGCCATTCTGCTGCGAACGCGCCTCAGAGAACTGATGGAGCAGATAGGTTCGCGCCTGCCAGTGTATGTGTCTTTTACCAAGATGGATCTGCTTTACGGTTTCGGGCCTTTTGTCCGTACGCTCAGTAAGCAGGAGAAAGAGCAGGCTCTTGGATTTACCTTCCGGCTGGAAGGTCAGTTGGATAATGACGACTGGTTGAATGAATTCTCGGAGCGTTTCAGCGAGATGGTCGCACGGCTGAATGAGCGCTTACCTGACGTACTCGCCAGCACTCGGGACTCTGAAGACAGGGCCGCTGCCTATTCGTTCACCCGACAGCTGGCCGGGATGAAGCCTGCGCTTGAAACCTTCCTGACCAGTCTTCTGTCGGCCGATGCCTTCTCAACGCCCGCACTGGTTCGGGGTACTTACTTCACCTCTGTGGTGCAGGAAGGTGTGCCCGAAGATGCTTTTGTCTCCGCCGCCGCCAACCATTACCAAGTATCCGGCCCAATTCAGCCGGCCCAGCGCACGGGCCAGTCGGCAAACCTGTTTACCCAGTCGCTGTTCCCCGGGATTATCTATCCCGAAGCCGGGCTTGCTGGGGACAATCGCCGGGTTGTGCATAGCCGCCAGCGCCGGATGGTTATCGTCGCCGTCGTTGCTGTATGTGCCGGCGCAGGCATAACTGCAGGCTGGCAGCATTACTTTATCAAGAACGCCGACGCGGCCGCCTCGGTGGAGACAAGGGTGCAGAGCTTCATCGATAACTGGCAGCCGGTGGGATACGAGCCGGATACCACTGGCCGCAACCTGCTTGAGCCGCTGGATCAGTTGCGCCAGGCAACCTTGGCGTTCGGAGACCATCGAAAACAATGGCTGCTGATCAGCGATATGGGGCTGTATAAAGGCCACAAAGTAGGGCCAGAAGTAGAAGCGTCCTACCTAGATATGTTGGCCTACCAATACTTGCCCGCATTGATGTTCGGTGTGATGGGCGAAATGAGCCGGGCTCCGGACGATAGCCCGGAGCGCCTTGAACATCTGCGTGTGCTGCGAATGCTCTACGATGCCAGTGGCCGCCGCAACGATATTGTAACCACCTACATGAGCGAATACTGGCAGCGTGCGTTCCCTGGTCGGCGTGATGTTCAGCAACGACTTATGGGGCACCTCGGCTACGCCATGGCCTACACCGACCTGGCAAAGCAAGCGGGCAGTGGCGATAGAACTGCCGATATGGCGCTTGCACCCTTCAAGAGCAGCGTACAGTGGTCGCAACACGAGCTGGGGCGGATGTCGACGCCAGATCGCGTGTACCGGGATTTGGAAATAGAGGCAGGCCGGGAATTCAGTCAGCCCACTGATCTGGCCCGTACCTCTGGCCCGGCATTCAGCAACGTGTTTGTGCGCGTGGATCAGTATGGTGAGCCTGCCGGAGTGCACAGAGGAGAAGGAAGAGCCGGTCAGCCATTGGAATCAGCACCGGATCCTTTGAGCATTCCTGCACTGCTGACCCGGGACGGCCTGGAAAAGTGGTTCTTGCGCAAATCTGCCACGGTGACAGAGCTGGCCCTCGTAGACGCCTGGGTACTCGGGCGCAGAGACAATGTGGACTTCAGCAAAGCCGATGAAGCAGAGCTGCAAGCCAGTTTGCAGAATCTCTACGCCGAGCACTATGTCAACGCCTGGCGCACAGCTTTGAGCCGAGTCGATATCCAGAAATTTGAAGATCTGAACCATGGTGTTCGTGTACTGGAAAGCCTTACCGGTGGCCATGCACCTTTGGCACAGTTGCTTGGGCAGGTTCGACGAAACACGCGCCTGGTGCCTGCTGTTGAAGGGGATAACGTAGCAGCGCGGGAGTTGCTTGAGCAATCGGCCCACTTCCGCATGTTGCAGAATATCGAACGCCAGTTTACGGATCTCAACCAGCTTACCCGCAAGCACGAAGATCAGCCCAGTGGGCTTGAGCAGGTCATGTTGGTGGTGAACGATCTGCACGAATACATGCGCAATATTCAAGAGGCACCAGACAAGGGTAAAGCCGCGCTCAATGCGGCCCGCGCCAGAATGGGGCTACAGGGTGCAGATCCGATTTTCACCCTACAGCGGATGGCGGGACACCAGCCCGAGCCGCTTAATCGGCTGCTCAGCAGATTGGCCACAGAAAGCTGGCGAGTGCTGCTGGATCAGGCCGTAGCGCAGCTTGAGCGGGAGTGGTACCGGGAGGTTTATCAGCCGTTCCAGCAAAATCTGGCCAGGAACTACCCGTTTAACGCCAATGCCGGTCGCGATGTCGCCTTGCAGGATTTTGAACGGTTTTTTGCGCCGGGTGGCGTGTTGGATACGTTCTACAAGGAGAACCTAAAACTGTTCCTGGAGGATCATCCGGAACAAGTGGGGGATGCCCGTAGAGCCGGGCTGGTACGCCGAGATGTGCTGGCGTCTCTGGGTAAGGCCGATAAAATCCGCAGTGCTTACTTCACGCGCAGTGGCACGCTGGATGTGGAGTTTTCTCTAGAGCCCCTGAACCTATCTTCCAATAAGCGCCGCAGCGTGGTGAACCTTGATGGCCAGCTGGTGGAATTCAGTCACGGCCCAAGCCAGAGTATTCCCTTGGTATGGCCCAACACCCTGAGGGACACAGTAGAAAGCCGTATTACTCTGGTTCCGGTGCAGGTAAATCGCTCGCCGCGCAGTATTTCCCAGAGTGGCCCCTGGGCGTTGTTCCGCCTGCTTGATAAAGCCGACATAACCGGTGTCAGTAGCAGCGCGGTGGATGTTCGTTTTCAGGTTGATGATGGCGACATGCGTTATCGCTTACACGCGGCAAGCAACACCAACCCATTCACTCAGGAATTGCTATCGGGCTATCGGATTCCCCGCAGCCTGTACTGAATAGGTCGTGTTTTAGAGACGGGGCAGCGGAGCCTGTGGCGAACTTGGATTAGGGGATAGGGGGAGAAAGAATGCTGGCCAAACCCGTAGAGGTTGTTTGCAGTCTATTATTACCGGCTTTGCTACTGAGTCTGCTATTGGTGTCCCGGGCTGGCCTAGCCAGCCCGCCGCCAGTGCCCCTCGCCAACACATACCACAAAGGGGTCGCACTGGAGGATTATTGGGTTAGCGAGAAGTTTGATGGAGTGCGAGCTTACTGGGATGGCCAGAGGTTTTTATCTCGTAACGGCAATGTTTATCAGGCGCCGGATTGGTTTGTCGGGGATCTCCCCGATGTTCCACTTGATGGTGAACTTTGGATGGGTCGACAGCGTTTTGCCGAGCTTTCTGGGGCGGTGCGTAAACGAATTCCGGTGGACAGTGAATGGCGTGCTATCCAGTTTTATGTCTTCGACTTGCCGGCTCCGGCCCCGTTTCACGAGCGATACCGACAGCTGAAAACGTTGGTAGAAAACACGGATTCCCGCTATCTAACGCTTGTAGAGCAGGCCCCGGCCACCTCTCATACCGAACTGATGGTTCGTCTCAACAGGGTGGTCGCTGAAGGAAGTGAAGGGTTGATGCTAAAGCGGCTCGAAAGCCGGTATGAAGCGGGCCGTTCTGATGATCTGCTGAAGGTAAAAACCTTTGACGACGCAGAAGCCGTGGTGGTTGAGCACTTGGCTGGAAAAGGCCGACTTCAGGGGATGATGGGTGCCTTGCGGGTAGAGCTTCCGAACGGTCGCCGCTTTCGCATCGGCTCCGGGTTCAGTGATGAACTGCGCGCCCAACCACCCGCTCCGGGAACTCGCATAACCTTCAAATACTATGGCCGTACGGCGACCGGCCTGCCACGCTTCGCTAGTTTTCTGCGCGTGCGTGATGACGAGCCCGCACAGTTACGGATTCCCATGCGTGTGCTAGAGTAATTTATCAACAGCCCTCGCGGCTGTGATCATAAAACGGCCTTCCCCGGCCGTTTTGAAAGAACATCAGTGGTTCCCTCAGGAGATAGGCCATGGATAAGCAAACAGCACAAGGTGACTATGCCAATGTCAAAGAGGATCTTCAGGTGCTGCGCGATGATATTGCAGCACTGACCAAAACGGTCACGGAAGATCAGACGTCCCGCGTCAATAGCTTTAAAGACGAAATCAGTCGGGAAACTCGGTCAGCACTGGATCAGCTGCGCAAGCGGGGCGATGACGCACTTACGCGCGCTACGGAAGCTGGCTCGCAAACTGTAGAGAGTGTGGAGCACAAAATTGAGGAAAGGCCGTTTCTCAGTATTATTCTCATGTTCCTGGCCGGTATCATCGTGGGCAAAATGCTTGATCGCTGATGCTTCCTGACTCCGCAACTATCCAAAGCACCATACGCAAGGCTGTTGCCGCAATCACCGCTGTGGTGCTGGCAATAGTGCTGCTTACTGCACTATTGGTTACTGGCTTTTATCTGCTGGTAAGCGCAGCAACCCTGGCCCTGGCTCCTCTCGTGGGAAAGCCAGGTGCCATGGCCATAACCGGCTTTGCGTGCCTGTGCTTGTTGGTTCTATTTTTCTATCGTATGACCCGCCCTGCCAAAACCTTACGTGATACCGAGAATAGCCAGTCTGGTTCAGGTTCCGGCTCGCCCATCGATATATTGCGTTCGCTGATTGCCCGCAACCCGTTGGAGGCGGCGGCACTGGCTTTTGCCGTTGGTGTGGCAGAGCAGAGTGATCCGAGGCTAAAAAACCTGCTGCTCCAGGGCGGCATGGATTTGATGCGCCAGTCCGCTGATTCCACTTCCCCAAAAACCGATGAATCGAATTAGACGAGTGCGGCTTCGCCCCATAAAGCTCCCGCAGAGTAACCCTTCAAACCTTTTTTATTGTTCTGGAAAACCCGTATAAGCCTGATATTGAAGGCTGCCTTTTTACGTCTCTAATTAACTTTTAAGCCCTTGATTATTAGGGCTTAGATATATAATTCTTCCAGAAAAATTAAAGAATAATGAACAGAGTGTAGTGTGGTTTTAACCCAAACTTATGCGTTTAGGCACTAGGGTAGATTCATGCAATTCAGGGCCATGAGCGATTCCGTTCAGTAACCCTAGAATGCAATGACGAATGGATTTTTAACCAGTGAGGATGAAACGCTATGAACTATAAAGCTCGCATTGCTTGTGCAACTGTTTTGTCTGCCAGCGTATTCGCAGCTCCGGTAAAGACGATACCAGAGCCAAGCTTAAAGGCGGTGCCCTTGTAGCGATTGGTCGTTTGCCAGTAACAGATAGTTTCGGCGTATACGCCAAAGCGGGTGCCTTCGCGGCCGCACTTGATGTGGATGCTTTTAACGAAGACGAGACCTATGACGACGTAAGCCCCGTTATCGGTGCGGGTGTCGACTTCCGCATCACAGATCATCTGACCACGTTCCTGGAGTACAATCGCTATAACGTTGACATTGATAAAAAAGATTTCCATAACAACTTGAGCAACGACAACCCCGAGTTTGATACCGCTCAGGTTGGCTTGAAATTCCAGTTCTGATCGATGCAGATATGACCCCTAAAAAAGGTGCAGAGACTGAGTCTCTGCACCTTTTTTTGTTTATCTCCTCCCCGATAGTTCGCCTGCAGCCTCTACCGATATACTGGTATTCTTTACGCACGCTTTTGAACAGCTGAACAGGAAGACAGCGTATGTCTGGAAACGAACCTTTTGACTGGCCATCAACCCCCGCAGCCGTGTGGCGCCGCCATCGCGAGGGTCTGCGCGCAGTGCGGAGACTGGATCCGGTTCAGTGGGACTCTCTGACCGGTATTGACCGCCAGCAGCAAGCGCTTGCACGTAACACCGAGCGCTTTCTTGCAGGAAAGCCGTCAAATAATGTGCTGCTCTGGGGTGCCAGGGGAACCGGCAAGTCGTCCCTGATCAAGGCACTGTTGAATCGCTACAACGAGCAGGGGCTGAGAATTATTGAGGTAGACAAGGATGACTTGGTAAATCTGCCGGAGATTGTTGATGATCTCTGCGATCTGCCGTTTCGCTTCATCATCTTTTGTGATGACTTGTCCTTTGATGTGGGTGAATCAGGCTACAAGGCTTTGAAAAGCGTGCTTGAAGGCTCGCTGGAACTGCCGCCTGAGAATGTTCGTGTCTATGCCACATCGAACCGCCGCCATCTGATGCCAGAATTCATGTCCGACAACCTCAAAGGTAAGGCGCAGGATGGGGAAATACACCCTGCTGAAGCGATAGAAGAGCAGGTCTCGCTGGCCGACCGTTTTGGCCTGCAGCTATCCTTTTACGCATTCTCGCAAGAGGTTTATTTGCAGGCTGTGGATGCTTTGTTTCCGGACGTCGCCGACCGGGAAAATCTGCACCGTGAAGCCATTCGGTTTGCAACCTCCAAGGGAGCCCGCAATGGTCGTACCGCGCAGCAGTTTTTTCGGCAGTTTTCCGGTGACAAAAGCCTTGGTTGAAGCCTGCCGGCTTCACCGAGGGAATTGTTATACGTTAAAAATGCGCCGCCGGAACGATAACCCGAAAACAGACACCGCCTATGCCGTTTCGGGTTTCATTTCCCGCTTCAACATGGCCGCCGTGAAAATCTGCGATCAGTTGGACAATGAGCAGGCCCTGGCCAAGGTGACCTTCTTCTCGGCCTTCCCGCACCGACACGAAAGGACTGAAGATACTGGTATCCGGATTGTCCGGTAGCGCTGAGCCTTCGTTGAATACGGACAGGCAAGTGTGTGCCTCCGTTTGTTCAAGACTGATCTGGATTCGACCCTCTTCCGGCGTGAAATCCCTAGCGTTGTCTATCAGCTTATCAAGCAGTTGCACCATCAGCTCTGGGGAGCCAGTCAGGCTTATGCCCGACTCTGGCCCTGCGTAATCAAATTGGTGATGCTCATCTAGGGATTGGTAGGCCGCTGTTGCCTGGCCGATCACATCGGCCAAATCGAATGCTTCCTTGTCGGCATGATCAAAGCTCTGTTCCAGCCGGGCGGCCTCGCTCATGCCATTAAGAATTTGCCGTAAGCGCTCGGTCGCTGCAGCCGCGCGCCCGATGTACTGGGAGCGCTCTTCTTCTGTTTCGCTGTGGGTGAGGTTTTCCAGCGATGAGCGCACCACGGCTACCGGGGTTTTGAGTTCATGGGACAGGCGCTGCGAAAAGCTTTCCAGATAACGATTGTAGCCATGCAGCCTGTCGGCCATCTGGGCGAAATGATTCTGCAGTTGCCCCAGCTCATCCCGGGCTTTAGAGCCTGGCAGCGTGCCGATAATCCGGCCGTCCTGGTCAATGCTGGCGCTGACCGCGCGCTGCAAACGGGCAATGCGCCAGGACAACCAGCTTGCGTAGCCCAGCAATACCAATGTCAGGCCGATAATAATAAGCGTACTGCGGGCAATGACCGAGCCTAGAGTAGAACCGGACAGCGTAAGTAGTTGATCCAGTGATTGTTCCAGTACCAGAGTCCGGCCACCGAATACCGGCTTGGTGGTCATCATCCAGACACTGTCGTCCTCATGGCGGACGAGCCCTTCGCTTGGCAGACCGTTCATTTCGAGCTGGTTGACGCTGGCGGCAAGGGTTGCCGGCTTGGGTTGATAAAACTGCACTAGTGCCCGCAGGGCATTGAGGCTTATATGCTCAACGACCTGCAAAGGGCTGAGCGCTTCGAATTCTGGTGGTATCTGCCGGGAGGGCGTGGACTGTTCCGCGATCACCCAGCCTGCCGGCTCGATTAGCCGGGCAGTTTGTCCCTTGCTCATGCCCGGGATCAGTTGCCGCTCCAGCTCAGGTTTACGTTCGACTAAAGCCGGTAAGGGGTTTGTCGACGTTGATGTTTGCGCCGAATCTGAGTTCTCCTGCCATCGGGCGGTAAAGCCCAGGCGGCTGCCTTGCGGGGGTTTGGGCAGTTCCAGTTCAAGCTGCCAACCGTTGCCCACACTGTGCCAGTAACCGGTTACCCGATAGTCGGGCGTTTGCGCGTTTTCTGTCGTGGCGTAATCAGGGGTGTAAATGGTGGCGTACACCTTGCCGGGTGCTGGGGTGCGTACTAACCACGCAGCAGGCTGGGTATCCGGATCAAGCTTTCCGTTTGCGGGTTCCAGCCAGAGCAGGAGCCGGTCATGGGGCTGTTCGGGTGCGCCAGGATTAAAGAATACGAGCTGGCGGCCACTGATACGTATCAACAGGTACAGGTGGCGCTGGTCGGTGGCCGCTTGCCAACGCATGGTGGGTTTGCCGGTGTTTTCCGCTGGCTGATCTGAATGTTTGGCAGATTGCCAAGGCTGGAACTGTTCCCCTTCGTCGTAACCTGGCCAGTCGTCGCTGTAGCCATCTAAATTAAGAGGATTGCTGAGGTTTTCTACATAAATAGCAGACGTTTGAGGTGCAACGATGGGAAGGCCGAGGCTAAGGTCTCCGGCTGTTTTTGCCAGCCGTTCGGCCTGATCCTGCAACTGCTGAAGAGCCTGTTGTCGCAGAGCCTGATCCAGCTCCAGCACAAACTGCAGGCCGGCCCACGGGATCAGTAGCATTAATAGGCTAGCAACAAAGAGTTGGCGTTTGAGGGTCATGAATCAGAGCTCACGGGCATTCCAGCGATAGCCCATGCCGTAGGCGGTCTGGATGCTGTCGAAGGTGCTGTCGAGCTGAAGGAATTTGCTGCGGATGCGTTTAATGTGGGAGGTCACAGTGTTGTCATCCAAAACCGTGCTGGCGGCTTCCATGAGTTGTTCGCGGCTGCGCACGTGGCCCGGGTGCTGAACCAATGCGTGCAGCATCCAAAATTCCGTAACGGTGAGGTCTATCGCGGTCTGATCCCAGGCCACGGTCATGCGATCAACGTTGAGGTTGAGGCGGCCACGGCTTACTACTTCATCTGGTTTTTGCAGGGCTTCTGCCCAGGCGTCTGCCCGGCGTAGCAGGGCGGTCACCCGTGCCAGCAGGTGTTCCATGCTCATGTCTTTGGTGACGTAGTCGTCTGCGCCCAGGCGCAGGCCGTGTACGGAATCTATGTCGCTGTCCCGGGCGGTGAGGAAGATGATGGGCAGTGTTCCGGACAGTGAGCGTAAGTATTGGCACAGGGCAAATCCGCCTTCGGGCTCATCCCCCAGTCCGACATCAATAATGGCGAGATCTGGCAGGCTCTGGCGCAGCACCTGCCAGGCGGACGATCGGTCACCGTAGGTGGATACGCGATAGCCCCGGCGTTCAAACGCGGCGCGGTAGTTGTCGCGGATGGCGGGCTCGTCCTCTATCAGGACTAGGTGTTTTTTCATGTTTTGGCTGTTATCCGTGGGCGATGTGAATCTATTTAAACACGGCGGGCCCTGATAACAAGGTTAGCTTGCGGTGTTGTCATAATTCATCATTTTTTGTGGGCGGAATGTTTGATTCTGCCACGGGAGTTCCTTTTCGGGTTGTTGAAATGGCTAGGTCTTATTGAATCGTGTAGCCAAAGGATCTTGCCATGATGTTTTCTGCCATATCGTCGAAGCACAGTGCTTTATCGTTTCTTCAGAGTCCGCCCTCCCATGCGGCTGGGGGCCCTTCCGAAACACGCTGTGAATACTTCCCTGTACGCTCGGCTCCGCCATCCATGGCTCCGCACGGTTTCGGAAGGGCCCCCAGCCGCACGGGATGGCTCAGTGGATGTCGCGCCTTTCGTATTCGGCGCTTTATGGAGGATGTCAGTTTGTGGCTGGCGGTGTTGTTGATGCTGTTTGTTCAGCCTCTTTATGCTGAAGCCAACACAAGTAGTGAGGACACAGCGGGTGCGCTGCACTTTGTAGATGGCAAGGGCCAGTGGCAGGAGCCGGCGCTGGTGTTGGGGAGTGAGTTTGATGTTCGAGTTAGTGGACTAATTGCGGATAGTCGGTTGGTGCGTACGTTTCGGAATACGAGTGATCAGTGGCGTGAAGGCGTGTTCGTGTTTCCGCTTCCTGAGAAGGCCAGTGTGTACGGGCTAACCATGAAGGTGGGGGAACGCACCATTGTGGGTGAGGTTCAGGCCCGTGAGGAAGCAAAGAGAACCTATGAGAAGGCACGGGATTCCGGGCGTCATGCGGCAACGGTTGAGCAGCAGCGGCCGAATCTTTTCACGACCCGGGTGGCGAATATTCCGCCGGGGGCAACGGTGAGTGTGGAGCTTAGTTATCAGCAGTCGGTGGGTTATCAGGATGGGGTTTTTGAGCTGAGTGTGCCGACGACGCTGACGCCGAGGTATATGCCGGGCGAGCCTTTGGCTACGACGCCACAGCAGTGGCAGGGTGGTTGGGCGGTGCCCACCACGGAAGTGCCGGATGCTGATGCTATCAGTCCGTTTACCGTGGATTTAGCAGACGTGGCTGCGGACAGCCATCGGGCTTCGGTTCGGTTCACGATTGATGCCGGTCTTCCGTTGGCGCGGGTGTCTAGTCCTAGCCATGAGCTGGCGACACAGCAGGACGGCCAGGTGGTGACGGTTCAGCCGCAGGTAGGGGATATTGTGATGAACCGGGATTTTGTGTTGCGTTGGCAGCCGCTTGCAGGTCAGGAGCCTGGGGCGGCTGTTTTTCATCAGCGTTGGGATGGAGAGGAATATTTGCTGGCTATGGTAGTGCCAGGAAAATCAGGTAAAACCCGTTTGCCGCGGGAGCTGACGTTTGTGATTGATACCTCTGGCTCCATGGCCGGGGAGTCTATTCGGCAGGCGCGGGAGGCTTTACAGCTGGGGCTGGAGACGCTGGTGCCCGGGGATCGGTTCAATGTAATTCAGTTTAACTCTCAGCCCCATGCGTTGTTCATGCAGCCGGTAATGGCGACGGCCAACAATCTGGCCCGCGCACGCCATTACGTAAGTCGGCTGAAGGCCGACGGCGGCACGGAAATGGCGCCGGCGTTGACGATGGCTCTTCAGGGCCATGGCAGGGCGAGCGGCGAATTGCTGGATGAGGCGTCATTACGAGTGCGGCAAGTGGTGTTCATGACCGACGGTGCGGTTGGCAACGAGTCGGCATTGTTCAGCCAGATCCGTCGTCAATTGGGCGACCAGAGGTTGTTCACGGTTGCCATAGGTTCAGCGCCCAACAGGCACTTTATGCGGGAGGCAGCGCGCTGGGGGCGTGGCAGTTATACCTCTGTGCAGGATCCGGCGGATATCAGTGGCCCTTTGGCCAGACTGTTTGCAGCCATGGAGGCGCCGGTGTTGACGGATATCGAGGTGCGCTGGCCGGGCCAGTCAGCATCGGCGCTGGAAAACAGCTTTCCACGGCGCCCCGGCGATCTGTTTCAGGGTGAGCCACTGATACAGGTGGTGCGAGGTGTGCCGCCGGCCGGTGAGTTGAGTGTTTCAGGTCGGTTGCCGGGTGGTGGGAAATGGCAGAGGAGCCTGGATTTGCAGCAGGCTGCTTCTGCCACTGGCCTTAACCGCTACTGGGCTCGCGAGAAAATCGACAGCCTTATGGACGAGGCCCGAGTAAAGGGGCAGGAACCAGATAAAGCGAAGATCACCAGTCTGGCGATCGAGCACAGCCTGATGTCGCCTTACACCAGCTTTGTGGCGGTAGACACAACGCCTGTGCGGGCTTCAGACAGTGCTTTGTTGAAAGACAACCTGCCAACCCTGAGACCTGCTGGAAGTCAGCCTGGTATGACCCGTTACCCGCAAACGGCTACGACGGCACCTCTGTTAATTGCATTGGGGCTGCTAGGTCTGATGCTCTGTGCCGCTATCGTGTTGCTGCAAAGGCGGGCGTACCCATGAGCCGCCTGCTGTTGTTATTGATGACAAGCTCTGCAGTCATGCTGGTCTTTGGGTTGTGGATTCCTTTGAAGGCCGTGATGGCGCAGGAGCTTCTGGAAATTGCTTGGGCTGAAAGCCAGGCCCAGCAGACCGAATCCCGGCCCCGGCCCTGGCCTTGGGCCGACACCTGGCCGGTGGCGAAGCTTTCCATGCCGGGGCTGGGTGACTCAATGATTGTTTTGGCGGGTGTGCATGGGGAAAGCCTGGCCTTTGGGCCTGGGCAGATGATGGGGGTGCAAGGCCAACAAGGTGCCGTCATTATTGCTGGCCACCGGGATACCCATTTCCGGCCCCTGAAACACCTGGAGCCCGGCAATGAACTGCGCCTGCAAAGCCGGGACGGCCGGTGGCAGGGCTATCGAGTGCATGAAACAAGAATTGTGGATAGCCGTTCGGAATTCATCGATACCCGCCAGTTGTCTGCGGATACCCTGCTGCTGGTTACCTGCTATCCGTTCGACAGCATGGATGCGGGCGGCCCGCTGCGGTACGTGGTGGAAGCTCACGCCGATGGTATTCTTGGCCAGCAGTCATTGGAAGAAATTGACACTGTTGCAGGCCTATAATCTTGGCGTACACTTGTGCGCCAAAATCCTGTTGCAGAGTTTGCCGTATGGGCTTTATCAGAAATTTTTTGGCTTGGCTGAGTGTTCCCGTGCTCTGTATGCTCGCCTTGCCGCTTTATATCCTCAGGCCATTTAACCCTGACAATAACCGCCTGATGGCCATCGCAATGGCGCGGACGGGTCGCGCAATACTTGGTATGAAGAGGCCTCTGGAAGGCGCGGAGCACATGCCTCAGGATCGCCCTGTGGTCGCTATTGCTAATCACCAGTACAACGATGACCTTTTTGTGGTGGGCGATTTGGTGGCGCCTCGCACCGTTACCGTAGGCAAGTCATCACTGGTCTGGATTCCGTTCTTCGGCTGGGTGTTCTGGCTGGGCGGTAATGTAATACTGAACCGGGCCCTTGCCCGCAAAGCCATTGCAGCAATGCAGGCGACCAGTGAGGCGATCACTCGTGATAACAAAAGCCTGTGGGTTTTGTGGAGGGCACACGAAGCAAGGGCCGAGGCCTGCAGAAGTTTAAAAAAGGAGCCTTCTACGCAGCAGTGACGGCTGGGGCGCCAATTGTTATGGTATGCACAGCCGAGTATCGGAATAAAACATTGGGTTGGTTGGGCCAGCGTGAGCCGGTCACTATCCGGATTTTGCCCCCGGTAGAAACCATAGGCCTTACCATTGAGGATGTTCCCGCTCTAATCGCGCGGTGTCACAAAGAAATGGCTGAGACCATTGCCTCTCTCTGAGAGGGGCTGGGGTTTTGGCGCGCTGGCTATTGTCAACAAAACTAGGAAGAGCTGATTATGGTTGTACCCGTTACTGGAGTGTTTGCTGCCGTTCTTGGCATTTTGTTGCTGGTGCTTTCGGTTCAGGTCGTGAAATTCCGCCTGAAGTACAAAAAAGCCATGGGCACGACCGACGACCGTGATTTTGAAGCCGCTGTCCGCGCCCACGGGAATCTAATAGAGTATGCACCGCTTGGCCTGATTATGCTGGGTATTGCGGAGCTGAACGGTGTGGCAAGCGGCCTTATTTATTGGACGGGGATGGCACTGGTGTTTGGCCGTATTCTCCACGCCTGGGGCATGATTAATGGGCATGGAGAGGAGCATAAAGCACGGGCAATCGGCATTGTGCTGACCTGGCTGGCTATTCTGGCCGCTGCGATCCTGCTGTTATGGAATGTTTGGAGCGTTTACGGCTGACTGCGACGGCCAGCCCCTCCGGGGTCGTTCATTTCGACCCCGTTGTATTTTCCTACCTAGAGTGCTTTCGCCACATCGCGGGTCAGATATTCCAGCTCTACCCGACGGTTGGCAGCTCTGTCGTCTGGTGTCGCCAGGGGGCGAGATGATCCCCAGCTTGCAACCAGAAGCCGCGATTCGGCAACGCCCTCTTTCATCAGAAGCTTGGCGACCGCGTTAGTCCGCAGTCGTGACAAAAAACGGTTATAGTCTTCAGCACCAAAATTATCAGAGTGGCCATGAATTCGAACGCTGACGGCCGGGTGCTGCGTCAGATAGACTGCATGCTGACGGATAATCGCGCTGTCTGAACTGTCCAGTGCGTGCTTATTGTAACCGTAGTGAAACTTCATTCGGTGTGGGCGTTTGCCTTCAGCCACAAGGGTGGCTGCGTTAAAGCCGGCTGCCACGGCAGCTTTGGCAATCAACTCCGGGTTGTCCAATACGAGTATGGTCATCTGCAGTATCCTTGTTCCAAATCTCCGGTTTTTCTTGTTATTTCTGCTAACTATTAGCCCAAGCAGAAATAACAAGAATTGGCGAATGGCCGATAAGACCTTCACGCTGAAAACCATTTAAGCGCGAAAATAAGACACTACTGTGATAAAAAACAGTTTTTCAGGGACAGATTATGATGAATTGTGACCGCCCATGTTGATTATTCCTGCTGAAAACGCCGTTAACTGGAAGCGCCCACCCTGGGTCACCCTCGGGTTGATGCTCACTTGCGTTCTGGTTTTCCTGTTTTACCAAGGGGGAGACAGCCGCAAACTTGAGCAAGCGGTGGATGCCTACGTGGATGCGGGTTTGCAAGTATTGGAGGGGCCGGCTTATGAAGATTATCTGCAGCGGAAAATCCGCTTTGAAGGCGAAGATGAACGTGCTCTTGAGTTGCGACAGTTTCAGAAGCTGAGGGCAGAAGACGAGGATTTCTGGCTTTCTGTCAGCCTGCTCATGGATCGGGAGTTCTATCAGTATCTGCTGCAGAACCGTGATGTGATCTGGGCTCCAGCTGAGCGTGTGCAATGGCTGGAAAAACGTACGATCATTGAAGAAACCTACATTCAGCGCCTGAGCGCCCAGAAACTGGGCCTGATACCGGCGAAACTGTCTCTATACACTCTGGTTACCTACCAATTCCTACACGGAGGCTGGGGGCACATTATTGGTAACCTGGTCTTCTTGTTCCTTCTCGGCTTCACCGTTGAAAAAGCCCTTGGCCCAGGCCGATACCTACTGGCCTATCTGGTGTGCGGTGCCTTGTCTGGCGTTGTTTTCACCATGTTCTCGCTGGGCAGCCATATCCCGCTTGTGGGTGCATCCGGTTCGATTTCCGGGTTGATGGGCATGTACGTGGCTATTTACGGTTTACAGAAGATTCGCTTCTTCTACTTTCTTGGCGTGTATTTCAACTACTTCCGAGCCCCTGCGCTGGCTATATTGCCGGTGTGGCTGGGCAAAGAGATCTACGATTACTGGTTCGCCGGTGCCACCGGCGTTGCCTATATGGCCCACGCTGGCGGCCTTCTGGCCGGCGCTGGGCTGGTGTGGATGCTAGGTAAAAGCTGGCTGCAGGTACACGAAGAGTTCTTTGAGCCTGAGGAAGACGAACAAGACGAGCGCTTCACAATCGGCTACGCCCAGGCCATGGCAAGTCTGGGGCACATGGATTTTGAACGGGCCAAGGGTCAGTTCGAGGCGTTGCGTGAACAATATCCAGACAGGCCTATCTTGTTAGAGCATCTTTATAACCTCGCCAAACTGCGCCCAGACTTACCCGAATATCTGTCTCGTGCCCGCGAAAGGATGAACGATACCCTGAGCCGCCGGCAGCCCGCGCAGATGATTGCCGTGTGGCAGGAATACTTGAGCAAAGGGGAAAGCCATCACCCACTTGCTGCAGAGGATCACAATCGAGTGTTATTCGCCAGCCTTAAGCAACACGACCTGAAAGCCGCAGAGAAGGCCTTTGAGCGCCTGCGCGGTGCCGACGACCCGATGCTAACCACGGAGGCATGCCGGCTGCTTGCAGAAGAGTTCGAGAAACTACAAATGGCACCTAAGGCTAGACATTACCGTCAGCTGCTGCAGGCGGGCTGACGGTGGTCGGGAAGCTGGGGGGAGGGTATTCCAAAACACGCTGTGAATACCTCCCTGTACGCTCGGCTCCGCCATCCATGGCTCCGCACGGTTTTGGAATACCCTCCCCCCCCAGCTTCCCTAGTCCGGCGTTGCGAATGACGCCTTTGGGCCTTTAAGAAGTTCCCGCTTCTCAGCTTGTGCTAGAAAAACTGGAACCTGTTCATGCAGGGGGTGGTTAACGCAGCGCTTTTGGATGAACGTCAAAAAGGCTGTTGCCTTCTCCCACTGCCCCATACCATTGGCTAACGTTTGTGCAACCAGCAAGTAGGCTGGAGCCAGCTCTTCGCTGTCTGGGAAGCGCTTGTGGAAATCCTGTAGCAGTCGCAGAGCCAGTTTGAATTGCTTGCGATGATAGAGGCATCGGGCGCAAACGACAGCTAGCTCCGGGTCATCCAGTTTGAAACCTGGTTCAGCCTGCTCGAGCATGCCGAGTACAGCGGCTATGCCTTCGCTGTCGTTCCGGTCGGCCAGCCAGTCTAGAATTCGTGGGTGGAATTGATAAAGTTCGATTACGTCGTTCCGGGCAACCAGTAGCTGGTAAAGTTGCTCGATACGCACCGGATCAAGGCGGTTTCGCTTCAATGCCTCCTTCAGCATGCCCTGAACGCGGTCGTAGTTGCCGTCTTTCAGGTTCATATCAATATCCGCATCAAAACGGGTGCTGCGATCACGCTGTTGTATGTCTGCCTCTTCAGTTTCTCCCTGAATATCCGAGGCGAACCCCAGCTCTTCCTGATACTGGAACAGCAGATAACCAAGCATGTTGAAGAGAATCAGAGTGAAAGTACTGTTCAGAAAGCCAGACAATGGTTGTGAGAGCCAAAATGGGAAGTGATTAAGAGCAAAGTCCTGGGCCACGCCGGAGGCTAGAGTGAGCAGAATCAGGTAGCCATACAGCAAGAAATAGGGGGTACCGATGCGGGAAATCAGTACAGCCAAATTCATCGGGTTTACGGCAGCGCCCACGGAACGTTCCATGGCTAGCACCATGATGCTGGCGGGCAGCGCCAGCACCACAAAAGCCAATGCAAGCATCATCAGTAGCGGGCCGCCCAGCATCGCGGCTGCGCCAACCAGCCCGCCCATCAGAATAAAAACCAACAGCTGGAGAATAACGATGTTAAACCCATTGCCTGTAAAGGCCACAGACACGGAGGGCGGCTTCAGGTGGCCTTCAGCTGTGTGGTTGATCACCGCATAGGTGTACTTGAACAGCGCGAGCGCCAGTAACAACCAAATCAGGATACCGATCAGATTGGCCGGTGCAACAATGGGCACCAGTGTGCAGATAGCAATCACGATCAGCGGGTCGGAATGGAATGGGTAACGAAAAAAAGATCCGATTCGGTTCCAGAAAGGTACTACTTCCGTTGCAGCCCCCATATAGCGCATGGCCTTGCTGCAGCTTGGACACAGTGCCTTACGCTGGCGAGTATCAGCATCTGGCATGCACCGGGTGCAGTAATGCACCTGACATTCGCTGCAGTGCCATTTGGCAGGGTCACCTGGGTGGTAGTGGCAATCGTGTTTCATGGTAGGTGTTTGTCCTGATCCGTCAGAAAACTGAGCCACAATAATGCCAGATGTCCCGTCGGATCGCAGTAAACCTGTTGGTAGCTCGCCTCAACAGCGCGCTGAAATCGAGCATTCAGCCCGTGAATCCCGGACATTCACCGGATCATGGTTGAACTCTGGCTAAACGGTGCAATAGTTATAGTAAGACTTCACATTTCCTGACTTATGCGCCAGCCTAATTGTTTACTGTCGCAGAGAGCACCTGAAATTGTGCTCGGGTCATAACGAATAATGGAGGCACAGTATGCCGAACGATAACCTTGGAAAAGACAGCCTGAATACGCTCAGTGAATTGAACGCAGGCGGAAAGACATACCATTATTACAGCTTACCCAAAGCTGCGGAATCGCTTGGCGATATCAGCCGCCTGCCGTTTTCCCTAAAAGTTCTTCTGGAAAACCTATTGCGCAACGAAGACGGCACAACAGTAGACCAGACCCACATCAGTGCCATGGCTCATTGGCTGAAAGACCAGCACTCAGATACCGAGATTCAGTTTCGTCCGGCCCGGGTGCTGATGCAGGACTTTACCGGGGTGCCAGGTGTGGTTGATCTGGCCGCCATGCGTGAGGCCGTTAAAAAGGCGGGCGGAGATCCTGCGCTGATCAATCCGCTATCCCCTGTGGATCTGGTGATTGACCACTCAGTGATGGTCGACGAGTTTGGTACCCCTACCGCTTTCGCTGAAAACGTAGCCATCGAGATGGAGCGTAACCAAGAGCGTTACGAATTCCTGCGCTGGGGCCAGCAAGCCTTTGATAACTTCCGTGTGGTTCCGCCGGGAACCGGTATCTGTCACCAGGTGAACCTCGAATACCTGGGCAAAACCGTGTGGCATAAGAAGCAGGGCGATAAAACCATAGCCTATCCGGACACGCTGGTTGGAACAGACTCCCACACCACCATGATTAACGGCCTAGGTATTCTTGGTTGGGGTGTTGGCGGTATTGAGGCAGAAGCCGCCATGCTAGGGCAGCCGGTATCTATGCTGATCCCAGAGGTTGTGGGCTTCAAGGTTTCCGGCAAACTGCGTGAGGGCATCACCGCTACGGATCTGGTGCTTACGGTTACTGAAATGCTCCGAAAGAAAGGCGTGGTTGGCAAGTTCGTGGAATTTTATGGCGATGGCCTTAAAGATATGCCGGTGGCAGACCGTGCCACCATCGCCAATATGTCTCCAGAGTATGGGGCAACCTGCGGGTTTTTCCCGGTGGACGAACAAACCCTTAAATACCTGCGCCTAACCGGCCGCGAAGACGAGCAGGTAGAGCTGGTAGAGGCCTACGCCAAGGCTCAGGGCCTATGGCGGGAGCCAGGCCATGAGCCAGCTTACAGCGCCACCATGGAGCTGGACATGAGTGAAGTGGAAGCCAGCCTGGCTGGCCCGAAGCGGCCCCAGGATCGGGTTGCACTGAAAAACATGAAATCAACTTTCGAATTGCTGATGGCAACCGCCGAAGGTTTGCCGGATACGAGTGATACCCGCGAAATCAATCTAGAATCGGAAGGTGGCCAGACTGCAGTGGGCGTGGAGGAGAGTTACCACCACCCATCGAGCCAGCATCTGGAGTTAAACGGAGAGCAAACGCGGCTGGATCCGGGCGCGGTGGTTATTGCCGCCATTACCTCCTGTACAAACACGTCTAACCCCAGCGTTATGATGGCAGCCGGCCTTATTGCCCAGAAGGCAGTCGCCAAGGGCCTGAAATCCAAACCCTGGGTAAAGACCTCACTGGCCCCCGGCTCCAAGGTCGTAACCGACTACCTGCGTGTAGGCGGGTTTCAGGGTGATCTGAACGAACTTGGGTTTAACCTGGTTGGTTACGGTTGCACGACTTGCATTGGTAACTCCGGCCCACTGCCGGATGCGGTTGAAAAAGCCGTTGTTGATGGCGATATCACCGTGGCTTCTGTGCTCTCCGGCAACCGCAACTTCGAAGGCCGGGTGCATCCTCTGGTGAAAACCAACTGGCTGGCCTCGCCTCCGTTGGTTGTGGCCTACGCTCTGGCTGGCAACGTGCGGTTGGATCTCGACAAGGAGCCGCTGGGCAAGGATAAAGATGGTAACCCGGTATTCCTGAAGGATCTCTGGCCCAGCCAGAAGGAAGTCGCGGAAGCGGTAGAAAAAGTGAAAACGGACATGTACCGCAAGGAATACGCCGAAGTGTTTGACGGCGACGACACCTGGAAGGCCATCCAGGTACCTGAGAGCAAGGTTTACGAATGGTCTGAAAAGTCTACGTACATTCAGCACCCACCTTTCTTTGAAGGTATGGGCCCAGAGCCTGAACCGATTGAAGATGTGCAGGACGCACGCATTCTGGCGCTGCTAGGCGATTCTGTAACCACGGATCATATCTCTCCAGCCGGTTCCTTCGCAGCCGACTCTCCAGCGGGTAAATACCTGCAGGAACACGGTGTAGACCCGAAGCATTTCAACTCCTACGGCTCCCGCCGTGGTAACCACGAAGTGATGATGCGCGGCACCTTTGCCAACGTACGTATCCGCAACGAAATGCTAGAGACCGTTGAAGGTGGTTTCACGAAGTATGTGCCCACTGGGGAGCAGATGCCCATCTACGATGCGGCGATGAAGTACATACAGCAGGGCACACCGCTGGTGGTGATTGCCGGTAAGGAATACGGCACAGGCTCCAGTCGTGACTGGGCGGCCAAGGGTACGAGGCTGCTAGGTGTTCGGGCTGTGGTGGCGGAATCCTACGAGCGGATTCATCGTTCCAACCTGATTGGTATGGGCGTTATGCCTCTGCAGTTCCCGGAAGGTACGGATCGTAAGAGCTTGAAGCTGACCGGAGAGGAAACTATTTCCATTGATGGGCTGTCCGGCGAAATAACGCCGGGGCAAACCCTGACCATGACGGTAACCTACAAGGATGGTGCCACCGCAAGCTGTGATCTGAAATCGCGGATCGATACTGCCAACGAGGCGGTGTATTTCATCCATGGTGGCATCTTGCACTATGTGGTGCGTGAGATGCTCAAGTCTGCCTGAACCGACTGCTTTACTGGTTCAGATAAAGAGCCGGCCGCCTGCTAAAGGTTGCCGGCTTTTTTATGGGTCGTCGCTTGCCAGGGGCAGCCTTATCCAGAATGTGGCGCCTTGGCCGGGCACAGACTCAAATCCCACCTCGCCGGCCATGGCAGTGATGAGCTCTCTCGTAATGGCCAACCCAAGGCCGGTTCCTCCCTGGCTGCGGGTATCGGAGCTGTCAGCCTGGGCAAAACGCTGGAAAATCTGATCCCGGAAAGCTTCCGGAACGCCCTGTCCGTTGACGAATATCTTGGTCTCGGGGATGTCGGGCGCAAGCTCGATGGTGATTTCACGCTGAGCCCCGTAGGACTGATTTATGGTGACCGCCTGTTCAAGCAGAGGCTGTAAAGGCTGCTGTTTCAAGTTGATGTCCAGTTTGCCCGCTACCAGCTTTTCGATATCCAGTAAGTCATTAATTAGCGGCGCCAGCCAGCTGCGCTCCGGCCCGCGTATCGTGAACTGGATCGACCAAGTGCTCAGCCGACTTGCAGACTCCTCAATCGAAGCGGCTACAGCGGCTAGGTCATCGGGGTTGATCGTCGCGAAAACCGCCGTAGCATCCTCCCGGGCCTGCTTCTGGGTCACACCGAACATACGCTCAATCCCCTTGCTGCTGTAGGGATAGTTCATGCGCCCATCCGGATAGCGACGGAACTGATACAGCCCGCCAGGCACCAGGTCTACCAGTTGGTTGAGCACGACTAAGGATTCATTCTGTTGTTCCAGTTCGCGGTAGTGAATGGCCAGCTCGCGAGCATTGATCTGCTCTTCGGCACAGTCCGCCAGATCCCGCAGGCACTGGCGATCTTCTGCGCTCAGTGTGCGCGGTTTCCGGTCAATGACGCATAAAGTGCCCAAGGCATGGCCGTCCGCGCTGTGAAGCGGCGTACCTGCATAGAAGCGAATGTTCGGGTTGCCTGTCACTAGAGGATTATCGAAGAAGCGTTCATCTTTCTGGGTGTCCAGAATTCGTAGTTGGTCCAGTGCTGTTTGCCTGGCGCGTTCATTGGTGGGAAGTCGGGTTTTTTCATGATGTCTGGCCCTCCGAGAGCGCGGAGTCGTTGATAGGCAATTCAACCCAGAAGTGCGCACCGCCACTGTTAAAGAATCCGACGTCGCCGTTTAGCAAGCCAGCAAGCTGGCGGCTGATCGCTAAGCCTAGGCCGGTGCCGCTGGCTGCCCGGGTTGTGCCTACTTCTGCTTGGGCAAAGCGATCAAAAATCTGGTTCTTAAATCTGTCCGGCACACCTTCCCCTTCGTCGCTAATGGTGATGCGTAGCCGGTTGTGACTAATTTTTTCGGCATGGATGGTGACCAGGCCGTTCTCGGGTGAGAACTTGATGGCGTTGCTGATGAAGTTATCCAGAATTTGTCGTAATCGGTGGCCATCTGTCTTCAGAATCACCTCGGGGATATCGCTTGCGACCAGTTTGGCGCCTGATTCCTGGGCCGTGGTTTCGTTGCTACTGACGGTTTCGGTGAGCAATTCTCGCAGGTCTTCTGGTTGAAGATTCAGGCGCATTTTGCCGCTGGACAGCTTATTGAAGTCGAGCATATCGCCGATGAGCCGTTGCAAACGTTCGCCATTGCGCAAAGCCAGCGCTGTCATCTCTTTGGCACGTTCCGGGAGTTCGCCTGTTGTACCAGACTGAAGCAGCCGTAAGGCGCCATTCATTGAGGTCAGCGGTGTTCGCAACTCATGGCTGACATTGGACACAAAATTGTCTTTGAGTCGGTTGTTGGCGTCGCGTTCATCCATCAACCGGTTAAACGCATGTGCCAAGTCACGCACTTCAGGCGCTCCTTGCTCTTCAAGACGGCGGGAGGATTCGGGCTTCTGGATCATTGAACGTATACGCCCGGTCATCTGAGTAAGGGACGCAGTGGTTGACCGCAGCGCCACGTAGGTCAGCAACAATATGCCGAGCGTTACCCCTATGCTGATCAGAAAGAACCGGATGAAGGCCTGCTCTGCGGGAGCGGTCGCAAGGGATTTCGGAACGGCGCGAATAAATAACCAGCCCAAGCGCTGCAGGTGGTTAGTTGCATAGATCAACATCTCACCTGATGCGCTTTCAACTTCCCCAAAACGGATGCCGGACAGTGCGGCATCAATCAGCAGGTTTTCTCCTGGGTTTGGCAGGTCCTCAATAACTTTCCCCGGGCCGGAGCCCTCTACGAACAGGAAGTTGTCTGTGTCTACCACCAGAAAAAGAGCGTCTTTACTGGCATCACTCCTAACGTACTCGGGTATCAGCACCGTATGATCCATACGCAGGGCGCCACTGAGAAGACCGAGCAGTTCTCCGCGGTCACTTTTGATCGGTACAATAAAGATCATCAGCGGCACGCCCGTTGACCGGCCGATCGTGGGGCGGCTGATTACCGGACGACGAGTTTTAATAGCTTCTTTCCAGTGGGGTCGGTCGCCAAAATAGGTGTCGACTCTGCCGGGTACAAAAACATTCTCCGCGAGGCTGGTTGCGTTTGGTGACATAACATTCAGGCTATGGGGGAACAGTTCCCTTAGTTTTTGCTGTTTTCGCAGGAGCTTTGTAAGTTGTCCCTGGGGCAGCAGATCGCGCGCTTTATCAACGCAAGCGCGCGGGGCGTAATGGCGTTACCGTGGCTTAAAGCGGCGGGTTGTTATTGTGATTTTTGACCGCCGACTGAGAGCGTTATATTGTGAAGACTGGGTGTTGAATACAGGGATCAGAGGGCCAAGATGACGCAAGATAACAACCTTAAACGTATTTTGATGATTGAAGATGAGCCGGATATCCGCACGGTAGCGGAAGTGGCTCTGGAACAGATTGATGAATGCCAGCCTCAGCTCATTGTTCTGGATGTCATGATGCCGGGGATGGATGGTCCGGCAACCTTGAAAGCCATCCGGCTTTTGCCGGGTTATGCTGAAACGCCGGCCGTGTTCATGACGGCGAAGGTTCAGAGTTATCTGGCACAAGGTGCAGCCGGCGTTATGCCTAAGCCATTTGACCCCCTCACACTGGCCGACCAGATAAGGGAAATCTGGAACGAGGCCTGCACAATCGGTTAAGCTCTTGCCAGTTTTATTGTCACTATCTCAAAAGGCTGTCATGTCGTCCTCTCAGAATAACGATGAAATCAAAACCAAGCTCAATCTGGAAACCTCCCGCATATGCTGGCACGAGCTGCAAACCTACTATGCCCGTGGGCTGGTTGTGCGTGTGGGTAAAGATCTGGATCTGCTGGAGGTAGCTTCCGAGCTGACCGCTGATAACCGTGCCCGCTTTGAGCAATGGCTCGAAACCGGCGACGTAGGTGAGGTATCACCTGACTTGGCCCGTGCCTGGTACGACCGCAATACCGAGCTCTGGGCAGTGGTGGTAGCGCCTTGGGTGTTGGTACAGGATCGCTCTGACGCCACGGTGCATTGATGTTTACCGGCGCCTTGCTGATTCTGGCTCCACTGTTTTTTGGCTTCGCCCTGTCGCTCGAAAACCGCCGGCTGATGACCGCTATTCATTACTTGGTAGAAACACTGGTGTATTTCATTCTGGCGCTTCTGGGGCTTGGTTTGGGCCAGATGGAAGGGTTGGCGAGCCAGCTTGGAACCATGGCCGGCCAGGTGTCAGCGTTGGTGGTGGTGCTGTTTGTCGCCAATATGGCCGCGCTCTGGCTGCTCCACCGATGGCGACCCATGATGCCGGAGCAACGGGATGCGTCTTCTGGCGACGCCGGCTACGTGCGGCTATTTATGGCAGCATTGAAACCCCTGCTTGCGGTACTGGCGGGCTTGTTGTCAGGCTACTTCCTGCTGCCAGACCTGCCGCAAGCAGAGCAGCTGGCCACTTGGTCTTTGATGCTCCTGCTGTTTTTGATTGGTTTGCAGTTGCGCAACGCGGGTCTTTCCTTACGCAAGCTACTGATGAACACACAGGGTTTAGGTATTGCGTTAGCACTTGTGGTCAGCTCTTTGCTGGCCGGGGTGCTGCTGATCCCGGTGCTGGGATTGCCTTGGCACGATGTGCTGGCACTGGCTTCGGGGTTTGGCTGGTACTCGCTCTCCGGGATTGTGGTGGGTGAGGCCCTAGGCCCCGCGTGGGGCGGTGTGGCGTTTCTGAACGATGTGCTGCGCGAGATCATCGCTTTGGCAATCATTCCACTATTGATCGGCAGTAGGCCGGCCATGGCCATCGGCTATGGCGGGGCTACGTCCATGGACTTCACTCTTCCGGTTATCCGTAGCAATGGCGGGCTTAGCTGTGTGCCGGTCGCGATTGCTTCCGGTTTTCTGCTGTCCTTTCTGTCGCCGGTTTTTATGGGTGTGTTTCTGTCTCTCGGCTAGGCAGGAAATAGCAGGGTTGCAGGCTTAGGAAAGGAATTTTCGCACGTCAATTCTGTACTTAGCCGGGTCAACGGCGCGCAAAATACGGTCTTGGTTACCAGCTTTTGAGAGATCGATGGTTGTTACCGTAATCGGCATCCGGAATTTTGTGTGGTACATCACGCGCACAATCGGTAACCGCTGATCCGCTTCGTTAATCTCGACCACAACGCCAAGCCGCCCGCTGTCGAGTAAAATCAGAGACCCGACCGGGTACAAGCCGATACAGCGAATGAACTGCTTCACCAGAGCCGCATCCAGGTGGTCACCACTCCATTCCAAAAGCTTCTTTAGGCCCTGTGTGGGTGTCATGCCCCTGTGATAAACGCGGTCGGCGGTAATGGCATCGTAAACATCGGTAATGGCGACCATGCGGCCGTAGACTGAAATCTGCTCGCCCTTCAGCCCCTCCGGGTAACCGGAGCCGTCCATGCGTTCGTGATGCTGGGCCGCGGTGATTATGGTGAGTTCGCCGATGCTCTCAGTGGCAGACAAGATGTCACGGGAGTGCCGGGCATGAAGCTTCATGACTTCAAACTCTTCCGGTGAAAGGCGGCCGGGTTTGTGCAGCACTTCATCCGGCGTCAGGATTTTACCAAGATCGTGGAGCAGGGCACCCACAACGGTCTGGTGCATAACGTCGGCGGACAGTTCTCGGTACTGCCCGAAAACGGTCATCAGAACACTCAGGTTTACCGAATGCTCAAGCAAGTAGTTATCCTTTTCGCGAATACGGCCGAGGCAACCCAGCGCGTTGGCATTGCGGGAAACGGAGCTCTGCAGTTCGTCCGCAAGCTGATGGATAGGGGCAACATCGATGGAAGCGCCTATTTTGGCGCTGTTCATAAAGCTGCCAACCAGCTCCTGTGCCTGCGAATGAACGCCCAGCGCCGTCACCATTTCCTCGGAAAGCGACACCCTCGGCGCAACACCAGGCTTTTGTTCGCCTGCTTTTTGCAGCGCTGTCTCGTTGCGCGACTCTATCTCAGCCGCTGTTTCAGAATCCTGGCTGTCTTTCCCCTTTTGCACATCGATATAGACAAATTGCACGCCCATCTTGCGGATTTTTCCGATGGTTTCTTCCCGCTTTATAACACCACGCTTGCGCTGGGTGTTGTGGGGGATCCAGTCGTTGTTGAGGTCGGTGATGTACATGCCGACCTTCAGCGCGGATATGGGAATGCGTTTGATCATCAAGTCGGGAAAAACGTTCGCAAGCTGTTGTGGTAGGTCTGGACGATCACGTCCTCCAGTGGCAAGCCTTTCACTTCAGCGATTTTTTCTGCAACGAATGGCAGATAGAAAGGGGCATTCTCCTTGCCACGATAAGGCACGGGCGTTAGGAACGGGGCGTCTGTTTCCAGAAGGATCTGGCTGATGGGAGCCATACGAACGATATCGCGCACGTTTTCTGCCTTATTGAAGGTCGTAATGCCATTAAAACCCAGGTTCCAGCCCTGATCCAGTGCGTACTGAGCAAGGCCCGGGCCGGATGTGAAGCTGTGGATAACACCACGGCGCTTGAGGGACTGCTCAAACTCTTTGAGTATAGCGATTGTATCCTCGTCTGCATCGCGGCTATGGATAACCACCGGGCGATCGCTGTCACAAGCAATCTGAAGCTGACGTCGGAAAACCTCACGCTGGATGGTGCGGTCTGCTTTGTCATAAAAATAATCCAGCCCGATCTCGCCTACGGCAACGATCTTCTTGTCTCGGGCGTGGGTTCGGATTTCTTTTTCTACCGCATCGCTGTAACTCTCCGCTTCATGGGGGTGAATGCCCTGAGTGCCGTAGAGCCATGGGGCCATTGTGCTGAGCTCGCGTACCTGCGCCAAATTGCCCGGTGCGACTGCGATTGTAATCACCCGCTCGATGTTCACCCGCCGGGTCTGTTCCAGGGTTTCCTCCAGGGGGCGCTCCTTGAGGTAATCCAGGTGACAGTGCGTTTCGATAATCGGGTGATCGAATACGGGAATCTCGCGACGTTTTTTACTCATGAACTGGTGCTAGGCTCCGGTAAAGGCAGTCGATTTGACTGCTACACTTGGGTATGAAGAGTTCGAGTTTATCAGTTGTCTGTTTATTGGCCTACATTCATCTGTAAGGGCTTTCCTTGATGAATGTTATTGCGCAGGTTTGATTTAAGGGTGGAGGTGCAAATGCACGTTGTCGTTATTGGTGGTGGCGTTGTGGGTGTAACCACAGCCTGGGAACTGAGCCGTCGTGGTCACCAGGTGACGGTGCTGGAGCGCCATAGTGTGGCTGGCGATGAGACAAGCAAGGGCAACGCGGCTCAGCGCTCCTACGGTGTGGTATATCCTTGGGCTGACCCTAGCATGGTATTCAAGGCGCTGCCCTGGTTGTTCAAGCAGGATGGCCCTCTGAAGTTGCGCATGCCACCCTCTCTGGCTGCTGTGCAGTTCATGTTTTCTACACTGCGCTATGCCTGGTCGCCGGGCCTGTTCGGTTTTAACAAGCGCGCCATGCTTCGCCTTGGTATACACAGCCGTGATTGTTTTTTGAGGCTGGAAGAAGAGCTTAACCTAGCATTTGATGGCGGTCACCGCGGTTTGTTGCACCTCGCCAGTACCCCCGAAGAGCTGGAAGTACATCGGGGCACACACCGAGTACTGAACGAGATGGGCATTGCCTCTCGATTGCTGACCCCAGAGCAGGTATACGAGGCCGAGCCCGGCATGGCGAGGAACGGGCCTTTGTATGGCGCTCTCAGTTACGACACCGACGGCACTGGCGACTGTCATTTGTTTTCCCAAGAGCTGGCTAAGGCTTGCGAAGAAAAAGGGGTTCGCTTCCGTTATAACGTTCAAGTGGAACGACTGGTGGCCAATAGCCAAACAGTTGAGTCGGTGGTTCTGCGCACCGAAAGCGGCCAGCAGGAAAACCTCGACGCCGACGCCTTTGTGATCAGCGCTGGTTGCTGGTCTGGAGAGTTGGTTGGGCCCCTGGGCCTTAAATTGCCTATATATCCGATCAAGGGCTACAGCATTACTGTGCCCTTGAAAAATCCGGATAGTGCGCCCGCGTCCACCATTCACGATGATAACTACAAGGTTGTGTCTACCCGCTTGGGAGATCGTTTGCGTGCAACGGGTTTTGTTGAGCTTGCGGATTTCAATCGAGATATCCCTGAAGCGCGTATTGCCGTCATCCGCAAATCTGTTGAATCCCGTTACCCGGGTTGTGCGGATCTAGACGCCGCCGAAACCTGGACAGGCTTTCGCCCGATGACCCCAGATGGCCCAGCCATCATTGGCCGGGGCCCGCGCCAAAATATTTATCTAAACACCGGCCATGGCACCTTCGGCTGGACGTTAGCGGCGGGTAGTGCGGATGTAATTGCGCAGGTAATTGATGGCGAGGAGCCGGCAGTCTGTTTGGATGCGTTTCGCCCGGGGCGTTATCAGGAGTGAGTGTTTGTGAGCCTGCGGAGTCTTATTACGTGCGGTGGCAACAGCTAAACGACTGGCTCGTGCTGCATCAGCCCATCTGGCAGCCAGCTCCGTTTATAGAGCCGATACCGGCGTGGGTTGAGCGCTACCCTAGGCTGGCTCACTGGGTGGCAGAACTTACCGATGCCGAATGCGATGATTCACCGCAGTTGATTCAGAAGGGTTTCCCCGCGTTCTGCCAGTGGGCAGCTGGTAAAAACAGCTTTGTTTGCCTGAAAGCCCCGATTTTGATCTTTGGCTTGCCCACGGCGTGCGGCGCCACGCGGAGGTTTGCCGTTATGAGCTCGTTCGGCATCTGTTCCGGAGGCCTCTGGAGCTCTGGCTGGTTCTGGATTACGCGGTCTTTCTTGAAGAGCAGGGGTATCGTGTGCGCCTCGGCTACTTTTGCGCACGGTCGCTGACGCCCAGAAATCTGCTGCTGGATGCGGTCAGGCCAGTCAATAATCTGAGCATGAATTACTCCCGAGGAAGCTGCCAAAAAGGAAAGGCGCCCGGGGGCGCCTTTCCTGACTTCATCTACTTATATACAGGTTCTTAACCGATTAGCGAAGAACCTGAATGCGGGCTTCAACCCGACGGTTCTCAGCACGACCTGCAGCGGTTTCATTAGAGGCAACTGGCTCTGTTTCACCGTAGCCTTCCGCGCTCACTTTTGCAGAATCCACACCCAGCGGTCCAGTCAGGCGAGCGGCTACTGCTTCGGCCCGGCGCTGTGACAGGCGCTTGTTGTAGCTCGCTTCGCCTCTGTTGTCCGCGTGGCCGGCAATTTCCACAACGGTTCCCGGGTTGTCCTCGAGAGCATCTGCAACACGGCGGAGTTCTGCATCGAAGGAATGGTCGATCACGGAACTGTTAGTCGGAAACTCAACCTCAATGGCAAAGGTGTCGATCGTTTCAGTTATGCCTTCACAGCCAGTGTCGTCCACTTTTGCGCCAGTAGTGGTGTTCGGGCAAAGGTCCTGGGTATCGACAACACCGTCGTTATCACTGTCGAGTTCGCAGCCACGCATGTCTACTACGGCCCCAGCAGGCGTATCCGGGCAGGCATCGCGGGAATCGGTTACGCCATCCCGGTCGGCATCCGGCTCACAGCCAGAGCTGTCAACGGTTGCTCCGTCTGGAGTGCCTAGGCACTGGTCGCGGGAATCGGGTACGCCGTCACCGTCTGTGTCTGCCGCGCGCTTGGGCGCCGGAGCGGCTGCACTTGCAACTGTGCGGCTAAACGCAAAGCTGATGCCGAGAGAAGCCTGGGTGTCAAAAGTGCTTTCGTCGATGCCGTGAAACTCGCGCAGGTCGCCACGCAGGGATACCGAGTCTGTCACGTTATAACGGAAGCCCGTGCCCACGTTTACGCGGGTTTCGTCGTGGTCGGTGCCAGCTGTGCGATAGCTGATAACATCATCAACACCAAAGTTGGCATGGCCTGCACCCAGAGAGAGGTATGGGTTCCAAGCTTCGTCTGGAGTTGCAAAGTAGTAGGTGCCGTCTACACGGTATTCTTCAAAATCTGATGACCCACTAACATACTTACGGTCTGCATCAGCGCGGGAATAGATTGCTTCAACGGCCCAGTGCGGTTTGAACCTGTATTCCAAGCCAACACCAAATGTACCTGATTCACTCAAGTCGCGGTCATCGTCAAAAAGCTGAAAAGCGGCGAAAGGGTTGATGTAGATTGTTTCGTTGCGATCAGCCAAGGCTGGGGCGGCAAAGACGCTAGCGATGGCGGCCATCGCAATCGGACGCATGATGTTCATGCAGAACCTCCTGTTCGATTGTTATTGTAAAGCTGCTGAAACGTAAGTGACTATAGTAGTGCGAGTGCGCATGTACACGCAATCTAAGCTAAAGGACCACAAAAAACAAAACCTAGATGATTAAGGTTACATTAGAAAATGTTCGTGATGTTTAGCGTGCTGGTAGCGATGACCTACATTTTATGAAGACGGAACACTGAAATAGAGGTGTGCGCTCTTTTTACTGAAGTTCATTTTTTCACCACTGCCAAAATGAACCTCAAAGGAACTTTCGTCTTCTGCGACCACCGTGCCCGCGCCAAAAATTGAGTGATTGAGACGTTTCTGGTGCCACATGGGTGAGGTGGTGTTGCTATTGGCTTGTACCTCACCTTCAAGCTTAACACCTTCTCGCGCTGCATAGCGTGAGCTGACCGGTGTCAGTGGCGCTTTCAGCTTCAAAGCATGGTCGGTGCCCGGCGTCCGTTCATCCAGCCAGCGCCCGAACTCGCTGGCGAGTTCAAAACAGCATTCCTCAACAAAGCGGCTAGGACCCTGATCGCCATCTAGGTGAGGTTGTTTGCTCACGGGCCGGGTGATCAGGTGCAGTTTTTGCCGGGTGCGCGTCATGGCGACGTACAGCAGCCTGCGCTCGCTTTCCAGTGATGCCCGGGCATCTTCCTGGGGTTTCGGGCTGTGAGGCAGATATTTCTCCTGCAGCCCCGGTATGATTACCCTTGGCCACTCCAGCCCCTTGGTGCGGTGAATGGTGGAGAGCAGAACGCCGCCGCCAGTCTGCTTCTCGCTCGCCTGCTGTCGCAGTGCTTTGAGGTGTGCAAGGGCGCCGCCGGCATCGGCATCCAAGCCTTTCAGATACTCACGGAATCCGTGAATCGTATCAATGCGTTCCTCCGCACTGTCACGAGTCAGCGCCAGGCTGCGAACACCTTCATACAGATCGGTGTGTTCCGCATAAACCGTGATCAACCCTGCAACCGGGCCTGAATATCCGCGCAACTGTTCCAGAATTTCTCCCAGCTTGCGCAGTTTGCGCGCAGCCATGGGCGCCAACGCGCCAAAATCCAATGCCAGTAACTGTTCGTGCCAGCCGCTGGCAAACCCTGCAAGAAAACGCGCCAGCTGCTCCAGTTCCGGCTCCTTAAGGCCCACATGGGGGAAGCGCAGAAGCTGCCGTGCCTGCTCCAGCCGGTCTTCCTCTGGCAGTTTCTCCAGCTTCCCGGAAACCACCATCAACAGCGCGGTGATGGCCTTCACTTCGCGACTGAATAGGGCGCCTTTGCCGGCATCAATTCGATAGGGGATCTGCCGGGCCAGCAGCTTTAGTTCGATTGGCACGCTCTGGCTCCACACCCGGAATAGAATCGCTGTATCCGCTAGGGCGACATCAGGTTCCTGCCCAAGGATCTGTAACACGGCATCCGCGTCGTTCTCAGCCCGGTGAAGGGTGATCTCTGTGTCCGGTGTAGAAGGGTGGGAATGGCAAAGAACATCTTTGCGCCCGGTGTTGTGGCAGATTAGATGGTTAGCCAGCAGAGCCACACGGTGGCCATAGCGGAAGGTGTAACTCAGGGTCTGTTCCAGCGGGCTTTCGAATTCGTCGCTGAAGCGCTTGAGGATAAACTCAGGTTTCGCGCCCCGGAACTCGTAAATGGTCTGATCTGGGTCCCCCACCACGGTTACCCGGGCCCGGTCGCCGGCAACATATCGCAGCAGCAGATGCTGAATCTCATTGGTGTCCTGGTATTCATCCACCAGAATCAAATCCATCTTGTTGGCCACCAGCCGCTGCAGCGGCTGGTTCTGGTGAATCGCCATCACCGGCTCGTACAGCATATCCGCGAAACTGATCCGGCGTTGCCCTTTACGCCACTGCTCAAAGCTGTGAAACAGATCAATCAAATAGCGGTGCTTTTCGGAGTAGCCCAGCTCCTCAAACACTATCTCGGCCGGTGACAGGGTGGTCTTTACCAGATCAATAAACCCGGTAGCCGTTTCCACAAAATCTTTCTTGTTGCGCCGAATCTCATCCGCCAGATCCTGCGGCGCCAGCCGCCGGATTAGCAGCCAAGCCTGAAAACTGATCTCTTGTTCGGTCAGAATCTTCTCGGAGAAGTTTGGCAAGTAGCCTTCCCGCACAAACCGCTTGTACAACCGAAGGCCCATGGCGTGATAGGTGCGAATTTCGGGCAGCGCTAGCCCGCTCTGATGGCACACCTCCCGCAGCTTACGCTCGAAGTCCACCCGGGCACTGCGGTTAAACATAAGCACCGCTATGCGGGCGGGGTCGTGACCTTGTTGCAACAAGTAGCGGATGCGCCAAGCCAGCGTGGATGTTTTGCCGCTGCCAGCTACGGCGGTGATCACCGAATGCTCGTCGCCGGCGGTAATAATCGCCCGCTGCTCGTCGGTGAGAAAGTCGGGTAGATCTAGGGCGGGGGATTCAGGGGTATTAGTTGGCATAGATGCTATTGTACGGGCCAACTGGAAGCTCGGGTACCTGTACCGTTAACATGATTAATTATCTTACGAAGTTAGGGGAAACAAACATGAAAATCGAAGAACCCATCAATGTGCTGGGCGAAAAGCTGGAAATTTGTGGCATTGATCCTGAAACCGGCTTTTACCGCGATGGATGCTGTAATACTGGGCCGGATGACCATGGCTCGCATACTGTTTGCGTGGTGATGACTGATGAGTTTTTGGAATTCTCCAAGGCTCGGGGTAACGACTTGAGCACGCCTGTGCCTGCCTTCGGGTTTCCGGGTCTTAAGGCCGGGGACGGCTGGTGTCTTTGTGCGGCTCGCTGGCATGAAGCCTATAAAGGCGGTAGCGCGCCTAGAGTGCGGTTGCTTGCTACTCACCAGGGGGCTTTGGAGCACTGTGCCCTCGAAGATTTGAAATCTCACGGCGTAGATCTCAGTTAATGACTTTCGGAACGGTAATGCCAGAGCCGGACGCCGCTGCTTGGCGCTCATTGCAAGCCCGTCTTGCGGTTAGAGGTGAGCGACGGTTGGTGCTGCTGGAAGGCGCCCGTGATCTGGTCATGCAGTGGCTACAGGCGCTGATGCCGTCTCTGGAGTTGGCAGGCGGGCTTTGGGTTGGCGTGGCTGAAGCTGCACCAGATGGTCGCCTGACCAGTATTGAGCCGACTAAGGCGCGGCAATGGCTGGGTCGGGAAACGTCGCTGATTGTATGGGATGGCTGGCGCGGTAATCCGCCGGATGCTTTTGCGGCACTTTCAGGCACGCTGAAAGCTGGCGGCTTGTTGTTTTGGTTGATGCCTTCATTGGAAGAATGGGGTCATTTTGCCGATCTGGATTATGGCCGAACCGGTTTGGATCACGATCAGCCCCATCCTTTTGCTGAGCGCATGGCGGACATTCTGGCGGCAGACCTTTCAGTTATCCGGGTGAAACTCGGCTCGTCGGAGGCATTGGCCCTTCCGGAACTGCCTAAGCCAATACCTGAATTTAGGGTTGCTGCAACGGCTGATCAGCGGGCGCTGATACAAAAGCTGGTGTCCTTCGGGCTGGGTCGTCGGCGTCGGCCGCTGGTGGTGACGGCGGATCGGGGGCGTGGCAAATCTGCGGCGTTGGGCATGGCCGCTGCGCAACTGCTGCAACAAGGGCGCAGGCAGATTCTGGTGACTGCGCCTTCAAGGGACAATGTGAGCGCCTTGTTCGCCCATGCTCGCGATAGTCTTGGTGACGAAGTGTTGGAAGCGGGTGACGACCGAATAGAGACGGCCTCTGGCGCGCTGCTGCGTTTTCTTCCGATCCGGGATCTGCTCCGGGAAAAACCGGAAGCTGAGGTGGTCATGGTAGACGAAGCTGCGGCTATTCCGGTTTCTCTGCTGAAGCGTGTGCTTTTGGGCTGGCCGCGGGTGGCGTTTGCTTCCACGGTTCATGGTTATGAAGGCGCTGGGCGTGGCTTTGCTATTCGTTTTCGCCGAATACTCGATGAGAAAACGCCACAGTGGCAGTCTCAAACGCTTTCCCAGCCGGTGCGTTGGGCCGAAGAGGATCCGTTGGAGCCATTGATATCCAGCCTGTTTCTGCTGGGTGCGGAGCATAGCCCGGGGGATGTGCCCGAAGCGGCGGCTGGCGAGATAACGATTGAGCCCTGGCAGCCTGCTCAAGCTTCCGAGGCAGGGCTCTCTGATGCATTTGGCCTACTGGTAGACGCCCATTATCGAACCACGCCAGCAGATCTTCGGCAATGGATGGACGACCCCGCAGCCAGAAGCTGGCGAGCGCTTATAAACGGCAAAATCGTAGGTGTGCTTTGGGGCGCCGTGGAAGGCGGGCTGAGTGACGGTCTGGCACAGCAGGTGGCCAGCGGCAAACGACGGATTCGCGGGCATCTTCTACCCCAGTCCTTAGCCAGCCACAGCGGGTTTCCGGAGGCGGCCAGCCTGCACGGCTTGCGGATTATTCGAATTGCTGTTTCAGCGCAGGCTAGACGCTCCGGCATCGGGCGCAGCCTGGTTGCCGCAGCGACTGCCGGCGCGGAGCACGAAGGTCTGGATTTCACCGGCACCAGTTTTGGCGGCAGCTCCGACCTGTACGCCTTCTGGGACTCTTGCGGGCTGGCGTTTGTGCGCGCTGGGCTGCAGCAGGATGCTACCAGCGGGGAGTATCCGGTGCAGATGGTTTATGCCCGCAGCGCTGAAGGGGTGTCTTTGGTTAAGCAAGTGCGGGCGCGTCTGGCTCGGCACTGGCTAACGCTTGTACCACTGAATTGGAAAGACTTGAGGCCAGAATTGCTGGCGGATATGACATCCGGCTTTTCGTCGGAGTGCTGGCACTCAAAGAGCCTGCCAGACGCAGTGGATATCCGGGATTTACAGAACTTTGGAGACGGTCACCGGGGTTTTCGGCTGATGGTGCCAGTACTGCGGGATCTGAGCCTGGCACCCGGTGTAATGAGTTGGATTCGCAGGCATGCACAGGCCAACCTCTGGTGCCGGGCTGTATTGCAGGATTGGAGCTGGTTAGAGTTGCAAATGGATGGGTTGTGTTCCGGCCAACGCGATGGCGAGGATCGTTTGCGCACCTTAGTGCGTGAACTTCTGCAAAACGGGCCGGAGTTGTGACCCGCTCGATTTAATTATGACGACCACCTGCCCAGAATAGGGCCCAACTTTCTGACAGAGACTGTTTGTTATGGCCAAGGGAATCGGCTTCTCCCAGTGTTCGACCTTGCTATCTATTCTGCTGCTCGCTTCAGCGGTTACTGTTTTCTCCGGATGTGCCTCCAGAGAAGCTCCAGCTAACCTAAACCACCAGAGTGAAAACGCGTCTGGCTCGGCTTTGTATCGGGCCGCAGCGGAAGGAGATTTTAAGGCTGTCAGCAACCTGACAGAGTCGGGTGCGCCCTTGAATGCGTTAACCGAAAACGGAACGCCTCTGATGGCAGCTGTTCGTGCGAAGGCCGATCGTATCGTGTGGTATCTGCTGAGCCGCGGAGCTAGCCCCGATCTCGCCCAAAGCGATCAGGTTACACCCTTGATGGCTGCCTCAGGGCAGGGTGATCGCCGGCTCGTGCGTCTGCTTCTGTCGGCTGGAGCCAAAGTGAACGCCACGGATCAGCAGGGCTTTACGCCGGTAATGCGTGCGGCTGAGCGGGGGCAACTGTCGGTGGTAAAAGTGCTGCTGACGGCCGGGGCAAACGTTAATGTCAGCCAAGGTGGAGAGTCACTGCTCATGAAGGTCGCCTCCAGTGGTGACCTGCTGACGGCTGAAATGCTGCTGGCTGCAGGCGCCGATGTAAACTTCCGCTCAGAGGATGGCGCTACTGCGCTGGATGTGGCCCGGGCCAGAAGTCATCCGGATCTGGAAATGCTACTCGTGCAGGCCGGGGCCGAGCTTTAGCGTAAAGATCAACCCGCACCGTGTTATTCCAGCTGCATGGGGTCTGTTTGATCGTTCCACACGGGCAAAAAGTGCGCCTCGATAATCGCTTCAGGAACCTCTTCGATACGCGAGAAAGACCACTGGGGGGTCTGATCGCGATCAATCAGCCGTGCTCGGATGCCCTCAGTCAGATCGGGCCTGCGCACGCACTCCCAGGTCATGGCCAACTCCATCCGGAATACGTCTTTCAGTGACATTTGTTGGGCTTTTTTCAGTTGGTTCCAGATCAGCCACGCAGATACTGGACAGCCCTCTTTTAGGGTTTTCATGCACGCCTGCCACCATTCACTGTCTATGGTAGCTGCCTGCAGCCGATCGACAATCTCTGGCAAGCTTGTGCCTGCACACAGTCTTGCAATATCCCGTTCGTGCAACTCCAAGTGGCTGGCGGGCAAGGCACGATAATCTGAAGCCTCAACCTGGCTTAGCAAGCGGAAAAGCTGGCTGTCATCGGCTGCGTTATGGCCGCTCCAGCGCTCGCTTTGCAGCTGCGCCAAAAGGCAGTGTTGATCCTCTGTTGGCAGGGCCATATCTGCCAGCCCCACCCTTAATGCGTCGGTCACATTTAAACGAGCGCCGGTCAGGCCCATAAACAGCCCGAGGCGCCCCGGCAGCCGATTCAGGAACCAACTTGCACCAACATCCGGGAACAGGCCAATAGACATTTCTGGCATGGCCAGGGTGGCGCCTGGCGTCAGTAGCCGGTAGCGGCAGGCGGAAAACAGGCCCACGCCGCCGCCCATAATAATGCCGTGCCCGATACCTACAACGGGTTTGGGGTACCTGTGCAGGGTATAGTCCAGTTCATACTCGTGCCGAAACACACTGAAAGCCGCTTCGGAGTGTTCAACGCCCGTTAATGACCGGTACAGATTCTGGATGTCGCCACCGGCGCAAAACCCCCTTTTACCGGCGCCACGTATTAGCACAACGCAGATGCGTTCGTCTGAAACCCAGCGCTCCAGGCTGTTCCTGATAGTGACGATCATCTCCTCAGAGAGCGCATTCAGCGTGGCGGGGGCATCCAGGGTTAATACGCCTACATGGCCTTCGCGACAGGGGAGTTCCTGAACCTCTACAGACATTAATAGTGTCTCCGGGCGATAAAAGTAATCTCGGGTGCGGGCTTTATTCGTACTGTCTCTGTAACGTGATGAAAGTTAAAAAGGACGAACGTCGAAACACGCGCATTGATCTATGGCATTTGCGCTGTGGTGTGGCTGTGCTATAAGTTCCAGCCAGTTACTGTCCGGTTCCCAATTACTGTTCAGTTCTCAATTGCTGTTCAGTTTACAGTACCGTTTTGCAAAACTTAAAACGATGATGAGAGGTTAATCATAATGAAACTTAAACACTTTGCCGTCGCAGGACTTTTCGCACTGAGCGCTGCTGTTCCCGCGGTAGCTTCTGCCGCCGGCGATGCTGCTGCAGGCAAGGCGAAAGCAGCTGTTTGTGCTGCTTGCCACGGCCAGAACGGCGTTGCCCAGATCCCGATGTATCCTAACCTGGCGGGTCAGCACGAACAGTACTTAGCGTCTTCGTTGAAGGCTTACCGGGACAAGCAGCGCAATGGCGGCATGGCAGCCATCATGCAGGGCCAAGCAGCGGCCCTGAGCGACGCTGACATCGCTAATCTGGCAGCTTATTTTGCAAGCCTGCCTGCCGGCGGCAAGTAAGCAGCACGCATCAACACAGCAGCTTAAGCTGCTGTGTTGATGATACGGTAACTGGGACGATAGGCTGATGTGCCCGGCAGTTTCATGCGGTTCTGGGCGACAAACTGCTCTAACATGGCCTCCAGAGGCTTGATTAGGGTGGGGTCTCCGGCAATCTCAAATGGCCCTCTCTCCTGAACTTTTCGGATTCCCCCTTCTTTTACGTTTCCGGCCACAATCCCACTGAATGCTTTTCTCAGGTTAGCTGCAATCAAGTGCACGGGTTGATCACGGTGTAGCTTCAGAGCGCGCATGTTCTCGTGATCAGGCTCGAAAGGTAGTTGGAATACCGGGTCGATCTTCAGCATCCAATTGAAGTAATAGGCATCCTGCATGGCGCGGCGGAAGGTCTCGACATCCCTCATGCCTTTTTTCATGGCTTGTGCCACCCGCACCGGGTCGTTAATGATGATTTCATATTTACTGGCAGCCTCATCGCCAAGAGCATTACGGATGAATTTATCAATCATCTCGAAATATTCAGCGTTTTCCGGTCTTCCAGTGAAAACCACCGGGAAAGGCAGGTCAGCATTGTCCGGATGCAGAAGAATCCCCAGCAGGTAGAGAATTTCCTCAGCGGTGCCTACGCCGCCGGGGAAGACGATGACGCCGTGGCCGCAGCGTACAAAGGCCTCTAGGCGCTTTTCGATATCCGGCATGATAACCAGTTCATTCACGATAGGGTTGGGTGCCTCTGCACCAATAATGCCCGGCTCGGTGATGCCAATATAACGGCCATTCTTTACACGCTGCTTGGCATGGCCGATGGTGGCGCCTTTCATCGGGCCTTTCATCGCGCCCGGGCCGCAACCGGTACAGATGCTCAGCTCGCGCAGGCCTAATTGGTGGCCGACTTCTTTGCTGTATTGGTATTCCTCATCACTAATGGAATGCCCGCCCCAGCACACGATTAGGTCGGGCTGGCGTCCGGGCTGAAGGGCTCGGGCATTGCGCAGAATATGAAACACCATGTTGGTGAGATCGTCTGGCTGATCACCTTTAAGTACACGAGCAAACTGCGGCGAAGAGTGGGTGTAAACAATATCCCGTAACACTGAGAACAGGTGCTCACGAATAGCCCGAAGCATTTCGTCGTCCACAAAGGCGTGTGCCGGGGCGTTAATCAGCTCCAGCTTCAGGCCTCTGGGCTGGGGTATCAGGCGTATATCAAAATCCGCATGGGCCTCCATCAAGTCCTGGCAGTCATCGGTCACGACACCGGTATTCAGAACGGCGAGAGCACATTGTCGGAATAGCCGGTACAGGCCGCCTTCGCTTCGGTCTTTGAGCAAGTTGACTTCGTGATTGGACAGTATTTCCAGGCTGCCCTCAGGGGATATAAGGGCATTGATGGTGGGTGTGGTCATGAACGGAAAAGCTCCTGAGTGTTGCGGTAATACCCGATTTTGAGGCATAGCGCCGAAACGTTACACTAAGCGCTTTTCTCATCATACACCATCCGACAAACTCCCATTTATGAAACTGCTTATTCGTCCTGCCCCAGAAGTCGCTATTAAAAGCAAACCTGTTCGCCGTCGGCAGATGCGTCATCTGTGCCAGAACGTTCGTAAACTTCTGGCCCGGCTGGATCACGATATTGTGGTAGATGGCAGCTGGGACAGAGTGGATGTCGAAGTGCCCGAAGGCCGGGGCCTGAACGGCACCGTAGTCGATGAGCTTTTGCGTATTCCCGGTATTTCCACCATTCAGGAAATTGCGGCGTTTCCGTTTGTCAGCCTTGATGATATTGCAGAGAAAGTCGTGGCGGCCTTTGCTGGTCGTCTCGACGGGAAAACCTTTGCTGTTCGTGCCCGGCGCCATGGTGAACACAGTTTCCGCTCCGGTGATGTTCAGCGAGCGGTCGGCAGCGCGTTGATGCAGGCTGCTTGTGGTGCCCGTGTCAATCTGAGTTCGCCGGAGGTAGACGTGCGCATCGAGGTGCGGGAGGGCCAGTTCCACATTACTCATCGCAGGCACCGCGGCCTGGGTGGCTATCCGCTGGGCAGCGTCGAGAACGTAATGACGCTGGTATCGGGGGGGTACGATTCCTCCGTGGCAGCGTACCTGATGCTGCGCAGGGGTTTACGCAGCCACTTCTTGTTTTTCAACCTTGGCGGCGTGGCTCACGAAGTAGGTGTGCGGCAGGTAGTTCATTATGTGTGGAATCGTTACGGCGCTTCTCATGGAGCTAAGTTTATCTCCGTGCCCTTTGACGGTGTGGTGGAAGAAATTATGGGCTCGGTTGGCCATCGGCATTGGGGTGTGGTTCTGAAGCGGCAGATGCTGAAAGCAGCCAGCGAGATTGCCCGGAACAACAATGCGGCTGCGCTGGTAACCGGCGATGCGGCAGGCCAGGTGTCGAGCCAGACCCTGACCAACCTAAATGTGGTCGATCGGGCCAGCGAAGAAGTCGTTCTGCGACCGCTGATTGCCATGGATAAGGAAACCATTATTGGTATTGCCCGGGAAATCGGCACGGAACCCTATGCCCGTACCATGCCTGAATATTGCGGTGTGATATCTCAAAAACCGGCCACGCGGGCGCGCCTGAGCCGGGTGGAGGCAGAGGAGGTGGCAATGGACCCGCAGGTGTTGCGGCGTGCAATTGACGCCCGTGAAGATACCCCGGTGAGCAAATTGCTCGAAACCACCACTACACCGGAAGATGTTGATCTGGTAAAAACGCCGGCTGTTAGCGATATAATTATTGACGTGCGCCATCCAGCAGAAGGCGAGCATTCGCCGCTGCAGCTTACCGGCAACAAGATATTGAACATTCCGTTTTACGAACTGAACCGAAAGGTTCCAGAGCTCCCCGCAAATCGCCAGTATTTACTGTATTGCGATAAAGGCACGATGAGCCGCATGCACGCGGTGCACCTGAAGGCCGAAGGGCACGAAAACATCAAGGTTTACGCACCCGCCTTTTAATGGCTTTCCGTCACCTCACTGGTAATTTAGTCGGCCATGCCCTTGAAGAATTGCTGTACGTTTTCGCTAAGGGTATCCAGATCGTAACCGCCTTCCTGAACCACCAGCGTTGGCAGTTGGAGCTCGCGAATGCGCGAGCTGAGCCGGCAGAACCCTTCTGAAGACACGGAAACCTTGGCCTGGGGATCATCTTTGTAAATATCAAAGCCCAAGGTCAAGATCAGTGCATCTGGCTGAAATAGCCCGATGGCTATCATGGCTTCTTCCAACTTCTCGAAAAAAACGTCTTCTGACGAGCCGTGAGGCATTGGCATATTGATGTTGTAGCCGTAACCCTCGCCTTCGCCTCGCTCATTCTCGAACCCACTAACCACAGGGTAAAAATTGGTGGGGTCGCCGTGGATGGAGATATAAAGCACATCGCTGCGATCGTAAAAAATCTCCTGGATACCTTGGCCGTGGTGCATGTCGGTATCAAGAATAACCAAACGTGGAAATTTAGATTTCATGTGCTCGGCAGCAATGGCCGCGTTGTTGAGATAGCAGAAGCCACCGGCAGAATCCTTGCGCGCGTGGTGTCCTGGTGGGCGGCACACAGCATAGGCGGCGCGGTCGCCTTCAAGTATGGCGTCTGCTGCGCCAAGCGCGCTCTGGGCGGACCAATAGGCTGCATTCCATGTATGCTCGCCAATGGGGCTGCTGCCGTCTGACTGATACCTGGCTGCCTCCGCTAGAATGCCGGTAAGGTGATTCGGCGCGCGAACGAAGATATTGGAAATTACCTCTTCGCCCCAGTCGTCCATTTTTATCCAACGCTGGTGGGCGGATTGAAGAAAACGTAGGTATCCCAAGTCGTGCACCTTGGAAATGGGCCCTGCATTATGATCAGCCGGTTCCAGGATCGGAATACCCATTTCCTTCAGACCTTCCAGCATTTGGCGGGTACGATCTGGTACCTCCTGGGGTTCTCGCATCTGGCCCCGAGTGAAGTAGGTTTTCGGACAGTGCTGATCTTGTGCAGGATGGAAAAACGCTTTCATTATCCGACCTCCGAGATTTCTGATTCTTCGAGTATAGGCACAGATGGAGAATGGTCAAAAGCCGGGCTATCGGCTTTACAGGTTGAGATTCTGCATCCACTATGGAAGACATACCCAACCGACGCAACTGTGCACCTTACCGGGTGTCGTTAATGAATGAATAGGAGCCGAAATGATCGAGTCACCACTGCTGGAAACGCTGACTGGCTACATCGGCGGTCGCTGGACCGGCAACGAACAGGGCAGCACCTTTGACGTTTATAACCCGGCAACGGGTAAAGTGATTGCGCAGGTAGCCTCCATGCCAGAAAGCGAGGTAAAGGCGGCGGTTGATGCAGGCAAGACGGCACTACGGCTGACCAACCCGTACAGCATTGAAACCCGCAGAAAATGGCTGGAAGATATCCGTGACGCCCTCCGGGCGAACAAGGACGAAATGGGCCGAATTCTGTGCTTGGAGCATGGCAAGCCCTTAAACGAAGCCCAAGGTGAGGTGGATTACGCGGCCGGCTTTTTCGATTATTATTCCAAGCATATCCAGGCGCTGGACGCCCATACGCTCCCAGAAAGACCTAAGGACTGCGCTTGGACTGTGCACTATCGCCCCATCGGGGTCGCCGGGCTAATCACGCCGTGGAACTTCCCCATAGGCATGATTGCCAAAAAGCTCTCCGCCGCTTTGGCAGCGGGTTGTCCTTCGGTAATCAAACCGGCCAGTGAAACACCATTGACCATGATTGCTCTATTCGCACTGCTGGATAAACACGTGGATCTACCAGATGGCATGGTGAACCTGGTTATGGGTAAGGCCAGTGTGATTGGCAAGGTTCTGTGTGAAAGCCCAGATGTGCCCATGCTGAGCTTTACCGGGTCCACTGAAGTGGGCCGCAAGCTGATAGTGGATACCGCCGACCAGATTAAAAAGTTGGCTCTTGAGCTGGGTGGCAATGCGCCGTATATCGTGTTTGACGATGCGGACCTAGATGCTGCAGCAGACAACCTGATTGCGAACAAATTCCGTGGCAGTGGGCAGACCTGTGTGTGTGCAAACCGGATTTTTGTTCACGAGAAGGTGATAGATGCCTTTGGCGAGAAACTCGCGGAACGCGTGAACAAGATGACCGTGGGCGATGGTATTGCAGGCGATGTCGACCTTGGCCCGCTGATCAACAAAGCGGGCTTCGACAAGGTGAAGCGCCATCTGGAAGATGCGTTGAACAAAGGCGCTACGCTGATTGCCGGCAAACAGCCAGGTGATCTGGGCGACGGGCACCTGTTTTTCCCGCCAACGGTTATTTCCGGCGTGACACGGGATATGTGCTGCTCCAGGGAAGAAACCTTTGGGCCTTTGGTGCCGATGGCCAGCTTCCGCACCGAGGAGGAGGTGATTGAAGCCGGTAACGATACTGAGTTTGGCCTAGCCTCTTACGTGTTTACGGCAGATGCTGGACGTGTTCAACGAGTGATCGCTGGCTTGCGATTCGGCCATGTGGGCTGGAATACTGGCACCGGGCCTGCGCCTGAAGCACCTTTTGGTGGCATGAAAGCCTCTGGCACTGGCCGCGAAGGCGGGCTCGAGGGGCTGTTTGAGTTTGTGGAAGCGCAAACGGTGCCTAGAGGGTTCTGATGTCTTAGCAAGTTCTGTATACAAATAAGGCGAGCCATTGGCTCGCCTTATTTGTTTTTGGCTACTGTTTAAGGTTTAAGAATAACCTTCACAGAGCTGTCTACGTCGGCTTCATCCATGTAGCCGATACTGCCTGGTGTTGATGAGACTTGGGCCTTCATTGCAGCCGGGCTGGCGGCCTCTGCAGGCGGCTGGCCACGGCCAGTGAATACCTGCTTTGACCAGAATGCCTTGAGCTGGGCATCGTTGCGGCCGGTGATCTTGTCGTGGAACTCGGCGCGAATGGCATTGCCTCCCGGCAGCTCAAACGGTGTGGCTTTTTGCCCGTCTGGTAGCTGGTTGCTGCGGTTCAGGTACAGATCACGCACCTGGTTGTCGGTGATGCTGTCTGGGCCAGCGGGGTTACCAATAATCACGACATCAGCCAATGCAAGGGGGCTGACCAGCAAGCTGGCCGCAAAAATCAGGCTTAGCTTTTTCATGGGAGCCTCCGTTAAAACGCTGAGTCGAGTTTGAGGGTGAATACGTTGGTGCTGTTGGTGGTGTTTGACAACATATAAGTAGTGTTCAGGTTGCCATAGCCCTTCTCAAGCCCGCGAACGTGAGTTACATCCGCCTTGATGGCGACGCCCGGGGTGATGTCCCAGCGTGTACCCACGCTGTATTCCTCGCGCTGATAGTTCAGGATTGACTCGGGAACAACAAGGCCTGGCACAGCAATGAAGGCACCGTTGCGCTCGTTCTCATCCTTGCTTTCTGTCCAGCCTGCGGCCAGATAAGGCGTCCAGCTACCAAAGCGGTGGCCTACAGAGAGATAGGCGGAGTCGGTATCTGCGAATTTGCCATCTACTTCTACCCGGGTGACTTCACTGATGATTTGCCACTTGCCGTCATCGTAGCTTGCACCAACTCCGTAGAAGTTGCCCCGGTCTCCTGAGGCTAATTGAGTGGCGCCTGCGGGCAGAGGAATGCCGTTGCTTGCGGCTAGCTGTCCAAGCCGGGTGGCATCAATGTCTGCTTCAGCCGTGGTGGCAACACCGCGCAGGGTCCAGACATAGTCAGTCCATGTCAGGTTTAGTCCTCCGATATTGCGCAACTGCACATCCCCGGAGTTGCCATCTTCGTCGGTAAAGCCGGTAAAGACAGTTGCGGTGAGAGACGAGTCATCAAAGTTAAAGTTATAAGTGGCATCGGCACCGACATAACTGGTGATCGCAATCGGGCCATAAACGCTTTGTGGCGGGCGCGCCCAAGGCTGGGCGTAACCGACTTCAAGGGAGTCGGAGTACATGAAGAACGGAATGCGCATTTTGCCCGCTCGCAACTGCAGGTTGTTGGTAGGGCGATGGCTAAGATAGGCCCACTCTACTTGTGGTTCCCAGTCGTCAGCACCGCGACCAACCAGTTGCAGAACGGCTTGGCTTTTTTCGGTCACATCAAATGTGCCTTGCAGTGCCAGCAGGCTCAGATCCGCCACGTTGGTGTCTTCGGTGATGCCAGCGTAACCTGCGTCGTTGCTGGCGCGCGCCACACCAGTGCTAAAAAAGCCGTTGAAGCGAACACGGTCATCTTTAGCGGCATTCAACTGTTGCTGCATGGAGTTAAGCTGCTGCTGCATGCGAGCCAATGTGTCGTCAGTGCTCTGTGCAGAGGCGGAGCTCGCAGCAATGGCCAGGGCCAGTGGAGCAAGGTGTAGCAGTTTTTTCATAGTTTTCGATCCGTAAGGTTTTTCGTAGTTGGTTTACACACGGAACTGACCGGCAACGGTTTGAAGACCATTGCTGACGCTCTGGATGTCACGGCTGACACTATCCAGCTCATCCGTGCTCTCCATTACTGCCTCAGCATTTCGGTGCATATCCGTCATGTAGGTGGTGACTTCGTTAAATGTGGTGCTTTGTTCGTACGTAGCGGCAGCAATCTGTTCATTAAGCTCACTGATTTGCTGCACGTTCTGCAGAATGCGGGAAAGTATTTCACCGGATTCGGTGGTTGCTTCTACGCCTTCGTGGGCCTTGTTAACACTGGATTTCATGGACGTGACCGCAGAAGACGAAAGCTTGGAGAGCTCTGAAATCACGCCTTGGATTTCTTCTGTTGCTTTGTGGGTGCGTACAGCCAGCCCCCGCACTTCATCAGCAACCACCGCGAAGCCGCGACCATGTTCGCCGGCACGGGCGGCTTCAATGGCAGCGTTCAAAGCCAGCAAGTTTGTTTGTTCTGCGACGGTTTGTATGGTGTCTAGCAGGCCGCCTACGCGTGCCGAGAACTCGTCAAACTGATTGACCAGGCCCGCGGTATTCTCGATCTCATGTACCAGCTCACGGATGGTTGACACATTATTCTGAACTTTTTCTTGGCCAGACTGGGCAAAGCGGGCAGCGTCCTGGGTTTGATCCGATGCGCTGGAGGCAAATCCGGCTACTTCTTCAACGCTTTTTACCAGCTCATCTACAGAGTTGCGGGTTGAGGAAATGGCCTGTGCCTGGCTGCTGATGCGTTTCAGGTTTGCCTGGCTGGCGTTGGTCAGGTGGCCAGTGGCCGTGTTGAGGCTGCTCACGTCGTCGCTGATGGTGGCAAACGATTTGTGAAGCTTGGCGACGAACAGATTGAACTGGTCAACCAGCTCCCGGAGTTCGTCCCTGCCTTCGTAGTTCAGGCGTTGGGTCAGGTCACCTTCGCCGGAGGCCATGTTTTTCAGGGAATCGATAATTTGCGTAAGACTTGAGGATATAGAACGCCCGATCACCAAGCTGATGGCGATCAGTACAATAATGGTAACAACCAAGATGATCAGGGCCAGCGTCTGGGCGTTGCTTGAGGCTTCAACGGTTTCTGAAATAGCACTTTGAAACTTGGCCCGGTTGGTTTCCAGCATGGTTTTTAGCCCGGCCTGAAGCTGTTCAAGGCGTTCGGCATTGCGTGCGGCATCGTCGCCGATACGGCTGAAGTCGGCAGTGCCATTAATAATGGTGGTCGCCATGCGGGTGGCATTGTCGTAGTAGTTGTCCAGATCACGGCTAAGCTTTCGGATGGTGTCGGCTTGGGCGGGGCTCAGCTCAGCGATCTTCTTCATGTTGGTCGCAATGGTGTCGCGATAGGCTCGGGTTGCCTCAAGCTGCTGATCGTCGCCCGTGGTAACCGCGCCACTGATCTGCTGCTCCATCAACTTTAACTGACCTTCGTTGATTGTGGTCAGTTCCAGAGTTGGATAGAGGCGATCTTTTACCTCACTCAGGCGCTCAGAGTTGGATCGCTCCGTCATAAACGCAAAACCCTGACTGATCAGGAAGGCGAGAATGGCGATACTGACAAGCAGACCAAGCTTTTGTGAAATCTTTAGTGATGACAGCATAATCTTTCCCTGAGGGGCATAGCCCAAGTGTGCGGGGCGAGTGTATAAGGCATTGTTAGCAAGCGAAACGGACGTTATGTTTCGTACTGTTATGTTCTGTTATCGGCTGATTTTGCAGTAACTTTATAGTCATGTGTACGCATAGCGCGCAATCGCCGTAAGGGATCAGGGCAGGGCAGGGCCTGAGTTGTTATAATCTACGGCCTGAATTTCCAATTCACCGGACTACAGTGATTTCTCAATGGATGTCTCTCACATTATTGATTCCCTGAATGACGCCCAACGCGAGGCAGTTACGGCACAGAACGACCACTTACTGGTTCTGGCCGGTGCCGGAAGTGGTAAAACCCGGGTGCTGGTGCACCGGATTGCTTGGCTGATGCAGGTGGATCGAGTTCCGCCTACAGGGATTCTCGCGGTTACCTTTACCAACAAGGCATCCAAGGAGATGCGTTATCGCATCGAGCAGATGATGGACATCCCCACTCGGGGCCTTTGGTTCGGTACGTTTCATGGTATCGCCCATCGTTTGTTGAGAGCGCACTGGAAGGATGCCGGGTTGCCGGAGAATTTTCAGGTTCTGGACAGCGATGATCAGCTTCGGATGGTCAAGCGGGTAATGCGGGAGGCGCAGATTGATGAGAGCCAGTTCCCGCCTAGGCAGGCCCAGTGGTTTATCAGCAGCCAGAAAGATGAAGGCTTGCGGGCAGACCATATTCAGGAAAACCCAGGGGATCATTTCACCTCCACCATGGTGAGGGTGTACCGCCGTTACGAGCAGCTCTGCCAGCAGAGCGGGCTGGTGGATTTCGGCGAGCTATTGCTGCGTTCCCACGAGCTATGGCTACACCGGCCGCAGTTGCTGGCGCATTATCAGCAGCGCTTTCAGCATATTTTGGTGGACGAGTTTCAGGACACCAACACAATTCAGTATGCCTGGCTGCAAGTGCTGGCCGGTAACCGTGTTCCGCTGACGGTGGTGGGCGACGACGACCAGTCTATTTACGGTTGGCGCGGTGCAAAAGTAGAGAATATCCAGCAATACCAGCGCGACTTTCCCAATGCCCGCTTAGTGCGGCTGGAACAGAATTACCGCTCAACAAAGCTGATTCTGAAAGCCGCAAACTCGGTCATCGCCAACAACCAAGGCCGGCTGGGTAAAGAGCTTTGGACGGATGGAGAAGAAGGCGAGCCAATCAACCTGTACGCGGCATTTAATGAACAGGATGAGGCCAATTACATTGCTGACAGCATTTCCGGGTGGGTTAATGAGGGCAATCTGCGCAGCGAATCCGCCATCCTGTACCGCTCCAACGCACAGTCTCGGGTACTGGAAGAGTCCTTGATGCGCCAAGGTATTCCATATCGCGTATACGGTGGCCTGCGCTTTTACGACCGGCAGGAAATCCGCAACGCGCTGGCCTATCTGCGGCTGGTGCATTATCGCCGGGACGACGCAGCCTTCGAGCGCGTGGTAAACCTGCCCACCCGGGGTATCGGCGCCAAAAGCCTGGCCGAGATCCGCGAATACGCAAGCAACCAGAGTATCTCCCTGTGGGAGTCATCTGAGCGGTTGCTGGAGGCCGGCCAGGTGAAGGGACGAGCAAAAACCGGTTTGCAGTCGTTCATTACTATTATTGAAGAGCTATCCGCCTCGGCGGAAGACGCGTCTCTTCACGGTCTTATGAAGCAAACCATCGAAGCCAGTGGCCTGAAGGACTACCACGCCAATGAAAAAGGCGAGAAGGCTCAACAAAAAGTTGAAAACCTGGAAGAGCTGGTTAGCGCACTGACCGATTATGCAGTAGAAGAAGGTGTCGATCCGCTCTCAGAATTCATTGCCCAGGCAGCCCTAGATGCCGGTGAATCCCAAGCGGAAGATCACGAAGACAGCGTACAACTTATGACCCTGCACTCTGCCAAGGGCTTGGAATTCCCGCTTGTATTCCTTGCCGGTGTTGAGGAAGGGCTTTTCCCCCACAGCATGTCGTTGGAAGAACCGGGGCGCATGGAGGAAGAGCGCCGGCTGGCCTATGTGGGCATCACCCGCGCCATGAAAAAGCTGGTGATCACTTACGCCGAATCCCGAAGGTTGTACGGCCAAGAGAAATTTAACGCACTCTCCCGGTTTGTGCGGGAAATCCCTGGCGACTGTCTGCAGGAAGTGCGATTACGCAACACTGTAACTCGCCCGGCAATGCTCGAACGGCCCAATGAGGGTCTGTTCAGCCAGGATTCTGCGAAGCAATCCGGTTTCAGTCTGGGCCAGCGAGTTCGGCATCCAAAATTTGGAGAGGGTGTTGTAATGAACGCCGAGGGCAGCGGTCATCACACGCGGATACAGGTGAATTTTGATGAAGGGGCAAAGTGGCTGGTGTTGGCCTATGCGCCGTTGGAGGCTTGCTAGGAGTCTGCGCGGTGGAAGTGTTTTGAGCCAGATACTGCCCCCGGCGAGTCTGACCACAAAGCTCATCCACCTCTTTTTTCAGTACGCCATTTCTGAACTTTGGTTCTGAAAAATCAGGTGGGTGACAGTGTTTCCGCATTCGGCTACTATCACCCTGCATTTTCTGGTCATCTAAGGATAGATGAAGGCAGCCATGACGGATTCCACAGCCCTGAGCCAGAAGGCTCACACAACCACGTCGTTTTACCAGCACGCAGATCCATCGAGCGAAGAAGCCTGCGGGTATCTGGTTGATCAGGCAAAGCACCCTGAGGTGTTGCGCCTATTGTTTGAGCACGACCCAGTACCCATTTACGACTTGCCGTATATTTACTCAGAATACCGAGAACAAGCCTTTGATGGCCCGCTGATCATCCAGCCCACTACGGCCCAGAGTGAAGAATGGCTCCAGACCGTACGCAGAACAAGGCAGGGAGCCTACTGGTTCGACACACTGAAAGTGCTTGCAACACTATCGCATTCACAGGATGGAACCTGAATGATACCCACTAGCAATCTGCCCTTCTCACCCAGCACAGCGCCTCTCGGGGCCCACGGCGCGCCCGTTTGCAAGCACGAAACCGCAAACGTGCTGTTGCGCCGCTCCGACAACCTCAGACGACCGAGGGCTTTTATCAATGCCGGTAAAATCGAGGATGAGAGCGGTAAGGTCGTAACCGCCGATCTGCAGGATGGCACAGAACATACGCCAGACAATGCAGAAGCCCGCTTCACCAAGCTCGTGACAGGCAACGCGAAGTGGTTTTGGCCTGAGGAGCCGGAGGGGGAGCATTTGATCGGGTTCGACACCGTGAGTGAACAGCGCCGTTTCGCCCCCGGCCAGCACCTCGACGAAGGCATAGAGCTCACCGTCATCCAAGGCGAACGCGAAGCAACGGCGATACACCTGCCACCACCGGTGATTATTAACCTGCGCGACGCAGCGCCCGCCTCTGAAGACTTGCTGACGGACGAACAGCTGGATTATTTCAGGGCAAACGGGAATAACGCGCTCATCTACATACACGGCTACAACGTGCCCCAGGGCGAATGGGGGCAATTCCTGAACCGCAAAGATAGCCAAAAAAGATATGGTGGCCATGGACCAACGCCCACCAACGCCTGGCACCCAAATAAAGCCACCACATGGCAGGATGCCGAAGCCCTGTCGGACACCAGCGCCACCCCACCGAAAGAAGATCAATTGAATGGCGCAGGCGCCCACAACTGGGCGATTCATATGGAGTACCAGTTGAACCGCGCAGCGGGTTTCGACGGCGAGAACTGGATGCCCTATAGCCGCATCATCAACATTTCCTGGCCGGGGGATACCGGTTCCACCGACTTTATGCAGGCGGAGCTAAATGCCATGACAGTGGGGCGGCGCCTGGCTCCGCTATTGCTGCAACTGGCAGAGGCAGGTATTGCCATCAACCTGATTTCCCACTCTCTCGGTGCCCGGGTGGCACTCACCGCCCTGAACATTCTGGGCACTATCGGGAAGAGCAATCTGGTCGATCACCTGTTTCTCTGGCAACCCGCCGTTGCCGATAACGCACTTACCAACGACAGCAGCCGTGATGTACACCCTTTGGGGCTGGGTGTGTTTCCTTCAGCCCACAGCGCGGCCCGCAAAATCGTGGTACTGCATTCCCGTGGAGACGGCATCCTCGGATCCGCAGACTATCAAGATCTGTCGCGGAAAGTTCCGTCCCCCGGACCTGGATCTTTTGCAAAGCTTATAAAAGAAGTCACATGGAATCTCGTAACCGCAGAGGACACCATGGACGACGTATTCGGTTACGCACGAGGAGTCTATGGTAAAAAATGGTGGACTTTCCCGAACTTCTTGAATAATGGCTTCGAGCCGGCAATCGAAAAACTCTACAAAGACTACTTGCCACTGACGTGGAAGTTAGACTATTCCAAGCGCTCTTTGTATGTACCCGAAGCACTCAAACAAACCGTCAAAGAAAACTGGGTGAGACTAGAAAAAGACATCCTTGCCGAAGCGAATGCCTTGTGGAAGCCCTGTATAGACTGTCTGCGCAACGGCGAACGACCACCTGATTACACCCTGATGGCACCCTTAAACCACCGGGCTAGCATAAGCCCGCAGGTGGCCAAGGATTATGTTTTGCGCCTGAAAAAGCTTGCGGTGAATAATTGGGTACCGGAACAACCGCCTCGGCCTGCGCTGGGGTATGTGGGACTCAATGAATTATTGGACGAGAATACAGCCGACTTTGATGAATCCATCAATCGACTAGTCACCGATCAAGTGGTTGAACAAACTGACCAATCAACTTGGTTGTTTAGCCATTCAGGGATGAGAATCCCCACTCAAGAGCTGTTCAAAGAAGTCTATCAGCGAGAAATCATGAAGAACCGATTGTTGGCAAATTCAAAGTTTGGACGTTACTGGTGAGCAAATTCAATCTACGGGTGCTTTTGTTACTGGGGCTTACGTTAGCTGCGGGATACGGCTTGTGGCAAGTCTATCATTCCTCCGGGCCGATCATGAGCGCCTCAGTTTCCTCAAACGGGGCATATGCCATCACCGCCCACAGGGATCAGAAACTGGTTCTTTGGGACTTGAAAGGGCATCGCCGTAAGATCATCAGCCGCAACGCAAATATCTACAGCGCATACTTCATCAAAAATCAGCCTTTATTTCTTTGGCAGGATCTCGACAATACTGTCACTACTCAGTCGGTAAACGGTGAGATCCAAACAGCTTTTGAACTGGAAAAGCCAACCTATGGTCACCTTATTACCCAGGATCTCAGCACCTACTATTACTCTGGCATTGGCTGGGGCATTTTTCGACGATCGGAAGACGGATCTACAGAGACTATCAAAGCGACCGATGGCAGAGCTTTTCTTGGCTATCACAAGCTCCTCAATCTCTCGATGGACGAGTCTGAGCAATGGATGGTTTCTGCAGGGAGTGGCGAGCCCAAAGGATTTGAGCCACCTTATTACCGGTCGTTACAAGAAGTTCTGGATCAGGGGGCAGATTATCAACACCTGTACAGCGTTGCTTTATGGGATCTCGAAACCAGACAACCAGCTATCAAACTGGATGGCAATTCTTCCAAAACCCACGCTGCCATAAGCCCAGATGGTCAATGGGTGATTAGCGCGGATGAAAACGGGATTAGTCTTGCGTGGAATACTTCCCAGCCTGAGGACCGAATGCGCAATGCCGCTTACTTTTCAGGACTATTTGATGACGACCTTCCAGACGGCCAAGACGATGCGGATTATTTTGATCAGAGCGGCCTCATCGAAGCACCTGAAGGTCCCAGCAATATCACGATCGCCGTCGCCTTCATCCACAACAGCGAATATTACCTCCGTTTCGGCAACAACAGCCACTTCGCCGCCCTGTTCAAAACCGGTGGCCCCTGGCCCGTGAAGTATTTTGATCTTGGCGAATCGCCCAAACTGGTCACCTACGGCAGTCAGTACGACCGCAACACAGCCATCGCCACCTCACCCGAATCGGGCATTCTGGCGATGGGGCACCAGTCTGCCGGTGGTATCAGCGTGTATCAGTTCGACCCAGACAAGCTGACGTTGGAGCGGGTCTGGGTGGTGGAATAGCATGAGGCGAAATGAACTTTGTGGTGCTGCATTCCCGTGGCGACGGCATTCTTGGGTCGGATAACAGTGAAGATAATGCTTGGTGGCGATACGCCATACCACCCCATATTCGGATAGCATCCAAAGCATGGGATCTCGCAACCGCCGACGACCCCATGGACGACATACTCGGTAAATTACGGGGAGCTTACGACAAGAAATGGTGGATCTTCCCAAGTTTTCTGGACAACGGTTTCGGGCCTGCCATCGAAAAACTATACAAAGACTACTTGCCACTGACGTGGAAGTTAGACTATTCCAAGCGCTCTTTGTATGTACCCGAAGCGCTCAAACAAACCGTTAAAGAAAACTGGACGAGGTTAGAAAAAGACATCCTCGCCGAGGCGAACGCCTTGTGGCAGCCCTGTATAGACTGTCTGCGCAATGGCGAACGTCCGCCGGATTACATCCTGATGGCACCACTAAACCATCGCGCTAGCATTAGCCCGCAGGTGGCCAAGGATTATATTTTGCGTTTGAAAAAGCTTGCGGTGAATGATTGGGTTCCGGAGCAACAGCCGCGGCCTGCGCTGGGGTATGTGGGGTTTGATGAGTTGTTGGGCGAGGGCACAGCTGACTTTGATAAATTGTAACTATTCAGCTTAAAAAACCTGTGAAAGTTCTTGACAGGGTTTTTGCTTGAATCTCTTCACCTTATCGGCATACGCACCGATGCTACCAGGCAGGCCATAAGCGACGACAGGAGAGCGGTTGAAGGGCTGTAATGATCGATGACGATCACGGGGCAGCCCCGGTTTTTTTAATCGCCGTATAAGAGCGCTCAGAGCCAAAAATGTCGCCCTGAAAACCCGTGCGATAATGGCTGTCTTACAAAGCCATCCCGGTGGGGGCAGACATTGAAAATAGACAATATCGACGTTGATTCGGCAATCGCCTCCGTCAAGAACCTTCTTGAGAAAGAGCGTGACCTGTCGCCTTCACTCAAGGCCGCTCTGGAAGTGCTGCTCGTTTTGGTGGCGCTACTGCTCAACCGCACGACGCTCAATAGCAAAAATAGTAGTAAGCCGCCGTCAACGGATCCGAATCGTGACAAATCTTCTAAAAAGGGTTCCAGCAATAGAAAACCCGGCGGACAGAAGGGGCGTATCGGAACCACCTTGCAGCAGGTCGATGATCCTGACGCCGTGAAAGAGCTGAAAGTCGATCGACGCTCTCTGCCAAAAGGACGGCGGTATCAAGAGGACGGTTATGAAACACGGCAGGTCATCGATATTGATATCGCGCGATTCGTGACTGAATACCGAGCACAGGTTATTAAAGACGACCAGGGGAATCGATTTGTTGCTGCCTTTCCGGACAGGGTCAGTCGGTCGGTTCAGTATGGCATCGGCATCAAGGCCAATGCAGTCTATATGTCGCAGTTTCAGCTGTTGCCCTATGACCGAATCCGTGACCACTTTCAGGAGCAGATGGGTATTCCGGTCAGTGCCGGCTCTGTCTTCAATTTCAACAAAGAGGCTTACGAGAAGCTGGATCATTTCGAGCAGTGGGCGAAAGCTCAGCTCGCCAAATCTGAGCTCATGCATGTTGATGAGACCGGCATCAACTTGGACGGGAAGCGCCACTGGTTGCACTGCGCGTCCAATAGCGCATTGACGCTGCTCTACCCCCACGCCAAGCGTGGCACCGAGGCCATGGACGAGATGGGCGTGTTGCCCTTCTTCAGCGGGGTGCTGTGTCACGATCATTGGAAGCCGTACTACCGTTACGCGTGCACCCATTCCCTGTGCAATGCGCACCATCTTCGAGAGCTGGAGAGGGCATGGGAGCAGGACGGTCAACACTGGGCCAAGGCGATGAAAGCCCTGCTGATCGATATGAACAATACGGTAGCGGATGCCGGTGGCCGCTTGCCAGCCACTGATGCTGAACGGTGGCGACAGCGCTATCGACAACGTCTCGAAGAGGCAGATATCGAATGTCCACCTCCCGATGTAAGCCTGCGAGAGGCCGGGAAACGCGGCAGGCTAAAACGATCAAAAGCCCGAAACTTGCTGGAAAGGTTGCGCAACTTTGAGCACGACGTGCTGCGTTTTATGGATGTCGAGTACGTCCCCTTCACTAACAATCAGGGGGAGAACGACCTGCGCATGACGAAAGTGCAGCAGAAAATATCCGGTTGTTTTCGATCCATGGCGGGGGCGAAGATCTTTTGTCGTGTTCGCAGTTACCTGTCAACGTGTCGCAAGCAGGGGATGTCAGCCACAGAGGCTCTGGCTTTACTCTTTCAGGGGAAAAGCCCTGCGTTTATGGATACCGATGAGACTCTATTTTAATGATCGTGGCAGATGTGAGCTGAATAGTTACGATAAATTCATCTATCGATTAATCAACGATCAAGCGGCTGTTCAAATTAACCAATCAACTTGGCTATTTAGCCACTCCGGGATGCGAATTCCAAGTGAGGACGTGTTCAACCGTTCTTATAAAGATGAGATTATCGAGCGACTGAAGGGACAGGGGAGAAAACAGTTTGGACGGTATTAAATCGTACTCTCGCTGGGCTTTGCCCTTAGCTGTTATTGCTATAGCCTTCTTGATTGCCAGAACAGTCGGGCTATTTGGCATCACCTACGGCCCGGTTATGGCAGTCGGGGTATCCGATGACGGGCGATACGTCATCAGCTCTCACCGCAGCAACCACTTGGTACTTTGGGACATTAAGGAAGACCGATATGAAGTGGTCTCGAGTGATGCCAATATTTACAGCGCCTATTTCATACCCGGCCAGCGTGCGTTTCTCTGGCAAAATCTTAACAACACCGTCACCGCCCAAACCACCGGCGGCGAAATACTGGAGCAGTTCCAACATTTCCCCACCTACGGCCATGCCATAGATGCCAGCCTGACCCACTACCTCTCCACCAACGAGACATGGAACCTGTTCTACGGTTATGGCGATTCACTCGAACCACTTCTGCGAGACGGTGACAGTCCGAGCTTTATGGGAAGTGGCAAGCTTCTGAATCTTGGCCTTTCAAACAGCGACTTTTTTATAACAGCGGGCAAAGGCCTGGACTTTATCGACGGGCGCCCTATAAGCGGTGATACCCCCGCCGTTCGACCCGTCAATGATTTGCTCTCGTCATCCAACTTTTCCGGTGTAGTCCTTTGGAGTTATGAAACTTTGAGCCCCGTTGCCAAGTTCGACGGGAACTCCTCCAAAACCCATGCCACCATCAGCCCGGATGGACAATGGGTGGTTAGCGCGGATGAAAACGGAATTAGCCTCGCATGGAATACATCCCGGCCCGAACACCGAATGCGCAATGCCGGTTACTTTTCGGGACTGTATGATGATGATCTTCCAGACGGCTTCGACGATGCGGATTATTTTGATCAGAGTGAACTAATCGAAGCACCTGAAGGCCCCAGTAATATCACCATCGCCATAGCCTTCATCCACAACAGCGAGTACTACCTCCGCTTCGGCAACAACAGCCACTTCGCCGCCCTATTCAAAACCGGCAGCCCCTGGCCCGTGAAATATTTTGATCTCGGCGAATCACCCAAACTGGTCACCTACGGCAGTCAGTACGACCGCAACACCGCTATTGCCACCTCGCCGGAAGCGGGCATTCTGGCGATGGGGCACCAGTCTACAGGCGGTATCAGTGTGTACCAGTTCGACCTGGGCAAGCTGTCGTTGGAGCGGGTTTGGGTGGTGGAATAGTGGTGTGAGTATCAACCAAGAGAAATTGGGTGTGCTGGGAGGCCGTGGGTTGGGTGGTGGCTATCAATCCCGCTTTACGAACACTCTGGCGCTCTCGTATTGGGTCTTTTCTGCGCTTACATCAACACCGCGTAAATAACCCCAGCCAGAATGATTCTGTAGATAACGTAAGGCCACATACCTACTTTGTTCAGCCATTTCAGGAAGAAGTGGATAGCGGTAATGGCAATCAAAAAGGATGTCACACCACCGATCAGAAAGGCGCCCCAATCAACAACAGTGTCGGCAGCTGCAACTTCCAAAAGCTTTACACCTGCCGCCAACGCAGTGATGGGAATGGCCAGCAGGAAGGAGAAACGGGAAGCGGTTTCCCGGCTCATTCCAAGGAACAGGCCGGCTGTGATGGTAATGCCCGAACGTGAGGTTCCGGGCACAATGGCGATCGCCTGAGCAATGCCCACCAGTAACGCATCTTTCCAGTTCAGGCTGTCGAGAGACCGCTGACGCTTGGGCATCCAGTCTGCCACGCCTAGTAACAAGCCGAAGAACAGCGTGGTGGCAAAGATAATTTCCACGGCGCGCAGTTCGTTATCGATCATATCCAGCAGTGCCAAGCCTGCAAGGCCCGCGGGAATCGTGCCTATCACCAGGTATAAAGCCAGTGCGCCCTGGCCGACGACGCGGCGTCGGCCCATGGAAATAAGGCCGTCTCGGGCGATGCTGAATACATCGTCGCGAAAGTAGAAAACTACCGCCAGCAGGGTGCCCACGTGAACCGCAAGGTCAAAGGCTACGCCCTGATCTACCCAGTCAAAGAAAGCTGGAACAAGAATAAGGTGGGCGGAGCTGGAAATAGGCAGGAATTCAGTCAGTCCCTGGAGGAGGCCAAGGTAAAGAGCCTGGAGAAAATCCATTCTGTGGGTTCCGTTCGGGTCAGGTGTTTACGGTTCAATGGGATGAAAAGATGGGCGGGATATTAGCAGGGTGGTGGTTAACTGAACAGGTTTCCGGCGCCGGGGTTGCCTTGAATATTGCCTGTGAGCGCGCGCGGGGCCGTGCAGCGCCTTCAGGTCGGGAACCTGTCCCGGGTGCTGTTGGCAATGCGCACCAGTACAAGCATCAGTGGCACTTCCACCAATACGCCCACCACCGTGGCCAGGGCAGCACCGGATTGCAGGCCGAATAGCGCGATGGCCGCCGCCACGGCAAGTTCGAAAAAGTTGCTGGCACCAATCATGGCACCGGGTGCAGCAATGCAGTGGCGAACCTTCCATAGCCGAGCCCAACCATAGGCCAAGAAGAAGATCAGGAAGGTCTGGATGATCAACGGCACAGCAATCAGCACGATGTGCAGCGGGTTGGCCAGAATAACTTCACCCTGGAAGGCAAACAGCAGCACCAAGGTGACAATCAACGCAGCTGGCGTTACCGGGCCGAGGCGCTTCATGAATACGTCGTCGTACCAGCGCTGGCCACGACGGGCAACCAGGGTGCGGCGGGTCAGGTAGCCGGCGGTGAGTGGTATCACGATGTACAGCACCACGGACAGCATCACCGTATCCCAGGGCACCTGAATGTCAGAGATGCCGAGCAAAAACACCACGATGGGCGCGAAGGCAAACAGCATAATGATGTCGTTCAGGGACACCTGCACAAGAGTATAAGCGGCATCGCCTTTGGTCAGGTAACTCCAGACAAACACCATGGCTGTGCAGGGAGCCGCGCCCAGAAGAATGGCGCCAGCCAGGTATTCGCTGGCCAATTTCGGTGCAATAAACGGCTCGAACACCACCATCAGGAAAAACCAGGCGATGGCGAACATGGTGAAAGGTTTGATCAGCCAGTTCACCACTGTGGTGATGGCTAACCCTTTTGGCTCTTTTCTTACGTTTATGATGGAGCTGAAATCAATCTGCGCCATCATCGGGAAAATCATCGCCCAGATCAGAATGGCGATGGGGATAGACACTTGGGCATATTCGAAACGAGACAGAGTTTCTGGTATTGCAGGCGCAAACTGGCCCAAGGCCACGCCAGCGATGATGGCCAGGGCCACCCAGAGCGATAGATACTTCCCGAACAGATCCATGCCACCGCTGGCGTCTTCAGTTCGGGTGGCTTCTGTATGGCTGGTCATTGCTTACCCCAGAGTGTCTTTACTTTGTTACTTTCCCTGCCTATTATCGCTAAAAATGCATATATGGCAAATCGAATATGCAAGGGTTTCGGTATTGGAGGATCCCATGAAAAGAAGCGTCCTGCACCAGAAGGAAACCGGCCTGAAACCTGAAGATTACAACCCCGTGAGCATCTTCAAGGCCTTGGGTGATGAGTTGCGGCTGGCGGCACTTTTGTTGATCCGGGATCAGGGCAAACTGTGCGTGTGTGAATTGACCGAAGCCTTTGCGGTGTCCCAGCCGAAAGTCAGCCGCCATCTAGCCACCCTGCGGGATGTCGGGCTGGTGGAAACAGAGCGCCGTGGCCAGTGGGTCTATTATTATCTTAACCCCCGGCTTCCAGCCTGGGTGTCGTGGGTTTTGGATGAAACCGCCCAGGACAATGAGGCATTGATCCAACAGCCCTTGGCACAGTTGCAGGCCATGGCTGAGCGCCCGGGGGTGCAGTGCCCCTGATCGCTTCCCGGATAAACGAATTGCGAATTTCGCAAGGAGACCACCATGAATAAGATCAAAGTAGGCATTAACGGATTCGGCCGCATTGGCCGCCTGGCTCTGCGGGCCGCTTGGGACTGGCCGGAACTGGATTTTGTTGCCATTAACGATCCTGGGGCAGATACCCATACCTTCGCACACCTGCTGAACTTTGACAGTGTTCACGGCCGCTGGCGCCACGAGGCCGATGCCAGTGGTGATGAGATGATGATCGAAGGCAAGCGCATCACCGTCACCCACAACAAGGCCATCGGCGATACCGACTGGTCCGGCTGCGACCTAGTGATCGAAGCCAGTGGCGTGAACAAGAAGGTAGCCGCGCTGCAAGGCTACCTGGATCAGGGCGTGAAGCGCGTGGTAGTCACCGCGCCGGTGAAGGAAGCGGGGGCCAAGAATATCGTATTGGGCGTGAACGAGCATATTTTCGATCCGGCTAACGACCGCATCGTTTCCGCTGCGTCCTGCACCACCAACTGCCTGGCGCCGGTGGTCAAAGTTATACACGAGAAACTCGGCATCAAACACGGCTCTATCACCACCATCCATAGCCTGACCAACACCCAGACCATAATCGACGCGCCCCACAAGGACCTGCGCCGGGCACGGTCCTGTGGCAGTTCGCTGATCCCCACCAGCACCGGTTCTGCCACAGCGATTATCGAGATCTTCCCGGAGCTGAAGGGGCGTCTTGATGGCCACGCCGTGCGGGTTCCGCTGACGAACGCCTCGCTGACCGACTGCGTGTTTGAAGTGGAAACGCCGACGGATCGCGACACCGTGAACCAGTTGTTGAAAGAAGCCGCCGAGGGCGAACTCAAGGATATTCTGGGCTACGAAGAGCGCCCGCTGGTGTCCATCGACTACAAGACCGATCCGCGCTCATCCATTGTCGACGCCCTGTCCACGCTGGTGGTCAACGGCACCCAGGTGAAGATCTATGCCTGGTACGACAACGAATGGGGTTACGCCAACCGCACTGCGGAACTGGTACGTAAGGTAGGTTCTGCCTGATATGACTGCTGCCGTTCGACAGTATCTGGTGATTACCGGCAACTACTGGGCCTTTACCCTGACGGACGGAGCCCTGCGCATGCTGGTGGTGCTGCATTTCCACCAGTTGGGCTACTCGCCGCTGGAAATTGCCCTGTTGTTCATTTTCTATGAATTTTTCGGGATAGTGACCAATCTGGTGGGGGGTTATCTGGGTGCGCGAATCGGGCTCAATCGCACCATGAACTTGGGTTTGTTCCTGCAAATTCTGGCACTGGGAATGCTGGCGGTACCGGCTGCGATGCTGACTGTGCCCTGGGTGATGGCCGCTCAGGCTATGTCAGGTATTGCCAAGGATCTGAACAAGATGTCAGCGAAAAGCGGAATCAAGCTTCTGGTTCCGGATGGCGAGCAGGATCGGCTGTACAAATGGGTGGCCATCCTGACAGGGTCGAAGAACACCCTGAAAGGGGTCGGGTTTTTTCTGGGCGGTGTGCTACTGATGGCGGTTGGGTTCACCGGTGCGGTGATCATCATGGCCGTGGTTTTGGGTCTGGTCTGGCTGGCCAGTCTGTTCCTGCTCAAGCAGGAGATGGGCAAGAGCAAAGCCAAACCGAAGTTCAGAGAAATTCTGTCAAAAAGCCGTGCAATCAATGTATTGTCCGCTGCGCGGATGTTCCTGTTCGGTGCGCGGGACATCTGGTTCGTGGTGGCTCTGCCGGTATACCTGCATACGGTGTTTGGCTGGGATTTCTGGAAAGTCGGTGGGTTCATGGCCACCTGGGTAATCGGTTACGGCTTCATTCAAACCATTGCTCCACGCATCACCGGCAACATGGAAAGCAAAGGGCCGGCAGTGCTTTGGGCCGCTGCCCTCGCACTGGTTCCTGCCGCGATTGCCGCTGGCCTGGTGATGGGTTGGTCGCCCCAGTACGTTGTTATCGGTGGTCTGCTGTTATTCGGTGTGCTGTTTGCGATCAATTCCTCTCTGCACAGCTACCTGATTATCAGGTATGCCCGGGGGGATGGTGTGTCTCTGGATGTGGGTTTTTACTATATGTCCAACGCCGCCGGCCGGCTTCTTGGGACAATCCTGTCAGGCTGGGTTTATCAGGTTTACGGCTTGGAGGCCTGTTTGTGGATTTCTGCGGGGTTGGTGGCCATGGCCGCGTTGCTATCGCTGATGCTCCCCCAACGGCACGAAGCCCCGGCCTGACAGCGGGAAAGGCGTCAGAAACGCAGCACCGAGCCGCCGGAATCCAGGGCCGTATAGGTGCCTCGAAGGTCAAGCCGCAGGCGACCTTGCCAATAGGCGGGGATGACCCAATAGATTGATGAACTTGATCAGAACGGAGGTGTTTCTTATGTCAGAGTCCAGTGTAGTGGTAATAACCGGTGCCAACCGAGGCATTGGTCTGGAGCTTGCCCGCCATTATGCCCGCGAAGGGCATGAAGTGATCGGCGTGTGTCGGCAATCATCTGAGGAACTGGCAAACGTGACCGCTCAGGTGATCGAGGAGGTAGATGTCACCACCAATGAGGGTATCGAGAAGCTGAAGGCCGGCTTGGCGGGCAAGAGCATCAGCCTGCTGATCAACAACGCCGGCTTGCTGCAGGACGAGCAGCTTGGCAGCATTGATTTCGACTCCATCCGCATACAAATGGAAATCAACGCTTACGCCCCGTTGCGCGTGGCCGAGGCGCTAATTCCATTGATGGGGCAGAGCAGTAAGATCGCCAATATCACCAGCCGCATGGGCTCCATTGCTGATAACGATTCCGGTGGTCGCTACGGCTATCGCGCCTCCAAAGCAGCGTTGAACGCCTTCGGTAAATCTCTGGCGATGGATTTGAAGCCCAAGGGGATCGCCGTGGCTCAGTTGCACCCTGGCTATGTGAAGACCCGGATGGTGGGCTTTGGGGGTCTTATCTCCCCGGAAGACTCCGCTCGTGGTCTGGCGGAGCGTATTACCAAACTGAGCTTAGAGAATACCGGCTCTTTCTGGCACAGCAACGGGGAGGAGCTGCCGTGGTGAGCCGGTTTTGACCGACCTTTTGCTAGAAAACGTCAGCATTGGCGACCTGAGTGACGTTTCATTGACGGTGCCTGGCGGGCAGGTGGTTTGCTTGTCTGGCCCCTCCGGCAGTGGCAAGAGTCGCGTACTACGGGCGGTAGCCGACCTGGAACCCCACGGCGGCAGGGTTTCCCTGAAGGGTGTCGGCCAGCTGGATATACCCGCTCACCAGTGGCGAGGCCGGGTTGTTATGGTGCCCGCAGACAGCCAGTGGTGGTTTGATGATGTGGGTGCTCACTTTCCTGATAAGGCCGGTGAACGATTGCCCGCAGCACTGGGGTTGCCACCAGAGGTGATGGCCTGGTCGGTCAGCCGGCTGTCTTCCGGAGAGCGGCAACGGCTGGCGCTCTGGCGGGCTCTTTCCCTGGAGCCCCAGGCATTATTATTGGACGAACCTACCGCCAACCTCGATGGCGAGACCACGAGAGCCATTGAAACCTGGCTACTAGAAGAAATCTGGCAACGGCAAATTGCCACCCTATGGGTCGCCCATGACCCGGCCCAGATTCAACGTGTGGCTAGCGCCCACTATCGCATTCGCGGAGCCCGACTGGAGCCAGCCCATGGAAGTGATTGATCTGGCCTGGTGGAAACTCGGGCTAGCAGCCCTGCTGATACTGGCTCTGGCGGTGACCGGCTATTTGAGCCGGCTGGGTATCACCCGCAGCCTGTTGATTGCCGCCGTACGTACGGTGATCCAGCTGGTCCTGATCGGGTTGGTGCTGGAAGCTTTGTTTGAGTCCTCTAGTTTCTACTGGATTGCCCTGCTGGCAACGATCATGCTGCTGGTGGCAGGCCGGGAAGTGGTCGCTCGCCAGAGTCGGCGATTGCAGGGTTGGTGGGCCATCGGCATTGGTACCGGGGCCATGTTCGTGTCGTCCTTTACGGTCACGGTGCTGGCTTTGGCCGTGGTGATCGGCCCGGAACCCTGGTATGCCCCGCAATATGCGATTCCCCTGCTGGGCATGATGCTGGGTAATACCATGACCGGTGTCAGCCTGGCCCTGGATCGGTTGAATGAGTCAGTCTGGCGGCAGCGTGCTGTGATCGAGAATCGGCTGATGCTGGGGCAGACCTGGCAGCAAGCTTTGGAAGATATTCGCCGGGAGGCTATGCGCAGCGGCATGATGCCCTCGATCAACGCCATGGCCGCGGCGGGTATTGTCAGCCTTCCGGGCATGATGACCGGTCAGATTCTCGCCGGCAGCCCGCCGGCTGTGGCGGTGAAATACCAGATTCTGGTGATGTTGATCATTACCGCAGGCACCGGCTTTGGTGCGGTGATGGCGGTGTCCTGGAGCAGTCGCCGGCTGTTCGATGAGCGCGAACGGTTGCGCTTGGATCGGTTGATGAAGCCCTGACTAGTGAGGTTGCTCTGGCACTTCCCGGATGCGACCTTGCTCATCAATGGCGACGTACACAAAACAGCCTTCGGTCACTTTGCGCGGGTGTTTGGCGGTGCGATCGAGGGTCCACACTTCCACATTGATTTTCATGGAGCTGCGGCCTATGTCTACCAGCTCGCAGTAGCAGCCGACTTGAGAGCCAACCCGCAAAGGTGAGAGAAACTCCATCCCATCCATGGCCACAGTGGCGTTGCGGCCCAGAGAAATGCGACCGGCCACGGTAGCGGCGGCGATGTCCATCTGCTTGACCAGCCAACCCGCGAACACATCGCCATTGGCGTTGGTATCCTGGGGCAGGGGTACAATCTGGAGGGTCAGATCGCCGCGGGGTTTGGGTTTGTCGTCGTCGAGCACCGTCATGAATTCAACCTTTTCAGTCCGTGATTGTTGTAGTCCCCCGCATGTTAGCGACCTGCACGGCGTCTGCAAGAAAAATTGAATGTCTTGTTCTATATTTCAATGGTTGTCATAAAGTTGTCACAGAGTGCCTTTATTGTTCACACATCGGTGAAGCAACCCCGTAAATAAAGCCAAAGTGACAAACGGAGACTCAACGTGATCAAACTTAAAACAGCCCTTACAAGCGTGGCACTGGTGAGCAGTATTGCAGCCGTGTCGACTCCGGCCATGGCGCGCGACACCATCAGCATTGTGGGTTCTTCCACGGTTTACCCATTCGCCACCGTGGTTGCCGAACGCTTCGGCCGTAACACTGATTTCCCGACTCCTAAGATTGAGTCCACCGGTTCCGGTGGCGGCCTGAAGCTGTTCTGTCAAGGTGTTGGTACCCAGCACCCGGACATCACCAACGCTTCCCGTCGTATGAAAAAGAGCGAATTCGCTAACTGCCAGGCCAACGGCGTCAAGGAAATCACCGAAGTACGTATCGGTGCTGACGGTATCGTTATGGCAAACTCCAAGGAAGCGGAAAAGCTCGACTTGTCCCTGAAGCAGATTTTCCTGGCACTGGCCAAAGATGTACCTAACCCGGACGGTAGTAACGAGTTGGTTGCCAACCCTTACATGAATTGGAGCGAAATCGACTCCAGCCTTCCGAATATTGAAATCAGCGTAATGGGCCCGCCTCCGACTTCAGGCACCCGTGACGCGTTCGTTGAGCTGGCGATGGAGAGCGGTTGCAAACAGTTCGACATGATCGCGCAGATGGAAGACGAGAACGAAGACAAGTTCAAGACCGTATGTCAAAGCATGCGTGAAGACGGCCCGTTCATTGAAGCCGGCGAAAACGACAACCTGATCGTTCAGCGTCTGGCCCAGGATCCGGAAACTCTCGGTATTTTCGGCTACAGCTTCCTGATGGAAAACACTGGCCAGATCCAGGCAGCGACCGTGAACGGCGTCGAGCCGACTCCCGAAGCCATTTCGAGCGACAAATACCCGGTAGCCCGTTCACTGTGGTTCTACATCAAGAAGGCGCACGTGGGTGTTGTTCCGGGGATCAAGGAATATGTCTCCGAGTTCACCAGCGAAGGCGCTTGGGGTGATAACGGCTACCTCGTTGATGTAGGCCTGATCCCAAGCCCACGCAGCGAGCGCATGAAGATTGCAAAGGCGGTGAAAGAACTGCACCCGATGACTGGCAACAAGCTGTAAGGCTCGATCATGAGTCGTCAGGGATGAAGAAAAAGGAACGTGGGCTTGGTGGCCCGCGTTCCTTTGTTACATCGGTATGAATATCTTCGTGCGGCAAGCTAGCAAAATAGACGCCCAGCTAACTTAAAGCCATTAATACAGAGACTGATATGCAGACGGCTAATCTTCTGCCCCTGATTCTGGTTCTCGCCTTGGTTGCCTATGGCCTCGCATACATGCGATCCCGGGCTGTGGCGGCGCCCCTCGGCGGTATCCGGAATCTCAAGGCTCTTCCATTCTACTATGCGGCGCGTGCGGCGCTTTGGTGTGCCATTCCCGCACTGATTGTGCTGGCAGCTTGGGCTGGTTTTGAAGGTAAGGTTATTCAGGGCATTGTGATCGGATCCTTGCCTCAGGATACCTGGCCAGAATCTGCTGGGCAGGCCAGCCTGATTCTCTCCCAGATCAGCAACGTCGCAGCGGGCAAGCTCGATCCTGAGTTCGTGCCGGAGCACATTGCCGGGGCAGCGTCGCTACTCGAGGCAGTTGAAAATCAGAGCGAGAACTTCAAGACCACCCTCGTAATACTGATCGCAGTATTGGGCGCTACGTTTGCATGGACCCGAGTTGCACCTCACATCAATGCCAGAAAAAACGTCGAAACAACCCTTCGTCGGATCTTCTTTGTGTGTGCGGCATTGGCGGTGTTGACCACTGCGGGCATCGTGTTCTCGGTGATTCTGGAGACCATACGCTTCTTCGGCCGCGTGCCGATTACCGAGTTCCTGTTTGGGACCAGCTGGAGCCCCCAGACCGCCTTGCGCGTCGATCAGGTGGGTTCCGACGGTGCCTTTGGCGTTATCCCTCTGTTCACGGGCACTCTGTTGATTTCCGCCATTGCTCTGCTGGTTGCAGTGCCTGTCGGCCTGTTGTCTGCCATCTACCTGTCTGAGTATGCCAGCAAGCGTATGCGCTCAACGGTGAAGCCGGTGTTGGAGCTGCTAGCGGGTATTCCTACCGTCGTTTACGGCTTTTTCGCTGCGTTGACCGTCGCCCCTTTTATCCGTGATCTTGCCGAAATGGTGGGCCTGGAAGCCTCTTCCCAGAGTGCACTTGCTGCGGGGCTGGTCATGGGGATCATGATCGTGCCATTTGTGTCTTCGCTGTCAGACGATGTGATTAATGCCGTTCCCCAGGCCATGAGGGACGGTTCCCTGGCACTGGGTGCTACCCAGTCAGAAACCATGAAAAAGGTGATTTTCCCGGCGGCCCTGCCTGGCATTATTGGCGGCATTCTGTTGGCGGCATCCCGCGCCATCGGCGAAACCATGATTGTGGTGATGGCGGCAGGGCTGGCTGCCAACCTGACGGCCAATCCTCTGGAGTCGGTAACGACAGTGACCGTTCAGATTGCAACATTGCTGGTGGGTGATCAGGAATTTGATAGCGCCAAGACACTGTCGGCCTTTGCCCTCGGTATGTTGTTGTTTATCGTAACGCTGCTGCTCAACGTGGTCGCACTGAAGATTGTACGCAAATATAGGGAACAGTATGACTGATCAACGTTCTCAGGCAGAGATCGTCCGCAAGTCGCTGAAACGCCGGTACCGTAAGGAGCGTCGATTCCGACTGTACGGTATTCTGGCGATTTCAATTGCGCTCGCGTCTCTGTTTACCCTGTTCGCCGATATTGTCAGCAAGGGATATACCGGGTTCGTCAAGACCACCATCACTCTGGACGTGAATCTCGATTCCGCAATGATGTACCTTGATGATCCAACCGATGCGGATCAACTGTCCATGGCGGATTTTACCGCGCCGATTATCGCCGCATTGCAGGAGCATGTTCCGGAGGCGCACAGCGCGGCTGAAAAGCGTGAGCTGGGCCGTTTTCTGGGTACCTATGCAGCCAGCGAAGTCCGCGATTTACTGATAAAAAATCCGGATCTTCTGGACACCACCCAAACCCTAGAGTTTCCGGCCCATGATCGGGTCTCGGTATACGTCAAGCATGCGGACAATCCGCGGTACAGCATCAAACTTTCCGAGCAGCAGCAACGCTGGGTGGATGAGTTGTTGGAAAAAGGGGTTATCGATACCAGCTTCAACGACGTGCTGTTCAGTCGAGGTGACTCCAGGGAGCCTGCCAACGCCGGTGTTCTGGGTGCGATAGTCGGTTCTTTGATGGCCATGCTGGTCACGTTGGGCATCGCGTTCCCAGTGGGTATTGCGGCAGCAGTCTACCTCGAAGAATTCGCGCCACAGAATAAACTTACCGATTTTATCGAAGTGAACATCAATAATCTGGCTGCGGTACCTTCCATCATTTTTGGTCTGCTGGGCCTGGCGGTATTCATAAACCTGTTCGGTATGCCCCGGTCGGTTCCGGTGGTAGGCGGCATGGTGCTGGCACTGATGACCCTGCCAACGATCATCATATCCAGCCGCGCGGCCATCAAGAGCGTGCCGCCCTCAGTACGGGAGGCTGCGGAGGGTGTCGGGGCCTCCAAGATGCAGGTGGTGCTTCATCACGTGATACCTCTGGCGATGCCCGGCATGCTGACCGGTTCTATCATCGGTATGGCTCAAGCTCTGGGGGAGACAGCCCCGCTGCTGCTGATTGGCATGGTGGCCTTTATAGTGGACGTGCCAGGCGGCTTTTACGATTCGGCCACTGTGCTTCCGGTACAGATTTACCTATGGGCAAGCAGCTCCGAGCAGGGTTTTGTAGAGCTGGCATCTGCCGCCATCATGGTGCTGCTTGCCTTCATGATCAGTATGAACGCACTGGCGATCTGGCTGCGTAAACGGCTTGAGCGTAGCTGGTAAGGAGAATGATATGAACACGATGAATCCGAGTATTTCCGCAGAAGCCGGCATTCGAGACCAGGGGGTAGCGATTCCTGTGCCTGAAGAGAAGCCCGAAGATACCGTGATTGAAGAAGGCATGACGGTCGGAAAGCCATTTGCCGACGACCCTAAATTCAAGCTTCGTAATGTGGAGGTTTCCTACGGCGCGGCCCGGGCGATCAAGAATATCAGCATGGATATTGGCCGAAACGAAGTCATTGCCTTCATCGGTCCTTCTGGTTGCGGTAAGTCAACTTTTTTGCGATGCCTGAACCGGATGAACGACAGCATTGAGATTTGCCGCGTTAAAGGCTCTCTTGAACTGGACGATCAGAACATCTATGACCCAAAGCGCGACGTGGTTGAACTGAGGGCCAGGGTAGGCATGGTGTTCCAGAAGCCAAACCCCTTTCCGAAATCGATCTATGACAATGTGGCCTATGGCCCCCGAATCCACGGTCTGGCAAATCGTAAGTCCGAGCTTGACGACATTGTCGAAAACAGTCTTCGCAAAGCTGGCTTGTGGAATGAGGCCAAAGACCGTCTAGACTCCATGGCAACCGGCATGTCCGGCGGCCAGCAACAGCGGCTGTGTATTGCCCGCGCCATTGCTGTCAGCCCGGAAGTGATACTGATGGATGAGCCATGTTCGGCCCTTGACCCGATTGCAACTGCACGGGTGGAAGAACTGATTGCCGAGATGTCCGAGAGCTACACTATTGTGATTGTGACTCACTCCATGCAACAGGCAGCGCGGGTTTCTAACCGCACCGCCTACTTCCACCTGGGCCACCTTGTGGAGGTAAACGATACGAGCAAGGTATTTACCACGCCCGAACATCAACTGACTGAATCCTACATCACCGGTCGTTTCGGTTGATCCGGGTGCAAAGAATAAGGGAGAAACACTATGCCTGCGAAGAAGGACGACGTTTACGGAGATCACATCTCCAATAAGTTCAACGATGAGCTTCTGGCCCTGAAAACCCGTTTCCTGAAAATGGGCGGTTTGGTGGAAACCCAGATTGACAGCGCCGTTGTGGCTCTGATGGAGGATGATGACGATTTAGCGGAAGAGATCCGGGCCAAAGACAAGTTGGTGGACAGGATGGAGATGGATATTGATGAAGAGGCCATGCTCATCATCGCTCGTCGCCAGCCAACGGCCCGAGATCTGCGGCTGGTGATCTCGGTGATCCGAATGGTTGCGGATTTGGAACGGGTGGGCGATGAAGCCAAGAAAATCGCCAAATTTGCGATCAAACTCTCTGAAGAAGGGCAGTCGCCCCAAGGCTATGGGGAAGTGCGCCATATTGGTGCCCATGTAATGGGAATGCTCCGCGACTCATTGGATGCGTTTGCCAGACTGGATTCCGAACAGGCTCTGCGGGTAATGAAAGAAGACAAGCGGGTGGATGAGGAATACCAGGGTGCGGCCCGCAGCCTGCTGACATTCATGATGGAAGATCCCCGCAATATTTCACGCTGTATGTCGGTGATGTGGGTTCTGAGGTCACTGGAGAGGGTAGGAGATCACGCCTGCAACATTGCCGAGAACGTGATCTTTATGGTCAAGGGTGAAGATGTCCGGCACACGCCGATGGAAGAAGCGGAGCGGGTTGTGGGGCGCTAAGCTCAGGCCTGCTTCATTTTGTCGGTATAGGGAGGCCAGCCCATAGGCTTTCCGGCCAGCAGGTGAAGGTGGATGTGGAACACGGTCTGGCCAGAGTTTTCACCACAGTTCATCACGGTGCGGTAGCCATCCTCGGCAAAGCCCATCTCTTTAGCGAGTTTCGCAGCCACCCAGAACAAGTGGCCCGCCAACTCGCGATCCATTTCCTCGATGTCATTGATGGTGGGGATCACTTTTTTCGGAATGATCAGCAAATGCACCGGAGCCTGAGGATTGATGTCGCGAAAGGCCAAGCTGATGTCGTCTTCGTAGACGATATCTGCCGGAATTTCGCGGTTGATAATTTTAGTGAAAAGGGTTTCGGACATGATGAATTCCTGTTTTTGTCGCTTGATTTTTCAGGTACTTAAAGTTCACTCAGGCCCGGCAGCCGGGAGGCCAGTTGCCTGATGATCGCCGGCAGCTCATCGTCGATGCCCATAGCATAGCGAGCTACCCGATTACGGGCAAAGGGTAAGGCACGCGCGGTTCCCAGGCCGATGTTCCGGAGCAGGTGAAGCGGCGGAGCCTGGTTGCTGAACAGGTGATAGAACGCATCCATAGCAAACATCATGCGCCGGTTCGCCGGCCGCCGTTGCTGCTCGTAATGGGCCAGCACTGACGGTTCGGCTAGGTCTTTGCCCGCCCGTCGGGCCTCTTTCAGAACGCTCTGCAGGCACTGGGCATCCTGAAAACCCAGGTTCACACCCTGGCCCGCCAATGGGTTGATGGTGTGGGCGGCGTCACCCGTGAGCACAATACGGCCCGCCGAGTAGTGTTTGGCGTGTTGCCGGGCTATGGGAAAGCTGGCTCGGTCTTCAATATGAGTAAGGTGCGGCAGTTCTGCAGGGAAGCCTTTCTGTATTTCTGCCATTAGCGCTTCATGGCTCAAGCTTTTAAGGCGGGCGATTTCCTCCGGTGCGTCATACCACACCAGTGACCCTCTGCTCTCACCGGGGTAATCCGGGCCTGCGCTGTGCAGCGGCAGGAAGGCCCTAGGGCCAGAAGGATAGAAACCCTGCCAAGTGATGTCTTGCACCTGGCCCTGATAACGCACGGAAATGACCATCGCTTGCTGGCCGTACTGATTGCGAGTAACGCCTATGCCCGCCATGTCTCGCACCCGGGACTGCGCACCGTCGGCACCGATAACCAGTGTGGCCGTCAGCTGCTGGCTGTCGTCAAGCGTTACCGTTGCCAAATCAGCCGTCTGGGTAATGCTGGAAACGCCGTTGCCGGCCAGAATAGTAACTGAAGGTTGTGCTTCTGCGGCTTGCCAGAGACCTTGCTGAGTCACCGAGTTCTCAACGATATGGCCGAGGTGAGTGGTGTTCAACCCGGCGGCATCGAATTCCACCTGGTTTGAGGTTCGCGGTAGTAGGTTGCTCAGCGGATGCCGGGTTTCATCCCACACAGCGAGGCGACGATAGGGGGTCGCCCGCATATTGAGGATGTAATCCCAAGCGCCAAGGCTTTGCAGGTAGCGTTCGCTGCCCGCGCTCAGGGCAGACACGCGGATATCGGGAGCCGTTTGGGGATCGAATGTGGGGGCTGGGGCGCGATCTACCATCGCGACGTTGAAGCCATCCCGACCGAGGCCGGTGGCGAGTGCAGCGCCGACCATACCGGCGCCGACAATCACAATATCAAAAGCTTGAGTCATATCGGGTTCCTGTCTGATGTCCACAGTTTACGCGATGGCAAAGATCAGACAAGCGACCGGGATCAAGCCGGCTGTAAAAGCACCATTAACCTACCACGCCGGCCACCTGCTGTTCTGATGATTCTGCGGGCCGGTGACGGCTTTTTATAAGCCAAGCAGGCTTCTGGGCCCCGGGCTTTATGAAGCCCCGGTTGAGCACCATGGGTTGCACCAAGTTTAGAAAATCCGAGGTTTTCATGTGCAGGGATTCGGTATGGCTTCCTGCGGCAAACGCGAGTTCTGGCTGTTCTGTCAGGGGTTCTGCGCAGTAAACGGTCATGCCGAACAGGTTGCCAAAGGGCGGCATGGCGCCGACCTCGCAATTGGGGAAACGATCCTGGAACGCCTGCTCATCGGCAAGATCGACAAAATCGGTTTCCAAAATACGTGAGAGGCTGTCCCAGCGAACACGCCAAGTGGCCGGCATGACCAGCATGGCCATTTTTCCATCGAGTTCAATAATGACGGTTTTGACGGCCTTGTCACCCGCGATTTTTACGTGGCGAGCAAGTTCTTGAGCGGTAAACGCGGGAGGATGAGTGAGGCACATGTATTCAACATTTGCCTCCTCAAGAAACTCCTTCAACTGCTGCACAGGCATAATGACAGCCTCCTACCAGCAATAACAGCAAACCGGAGTGGCTGATTTAGTGCTTGTCCTGCTCCGGCGATGGCCTGGCGGGGCTGTTCGGCCCCGCCATTATTGGTCAGCTTAGCTGAGGTTGTTCAGTTTGCGAGTAACGTGTTGTATCTATGCGATACAGATTGCTACCTCACTCGGTTTTGTACACGTGTACGTCGCGCTGGGGAAAAGGAATGGTGATGCCCTCGGCATCGAACGCCTTTTTCACTTTTTTGTGCATGTCCCAGTAGTATGGCCAGAGGTCATCGGTGGCAACCCAGGGGCGGAACATCAGGTTGACCGAGTTATCACCGAGGCTGCCGACGCAGATCCGCGGCTCCGGATCTTTCAGGGACCTCTCATCCTCATCAAACAGTCGCTGAAGGATGGCTAGGGCCTTGTCGATATCGTCGTCGTAGTGAATGCCGAAGGTCATGTCACAACGACGCTTGTCATAAATGCTGACGTTCACCAGGGTCTCGTTAGACAGGCTGCCATTGGGAATGACGACACGACGGTTATCGAAGGTATTCACCACGGTGTAGAGAATCTGGATCTCCGCAACGGCACCCAGGAATCCCTGCGCCTCGATGGTGTCACCCACCTTGAAGGGTTTGAAGATCAGTATCAGCACGCCCCCGGCGAAGTTGCCAAGGCTGCCCTGAAGCGCCAGACCGATGGCCAGGCCGGCGGCACCGATGACGGCGATGAATGAGGTGGTTGCGATACCGATCATCGAGGCAACCGAAATCAGCAGCATGACCTTGAAAATAATGCTTATCAGGCCGCAGAGAAACTTGTTCAGGGTCGGATCTTTCGCGCCCAGCTTTTTATCGAGAACCCCAACGAACCGATTGATCAGCCAGAGGCCGATAACCAGCGTAACGATGGCCAGCACGAATTTCGGGGCATAGGTCATGACCAGCGCAATGGCCTGGTCCACGTATTCAGAGGCGCGCCCGTCAGCGCCAAGTAGATCTTCCATAGGGGATTCCTTGTTGATTCCTGTTTCTTATATATGACGCCATCAGTGTAAGTTGGCCGAATGTATTCAAGGCTTCATATAGCAGACGAAATGATCGAGGTTAATCTGAGCCGCTATTTGAGCGTGTATTGTTTACGCAGAGGCATTGTCACTGGCCCACCCGATAACGGCATCCGGGCCTCCACGGACAAGTATCCGCCCCTGTTTCTGGCCGAGCTGGTAGTCGTACATTGGGTCGTAGTAGTTCTGAAGAAGCGGTTGAATCCACGCATCGTGAGCGTGAACATCGCCGGTGCTTTGTTGTTGTGCCAGCGCTTGCTCCATGTGGCCGCGTAATTGGCTGTAACGCTCGCCGCCCAAGCGTTTGCTTATACGCTCGAGCGCCCCGAGAAGGTAGTCGCGGAAGTTCAACCAGCCGGCTTCCTCGCCGTCACGGCTCATATAATCGACAGACATGTTTTCCACGTAGTCTTCCCGGATAATCTGTGTGCGTTCTTCCAGCGATCGCTCTAGAATAAGCATCGGTGCATGTGTTATCCGCTCTTTCAGGGCATCCGGCATGGCACAGCGGCCAACTAGGCGGCTTTCATCTTCCAAGTAAACAGGGCCGCCTATTAAATGGTGAGCCTTTAACATGGCAACGGCCAAACGGTTTTCGAAATCGATCTGTGATGGCTGTGGTGTCACCTGACGCCCGAAGCTGGAGCCTCTGTGGTTTGCCAGCCCTTCAAGATCTACGGGGTTTAAAAGTTGCTGCAGTACGCGGGTTTTACCTGTTCCTGTGCGCCCGCTAACGATGTGGAAATCACCGGACTCGACAAGGTTGTCGAGGCTGTCGATAAGGAATCGGCGCAACGCCTTGTAGCCACCCTGAACGAGTGGGTAATCAATGCCTGCATCCTTTATCCATTGCTGGGTCAGCTTAGATCGTAAGCCGCCACGAAAGCAGAACAAGTAGCCCTCCGGATGACGTGCCACAAACCGTTTCCAAGCTTCAATGCGCTGGGCTTTGATGTCGCCAGCCACGAGCTGGTGGCCCAGCCGGATTGCTTCATCTTGGCCTTTTTCTTTGTAGCAGATGCCTATCTGGTGCCGCTCTTCGTCGTTCATCAGCGGCGCGTTTTCAGCACTAGGGAAGCTGCCTTTGGCAAATTCCACGGGTGCCCGTACATCCATTAATGGGGTGTCGTTCAGGAACAGGGAAAGGTAGTTGTCGGTATCGGGTCTGCTTGCCATTTCAGGGTTCGATCGCGTGCCAGAGTGAGGTGGCAGTATAAAGGAAATGAGGTTTTCCTGCTTTATGATCGTGGCGTTTGAAATGCTGGGGCTCGAAATTCAGCATAAAAAAAGGGCAACCCTAGGGTTGCCCTTTACCGGAACAGGTCGGCGCATCCTTGCGCTGAGTGCAACAGCCGTGTTGCGAATCCTTGTGCCACTCCGTGGTGCCGGCTTCCGAGCCAGCTATCCAAATAGTTATCCCTTAAGCCTGATATCCCTGTGTCCCTGCTTCTCCCTGCAATCCATGCCGGGGTGCATCCAGTGCGTCGTCCTTTTCCCTGTCATCCTTGACGAGATCACTATACCAACTGGACACATGGAAACCTGTGAACTCTGCACGCTTGTGCGACGTGTCTGCTTGCTGTGGTGGTGCCGGACTATACGTATCATAAGGTTAGGGGATTATAGGGTGAGGTTGGTAACGGTTGCGTACACAAAGTTACGGCAGGATCTCACAGGTTTGTGCGAAATATCTCACACTGATTCGGGCGAATCTCTCAAGTCTCTTTTGCCGGCTTTACGTGTACCCGGCCACGGGAGTAGCCCGATCAGTATTCCTGCGCCGTCGGCAACCAAATCTGTCAGGGAAAAATCCCTATAAGGCAGGCTGGCCTGAACAGCCTCTATGCCCAGCCCAAAACCCAGAAGTGCCGGTGCATACCAAATGGTGCGGAGCCCCGGCCAAGCCAGCCGCGTAACGATGGTAAGCTCAAAGAAGGCGATGAAATGATTGACTTTGTCGCTGGGCGCCGAGGGGATCGGATAGTCGCTGCTTGTGGTTGCCAGCAGGCCAATGGCAATTACTGACAGCAGCAGAACAAGACGCCACAATAACTGATAGTGAAGCAAGGCTAGAAGTTGGTGTTTCAGTGTTGCCATTGGTGAAATCCGTCAGAGTTCTCTGGCTGTGTGAAGGTTTTCAACATGATATGCTTTGCGCCCCGTCACTGTCATTGAAGCGGAGGGTTAATCAGCGATGCTCAGAGGTAATTTTTTTCGTGGACTGGGCTACCTGGGTGAGGGGTTTCGCCTGATACGCCAGCCGAGCCTGCGATTGTTTGTTGTGATTCCGCTTGTGATCAACATTATTCTCTTCGGGTTGCTGTTCTATTTTCTGGGCGAAATTTTCGGCGCTCTGATTGCCACCGCTATGGGCTGGCTGCCTGACTGGGCTTGGTTGCAGGCTCTGGACTGGCTTTTCTGGATTCTATACGGGGCCGTGATCCTGCTTATGCTGGCTTACGGCTTTGTGATCGTCGCCAACCTGATTGGTTCCCCGTTTTATGGTTACCTGGCGGAACTCACTGAAAAGCACCTCACCGGCCAGGAAATCAGCACTGACGATGGCTGGGCTGCCATTATAAAGGACATCCCCCGGGCACTCTGGCGCGAAGTGCAAAAAATCGTCTACTACCTGCCGCGGGCCATTGGCCTGTTTGTTATCGGCTTGATCCCGGTGGTCAATCTGGTTGCGGCTGTGCTGTGGTTTTTGTTTAACAGTTGGATGATGGCGCTGCAGTATGTGGATTATCCCGCAGACAACCATAAGGTTAGCTTTAAGGCGTTGCGCCAATTGCTTGCCGATACTCGACTGTCTGCGTTGGGTTTCGGGCTGCCGGTCGCCTTGGCGGCCATGGTACCTGTTCTGAATCTTATTGTGGTTCCCGCAGCTGTATGCGGCGCGACTGCTTATTGGGTGCGTGAAAACGGCGCAACACGAAATTAAAGAGTTTGGAGGATTTTTGGACGCATCGGAATTTGTTATTGGCCAGCGCTGGGTAAGCCACAGCGATACCGCGCTTGGTTTGGGCATAGTGACAGATATTTCCGGCCGGCGGGTTACCTTGGGGTTTCCTGCCGCTGATGAAGAGCGCACTTACGCTATTGATAACGCACCGCTTTCGCGCATCGTGTACCAGATTGGCGAGGAAATTGAGACCTTCGAAGGCGCCAAGTATCGGGTGCGAGCGGTAGAGGATCTCGGCGGCGTGTTGTTGTACCACGCGGAGACGGAGACGGAGGCAGAGGTCGATGGCGGTGAGCAGTTTGATGAAAATATTGAGCAGATATCTGAGGTAAAACTTGCCGGCACCGTAAACTTTTCGGCGCCGCACCAGCGTCTGTTTGCCGGCCAGTTTGATCGGAACGGCGCCTTCCGTCTGCGCTTTGCGACACTGCAACACATGGATCGGTTGCGCGCTTCACCCGCTAGAGGCCTGATTGGTGCACGCACACAGCACTTGCAGCACCAGATTTATATTGCCCACGAAGTCGCAAAGCGCCATGCGCCACGGGTGCTGTTGGCGGATGAGGTTGGCCTAGGTAAAACCATTGAGGCCGGCCTTATTCTGCATTATCAGCTGCAGACAGGCCGGGCTCGTCGCGCCCTTATTGTGGTGCCGGATTCGCTAATACATCAGTGGCTTGTAGAAATGCTCCGGCGTTTCAATCTACGCTTCTCCATTGTTGACCAGAGCCGCTACGACGCTTTGAAAAACAGCGAGGGCGACGTAGACGCTCTGATGAATCACATATTCGGGGACGAAGCTGGCGTTAACCCGTTTGAAAGTGACCAGCTGGTGCTGTGCAGTCTCGATTTTCTGGTGAATAGCAAGACGGCCCAGAAGGATGCACTTAAGGCTGATTGGGATTTGATGATTGTGGATGAGGCCCATCACCTCGCCTGGAGCCCAGAGAGTGTCAGCCCTGAATATCAAGTGGTAGAAGAGCTTTCTGCAGTCAGTGAAGGCCTGTTGCTGCTGACAGCAACGCCGGAACAGATTGGTATCGCCAGCCACTTTGCCCGGCTTCGCTTGCTCGACCCAGCGCGCTTTCACGATTTACAGGCGTTTCAGGAAGAAGAGCAACAGTACGAGGTGGTCAACAGTGTTGTGCGGCGCTTGCAGGATGAGGGTGCGGGCATCCATGACGACGATCGCAAGGCTCTAGAAATCTGGTTGGGTGACGAGTTGCAGCAGTTACTGGAAGGCGATTCGCCGCGTCAGTCCGTTATCGACGCACTGCTCGATCGCCACGGCACCGGGCGAGTACTATTCCGTAATACTCGTGCGGCTATTCAGGGTTTTCCTGAGCGACGGGTCAACCCCGTGCCGCTGGAGCGCCCGGCCATGTATCAGGGCCAGGCGTTCGGCTTTCCAGGCTTGGCACCAGAGCAGTCCGTGCCGGTCGAACAGTGGCTGGCAGACGACCCGAGGGTTGCCTGGTTGGAGAAAAAGCTGGCGGGGCTACGCCCAGCCAAAGTCGTGGTTATCTGCGCCTTGGCCGAAACCGCCATGGCGCTGGAGCACTATCTTCAGCTCCGGGCCGGTATTCGCAGTGCTGCTTTCCATGAGCACTTGAGCCTTATAGAGCGTGATCGGGCAGCGGCCTATTTTGCCGACGACGAGCAAGGTGCTCAGGCGTTGATCTGCTCGGAAATCGGCAGCGAGGGGCGTAATTTCCAGTTTGCTCACCATCTGGTGCTGTTTGATCTGCCCGCGAACCCGGACTTGCTTGAGCAGCGTATCGGGCGCTTGGATCGTATTGGCCAGACCGAAACGATTGATATCCACATTCCTTATCTTCAGAATACGTCCCAAGAGGTTCAGTACCGCTGGTTCCAGGATGGCCTGAACGCGTTTGCAGAAAGCTGCGCCGTTGGCGTGGCTGTGCAGGAAAAGGTTGGCGAGCAGTGGAAGAGCGCTATTGAAGGCGAGCTTTCCGTGCTGGATGGCTTGGTTGAGGCATCTGCAGCTGAGACGGCCCGGCTGAAAACGCTCCTGCAGAATGGCCGTGATGCGCTGATCGAGCTCAATTCCTGCCGTGGGGATATAGCCGATAGGCTGATCGCCGGCATTGAAAAGGAAGAAGGCTCCGTTCAAGTGCGTGATTACATGGTAGAAGCCTTCGACATTCTTGGGGTGGATATCGAAGACCACTCTGAGCATGCCGATATCCTGCGCCCTGGTGAGCAATATCAGGCTGGTCACGTGACCGAGCTGCCAGAAGACGGGATAACCGTCACTTGGGATCGCCAGCATGCGCTGGAGCGTGAAGACATCGCATTCATGAGCTGGGAGCACCCCATGGTGACCGGTGTGATGGATTCGATAACCAGCTCTGGGCTGGGCAAGGCGGCTCTGGCTAGCTTGTCGGTAAAGGCACTCCCAGCAGGCACGCTGCTGATGGAAGCCGTGATGACCGTGCATTGCCCAGCACCCGAAGCCTTGCAGCTGACCCGTTACCTGCCGGTATCGCCCTTGCGCTTACTTGTAGATGTGAACGGCAAAGAACTCTCGGCAGCGCTGCCCCATGATCGTTTGAATGACATGTGTTCAAACATTCGCCGGCGCATCGCTCAGGCGATTGTGCCGCGGATTCGACCGCAGGTGGAAACCATGGTGGATCATGTGGAGCGGCTATCCGCACCGTATCTAGAGCCCATGAAGCAAAAGGCGCTGGAGCAGTTAGCGGCGAACTTTGAGCCGGAAATTCGCAGGCTAGAAGCCCTTAAAAAAGTGAACCCGGCCATTCGCGACGAGGAAATCGATTATTTTCGCAATCAGCTGGATGCCGCCCGCGAGGCAATCGGGCATGCCAGCCTAGATTTGGAAGGTATACGGGTTATCGTTACCGAATGAGACTGTTTTTTTGAGACGTCGTTAACCCTTTGGCGCCATTGTACCTGCTGGTCAGCGGCCATCTGATGCGATACCGTAAACGTAACGAATTGTAGTTTTAACCATGGATGACAGAGAGAACCTATGATGACATTTATTCTGTTTCTAGTGGCGCTGGCAGGCTTGCTTATTGTTATGCGGCGTGAATCTGGTGCCAAACCGGCTATTGGTGTAATGGTTGTGGTTGGTGTGCTCTCAATGATCTTCGCTTCAGGATGGCTGGCCCTGATTCTCTTTGTTGGTGCTGCCGTTACCGCAGCGACCGGGTTGCCTGCCCTTCGTCAGGGCTGGTTGACCCCGCGTGCTTTTGCCATGTTCAAGAAAGTTGCCCCAAAGGTGTCCGATACCGAGAAGGTAGCGCTTGAGGCGGGCACAGTGGGCTGGGACGGTGAGTTGTTTACCGGGCGGCCAGACTGGCACAACCTACTGATCAACCGTCACACAGGCCTAAGCGAAGAAGAGCAGGCCTTTGTAGATAACCAGTGTGTTCAGGCTGTCTCCATGTGTGATGCTTGGGATATTGCCGTAGAGCGCGCTGATCTTCCGAAAGAGCTTTGGGATTTTCTCAAGAAAGAGAAGTTCTTCGGCATGATCATTCCCAAAGAATATGGCGGGTTGGGCTTCTCCGCCAAGGCCCAGACAGCAGTGCTGCAGAAAATTGCTGCCAATGAAATGCTGATGATTTCTGTTGGCGTGCCGAACTCTCTCGGGCCTGGCGAATTGCTGGTCAAGTACGGTACTGATGAGCAGAAGAAGCACTACTTGCCGCGCCTGGCCGATGGTCGCGAAATTCCTTGCTTTGGTCTTACTGGTCCTCGTGCGGGCTCAGATGCCACCTCGCTGCCGGATGCCGGTATCGTGTGCAAGCGGGAGATAGACGGCAAGGAAGTGATTGGTATCAAGATGGATTTTGAAAAGCGTTGGATTACCCTTGCGCCCATAGCAACTGTTGTTGGCCTAGCGTTCCGCATGTTTGACCCGGACGGCTTGGTTGGTGACACGAAGGATTATGGCATTACCTGTGCGCTGATCCCCCGTGATACCAAAGGTATGGAAATCGGTCGCCGTCACTGTCCTATCGGGAGCCCTTTCCTGAATGGCCCGATCATCGGTAAAGATGTATTCATCCCGCTGGACTATATTATTGGCGGTATGGAAATGGCCGGGCAGGGCTGGCGCATGCTGGTTGAGTGCCTCTCCGTAGGCCGCTGTATCACCTTGCCTTCCGGCGCTGCCGGTGGTGCTGCTTACGCGCTTGGCACAGCGGGTGGCTTTACTCGAATTCGTCGTCAGTTCAATACCCCCGTGGCAGACATGGAGGGCGTACAGGAGCCCTTGGCCCGCATCGCGGCGAAAACCTACATTGCTCAGGCGGCCGTTAACCACACCGCCAACATGATCGATAAAGGCGAAAAGCCAGCCGTGCCTTCCGCCATCCTCAAATATCACCTGACTGAATTCCAGCGTGAGATCCTGACAGATGCCATGGATGTTCACGGTGGTAAAACGGTAACTCTGGGCCCCCGTAATTACTTGGGCATTGGTTATAGCGGCTCTGCGGTATCCATTACTGTGGAAGGCGCCAACATCATGACCCGCAGTTTGATGATCTTCGGTCAGGGGGCGATTCGTTGCCATCCATACGTGCTCAAAGAGCTTGCGGCCAAGGATAACGACGATATCAATGCGTTCGACGATGCCTTCTTTGGCCATGCCGGCCTGATTTTCGGCAACGCTGCCCGCGCCTTCACTCAAGCGCTTAGCCTTGGCCGTGCAGACGTTCCGTTCGACAGCGCTAGCCGCAAATATGCCCAAGCAGTTGCACGCTTCAGTGCGGCCTTTGGTTTGTGCTCGGATGCAGCCATGACCACCCTAGGTGGCGAGTTGAAGATGCGTGAGCTGATTTCTGCGCGCCTTGGTGACATGCTTTCTAACCTGTACCTGGCCTCTATGGTGCTCAAGAATTGGCACGAAACCCAGCCGGTGGAAGGCGAAAAGGAAGTAATGCAGTACAGCCTCGGTTTGCTGCTGCACCGTACTGAAGAGGCTCTGGAAGGATTTCTCCAGAATTTGCCTAATCGCGCGGTTGCTGTGGTTCTGCGTGCGGTCACCCTGCCTTTGGGTCGGAGTTGGGGCAATCCCCATGATGACCAGACGCGTAAGCTTGCACGGTTTATCTCGACCGATACACCCATTCGGCACAAGCTGCTTGCCGGTACCTGGACGACAGAAGGCGAAGGTTCCGTGGAAAATCCGGTGGCCACCTACAACAGTCTACTGAAGGACTACGATAAGGCTGAGCAGCTCTACCGCAAAGCGACCAAGGCTTATGCCAAAGGTGAGTTGCCCATGACTGCACTGCACCCAGAGCAACGCTTTGAGGCGGCATTGGAAGCAGGCATCTACACCAAGGAAGAGGCCGAGTTTATGCGCAAGTACGAAGCGGTCGTTCTGGAGATGCTCACCGTGGACGACTTCCCGTTTGATGAGTTTGCGCGTAACAAGGACACAGTGATTGATCACAACCCAGCGTAGTAGAGCGAGAGGCCCCTATGTGGTTATCGTTCGTTGCCGTTAGTGTTGGCGCCGTTTTCGGCGCCAACCTGCGCTGGCTGCTGAGTTTGTGGCTGAACACCAGCTACCACTCCATTCCTTATGGAACCCTTATTGCCAACCTCAGTGGGGGATGGCTGGTAGGTTTGTTGATTGGCTATTTCAGTCAAGCCAGTACACTTGCGCCTGAGTGGCGGCTGTTTGCCATTACCGGGCTTTGTGGCGCACTGACGACATTTTCGACGTTTTCCTTGGAAATGTTCGCAGCAATTCAGGATGGTAAATGGCCGATGGCGATAGCCGGTATTTTGCTCCATGTGGTGGGCTCCATCTTGATGACTGCTCTGGGTCTTTACAGTTTTGGCTTGGTAAAAGGTTAATCCGTAACACTACTTACACGATTTGTTGCAAAACTACTTGGCAAACTCGTGATTCAGGAGTAGAGTCATCTGCGTAGGAAAGATTCAGCAAAGCATTTCATGAATAAGGCGTACTCCGCAGTTAGTAGTATCCGTCCTGTTTTTGATTCAGCGAGTTCTGTATTTCCATAAAACGCTGACCGGACACATTCAGTGAATGGCGGCAGATAATATGATTGATTTCAGGAATTATAAGTATGTCTACTACTACCGGTACTGTTAAGTTCTTCAACGAAGCAAAAGGCTTTGGCTTTATCACTCGTGAAGAGGGCCCGGACGTTTTTGTTCATTACAGCGCTATTCAGGGCGGCGGTTTCAAAACTCTGGCAGAAGGCCAGCAGGTTGAGTTTACCGTTACCCAGGGCCAGAAAGGTCCTCAGGCGGAAAACGTTACTGCTCTTTAATCCGATTCGGATAGAGCAATAACCGCCAAAAAAGGTAGCTTCGGCTGCCTTTTTTTGTTGTAAAAATCCTGTTATTTTCCTGTGTTGGTGGGTTGATGTGGTACATTTTCAGCCGCACACAGAGTGTTACTGGGTTATACAACCGGAGAGTTTATGAAGCTGATTGGATCAACTACCTCGCCCTATGTTCGGCGAATCCGCATTCTGCTGGACGAAGAGCGCTACGAATTTGTTAACCTCGATATTTACGGCGAAGACCGTGACGAAATCAGGCGTAGCAATCCGGCGCTTAAAATACCTGTGCTAGAAAGCGATGGTCAGGAAATCTACGATTCCCGGATAATTTCCCGTTATATCAGCTCGAAGCAGGGCCGGGATCCTCTAACTTGGGATCAGCAGAACCAACTCACCCTCATTGATGGTGCCAACGACTCAGCCGTGACTTTGTTGCTGGCCAGGCGTTCCGGGCTGGATGTGGATGCTCCGGGCGTGTTGTTTTTTGACCTTCAGCGCGAACGCATTATGACCACCATGCGCACCCTCGCCGCTCAGGTTGAGGACGGGCAGTTTGAGGAGTGGAATTACCCGGCAATGTGCCTCTATTGTTTGGTGGACTGGATGGATTTCCGCAATCTTGTGGACTTCGCTGGTATTGACAGCCTAGTCGCCTTCCGTGATAGCCGACAAACCACCCCTTGGGTAGCTGAAACAGACCCGCGTCAGCCGTAAGCGTCACTTTATAAAGTGCCCGGCTTGTCGGGCACTTTATCACCTGTTTTCCCCGCCATTCTTTCCCCTAGTATTTTGCCGTTCTGAAGGCTTCTTCTCTGCCTGCTATTTTGTCGCAATTTGATATCGTACTGTCGCAATTTGGCAATGCGTTATTAACCCAAGCCGACTAGGTTCTATATTGGCGCCTTGTAAGTGCGCTGTGGCGTTTCGGGCATCTGGTGCTCGACCCCAAGAATCCAAAGGAAGGCATAATAATGACAAGACTGACAAGACTGACGAGACGGGATTTCCTCAGGTCAGACGTACTACTACCGGTTTCATACCTCCGACAGCCAGTCTCCCGTCGGCACAACACTAACGTTACCTGAAGGCCAAGTGGATTCGGTTCGGCTTGCGGTGGTCTCATGCGCCAATTATCCCGCCGGCTATTTCAACGTTTATCGCGAAGTCAGTAAACGCGAGGATCTGGATGTGGTTGTAAACCTGGGCGACTACATCTATGAATACAGCAGTGCAGCGGACAGTTACGCAGCTGCAGATGCGGCTACGCTGAATCGTACATTCCCGGCGGACAATGACCTGGAACTGATCAGGCTGAAGGATTACCGACGTCGTTACGGCATCTACCGCGACGATGCGGATCTTCAAACGTTGCACAGCAAAGTGCCGTTTATCGTCGTTTGGGACGACCATGAAGTGGCAAACGATGCATGGGAAAACGGAGCAGCGAACCACAATACTGGTGAAGGCGATTATGGCACCCGCAAGCTCGAAGCCCTGCAGGCATACTTTGAATGGATGCCGATTCGCCCGGTATTTGAAGGCAGTGACGAAGCCATTTTCCGCACCTTCCGGTTTGGAAACCTGGTTGACCTGCATATGCTGGATACGCGCCATATGGGCCGTGATGAGCAGTTGGATTACCTGGACTATTTCACGGCAACTGGGCTTGATCAGGCCCGGTTTACAGCGGATGTGGGAAGCACGAACCGCACACTATTGGGTGCCGAGCAGCTGCTCTGGTTGCGGGCCTCGCTGGGGTACTCCACAGCCACCTGGCAAGTGCTGGGACAGCAAATACTGATGGGGCGGATGAACCTGCCGGCGGAGCTGCTGGTTAAAATTGCAACGGAGGACTTTGATGGGCTGCCGGCGATGCTCGGAGAGCTAGCGCAGCTCAAAGGTATACAACTTGCCGGAGGCACACTCACACAGGAAGAGTCAGCACGAATAAACACCGCCGCGCCCTATAATCTTGACGCCTGGGATGGCTATCAGTATGAGCGCGAGGTGGTATTAGGTACCGCAAAGCAGTTGAACAAAAACCTGGTGGTATTAGCTGGCGACACCCATAACGCCTGGGCCAATAACCTGAAAGACAAGGACGGCCACCAGATTGGCGTAGAGTTCGCAACGGCTTCGGTGTCATCACCTGGCTTGGAGGAGTACCTAGAACTGCAGGGGGATCAGATTGCTGGAGCGGAGCAGGGTATTGGCTTACTGGCAGATGACCTGGATTACCTGAATATCAACCAGCGTGGCTATATGGTGGTGACATTCACCGCGGAGGAAGCGCGAGCCGACTGGTACTTTGTCGACACCGTCAAATCCCGTGATTACGCCATAGACACGGCTCGCAGCGCGAGCCGCAGTGTTCGCCCGGGAGCAGACGGCCGGTATCTGGAAACGCCCGCCTGAGGCAGGGTAAGGCCTGTACTCAGATCGTCAGGTCAGGCCGCGAGTGATCAGAGTTGGGTCGCCGTGGCCTTCCACTGCAGCCAGTTCGGCATTGGATAACCACTCTTCGGGGGACTTGCCCAGAGCACTGGCACAGGCAGTCAGGGTGTGGCCCCAGGAGCAGCGGTTGGCAAACAGCATGCCGGCTTCGTTCAGCGTACCGCCCTGGTTAATATAACCCAGCACTCTGCTATGGCGCGGGTCTGGGAATAGTGGGTGCATGTGCCCACGGAACACTTCCGGTCGCATGTGAGTTAGCGCGACTCTCCGCTGCAGCCGATTCGGGAACAGGCGCGCCCGCTCAAACTCCGATATACAGACTTCTGACTCCAAGGTGTCCCTTGGCTCGCGAAAACGCCCGGGTTCCTGCAAATAAACAAGTCGAAACGACGTACCGGTTTCGCGCAAGCGATCGCAAGCGCGGATAGCCTCAGACAGCTGGTAGGCGCCGTTGGCGATCAGCAGTATCGGCTCGCCCCCGGATGAGTCTTCGTCCACAACCAAGGCACCGTTGCGGGCAAGATTTTCTGCTTCGCTGGTGTCGAAAACGCAAGGCCTTTCACGCTTTGGAATCACCATACAGCTGATCGTTCCTCGGTTATTGAAAACGGAGGGAAGAACCGCGAGGGCACTGTTGTAATCGGCGGGAAAGATAACCCGAGACACGTCGTTCATCTCACCCAACAAACTTTCACAGAACGTGGTGTCCTGGTGGGATTGTTCATTCTTGCCGTTCTCCCAGGTATGGGAGGTGGCGATAATCGGCAGGCCAAGCCAGCGGGCAGGGCGGCCAACGGCTTTTTGATGTCGCGCAAAAATCAGTTCTTGCCGGATGGCGCCAAGCATTTTCACGCAGAAAGCTTCGTAGCTCGCAACTAGATTGAGCCCGCCTTTGTTAGCAAGGCAGGCGGAAACGACCGCTTCCTCGTTGAGTACTGTGATGATTTTTCCGTGTACCGACTCCGATGCGCTTTCGGGGTCGTTTACGCGATGCTTGAGATCTTCCAGAACCCCGGTCAGGCGATTACTGGCAAGCTCGTCTGGGTTGCCCACCCGTGCCCTTAGTTCAGGGTTTTGCGTAACCAGAGCCCGGAAGAAGTTGTCCACCGCCAGCATCGGGGAAACCTGGTCGTGACGGGTAGCGATGGATGGAATGACAAGCTCTGGCGGGTTGCGTGTTGCCAGCGGATGGTCACGCTCCAAAGGCCGGGCCTGATGTTCGTGTTCTTTTAAGCGCAGCACACTGTTTGCAAGCTCATCCGGCGCAACCCAGAGGCGGGATGCGTGTTCCTGAAACAGTTCCCGGGCATGGGTGTCCATACGCGGGTTGCCCGGTAAAGGCAGGTTGTGCGCGGCGTTAAGGCCTGCGCCATAGAAGCCAAAGCCTTTCACTGTTTCGGCAATGCCGTAGGGAATACGCACGGGGTAATCCAGCTCACCTTCCAGCGCACGATCGCCCTGATGCTGCAATGAATGCTCCATTTCTGCCATGGCACAGACAAATGCGGCCGGATCGCGGCCATCAAACCGGAACGGATCAAAACCCTGAGCGGTCAAGCGCGCCTCGAACCGTTCAAGTCCTTCGCGGGTGCCTAGTTCAGTGCGTTGTTCAATACGGCGACCGTTGGCGATCATTACTGGCGTAACCAGTCCGCAGTCTTTTGCCCGCCACCAGCGCGGAATCCAGTCACTGCCACGCTGTTCTTCGGCGGCGCCGTCGGAAAGAAACGCCACCAGCGACTCACCGGGAAGTGGCATATGCGCATACTGAAGCTCGGCAAAGCCAAGATAACCGCCTTCAATAATGCCGCCCGCTGTGTAAGGGTTAACGTGACTGCCCAGTGGCGCGGCCATGCTGCCATCGGGTTTTTGCTGGTAGCTGTAAAAATCGGCTACCATCCGCGATAGCCCTTCTGCTCCGGTGTAACGTTCATGCTGTTCCGGGAGCAGGTTGTCGGTTAGCACGTTAAGTGCATCTATGGCAGCCACGCAATGCCCCTGACCCATTAGCCAGCTTCGGGTTTTCCCGGTCAGGTTATTGAGTGCCAGGTAAGCCGCGTATGCAGGTACCATGTTTAAGGCGCCGCCGGTATGGCCTTCGGGATTACGCTTGAAATCCCGTGCTGCAAGAGGGGCGCCGGAGCTGTCAACGCGATTTGCATAGGTCATATGCACAACCAGCCAAAGGCCTGCGCTGGTGAGTCGATCTAGATCGGCAAGCTTGCGATAGACCGTGGCGGCATCGGGATGATGACCGGCGGCAACCAGGCGCGAAGCGAGAACCTGTACTTGGTTGCAAGTTGTTTCGGTATGCTGGATCACGCCATAACCTTGGCGCCAGAGTTCGTACTCGGGGCAATCCGCTGATGGCGGAGTGGGTAATGACATGGCGTGCCTCCACGGCTTAATTGTTTCGAAAGATTGTAGGATATACTTACACCACACAGCTTGATGCAGGTCAGTAAGCTAGGTAGCTGAAGATAACTATAGCTTGTGAACGCTTTTTAAGGAGAGATTGATGACCGATGATAAACGCCGCCGCCATTCCGCCCCCGTGGTGGACGGTATAGGTAAGTCCGCCAGCCGCGCTATGCTGCGGGCCGTCGGCTTTACTGATGAAGATTTTCGCAAACCCCAGGTGGGCATTGCTTCCACCTGGAGTAACTTAACGCCTTGCAACATGCACATTCATGAACTGGCAGAAGCTTCTTCGGCGGGTGCAGATTCGGCCGGTGGCAAGTCGCTGATTTTTAATACCATCACGGTTTCCGACGGCATTGCCAATGGCACTCTGGGCATGAAGTACTCGTTGGTTTCCCGGGAGGTTATCGCGGATTCCATCGAAACCGTAGCAGGTTGCGAGGGCTTTGACGGGTTGGTTGCCATTGGCGGCTGTGACAAGAACATGCCTGGTTGCTTGATGGGTCTGGCTCGGCTGAACCGGCCTTCGGTATTTGTGTATGGCGGCACGATTCTACCCGGTGAAAACCATACAGACATTGTCTCGGTATTTGAGGCGGTAGGCGCCCATGCCCGGGGTGATCTTGATCTGATCGAAGTCAAACAGATTGAGGAAACGGCCATACCCGGTCCGGGCTCTTGTGGCGGGATGTACACGGCCAATACTATGGCATCGGCGATTGAAGCCATGGGCATGAGCCTGCCTGGCAGCTCAGCGCAGAACGCGGTTTCTAACAACAAGCTGGACGACTGTCGCGCCGCTGGTGCAGCGGTTATGAACCTCTTGGAGAAGGACATTAAGCCCTCCGATATCATGACCCGTGAGGCCTTTGAAAATGCCATTACGGTCGTGATAGCGCTCGGCGGCTCAACCAACGCGGTTCTGCACCTGCTGGCAATGGCCAGTACAGTAGATGTTGAGCTCAGCCTTGAGGACTTTGTCGAAATTGGTAAGCGCGTACCCGTGCTGGCGGACTTGCGCCCAAGTGGGCATTACATGATGTCGGAACTGGTGGCCATTGGTGGTATTCAGCCGCTGATGAAGATGCTGCTGGAGCGGGGGCTTCTACATGGGGATTGCCTGACCGTGACCGGACAGTCGCTGGCTGAAAACCTGGCATCTGTTGAACCCTATCCTGAGGCCCAGGATATTATTCGCGCGTTTGATAATCCTGTGAAAGCGGACAGCCATTTGCGTATTCTTTATGGCAACCTGGCTCCTGAAGGCTCGGTGGCCAAGATTACCGGCAAGGAAGGCACTCATTTTTCCGGTCGTGCTCGGGTATTCCATTCAGAAGAGGAAGCCCAAGAACGGATTATGGACGGCACCGTTGTTGCCGGTGATGTGCTGGTTATCCGCTACGAAGGCCCCAAAGGTGGCCCGGGTATGCGTGAAATGCTGACGCCTACATCGGCGATTATGGGCAAGGGCCTAGGCAATGATGTGGCACTGATTACTGACGGGCGTTTTTCTGGCGGTAGCCACGGGTTTGTGGTTGGGCACATTGCACCAGAAGCCGCAGAGGGTGGCCCCATTGCGCTGGTTGAAGATGGCGATACAATTACCATTGATGCCGTTGCCAACAGCATGGAACTGGATGTGTCTGATGAAGAGCTGGAGCGTCGGCGGAAAGCATGGGTTGCACCTCAGCCACGCTTTACTCGAGGTGTGCTGGCAAAATACGCCCGCACCGTGAGCTCTGCATCCACTGGCGCGGTTACCGATCTGCCTTAGGGCGCCGGTACAGCAACAATAGAGTCTGATAAATGCATAGAACGAACCTAGCGCGAATGATGATTTGGCTGATGCTTTGCCTGCCACTGGCAGTGCACGCGCATCAGAAAAGCCCCAGTAATGCGGGTGCTCAGGGCCCGAACCTGGCATCCGTTAATGCAGCCGTGGCCGTGGCCGGCAGCAATGCTTTGTTGTTTGCCAAAAATGCCGATCGTTCGGTGCCCATAGCGTCTGTTACCAAAGTAATGACGGCATTGGTGGTGCTTGAATCTGGTGTGCCGCTGAATGACTGGTTGGTATTCCAGAAGCGGCATACGCCTGCAGCAGCTAATGCGTACACCCGCATCCGAGTCGGGTCGGAGATGCGCCGTGCCGACGTGCTGCGTATTGCCCTGATGTCGTCAGAGAACTTTGCCGCCTACACACTGGCCCGGAGTCACCCGGGAGGGTTTGAGGGATTTATCGATGCCATGAACGCTAAGGCAAAAGCACTAGGTATGACAGGCACTCAGTTTGTAGACCCCACGGGATTGTCGGTGGAAAATCTTTCAACCGCTGGGGACTTGGTACGGCTGGTTAATGCCGCTGCGAAGTACCCGGAGATTCGCGAGTACACGACAACCGAGTATTTCCGAGGTCAGTTCCGACAGCCCCGTTACAGCTTATCCTTCGGCAACACCAACGCTTTAGTACACCGTGAAAGCTGGGGTGTGGGGTTGAGTAAAACCGGCTATTTGTCTGACGCGGGGCGTTGCTTGGTTATGATTTCCAAGATGAACGGCAAGCGGGTGGTTACGGTGCTTCTGGATTCGCTGGGCACCCGATCGCCCATGGGGGATGCTGGGCGCATCAAACGTTGGTTAGATACCGGCGCCAGTGGCCAGGTGGCGAAAGCGGCGCGGGCATACGCGCAGGAAAAAAACGCGTCTTATAACTCTGCGGCTCACAGCACCACAGCCGCTTTGAATTAAGATGCACGCTGAAGTGCGTGCAGAAGCTGAACAAGGCAGGAACCTCATGGTTCGGATCTTTACCACGGGCGGCACAATAGACAAGGTGTATTTTGACGCCAACAGCGAATTTGAAATCGGTGAGTCTCTGGTGCCGGAACTGCTTGCAGAATCTAATATCTATAAAGGCTACCGTCTGCAGGGATTGTTGCGCAAAGACAGCCTTGAGATGACCGATGAGGATCGCGCGCTGGTGCTTGAAGCCGTCACAGGTAGTGGCAGTGATCGCATACTGATCACGCACGGCACAGACACGATGGCGGAAACGGCTTCGGTGCTGTCGGATCTAAGGCACAAAACAATTGTTCTTACGGGGGCCATGCAGCCTGCCCGGATGCGCCGTAGCGATGCGGTGTTTAACATAGGTTTTGCCTGGGCGGCGGTGCAGCTTTTGCCGCCCGGAGTATACATAGCGATGAACGGCGAAGTGTTCGAGGCAGGTGCCGTGCGCAAAAACCTGAAAGCCCAACGTTTCGAACGGACCTGAGCGCTACTGAACTCAGCCTATCGAAGCGATTTCCTGCTCTGTCAGCTCCCGGTATGCGCCTGGCTCCAGTGTCGGGTCGAGCATAATGTCGCCAATGCTTTGCCTATGCAGAGCTTCCACATGATTGCCCGCCGCTGCCAGCATGCGCTTGACCTGATGATAGCGCCCCTCTGAAATCGTTAGTTCAATCAGCTGCTGCTCCAGAACCTTCACCTGCGCCGGCTTCGTGGGCTTTGGGTCGTGGTGAAGTATTACGCCTGTTTCTAGGGCCTCGATGGTTGATTCTAAAATAGGCGTGCTCAAATTCACCCGATAGGTTTTCGGGCATTCTACTCTGGGGGAAGCAACCCTGTGGGACCATTGGCCGTCGGTTGTTAGCAACAGTAAACCGGTGGTGTCGGCGTCTAGCCGCCCTACGATATGAAGATTGCGGGTTAGCTCGATTAGCTCAGCGGGTAGAAGCTCTAACGCTGTTGGGTGCTCGCTGTCAAGGGTCGCACTCACAACGCCTGCAGGCTTATTGAGCATGAGATAACGCTCACCCTGCAGAGCTAGCTGTTTTCCGTTCAGCAGAACCTGGGCGCCGGCTGGGATGTGTTTACCGGTATCCTTCCAAACCTCACCGTTAACTGTGACGCTACTAGCATGTATCGCGCGCCTAGCCTCTTTGCGTGAAAGCGGTGAGCTGGTGGAAATAAACTGATCAAGGCGCATGGTTTTAACATTCCTCGCCGGGGGCCGGCGTTGCAAGGCTGGCAAGGCACAGCACCGGAATGGCACCGGTCGTGCGACCCCAGAGTAGTGGCAGTGCGCCGGTATTCATGGCAGGCCGTGGCGCTCGCTCGCCATCAGCGGGTGTAAGGGTACCATCTCGGTCATGGGCCAGCACAAAAGAAAAAGGATGCGCGCCTGGGATGCCCAAGCGAACGTCAGTTGCGGTGATTTCGCCATTGGCTCGTCTGTAGTCGAGAAAGCCCCGGGTAAACCGTTCCAGGCGACGGGTTTCGGACAATTGCGAGACGGCGCTCGCCAGCTCCGGTTGGCGGGGGAAGTATTCAAGCGTTAAAGGGGTGTCGCCATCCAAAAAGCCGGTAACAATTTCAACCCGCTGTTGGTGGGTTATGGCAGTGGCGCGCCAGAGTACCGTGTTGAAGGGCATAGGCTGCACGAGTAATTCAGCGCCAGCGAAGCCGGCTTTTGCGAGAGCTGGTTGCACACGCTCGGTAATCATCTGCTGAGCTACAAAAGACCAGCCGAGATACGCAGTGGACAGCAGCAGGCCAGCCGTTATCGCGCGCAAGGCTGGAGGGCGCAATAGAAAGGCAATACAACCGGCAAGCAAGGGCAAAGTATAAAGCGGGTCGATAATGAAGATGCTGCTGATGGCAAGCGGTCGGCCAAAAGGCCAGAAAAGCTGGGTGCCGTAGGTAGTAAACGTGTCTAAAAGAGGGTGCGTCATCAACACTAGAGCGGTTAGTAATAACCAACGCGAGAACCCCAGCTCAGGTTTCCAGCGCCAGAGTAAAGCCGCCAATAGCAGTGATAGAGGTGCAAGCACGAACAAAGAATGGCTGAAACCGCGATGTTGAGTAAAGTTCGCGACCGCTGTTCCGTAATCAATAAGCACGTCAAGATCAGGAAGTGTGGCCAGCAGCGCGCCAATGAGAAGAATCGGCCGCCCGAGCGCTTTTCCCGCCAGAGCCCCGGCTATTGAGGCGCCAAGGGCCGCCTGAGTGATTGAGTCCATAAATTTCGTATGCGTTTAGAGAGCGTCTGGCCCGGAGTTTTCAGCCTTTGATATGTAAACAAAGCATACAGAGATCAAGGGGTAATTACTTTAAGCCCATCAAGCAATTCCTGGTTTGGATAACCATCGGCGATCAACCCCTCGTCGCTTTGATACTTCCTAATAGCGGAGCGGGTTGCGGGCCCGGTAATACCGTCTGGCTTGCCAGCATCGTACCCGCGCTCATTGAGAGTGGTTTGAAGTTCAAGAACCGTGTCTCTTGAGAGTGAGGGGGTATCTACCGGTGGCGGGTTCTGGAGCGTTCCTGCGCCGGCGATACGGTCGGCCAGGTGGCCTACGGCAATGGCGTAAAACTCAGAGCGGTTCCAGCCCATGATGACTTCAAAGTTGTGATAAGCCAGAAAGGCTGGCCCGCGATGGCCCGCGGGAATAATCAATGCCGCGGGGATAGCCTCTTGGGCGAGGGGCCTGCCGAATGCGTCGGTAATACCTAGCTCCCGCCATTTGCTCAGTTCAATGCGGCGGCCATCGGCAAGGGAATAGTCAAAGTTCTCTGGCAGCAGCACTTCCCGGCCCCAACGATAATCCCCGTCCCAGTTCATGGACTGCAGAAAGCGCCCGGCAGACATCATGGCGTCTGGCAGACTGTTCCACAGGTCACGGCGCCCGTCGCCGTCTGCGTCTACGGCGTGCTTCAAAAATACTGTGGGCATGAACTGAACGTGGCCCATGGCTCCGGCCCAGGACCCTTCCATTTGTTCTACGGGAATGGCGCCTTCATCAATAATGCGCAAGGCGGCAATCAGCTGTTCCGTAAAGAACGTGCTGCGCCGGGCATCGCAAGCTAGGGTTGTTAGGGAATCTGGTACCGACATTTTCCCGAAATAGCTGCCGAAGTTGGTTTCTAGGCCCCAAAAAGCGACTAGATAAGGTGCGGGCACGCCGGTTGCCTCGGTCACCCGTTCCAGCAGTGCGCTGTGTTCCTTGATCAGCTCACGGCCTTTGTTCACCCTGTCGTCGTTAACCCGACGGTTCAGGTAGTCTGCAAATGTGGTGGTGAACTCGGGCTGTTTACGGTCCAACTCGATCACCCGGTCTAAACGCACGACCCCCGTCATGACGTCCTTGGCCGTTTTAGCGCTCACCCCGGCTGCGATGGCTTTTTCCTGCAGCTGCAGCTTGCACTCCTCAAAGCCTTCGGGTGCTTCCGGTAGCGCGTCACTCTCTGCCATGGCAGGCAACGCGGAAGTGGCCAAAAAGGCAGATACACAGAAACGGCACGTTATATGGCGGTTGGGCAGAATCCTTGCAAGCTTAGTTAGCACGCGAAACCTCGGTCTAGGTAAAAGATGTGGGCAACTAGGCCCATGGTAGCGTGTTTTCTGGCCGGTGGAACACTTTGCAGGGCCACCGGGGGTGACAGTTCTTTAACCTCTTGGCTCCAGAACTTTCTGCAACGCTGAAAGCGCTGGTGGTTGATGACGCCAGTTTTGTAAGGGACCTAATTAAGCGGACGATACGCCAGCGCTTCCCGGTGATAGAAACCACCGAAGCTCAAAATGGTCGTAGGGCGCAGTCGCTCATGTCCCGGACGAACTTTGACCTGATTTTATGTGACTGGGAAATGCCCGAAATGTCCGGCCTTGAGTTGCTGCAATTGATGCGCCAGCAGCCTCAGCGCCGCTACTGGGGAGTCGACAACCGGCTGCGGCAAACGCTAAATCCCACCCGTATCCCGAAAGTTTACTCTGCCGGCACTGCCACTAGCAGGTGTGCCGGGAAGTGGCAGATAAATTCGCTGCCTTCACCTAGACTGCTGCGTATCTCTAAGCGGCCATCGTGATTGAGCAGCACGTGCTTAACGATAGCCAACCCCAGCCCGGTGCCCCCTGTATCTTTATGCCGACTGGGGTCAGCGCGATAGAAACGTTCCGTCAGCCTGGGAATATGAACCTGATCGATACCGGCGCCAGTATCTTTTACTGAGAGGTGTCCACCCTCACGATTGGTAAACCAGGATACGGTGATCCGGCCTCGGGCGGGCGTGTATTTAACAGCGTTGAATACCAAGTTGGAAAAGGCACTGCGCAGCTGGTTTTCATTGCCCTTGAGTAGATTTGGATCGGCTGCTTCGAAGATGATTTCATGCTTGTCTTCGCCGCTTAGTGTTCGGGCGTCCTCGCAGATCTGCCGGATCAACCTACCTACGTCTGTTGGCGTGTCGTTTTCTTCCTGCTCAGCGGTTTCAATTTGGGATAGCAAAATGAGATCGGTAATCAGTGTCTCCATGCGAAAAGACTGGGTTGCCATGGTCTTGATGGCTCGCCGCCATTTGGCAGGCAGGTCATCCGCGTTATCTACCAGGGTCTCCAGATAACCGCTGATCACGGTCAGCGGGGTTCGCATTTCATGGGAAACGTTACTGACGAAATCCCGGCGCATCTGCTCCAGCTGATGCAGGCGCGAGACGTCCTTGGCTAAGATGAGGCGGTCATCCTCCCCGAACAGGCTGATCTGGATCTGCAGATGTATGTGGGGTTTGGCAGGTGAATTCAGCTCCAGGGGTTCGCGGTAGTCTTTCGCATCAAAGTAGGATTTGAAGACCGGTGTGCGAATGAGATTGTAGATGTACTGCCCCTGATCCGTGCTACGGCGAAACCCCAGCAGGTGCTCCGCAGAACCGTTCCACCACTCCATGGCGCCGCGGGCGTCGGTCATGATAACGCCATCGCGCATGGCATTGGTGGATTCCTGTATGCGGTCGATTCTTGCCCGTAAACGATCCCGGGTTTGCAAGTGGTTCTGATTGAGTTTATGCAACGTTTCAAAAAGGTCGCCCCATATGCCCAGGCTCTGGGGTGCTTCATCAGTGGCATTCGGATTTGCCAGCCATAGCGCCAGCCGCCGGGTTTGATAGAGCGTCCACAGCAGATAAATCCCCAAGCCAGTGGTCAGCCCGTAGGCCGGATACCCTAGATACAGGCCAGCAAGGGTTGTGCCCGCAAGGCCAGCAAGCGTGTAGCGCAAGTGTCGCGACCAGTTTTGCTGCATGAAAGGTTGCCTTGTATTGCTCTTGTGTTTTGGGCCGGCCTATCAGGCGGGCTGGGTAGAGAACCGGTAGCCTGCGCCTCTTACGGTCTGTATCAGATAATCGTGGCGATCCCCCAGGGCTTTGCGCAGCCTCCGGATGTGCACATCAACGGTGCGTTCTTCAACGTAAACGTTGCCGCCCCACACCTGATCCAGAAGCTGGGAGCGTGTATACACCCTTTCCTGATGTGTCATAAAAAATTGCAGCAGGCGGTACTCTGTAGGCCCTATGCTCAGGGAACTATCGTCTGTTGTGACGCGATGGCTTGAAGGGTCCAGTGTTAGACCGTCTACATCAATGGGGCTGTCGATGCCGGGAGGCGTTGCCCGACGAAGTACGGCCTTCAGGCGGGCGACAAGTTCTCTGGGGCTGAAAGGTTTGGTGATGTAATCATCCGCGCCCACTTCCAGACCGCGGATTTTATTGTCTTCCTCGACTTTGGCGGTAAGCATGATGATGGGAATATCTGCGGTGGTCTCTTCTTTCTTCAGGCGTCTGGCGAGCTCTATGCCGCTGGTGCCGGGCAGCATCCAGTCCAGTAGTATGATATCCGGCTGCCTGTCGATAATCAGGGCGTGGGCTTCGCGCGCGTCTGCGGCTTCTATGCACTCATAATCGGCCATTTCCAGTGCAACGGCGATCATTTCGCGGATGGCGGGTTCGTCGTCGACAATCAGGACGGTTTTTCCAGTCATAATCTATAACCTGTTTCAGACCTTGATGTATTACAAACCCATTACAGCGCCTGAGTGTTACAACTATGTGACAGGCCTTCTTAAGAGACAATCAGGTCGATGACCAGGCCCGTAAAAACGGCAAACCCCGCCCAGTTGTTGTTTAGGAATGCTTTAAAGCAACCGGCGCGCTCGCGATCTTTGGCCAAGTACTGTTGGTAGATAAACAGGCAGGCCATGGCAACCAAACCAAGGTAGTAGAAGGTACCCAGTTCACAGCGGTGGCCAATAATGATGAGGATGAGCACCACCATGGCTTGTAGTGCGCCAGTGATGGCTCGATCTGCATCGCCGAAGAGGATGGCTGTGGATTTAATGCCTACCTTTGCGTCGTCGTCTCGATCAACCATGGCATACAGAGTGTCGTAAGCCACGGTCCAGAGCACGTTGGCGGTGAATAATAGCCAAGTGATTTGGCTGAGTTCGCCGGCTTCGGCGGCCCATGCCATGGGGATGGCCCAGGAGAAGGCGGCACCTAGGAATAGTTGAGGCAGGTGGGTGTAGCGTTTGGTAAAGGGATAAATGAACGCCAGCACAGCACCGCCAAAGGACAGGTAGAGCGTAAGAGTGTTGGTAAATAGCACGACCATCAGAAAGGAAACCATACAAAGCCCACCAAACAGGGCGACTGCTTCCCAGGCCTTCACCCGACCGGTGGTCAGCGGGCGGTCTTTGGTGCGTTCTACGTGCTTGTCCCAATGCCTGTCGGCGAAGTCGTTAATGGCGCAACCGGCGGCGCGCATGAAGAAAACACCCAGAGTGAAGACAATGATGTTGCCAATGCCTGGGCTGCCGTCACCTGCAAGCCAGAGAGCCCAGTAGGTAGGCCAGAGCAAGAGCAATGTGCCAATAGGGCGGTCGATGCGCAGCAGTTGTGCGTAATCAGTAAGTCGGCTCCGTATGTGGTCTGGCAAGGCAACAGGCAGCATGGATCCATCCGTTTGGGGTATTTGGAAAGAAATCAGTTTTTTTGGTAAAGAACCGGAAGCAGGTATTCACCCACCAGTAGAGCGCTCTTTTTGTTGCTAAACAAGGAGCGTCGTGCAATTTCAGGCACGCTGGCTTTCGATGATTCACCGCGCGGGTGATTGCAAAGCCCGGTTTCAAGCGAGCCGCGCTGCCATCCTCGGCTACTGAACAGGAAGGCGCCCAAGGGTTTGCTGCCAAGATGCAGAAGCCGCCGGCCTTCACCCGTTAGGCAGGCAAGGGGAATAACGGTGCGCGCGAGCACCCAGGGCTCGCCGTCGCCGCAAAGGCGTACTTCACGGATCCATGCTTTTTGGCGCGGGGGGATTCTGAGGCGCCTGGCTTCTTCAAGGGTCGGCGCGGCAAACCCTTCCCGCTGGATCTCTACATGAAACGAGCTTGTGCACTGTTTTTGCAGCGCCCGTGTAAAGGAGCCTTCTACCTGCAGCCAGCAGCGGGCCTGGCCGTGAACATCCGGGTTGCGGAGGCCGGCCGCGGCAAGAGATTGGTACCAGTCGGTTGGCGGGATGATCAGGCTGGGGTTATCTGCTCGGGTATCGATGTCAGAGACCTTTGACGGCATAAATCCCGGGAGCGTTGCGCCAATAACCTTTGTAATCCATGCCGTAACCAAACAGGAAGCGGTCTTCTACATCCAAACCGGTAAAATCTGCCTTGAGATCCGGGTGGGCCTTGCGATCATGTTGTTTATCGACCAGCACGGCTGTCAGCACCTGTTTTGCACCATGGGCCCGGCAATAATCTGCGATAGCACACAGGGTTGTGCCTTCGTCAAGAATGTCTTCAATAATCAGCACGATGCGGTCTTTCATATCGGCGTCGGGTTGGAGCTTCCACTCAAGAATACCGCCAGTGGTTTCCTGCCGGTAGCGTGTTGCGTGAAGGTATTCTGCTTGCACCGGAAACGTGAGCCGGGGCAGAAGCTGGCCGGTAAAGATCAGTCCGCCGTTCATTACACAAAACAGCAGAGGGTTGCTGTCTTTAAGGCGGCCGGTAATGTCGGCGGCAAGCTTGCGAATGGCAGTCTGTACCTGTTGCTCATCAACCAGGCAATCAGCTTCGGCCATAACCTGATTCATTTCAGCGACGGTATCGGTCATAACGGTCGGTCCTGTCGTAAAAGCGGCGATTATACCGGAGAGCGCTGGCGGAGGGGAGGGGGTGCATCACCTACAATTGGCAGAAAAACTTAGGCAAGGCGTCTGCACCGGCATTGGTCAATCCCTATGTGCCGGGTATCATTGCGCTGCAACGCTCGCAAATGAGCCGCATGGCAGATTATAAGGTTTGTCGATGCAAAAAGTACTTGTTGAGGTATTGTTAGACAATTAACATTGCGGCCACAAATGTGTGGTGGAGAGATCGTTTATGAAGAAGTGGCAGTGCGTGGTATGTGGCTTGGTTTACGATGAAGCGGAAGGCTGGCCAGAGGATGGTATTGAGCCAGGTACTGAATGGGACGATGTACCCGAGGACTGGGTCTGCCCCGACTGTGGTGTGGGCAAGGAAGATTTTGAAATGATCGAAATCAGCTAAACCCGAACGGAGCATGGTTATGACAGAGCAGACCCCCATCGTTATTGTCGGAACAGGTTTGGCGGGCTATTCCCTGGCACGGGAAATCCGTAAGCGGGATAAGGAAGCCCGGATTGTCATGGTGACCGCGGATGATGGCGTTAGCTACTCCAAGCCCATGCTGTCTACGGGTTTCACCAAAGGCAAGGATGCGGAAGGCCTGGCCCAAGCGGCTACTGAAGCCATGGCAGAGCAACTGAACCTGGAGTTACGCACTTATACAACGGTGACCGGTATAGACACGGCCGGCCACAGGTTATTGCTGGGTGACCATAGTCTGTCCTACAGCAAACTGGTGCTTGCCTGGGGCGCGGATGTCGTTCGCCTGACCATACCGGGCGATGGCCAGGAGTGGGTCTTTCCTATTAACGATCTGGGGGATTACCGAGCGTTTCGCAAGGCGCTGAAGCCGGGAAGTCGTGTGGCTATTATGGGAGCTGGGCTGATTGGTTGTGAGTTTGCGAACGACCTGCGTAACGGCGATTACGAGGTGGAGGTTATTGCCCCATCTGACGCCGTGATGCCGAGCCTGCTGCCACCAGTCGCCGCCAATGCTGTGCAGGCAGAGCTGGAATCACTGGGTGTGCGCTTTCATCTGGAAACCGTGGTTGAGCGAATTGAGCCAGCAGACGCTGGCGTAACGCTATTCTTGGCCAATGGTGAAAAACTGAAGGCGGATATTGTGGTTTCCGCTGTGGGTCTGCGGCCGCGCACGGAACTGGCTCGCGCGGCAGATCTTGATGTAGGCCGGGGCATCACGGTCAACCGGGCACTCGAAACATCGGCGCAGGATGTCTATGCGCTAGGTGATTGTGCCGAGGTGGATGGCCATGTACTGCTTTATGTTTTGCCTTTGATGGCCTGCTCTCGTGCTCTGGCGAAAACCCTTACGGGTGAGCGCACAGAAGTGAGCTACGGCACTATGCCAGTGATGATTAAAACACCCTGCTGCCCGGCTGCTGTTTGTCCGCCTCCACCCGATGCTCAGGGGAGCTGGGAAACTGAGCAGGATGGCTCCCATGTAAAAACCCTGTTCAAAAACGCGGATGGCGATGTGTTGGGTTTTGCGGTTACCGGCCGGTTTGCAATAGAAAAGCAGGCACTGTCCAAAGTCGTACCGCCTATTCACTCTTGAATACCCTGCCTCCTAAAGGCACATTTCGTTGCGAAAACTCCCCGCTTGAGGTAGAAACTACTTCGCGAGCTAACGAATCAACAGGAGCAGGCATGCTTGAGATTACAAAAAAATTGGTGGAACTGCTGTATTTGACTCCCGCTGGCGAGGATCACTATCGGGGCGACAGTCAGGATCTCGGGTTTCCCCACGTATTTGGAGGACAGGTCCTTGGGCAGGCGCTGATGGCTGCCAGCCACACCGTTGAAGGCCGCCTCTGCCACTCTATGCATGCCTATTTTCTGCGCCCGGGCAACAAGCATATGCCTATCGATTACGAGGTTCAGCGGGTGCGTGATGGGCGCAGCTTTGCGGTTCGGCGGGTTATTGCTCGCCAAGATGGTAAGGAAATTCTGACCGGCTCTATGTCGTTTCATGCCGCTGAGGAGGGTTTCGAGCATCAGGCTGAGATGCCCGATGCACCAAGCCCTGAAACCCTGCGCTCTGAGCAGGAGTGGGGCAAGATGATGGCATCCCAGGCGCCAGAGCATTTACGGGAAATCATGACTCGCGACCGGCCTATCGAGATCCGCCCGGTGAATCCAGTAAACCCGTTTCAGCCGGAAAAGCGCCCACCACACAAGCAGAGCTGGATTCGTGCTTTGGGCCCGCTGCCTGATGACCCGGTTCTACACCGCTGCTTGCTTACCTACGCATCAGACTTCTCGTTTTTGGGGACATCTCTTAAACCCCACGGTGTAACTTTTATGAATAAGGATCTGCAGATCGCAAGCCTGGATCATGCGATTTGGTTCCATCGGAATTTCCGCATGGAGGACTGGCTGCTTTACGACAAAGACAGCCCAAGTGCTTCCTCTGGCCGCGGCTTTAACCGCGGTAACTTTTTTACTCAGAGTGGGGTTCTTGTAGCTTCTACAACCCAGGAGGCGTTGATTCGTCAGCGCTGATACGAATTACCCGGGTGCGTGCTGGGGGGTGGCAATTTCTCGCCTCTCGGCGAGCCAGCTAAGCATGTGTTCAAGCGGCAGAGGCCGGCTCAGCAGGTAGCCCTGAATCATATCGCACCCCATCCCTTTGAGTAGGTTCGCAGTAGCCTCGTCTTCCACCCCCTCGGCGACAACCTGGTAGCCGAGGCTGTGACACATATCTATGGTGGTCTGCACAATAACTCGGTCTTCCTCTTCGGTGGCTAGGTCCGTGATAAGCGAACGGTCGATTTTGATTTCGCTGGCGGGCAGCTGCTTGATATAGGAAAGCGACGAGTAACCCGACCCGAAATCGTCAATAGACACCGGAATGCCCGCGTTTGCCAGTGAGTTAAGCGTTTTCAGAGCATTGACTGGGTCCTGCATCATCGACGTTTCGGTCACTTCAAAGATGATAGCGCCTTCATGCCGAGGGTGAGCACTCATCAGCCGTTTAACGAAAAGCGGGAAATCCGGCTCTCTGAGGTTGTTGGGCGAGATATTCACTGAGAGATCAAGGTGATGGCCGTTCTCGAGAAGACGGTTGCGGAGTTGCAGAGATTGCTCCAGCACCCAGCGGGTCAGTGGTTTGATTAGTCCTGTTTGCTCAGCGAGCATGATAATTTCATCTGCTTGAACGGGCTGCTCTCTGCCTGGCCATCGAATGAGAGCCTCTAAACCAGTAATTCGCCCCGTTCTTAAATCCAGTTTTGGCTGCAAGTAGAGCGCTAACTCGTCATTTGCAAGTGCCTGCTGCAGCTCTGAAACCATCGTAAGTTTGCCAGCGCTGTATGAGTCCCTAGATGGCTTGTAGTAAGCAATTCCGCGCTCATGGGCTCGGTCCGAGCTTTCTGCTATAGAGGCTCTGCGGATCAGTGAGATGGCATCTGTGCCATGAATCGGTGAGACGGCAACGCCAAGCTGGGCGTTTAGCGGGATTTGCATGCCAAGATAATCAACTGGGCTGCGGATAGCTTCCAGGGCACGTATCGCAGACCTAGGTGCGTTTTCTGAAATGCTTGCATCCACCACGCAGGCAAAGGTCTCTGGGTCGAGAGAGGCTACGAAGAAGTTGCATCCATTATGTTGCCCCTGAGAAAGGATGCCTGGAAGCTCGCGAATGGCGGCGTTCAGGTTCTTTGAGGTCAGCTCCAGTATGCGGTGCATGGCGAATCAGGTCGTTCACGTGCATTTCAAAGTTGGTGCGGTTGGGCAGCCCCGTAAGCGGGTTATGCAGAGAATTCTCAATCAACTTGAGTTCGGCTGAGCGCCTGGCAGCCATGGCTGCTAGCTCCGCCTCACGGGCCTCCACCTTGTCTTGACGCTCCTGATATAGCCTCGCCGCCAGAGCCAGGGTAAGTAAGATCGCCTCAAACGAAGACCCGATCTCCATGCCGTAGGTGGTTATGAAATTGTTTGGCAGTAATCCGTACTTGTTGGCTGCGGTAATGGCGCTGCCAAGGGATAACGCACCCCATGCCAAGGTGTAGTACCCAGCCTGGGGGTTGCCTCGTGCCCACTGCAGCGGGCCGATCAGAGTAAGCAACAAGGTGCTCGGAATGGCGAGAGCGACCGCTAGCCGGATGGCGCTGCTGTAGTCGAGGAAGCCGATGATTACTATCATGGCCGCGTTCATGGCCGCGAAGCCAAGTACTATACGGTTGAGGGCCGGCTCGGTTTGTTTGAGCCTGAGAAAGGAGCGCGAGAACAGTAGGGTAAACATAACGGCGAAAGGCACGGTGAGCCGTGCCGCCCAGCTATGCAACTCAGGACTTCCTGGCCAGATCAGCTGAAATGCAGTGCCGTTCAGATTGCCAACCAATAAAAGGTAACCCAGCGTCGAGAGTACGTATAGGAGATAGACCTGCTCGCGGAGAGCGATAAAAACACACAGATTAAAAAAGATAACGCTGATTAAAATGCCGTAATAGATGGCATGAAGTTGTTCTTCGACGGATGCGTGCTCAAAAAATGTCTGAGTGTTCCAAAGCGCCATAGGCACCTGCAAGGTGCCTTGGGTGTGAATTTCCAGAAGAATCTGCCGGTCAGCTCTGGCGTTCGCGCTGAACGGGAACAGAAAATGGCGGTTAAGAATCGGGCGTTGGGCAAACGGGTAGCGATCCCCGGTCGTGATTGTCTCGGTAACCTCCCCGTTTTCAGTAAGATAAAACGCGATGTGATCCAGGTGGGCGTAGGCAACTTCAAGCATGTCAATCTTGCTGTTGGCGGGAGCGTCGAAACGGAACCAGACAGTATCCTGGGTGTAGCCAAAGTTCGGGCTGCTGTTCTCCAGAGGCTGCCAGTCACCGGAGTTTGAAGCTTCGTTCAGAGAGAGCTGAGTGCCAGGCGCCAGGCGTAAGAACTCGACACTAGGAAAGCGCAACGACTCAGCACCCTGACAGGTAAACGCCAAGGGCAGAAGCAATATCAGCACTGTTAGAACGCGAGACCATTGGAGCCTTGTCACGATTCCCCGCTTATAATCATTATTGTCTGACGCAGTATGGTGCGTAGTTAATTACGACTCAAGCTGCACTCAGGTCAATGCCGCAGTTATCCATTCCCGCGCCCAAGGCAAAGCTTCATTTTCAGGCTCCAGGGTTTCCAGCGCATCAATGCGCAAGGTTTTCCCAACTTTACGGGCGGAGGTTTCATGAAGCGCTTCTTCCATAAGCTCGCCGGCACCGCAAAAAGTATCTCCGTAGGAACTGTCCCCTAGAACAATAACGCCAAAAGGCCGGCCCGCTTGCTGTGGTAGCTGCTCGCGCAAAGCGATATAAAAAGGCAGCAGGTTGGAGGGAACCTCCCCTTGGCCAGTTGTTGATGTGCAGACCAGCAATGGCGCCGCGTCGGACGTAATATCGTCAAGCACCGGGTTCTCCAGAACGGATACTGAGTAGCCTTCCGTATCCAGCGCCTGCTTGATAGCTTTGGCGGTCATAAGCGCGCCACCGTATACGCTGCCTACCAGAATTCGAATGTGAGTCATGAAGTTACCTGTTTACTCCTGGATTCAAGTAATAAGTGCAGCACCGCTCGTATCCAAGCCTCCTGAGTATTCGCCCCAGAAAACTTCTGCCGGTGTGCGATAACCCAGCCGTTTTCGTGGTCGGTTATTCAGTCTGTTCACCGCTTGCCTGGTTGCCTTTCTGGACACCTTGGCGAAGTCAGTGCCTTTCGGAAAGTATTGCCTCAATAGGCCATTCGTATTCTCGTTGGAGCCACGCTGACTGGACCGGTAAGGGTCACAGAAATACGACGTCAGCGACAACGCTTTGCTAAATGTTTGGTGGTCCGAAAATTCAGAACCGTTGTCCAGTGTCATCGTCTGTACGGCCCCTCTGATCGGCCTTAACTCACGGATGATGACATCTGTAACTAAGTGGGCTTTCAGCTTCGGCACACAGCCTGCGAGCAGGTAGCCGGACCGTCTTTCAACCAGAGTGACCGCGCCTGAATTCTTATGCCCGTGAAGGATTGTATCTCCTTCCCAGTGGCCTATATGCAGGCGATCATCGACGGCTTTAGGGCGGCACTCAATGCCTACGCGATTCGGGATCTTGCCTAACCCGGCTCGCTTGGCAAGATGGCGCTGATAACGTCTCTGGTAAGGCAAGCGACAATACCTCCAGAGGTCGCCACCTGCTATTTTGTCCCGGTAAATCAGATTGTAAATCCACTGATGGCTGACTTGGATACTGCCAACTCGCCTCATAAAACCGGCTATCTGATCAGGACTCCATTCACTCTGAATCTGCTTGGCCACCCAATCTATCAATGAGGGCGCTCGTTTATGAGATTTGCGAGCTCCTTTGCGCCGATGTATGGACAAACGACTGGCTTCCATCGGCTCGTATTCAGTCAGGCTTCGATTACGACGTAGCTCCCGACTGATGGTCGAGCTGTGGCAGTTGATCTCCCGGGCTATTTTCCGCTGGCTCCAGCCTACTCTCAAGAAGGCCGAAATCTGGTATCGTTGTGCCTGGGTCAGTTGTCGGTATCCCATGATTCTCTTCACTTTGGTAGGTAAAGCGAATGAGGGTACCGGCAACGGCCCTCCTACCTCTACCTGTTCATCCAAAGTGCTGCACTTATTCTATGAATCCAAGCTGCAAAAGCGAATAACCGAGTTTTTCGTAGCGTGGGATGATAACGGCCAGAGTAGGCGGTCTCAAGCGGTTGGCTCGCTTTGAATATCTGGCTTTTGGCTGCGTACTCGGGGCGCAATCCGGTTACGGCCGGCCTCTTTTGCTCTGTAAAGCTGCACGTCTGCTTGCTTGAGCAGATTGTCGATGGAGTCGGCCTGAGCAATGGAGCAGACGCCCGCACTCATTGTTATAGGCAAACTCTGCCCGTGAAAACTGAAGCTATTTTGCGCCACTTCACGGCGCAAACGCTCGGCCAGCGTCAGGGCTGGAATCAATGAGGTGTCTGGTAACAGCAACAAAAACTCCTCGCCACCCCAGCGTGCGGCCACATCAGGTTGGCGGATGACGGATTGTACTAGATTGGCGAACTGCTTCAGGGCCTCATCGCCTGCGTTGTGGCCGTATTGATCGTTAATGTTTTTGAACAGATCCAGATCGATCAGGACAATGGAAAAGTGGTGCCCAGAGCGCTGGTATCGTGAAAACTCTTCCGACAACCGATTGAGGATGTCCCGCCGATTGGAAAGGCTGGTGAGCTCATCGGTTTTGGCAGCGTGCTCATGGGTTAGGGCCAGATCCAGTAGCTCGTTACGAGCTTTCAGCCTGCTTGCTTCCAGGATAAAGCAGAAAATTGATTCAAAAGTCAGGGTGGCAAAAAAACGGATTTTGAAGTCAAGGTCGTATTCTGCGATCACGAAGGGCAGATTGGGGAACTGGAATACAATAACAGCCACCAGAAAAACCAGCAGCAGCAGCATAGTGCCGGTTTTCAGGTTGGTCAGAAAAAACAGCAGGGGCGGGAATATATAAAACCAGAGAGGGCCGGTATTACTTTCACCGCCGGAGGCAATCAGGTAGGTCAAAAGCACGCTGGCAATAAGCAGCAGCCCCACTTTTTGCGTATTACGATTACCGGTTGCTGCAAACCAGGCCATGCTTGCCAGCAATGGAACGATAAATGCTGAGAGAGCCAAGGCATGATGCGTATGGCCGGAATACCAAGCTTTGGAGGCAATGCCTATAAGAAACAGAATCGCAGCCAGGGACAACCATGTCAGTATGCGTGAAACTTGGACATCTTCACGTTCGCGTGTAGCTTGGTAGCCTGAGGTTGAATCTCTGGTCATAGTGGCCCTGTCTGAATACGCGGCGCTATTGTTTGGCACTTTTGCTTATTGTGAATCAGATAATGGTAGGTATGCATCCATTGCAAGTGTATTGTGTGACCGCATCGCGCGAACGCACATTTGTTTCAATTCAAGGGCAAAAAATTTATAGTTGCGCGCAATACAGCGGTTCGTTCTCCACTCAGACCAAATGAGACCTATTCTGTTATGGCCCGTTCAAGCGGATTCCTAGACACCCTTCTTACCAGCAACTCTACAGAACGATACCGAATCGGGTTCAGCCTGTTGTTTTTGCTGGGAGTTTGGTTGGTTGTAGGCGCCTTCACTGAGGGCATGCCTAACAGTACGCTGCTAATGGCTGCTGCAGTCATCGGCGGCTATATGGCCATCAATATAGGCGCTAATGACGTTGCGAACAACGTCGGCCCTGCTGTTGGCTCCGGAGCCTTGACTCTGGGGGCCGCTGTTATTCTCGCCGGTGTCTTTGAGTCTGCCGGTGCACTGATTGCCGGTGGTGATGTGGTCTCCACCATCAAAGGGGGCATTATTGACCCCACAAGCCTGGAAGATGGCCGAGCCTTTGTTTGGCTGATGACTGCGGCACTGCTTGCGGGCGCACTCTGGCTTAACCTGGCGACTTGGATGGGCGCGCCGGTATCCACCACGCATTCCATTGTGGGTGGCGTACTTGGGGCTGGCATCGCGGCTGGTGGCTGGGGTATCGCAGACTGGGCGGTTATGGGCAAGATTGCCGCAAGCTGGGTTATCTCTCCGGTGCTTGGTGGAGCCTTGGCGGCTCTACTGCTATTCATCGTTAACAAGACCGTGTTGTATAGGAAAGACGTGATACCTGCGGCCCGCACTTTCGTGCCATGGCTTGTGGCCATTATGGCTTGGGCGTTCGGCACTTACCTGATGATCAAAGGCGTCAAAAAGATTGTTCAGGTAGACTTTCTAGAAGCCTCCCTCGTTGGGCTAGTTGCAGCCGTGATTGCATTTTTTATAGTGCGTACCCTGGTCGCGCGCCGGGCAGCCACTATGGAGAATAGCGTCGGTGGAGTGAATGCCCTGTTTGCTTGGCCCCTGATATTCGCTGCCGCACTGCTGAGTTTTGCCCATGGTGCTAACGACGTAGCCAATGCCATCGGCCCGCTTGCAGCTATTAACGATGCCCTAACTAGCGGTGAAGTAGTCACTTCTTCCAGTATCCCTTTGTGGGTCATGATGATCGGCGCCTTGGGCCTGACCGTCGGCCTTATGCTGTTTGGCCCGCGTCTGATCAAAACTGTGGGTAGTGAGATTACCGAGCTGGATAAAACCCGAGCGTTCTGTATCGCTCTCTCGGCGGCCCTAACGGTTATTCTTGCGTCGCAGTTGGGTTTGCCTGTGAGCTCCACACACATAGCCATTGGCGGTGTGTTCGGCGTTGGCTTCCTGCGTGAATACCTGAAGTCTAATTACGCGACCCAGTTGCACAAGATTATGGAGGAGCGTGACGCGGACGATCAGGAGCTCCTTAAGCCTTTCTTGGATGATTTCCGCAATGCGTCGGTTGAGGAAATGGAAAAGCTCTTGAAGCGAGCTAAAAAGAAGAAGCACGTGCCTCTGACCAAATCAGACCGTAAGCGGCTTAAGAAAATCTACAAAGAAGAAATGGTTAAGCGATCGCACCTGGTGCGTATAGGGGCAGCCTGGATTATTACAGTGCCGGCTTCGGCGTGCATGGCGGCGGTTCTGTTTTTCACCCTGCGCGGGCTCTTCGTCTAACGCGTTGGCTGGTTGTAACGCGCGGGTTTGGTCATACTGTGCGTCTGCCGAGGGAGTGCACTGCTCCCAGAGAATTCATTTGTCCGGAGGGTGAGGTATGGGTACACCGAATGAAAGCCGTCAGGCTAGGGTGATTAATGAACTGCGAGTGTTCATTAAGAAGGTGCTAAGCGACCCAACGATTGCGGTTAAGTCTGTAGACATCGCCCGCAAGTTTCGTTCAGAGGCCGATTCTGACGAACTGATTGCCCGGGAGATCAGCTCTAACACCACCATTCGTATTCCGGAAAAGTGGAGCGAAGCGGATCGCATGTTCTTAGATATCATCCACGAAGTGCTGGATGACGAAGAGGCGCTTTACTGAGTTTGGTGTTCAGTGGAGCGAGCGGGACGGGGCCGGTTTCAGAAACACGCTGTGAATACCTCCCTGTACGCTCGGCTCCGCCATCCATGGCTCCGCACGGTTTCTGAAACCGGCCCCGTCCCGCTCACCGGAATTTTGTGAGCTGTCTACCCTAAGCTTGTATTTGCCCCTGCTGATGCTGCTTTAACACGGCATCTGTCATTTCATGCAGTATTCTGATTTCGTCCTGAATATCTTCTTCCGTAGCAAGCTCACCTTGCTCTTCTAGAATGTCCGCTAGGATTTTTGGCGTAGTCAGCGGGTTCGCGAGAACAACCCGGAAGACAATGCACGGGAAATTGTAGTAGCGGGCGGGTTCCAGCCGGGTTCTTGAGACAAACGCCTTGCCGCGTTCCCGCTGGGTTTTCTGGATGAACTTGGTGATCGTGTTTAAGCAGGCGTTGAGTTTTTCCGCCTGCAGCGGGTCGGCGAAAGCCAGAGCCTGCTGCACATTCTTCGGGCAGTAACGATAGGTGAGAATGTTTAGCTCGGGCCGGGTTATTAGCTCAAAATCAGGCTTCGCTTCTATCATCTCGGCGAAGGTTGCCGCTTTTTCGATGCCCTGATCAATCAGTATTTCGTAGCCTTCTCGGGCCAGTATTTTCAGGCCTGAATGAATCAGCATGGACATGCCGGGGCGTGAGCCTTCCAGCGTAGTGGTGCCCAGGTCGCGGGAGCCTTTTCGGATAATGTATTGGGCGTGGTGCTCAACGGCATTGGCCAAGCTTGGATCTTTGAACACAACCAATCCAACGCCCATGGGCACGTACAGCTGTTTGTGGGCATCGAAGGTGACTGAGTCTGCCTTCTCTATGCCGCGCAATAGGTGGCGGTAGGTTCTGGAAAACAGTGTAGGCCCGCCCCACGCGGCGTCTACGTGGAAGTGGGCGCCGAATTCACGGGCGATATCTGCCATGGCGTCTAACGGGTCTACGTTGCCGGTCTCCGTAGTGCCCGCCACGCCGCAGATTGCCATAATCTTGATTTTTTGTTTCTGCAGTTCCAGGCATTTATCGCGCAGGGCGTCGGTATTAATTTTATTGTCGTCCTCGGTATCTACTGCCACAAGCGCGTCGCGGCCTAAACCTAGTACATCGGCTGCCTTGCTAAGGGAATAGTGTCCTCGGCGTGATACCACGATAGCTGCACCTTCGTAGCCGTAGTATTTAAGGGCACGGAACAGGCCTTCTTGATGTAGGCCGCGGAAGCTACCTTCCGCCGGGAATGCACGGTTACGGGCAACCCAGAGTGCGGTCAGGTTGGCGACTGTGCCGCCGGAACACATGGCCCCAAGGGCGTGGCGGGGGTCGTGCATCCACTTTCGGTAAAAAGCGCCGTCTTCTTCGTACACCAATCGGTGAATCATGCCCAAAACCTGTCGCTCCATGGGTGTGAAGGCTTTGGAGGTTTCGGTTTTCACCAGGTTTTGGTTCAGGGCGATCATGATTTTGGACAGCGGCAGCATAAAATAGGGCAGCGCTGAGGTCATGTGGCCGATAAAGGCTGGTGAGGCAGTGTGAACGGAGTTGGCCACCAGTTTGTCGAGCAGAAATTGAGCTTGCTCGGAAACAAACACGGGTTTTTCTGGGATGGCGTAGTCGGAGAAGTTTTTCTCGACGTCTGCAAGATCCCGTTCAACCGCAACGATATGATCCTGCAGGAAGCCTGCAAGATTGCGGGAAATGTTTTGGTCAATCCGACTGAGCGTAGATTCCGGTGCCTCGGGCACGGTGAACACGCGGTACATGGCTTCGATGGAAGCTTGGGCGGATTTTTTCTTTCCGGTCATAGATACCACACACTATCAGTGGTCATCCGCAGGGCCGGTTCCGGATGCCCGACGGATACAGCCGGGATCTGATTCCGGCATTGGTTACTTGAAACCTGTCGCTTACAGGCACACTGGCATCCCTGAGGTCGCGTAGTATACGGGCTGATGTAGTGTAGTGCCACAGGGCGTTGTTAGAGAATTTCTCGATGAATATCGAGTATAGCGGCATCGACCCGTTCTTGAATGGCTTTCTCTACTTGGTCGAGGCGTTGGGTGATTTGCTGCGAGGAGGTGCCTAGGGCGGCGACTGTCCAAGTGGCGCAGTCTAGGGCTTCCAGATCGGCGGTTTCTGCGATGGCCAGGTCGGGTTCTTTGCCCCATACGGAGCGCAGGGTTGTGAAGACTTTGCGCTTGGCTTTGAGGTCTTCGCAGCCGTAAAGCTGGAAGTGCAGGGTCAATACGCCTACGTGCGGTGTAATCGCGGTGTGTTGGGGCACATTGCCTTCTTTGAGCAGTTTTCTGAGGGCTTCAGACATATGACTCCGTGCAGGAGCATATGGGGCTGCGCCCCACATGCTCCCCAACTCTAGTGATAGATTAAGGTTCTACTTAGCCTACTATAGGCGTTGCGCGCTTGATAATGGCTGCGGCGTCGATGCCGGAGGGCAAGTTGCCATAGTTCATGCCGCCATTAGATTGTAGTCGGGAGGCGCAGAAGGCGTCTGCCACGGCTTTGTCGGCGTTGCGTAGCAGCAGGGATGCCTGCATGACCAAGGCCATTCTGTCGACCAGGTTTCGCGCTCGGTATTGCAAATCGCTGATGTCGGCAAAGTCGTTTTGCAGTTGCGCGAGGAACTGATCAAAACGGCGGTCGGCGCCTTTTGCTTTGGCGGCTTCACGGAAGAAGGCGTCTAGAGTTTCAGGCTCTTTGTGGATGGCGCGCAGGGTGTCTAGGCATTGGACGTTGCCGCTGCCTTCCCAGATGGCGTTCACGGGAGATTCCCGGAACAGGCGGGGCATGATGCAGTCTTCCATTACGCCGCTGCCGCCGATGCATTCCATAGATTCGTAAGCGTGATTGGGTGCGCGTTTGCAGATCCAGTATTTGCCTACGGGTGTGGCCAGGCGGGCCAGCAGGCGTTCGTGCTCTTGGTCTTGATTGTCCAAAGCGCGGGCGATTCGCATGGTGTAGGCGAGGGCGGCTTCGTTTTCCAGAACCAGGTCGGCCAGTACGTTCTGCATAAGGGGCTGGTCGCTGAGCCGGTTGCCGAAGGCGCTGCGGTGGCGGCAGTGGTGTGTGGCCTGAGCTACAGCCTGACGCATGCCGGCGGAGCTGCCGATCATGCAGTCGAAGCGGGTCATGGCGACCATTTCTATGATGGTGGGTACGCCACGGCCTTCTTCACCGATCATCCAAGCCAGTGCGCCGCGCAGCTCTACTTCGCTGGAGGCGTTGGCTACGTTGCCCATTTTGTTTTTCAGGCGCTGTACCTGCCATGGGTTTTTGGTGCCGTCTGGGCGCCAGCGTGGCATCAGGAAGCAAGACAGCCCGCCGGGTGCTTGGGCCAGTACCAGAAAGGCGTCGCACATGGGGGCGGAGACAAACCATTTGTGGCCGACCAGTTCATAAGCTTGGCCGGGGCCATTGCTTCCCACGGGATAAGCCAGGGTGCTGTTGGCGCGTACATCGCTGCCACCCTGTTTTTCAGTCATCGCCATACCGATGGTGACTGAGCTCTTTTGGCTATCGGGGACGTTGCGGGAGTCGTAGCTGTTGGCCAGTACCCGGGATTCCCAGAGCGCTGCCAGTTCCGGTTGTTTGCGAATGGTTGGAATGGCAGCAAAGGTCATGGTGACAGGGCAGCAGTGTGCAGCTTCCACTTGGGAGTGCATGTAGTATTTAGCCGCGCGGGTTACGTGTGCGCCTTTGCCTGGGTTCGTCCAGGGGCTGCTGTGCAGGCCGTTTTCAAAGGCGATGCGCATCAGTTCGTGGTACGAGGGATGAAAGTCCACTTCGTCGATGCGATGGCCGTAGCGATCGTGGCTATTAAAAGCGGGTTTGTTGTTATTGGCGCGAAAGCCCAGATCGATGGTTGCTGCGGCGCCGGCAAAGGCACCGAAGGCTTTCAGGTCGCTTTCTGCTTTGCCGGCGCCTTCGCGCTTTACGGCTTCCTGCAGCGCAATATCCTGTTCATACAGGTTGTAGTTTTCCAGCGTAGGCGGCTGGTTGACGACTTCGTGGGTGACCGCTAAGTAACGATCACCAAGTTTCTCTGTGGACATTCCGGGTTGGGGCTGCGGTGCGTTCATTGCTACCTCCTCGTGCCGGTCAACCCCTGTATGCAAAAGCGGATGATGGTGTCGACCAGCGGGTCGTTGTTATCAGTTTCAGTTGCGGTTGCCTGTTCGGACTGGGTCGGTGACAACGGGCCGACCAGGCTTTCCGCGATAGCGCCGACCAGGCAGGTGCTGCTCTGGCGTGCGTTGTGATCCGGAATGCACCCTTCTTCGATGCCCTCCAAAATCGCTTGTTCAAACAAGTTGGCATAGGCTTTTCTGTATGCCAGCCGTTCCACTTCCACTTTTGGGTCTACCGGCTCAGCAATGAGCGACCAAGCCATTACAGAGCCGCTCAATGCTCGCTTGGCAAACTGCCGTAATGCTTTTTCCAGTCGCACCGTCGCGTTTCCCGGTACTGCCAGAGCTTCTGCCACCTTGTCCACTTCGCGCTGTGTGGCCAGGCGAAATATTTCGGCAAACAAGTCCTCTTTTGACTCGTAATGGCGATAGATCGTTCCCGTGGCTACGCCCGCAAGTTGTGCAATGCGAGTAATTTTTGCATTGCGAAATCCACCTTCGGCAACGCATTGATAAGCGCATTCCGCGATTCGCTGGCGCGCCGCCGCTTTGCGCAGGCGCATTTTCTCTGTTTCACGATAAGCCATCCCGGCCCTCACAATTATTGAATCATTATTCATTCTTTGCGTCAACACAAACACTTCTTTAGTATTTGTATTTTGCCATTTAAATTCAGAAAGTTATAAACAGTTACAAAATGTTACAAAAAATACATCGGTTGTAAATAGCGCTGCAGTGAAAAGCAGATTATAAAGACGCCAAGACTGCTGCAGTAGTAGCGGCTGGTCGAGGCGGAGTGCGGCGCCCAGTAGGGTGGTACGGCACTTGTAACGCTGTTTTCGTTGAACGAGAAAATCATGAGTGAACTCGACGAGAGCAACCTGAAACAATCCGGGAGCTGGGGCAACGAAAGCGACGATGCCCATTCAATCGCAGGCCGGGCCCGGGTGCGCGCGCAGCTACAGCAAGATATTGAGGCGTTCCTGAGCCAAGGTGGCAGAATCCAGGAAGTTGAGACATCTTTCCGTGCTGATTCGCCGCGCAAGGTGGAAGCAGATTTTAACAACCGCGCACACTGAACATTGTCTTTACAGGCCGGGGTTGCAATCCCCGGCCTGTTTTTGCGGTTCGTCTCGGTAAAGCGCTCAGGTTCTGTCTATTATTGTCCATGCAGCGCGTCTCACTCTCTGTTTTCGAGACTGCGGTCAAGCCACCGATACGCCGGATCTGCCCGTTATTATGAAATCTGTCTCCAGACTCTACTTTGCTGTACCTGTGATCATAGCCGTTGTGATTGCACTCTGGCTGCTTGCCGATAGTTCTCAGGATCAACCCGCTTCTACCCGTGCGCCTGAGCGCGCTGCAGATGCAACCCCGGATGACACCAACTTGGCAGAAGCGCGCCAGCAAACGCCTTCAAAACTGGTTGATGGTTCTTCTGGTCGCAATATACCGCAGGGGCACCCCTCATCTTTGGTGGGTACTTCCGAACCGAGTGGATGGGCAAAAACGGATCGTTTGGGCAACTTGATCCCTACCGACGAGTTACGGCAGTTGTTTGAGTACTATCTGTCTGCTCTGGGTGAGGAAACACTGCCGCAACTGGTGGCCAGAATTCGTCGTGCACTCTCCGCACTGGAAGAACCTGCAAGAGAGCAGGCGCTTGATACCCTTGGTCGATACTTGGATTACAAGCTTGCGTTGTCGGATTTGGAGGCAGCTTATGGCGATGTAGGCGCATCAGGGCCGAGTGAGATAGAGCGCCGAATGGCAGAAGTTCACGCGCTGCGTAGAACATGGATGGACGCGGACACAGCCGAGGCCTTTTTTGCCGACGACGAAGCGATAGATCGTCATCAACTTAAAAAGCTGAGCATTGACAGGGACAAGAGCCTCACTGAACAACAGCGCGAAGAAGCCCTTGCTGAGGCCGAAATGGCTTTGCCTGAGCCCGTGCGACAGGCGAGGCAGGAAACTCGCAAATTTTCCCGGTATGAGCAGGCTCGTGAGACGTTGGACAATGATCCTGAGGCTTTGCGCGCTTGGCGCCAGAAAGAGTTTGGCGTAGAGGCCGCCGAAAGGTTGGAGAGCTTGGATACAGAACAAAAGGACTGGAGCCGGCGCTGGCAGTCTTATGCAAATGAGCGTGATGCTCTGAGTGCATCGGGGCTGGCAGAGCCTGAGCGCGATGAGAGCTTGAGCCGGCTGCGTGAGAAGTATTTTAGTGAATCTGAACGTATCCGGGCCCAAGCGCTAGATTCGATTCAGTAGCCAGTAGCCAGTAGCCAGTAGCCAGTAGCCAGTAGCCAGTAGCCTAGCCTCGGGAAAAGCCCAGCCGCGGTCTGCAACTGGCGGCCCGGGGGGTGTATGATGGTGCAAACGGTGCCGCCAAGGCGCCGGGATTTCTGATCCAACTCTTTGCCGTGTCATTCAGGAGGTTTTCTGTGCCGCTATCGACACCCCGTGTTTTCCCCACTACTCGCCTAAGACGCAATCGGGCCAGCGATTTTTCCCGCCGGCTGGTGAAAGAAAACCAGCTGACGCCGGATAACCTGATCTACCCGGTTTTTATCCTTGAAGGGGAAGGGCAGCGTGAGCCGGTGCCATCCATGCTGGGCGTGGATCGTCTGAGTATTGATTTGTTGGTTGAGCAGGCGGCTGAGTTGGTGGAGCTGGGCATTCCCGCAATAGCACTGTTCCCCGTGGTTTCGGCGGAGAAAAAGAACGTGTCTGGCTCCGGTGCTTGGGATGCTGATGGGCTGGCGCAACGTGCCGTCCGGGCACTCAAACAAGCTTACCCTGAGCTCGGAGTAATCACCGATGTGGCACTGGATCCGTTCACCACCCATGGCCAAGATGGCATCATTGATAACGATGGCTATGTTCTGAACGATGTCACCGTAGAAGCGTTGGTGAATCAGGCGCTATCCCACGCAGACGCAGGGGCCGATATCGTTGCACCCTCAGACATGATGGACGGTCGTGTTGCCGCCTTGCGTGAAGCGCTGGAGTCTGCAGGGCATGTAAATACCCGCATACTGGCCTATTCTGCGAAGTATGCATCTGGTTACTATGGGCCTTTCAGAGACGCCGTCGGCTCTGCCGGAAATTTAGGCAAGGGTAGCAAAGAGACCTATCAGATGGATCCGGCCAACAGCAACGAGGCAATCCAAGAAGTGATGATGGATCTGGCCGAGGGCGCCGATATGGTGATGATCAAGCCCGGCATGCCGTATCTGGATATCGTGCACAGAGTGAAAACCGAGTTGCAGGTGCCAACATTTGTGTACCAAGTCAGTGGAGAGTACGCCATGCACATGGCTGCGGAGCAAAATGGCTGGCTTGATGGTGATACGGTAATGATGGAAAGCCTAATGTCCATGCGCCGTGCCGGTGCGGACGGAATTCTGACCTACTTCGCCGTGCGCGCAGCACGCCTGATGCGGGACCAGCGGCGCTGAAGCCGTTGGCGGACTATCCGCCGCCAGGAAGTGGCCGGCGGTAAACCAGACAGGAACTGAAAGGCTATGACAACGGAAATCGCCAGGAATCTGACAGCGGACGGGGAGCAGAGCATACCTGCACCAATGGATATTCCGCCGGTGGGTGAAGTGGCTAATCTGGACGCTAGTGAAAACTACTTCAACCGTGAACTGAGCCAGCTTCAGTTCAATTACCGGGTACTGAAGCAAGCGCTCGATACCACCCATCCGTTGATTAACCGGCTGATTTTCTGCTGTATTTTCAGCAGTAACATGGATGAATTCTTTGAAATACGGGTGGCTGGCCTGCGCCAGCAGATAAAGTACGGCCGAGAGACTGTGGGTGCTGACGGCATCATGCCCGAACAGGCGCTGAGTGAAATCAGCCGTGTTGCCCATGAGTATATTGATGAGCAATACGACATCCTGAACCATGTCCTGATCCCGGAGATGGAACAAGAGAATATTCACTTCGTACGACGCAGGGAGTGGACACCGGAGCAAGCGGAGTGGGTGCGTAATTATTTTCAGGATGAAATTCTGCCGGTGGTCAGCCCCATCGGGCTGGATCCGTCACACCCGTTTCCGCGCCTAGTGAACAAAAGCCTTAACTTTATTGTTGAACTGGACGGCAAGGATGCCTTTGGTCGTGAGACCGGCATGGCCATAGTGCCTGCTCCGCGCTCACTGCCAAGACTGGTGCGCCTGCCGGATGAGATCTGCAACGGCGGGGAGAATCTGGTTTTCCTGTCGTCGATGATTCACGCCCATACGGATGAGCTGTTTCCGGGCATGGAGGTCAAGGGCTGTTATCAGTTCCGGCTCACACGCAACGCCGATCTGGAGCTGGAAGACGACCTTGAAGATTTAGCATCCGCCCTGCGTGGTGAATTGCTCAGCCGCCGGTTTGGCGACGGTGTGCGGCTGGAAGTGGCAGACAACTGCCCGCAGGAGCTTGTACAGTTTTTGCTGACGGAATTCGGCTTGGCGGGAAAAGATCTGTATCAGGTCAACGGGCCAGTGAACCTCACCCGGTTAATGGCCGTTACCGGCCTTGTGGATCGCTCTGATCTGACTTATTCGGGCTTCTCGCCCACCATACCCAAGCAGATCCGCAGTAGAGAAACCATATTCGACGCCATCCGCAACCGACCGATCCTGCTGCACCATCCTTTCCAGAACTTCAGCCCCGTTGTTGATTTGATGCGCCAAGCCGCGAAGGATCCGCAGGTTCTGGCGATCCGACAAACCCTGTATCGTACCGGTGCCGATTCGGAAATTGTTGAAGCCTTGGCAGAAGCGGCTCGGCGTGGCAAAGAGGTAACCGCCGTTGTTGAGCTGAGGGCACGATTCAGCGAAGCTGAGAACCTGGAGCTGGCGAGCCGATTGCAAGAAGCCGGTGTAGTCGTGGTTTACGGCGTTGTGGGGTACAAAACCCACGCCAAGATGATCTTGATTGTGCGCCGTGAGGAAGGTCGACTGCGCCGCTATGTGCACTTGGGAACCGGCAACTATCATGCGGTCAACGCGCGCCTTTATACTGATTACAGCTATATGACCTGTGACGAGTCCATTGGGGACGATGTTAACAAGCTGTTCCAGCAGTTAACCGGCATGGGCAAGGCCCTGAAGATCAAAAAACTGTTCCATGCGCCGTTTACGCTCCACAAAAGATTGCTTAGCCTGATTGAACGTGAGGCTGCTCTGGGTGACAAAGGTCACATCATTATTAAGATCAATGCGCTGACTGAAAATCAGCTCATAAAGGCTCTGTACCGGGCTTCCCAGGCGGGCGCAGAAGTGGAACTGATTGTTCGTGGCATATGCAGCATCAGGCCCGGGGTGCCGGGGCTTTCGGATAACATTCGGGTGCGATCCATTGTGGGGCGCTTCCTGGAGCATACCCGGGTTTACTATTTCGGCAATGGTGGCAAGCCCGAGGTTTACTGTTCAAGCGCAGACTGCATGGAGCGTAACCTGCTGAGCCGGATTGAGACGGCGTTTCCGATTGAAGATCCGGAGCTGATAGCGCGGGTGCGCGAAGATCTGGATACTTACCTTGCGGACAATTGCCAGTCTTGGATGCTGCAGCCGGATGGCAGTTATATTCAGAATCAGCCGGCAGAAGGCGTAGAACGTGTGGCATCGCAACTGGTTTTGCTAGAGCGCCTGACTGGCAAATCCTGACATTTTCAGACGGAGAGAATTCTTGAATAAAAAGTGGATAATTGCCGGCGTCGGTGTATTGGTTGTTGCCGGCGCAATGCCTTGGGCAGTGGGATACGTAACAGAGCAACAGTGGCAACAAGTCACCCGTGAACTGAATCTTTCGCAGCCGTTTGTGCAAATGCAAACAGCAGACTATCGCCGGGGCTTTTTTGGCGCGGATTTGGATGGCACTGTAACGGTGGTAAATCCCGAAGACGGTGAAACCCACCGGATTAAGTATCGCGGCAGTGTGACTCATGGGGTTGCCGGCAGCTTTATGGAATTTGTGCCGGTTGAAGGTTGGGCACCTGAAGGCGCTGACTGGTTTCAGGAGCGACCAAGGCTGACTCTGGAAACGCGCCTTTGGGGCACAGCTGCGCTTGAGCTGGAAGCTCCGGCCATGGCCATCAATAGCCCGAAAAGCGGTGAGTCTCTTAGAACCAGTGGCGGTGTTGCCCGACTCGAAATCAGTAACGCGGGCTCCCACGTTGAAGCGCTTTTAGTCTGGCCTCAGTTGAGTCTCTCGGGGCCGGATATGAACATTCGCATCAATGATTTCCGTGTTGAGCAGAGTATGTCTCACCTGAACGGCGATGTCTGGACTGGAACCATGGAGGCATCGGTTGCGTCTGTTGCGTTGACGTCCCCCGAGTCGCCCCCGATAACACTAGAGGATCTGCTGGCGCGCAGTAGTACCGAGGCAAATGACGACGGGCAGCGCCTGAACTCACGGTTATCGATTGAGGTGGGGCAAGTCAGATTTGAAGAGCAGGCCTATGGCCCACATAAACTGGCGTTTGCCTTGGAAGATCTGGATGTTGCGAGCTGGAGCATGCTGACAACCAGTATGGCCGAGCTCCAGGGCATGAAGCTGGCGCCGGATGCCGGCAGCCGTGAGGCGTTTGAGCAGCAGATGGCGGCTATGCAACAAGTTAATACTGCTATGCGTAACCTTGCAGCGGCAGGTTTTTCGATCGGGTTTCCGGAGTTGACCCTGGATACGCCTGAAGGTGCGGTGACTGGTAACGCAGTGATTGCTCATCCGGAACTTACGGAGGATAAGAAAGCGGAGATGCTGATGGTTATGCAGCAGTTAACCGGCGAAATGAATTTGAGTGTGCCTATGGTGCTGGTGGAGGACTATCCCCTTGTGCGCATGCAGTTGGCGCCTTTGGTTAAGCAAGGGCTGCTGGTGCCTGAGGGAGACCGGCTAGTGCTGGCAGCGAAACTGAACGATATGGTGGTTGACGTTAACGGTCAGGAAATTCCATTGCCGCCTTTGTTCTAAAGCTGTTGCGATATAAAAACGCCCCAGCTGGGGCGTTTTTATTGTCCACAAAAAGTTCAGGCTTGGCTGAATTTATTTTTCAGTGCGGCCTCTACAACTGGATCAACGAACTCTGACACGTCTCCCCCCAGAGAGGCGATTTCTCGGATCAGGCTTGAGGAAATGTAGGAAAGGTGATTGGAAGGCGTTAGAAACACGCTTTCCAGTTCCGGCGCTAGGCGACGGTTCATGTCTGCAAGCTGAAATTCATACTCAAAATCGGAAACTGCCCGCAGGCCACGGAGAATCACCGTAGCGCCTTGGTCACGGACAAAATCGGCGAGCAGATAGCTGAAACCGGTCACGCTGACGTTGGGAATATGAGTCGTTGCCTGTCGAACCAGCTCGCAGCGCTCCTCCAGATTCAACAATGGCTTCTTCTTTGAGTTGTAGGCGACCGCAACAACAACCTCATCAAACAGCCGACTGGCCCGCTCAATGAGATCCGTATGGCCGTTGGTGATGGGGTCAAAGGTGCCCGGGTAAATGACTTTAGGCATGCACAGCTCCTTTTTTAACAGGGGCCAAGAATATCAGCATTTCAGCTACTTCTGTAGACGCTGTGCCAACCGGGTGCTGTTTCGCGCAGCTAAGGCATAAACGGACAACTGTGGATTGGCGCCAATGCTGGTCGGGAAAACCGAAGCGTCGTGCACGCTGAGATTACTAACGTGATGATGCTCGCCAAAACCGTTGACCACCGATTCTTGCGGGTTGTTCCCCATGGCGCAGCCGCCCATTTGGTGTGCTGTGAACAGGCGAACTCGGTGGGGTTCCATGGAGAAGCCATCAATTGCAGATTTGGCTTCGGCCCAGCTGGAATACCAATCAGAGTCTAGGTGCATCAGGCGAACTCGGTCAGCGCCGGCCGCAAACTGAATTTCAGCCATGGTGTAAAAAGCATGACGCAGGCCTTTCCAAAGATAATCGGTGATCGGGTAATCAAGCACTGGGCTGCCGTCGTCGCGAAGTGACACGGTGCCGCCGGGGCTGTCCTCATGAAAGCCATCTCGCAACAGGGCGATAACAGATTGCATCCAGGGCAGGCCGGCCAAGTTTTCCGCCTGTGAGTCGCCATGTCCTGGAACAACACCGGCCGCCATGGCCGGATGCAGCGGAGGTACTTCCAACTTGTAACCCGCGTCGCCATCTACACCGTTGCGGAAGTTGAACTCGTCGGAATATATGGACTGTGGTGCGCCATAGAATGGATCCACTCGCTTTGGCATTTGCGCAACACTGGCGTTCACCGGGTGAATAAACGAACGCTTGCCTACCCGTTCGTAAGGGTCGGGCAATTTAGAGCGCAGCAATAAGCCGGGCGAACCTATAGCACTGGCAGCAACCACAAAGTGCTTTGCTTTCAGCGTTACTGTAATGCCGGTGGGTGTAATACCATCGCTGGCCATGGCGGTCGCCTGCAGGGTTTCAATTCGATCCTGGTTCATAACCAGCCGATCGGCGCGCAGGCCATGGAACATCCGGGCGTTATTATCCAGCGCGCCGGGAATGGTGGTCATTAGCGCGCCCTGTTTGGCGTTGGTTGGGCAGCCCACACCACAGTATCCGAGGTTCCAGCAGCCCTTTACGTTGCGGGGGATAACCTGCCAGCTAAAGCCAAGCTTCTCGCAACCCTGGCGCAACACATCGTTATTGAGATTTGGATCCATCTCCCACGGCGACATGGAATGGCGGGTTTCACGGCCGTTAAACCAGGGTGCCATGGCCTCTGGGGTCAGAGCTTCGAGCCCAAAGCGCTTACTCCAGTAGTTGAGGGTTGCATCTGGTGTTCGGAAGCTGCTGGTCCAGTTAACCGTGGTTGAGCCACCTACGCAGCGCCCCTGCAAGATCGAAATAGCACCATCTTTGGTGACGCGGCTCATACCCTCTTGATAGAGGTTGGCGTAGGACGTGAGCTCGTCCATTTTAAAATCTTTTTGATAATACAGACGGCCTTCTTCTACCAAGATAACGGAGAGGCCGCTCTTGGCGAGAATTTCGGCTGTTGTGCCGCCGCCGGCACCTGTGCCGACGATAACGACGTCGGCTTCTACCGTAAGGTTTTCGGTAAGGGTAGCGCCATCAGTGACTTTCCACCCGGATTCCAGGCCTTGGGCTATACGATCTTTGGACGACATGGTTGGTGGCTCCATATTTAGGACAAAACAGTAGGCTGAAAATCAGGCGCTGCGGAATTGTGGCAGGGCTTTGACAGCCCACTCCGGCGGGCCAGGATAACCGGAAAGGTGCCAGTTCTCCTGGTAGCCGTAAAACGCCACGTTGCTGATTTTAGTGAGGGCCATGTAGCCGTTATTGAAAAGCCCGATACCGCTTGAGCGCCAGCGTTCCAGAAACCCATTGGCTTGCTCTGTGGTGACGCTGGGCCAAGATGACCAGACCCGTGCGATAGTGATCCGGGTAAGGCCGAAGTTAAGCAGATCAAAAAGTTGCCTGAGCTCTTTTTGATTGGCTGGCCCAAATTTGTGAATGCCGGCGTCGATGCGTTCGATCGTACCGGCAATAGCCATGCGCCTAGCGTTGGGTTGCTCCGTTAGCGCGGAACCTAGGATGGCCGGGAGCAGCCCTTCAAACAGATCGATATCATCCGTTGTCAGAAACTGGAACTGATAGCGGGCGTCCATCCGCGTTTCTACGGCGCCAAGTCGGCCGGCCGGAGCTATTGCACACCCGCTAAGGCCGGCGGTTACACTGACGGTGCCCAGAAACAAGGCGCCACCCAGCCCGGTGCGCAGAAAGCTGCGCCGGTTTACGGATACAGAGCCCAGCCCTTCGGGTGGGATAAGGTGGTCTGTCATAGTTGGCTCGCTCTTGTTCTGCTTGTGCCGATCACTGGGGCCTGGGATCGCCCCGGTTAAAACGAAGAATCCTCAGCGAATAAACAGCTTGTAAACCATCTTGTGCGCAGCTTTCCCATAAGGAGGATAGACAAGCTTGCCGCTGTTGAACTTCTGCTTGGAAAAAATGGCACGTTGGTGCGAGAAGGTAAGGAAGCCTTCCTTGCCATGATAGTGGCCCATGCCAGAATCGCCTACGCCACCGAAAGGCAGATCATCCTGAGCCACGTGCATCAGTGAATCGTTAATGCACATGCCCCCCGAAAGCGTGTTGTCGATCATCTGTTGCTGCTGGCTGCGGTCGTACCCGAAAAAGTACAGTGCCAACGGGCGCGGGCGATCGTTAACGTATTGGATTGCCTCGTTGAGATTGCCGTAGCTCACAACTGGCAGGATAGGGCCGAAGATCTCATCTTGCATGAGCTTCATATCCGGTGTGGTGTTCAGCACCAGTGTCAGCGGCATCTTGTGGGTGCCGTCGCCCATGTTTTCCTGTGCCGGATTGAGCTCGATAAGTTCGGCTCCCTTGGCCTTGGCATCTTCTAGATAGCCTTGCAGGCGGGTGTACTGACGCTCATTAATAATAGCGGTGTAGTCGTCGTTGTCGCGCAGCGAAGGGTACATCTGCGAGAATTGCGCGCGGAATTCCTCTACGAAGGCTTGAGTGCGATCAGCAGGGCAGAGCACATAATCTGGCGCCACGCAGGTCTGGCCGGCGTTGAACGCCTTGCCAAATGCAATGCGCTGAGCTGCGTCTTCGATGGGGACATCCGGGGAAACAATAGCAGGCGACTTGCCGCCCAGTTCCAGCGTAACCGGTGTTAAGTTCTCGGAAGCTGCTCGCATCACTAGTTTGCCAACGGATGTGGAGCCGGTGAACAACATGTGATCGAACGGCCGCGAGGAAAAGTCCGCCGCAACATCGGCTTCGCCATTGATAACCGATACCAGATCTTCCGGGAACGTAACCTCAATAAGCTCTTTAAACAGTGCGGAGGTGTGAGGCGTGAACTCAGACATTTTAATCATGGTGCGGTTGCCTGCAGCAAGGGAGGCAACGAGCGGCCCAACGGCCAAGTAAAGCGGATAGTTCCAGGGCACGATTACCCCTACAACGCCTTTTGGCTGGTAGCAAACCTTGTTGCTGGCGGGTTGGAACATCATGGAAACGTGCCGGCGAGAAGGCTTCATCCAGCCTTCAAGGTTTTTCAGGGTGTAATTGATCCCCTGGATAGAAGGCATCACTTCTGCGATCAGGGATTCATCTCGTGAGCGGCATGAGAAATCCCGATCAATGGCTTCCAGAAGGCGATCTTGGTAGGTCAGTAGTGCCTGTTTGAGGCGCTTCAAGTTTTCCTGGCGTTCGGTCAGTGATGGCGCCGGGTTATTGTGAAACGCCGTCTTCTGATCCTCGAACACCCGATGAGTATGCTGAATATGTTTTTTGCTCTCTGTGAGCTGAACAACGCTGGCACCCATGGTGTCCTCCTTTTGGCACCGTCGCTTTGCGGCGGCAGCCTGTTATTTTGTGTTGGCGTGTGGTGTCGAAAAAACGCCCAATTTGCACTTGAGAGTATTATTAGAGTATATACTCTAGCGAGTCAAGCGGGCCCGGTGGCGAATCAGGCAATCTGTGAGCTGTAAAACAACAAGCGCCGAAGAACTTATGAAAACGAGAGACAAAATACTGCTGTCCAGCCTCGAGTTGTTTAACGAGCAAGGTGAGCGAAACGTCACAACCAATCATATTGCGGCGCACCTGGCGATTTCGCCAGGCAATCTTTATTACCACTTCCGCAACAAGTCCGACATTATTTACGAGATATTCCAGGAATACGAAAAGCTGGTGGATTTTTATCTGGATATCCCAGATAACCGGCCTATGACGCTGGATGATATGACTTTTTACCTAGAATCGGTATTTGATGGTCTGTGGAGTTACCGGTTCTTCCATCGGGATCTGGAATACCTGCTAGACAGAGATCAGCGCCTGCGCGGTGACTATCGTGAATTCACCAACCGGTGTCTCACGGCTATTAGCCGCATTTTCGAGAAGCTAGCAGATGGCGGCATTATAGAGCCGCAGCCGGAATCTCTCCGGTCGGCCATGTCGCTGAATGTGTGGATGGTGATTACCAACTGGATGGCGTTTCTGAAAACCGCTCATGGGGTCAAAGCATCTGCTAGCCTGACCCTTCGGGAGCTGAAGCAGGGTATCTATCAGGTGCTGACTTTAGAGATTCCGTACCTGATGCCGGCTTACCGTGAGCAGGTTATGGAGCTGCGTGAGCGGTATCGACCAACAATGCCAGAGCACGAGGGTGAGCACGAAACCACCGTGAACTGAGTGCGTCGAAAACCCTGGCGGTTTACCGGCCTACTGTTTTGCGGACCGGTTGTTCTATGCCCTTACAAATCTTCCGCAGGGCTTTCCAGCCATTGTGTCAGCGCCGCCCGGCATTCATCAACGCCAAGTTTGGAGGTTGCTGAGAACATGATCAGGTGCTCAACATAGGTAAATGCCTCGAGCTTTCGGGTAATGTCTAGCATGCTGTTTTTCGCTTGCCCGAATTTCAATTTGTCGGCTTTAGTTGCCAGAATCATCAGTGACAACTTGTTATGCTCACACCATTCCACCATCATCTGATCAAACTCAGTGAGTGGGTGGCGGATATCCATCACCAGAACCAGGCCGCGCAGGCACTGACGGTCGTTCAGGTACTGCCCGAGATGCTTCTGCCAATCATCTTTCATGTCCCGGGATACTTTCGCGTAGCCATATCCTGGTAGATCCACCAGCCGGGCATGCTCACGGTTTAAGGAAAAAAAGTTGATCAGGCGCGTGCGCCCAGGTGTTTTACTGGTGCGGGCCAATTTGCCGATTGCGGTAATCGCGTTCATGGCGCTGGACTTACCGGCGTTCGAACGCCCGGCAAAGGCCACTTCAGCGCCTATGTCCAGTGGGCAGTCTTCCAGCCGGGGAGCGCTGACCAGGAAGCGAGCGCTGTTAAAAGAGATGCTTTTTTGAGTCAGATCAGAGTCCACAGCGGTTGGCTTTCCTTTGGATTTCAGTTATCAGGGATTAATGTATAATGCTACACCAATTCCGGGCGGTACGCTTGGCGTAACCGCTGTCAGCCTTGTCTTTGAGCTTGACTGAACAGCGCCTGCCGGCTGCGAACAAATAATATTTTCGAGATGAGAGAGGCGGAGCGAGCATGAAGAAACTGATCGCAGGGTTTGTTTTCGGCGTTGGCCTTACAGCTATGGCGCACGGAGCAGGTGATCCTGAAGCAGGCAAGCAGAACGCAGCGGCCTGTCAGGCGTGTCATGGGCAGGATGGGGCAAAACCGATTATGGGTGTCTACCCTAAAATAGCCGGGCTGGGTGAAAGATATCTGTATGAGCAGTTGGTGGCTATCCAAGAAGACGCCCGCTCCATACCGGAAATGATCGGGCAGCTTACTGGCAAGTCCGATCAGGACCTTCAGGATCTGGCCGCGTATTTTGCAAAGCAGGATATGGGCGTAAGCCAGGCGGATCCGGAGCTGGTAGAGAAGGGTGCTGCGGTGTACCGGGGCGGCAATATGGCTACTGGTGTTCCGGCCTGTGCCGGTTGCCATAATCCGCAGGGTAAAGGTAACGCCCCCGCAGGGTATCCGCACCTCGGCGGACAGAACGCCGAATATCTGGCTAAGCAATTGCAGGCCTATCGTGACGGCACCCGGGCTAATGGCTCTAATGCAGCGATCATGATGGACGTTACGTCCAGATTAACCGATGCCGAAATTGAGGCCGTTTCCAGTTACATTTCCGGTTTGAACTGAGCTGGAAGTCTGGCACTTTAAAAACCCCGCCTAGTGCGGGGTTTTTTGTCTTTCGATCCTGTAATCCACGAACAGTGGAACTTTTCAGGTTCGGGGGGTCATAATTCCCTTATAACGACACTCAAAAAATCTGGAGATATTTCATGTTTCGAGCGCTCAGAACGACCCTCCTGTTGCTAGCAGCCCTGACAGTATTCGGTCAGGCCAGTGCGGCCGACTGGAAGGAAGGTACGCACTACAAAAAGCTGGACACGCCCGTACGCACAGACAGTGATTCACGCGTTGAAGTGGCAGAAGTGTTTTGGTACGGCTGCCCGCATTGCTACAATTTCAAGCCGCTGGCCGAAAGCTGGGAAGCCAAGGCTCCAGATTACGTAGACTATGTACGAATTCCTGCAGCTCTGGGCCGCTCCTGGGAACCGCACGCACGGGCCTTCTATGCGCTTGAAGCCATGAATTCTCTGGATAAAGTACACGATGCACTGTTTGAAGCCCTGGCAGGCCAGCGTCGGCCTCTTAATGACGGTGAGTCCTTGGCTGATTTCGTTGCCGAGCATGACGTTGACCGAGATGAGTTCCTTAATAATTTCAAAAGCTTTGGTGTGAATGCACGCATGCAGCAGGCGCAGGCAAAAATCCGGGGCGCGCGCGTTACCGGCACACCGACTATGCTGGTAAATGGCAAGTACACGGTTAGCGCTTCCTTGGCCGGTAGCCTTGAAGCCATGCTGGAGGTTGTGGATTATCTGGTGGAGAAAGAGCACGCTGCGGGTCAATGAAGAGATGCTCCGGGTGGCTTTTTCACTTGCAAGGGTTGTCGCACGGGGTAGGGCAGTACACTGATTATGTATAAACGCTTCAGAAAACGGTTGGACGGTATTATCAGTGCCGGGGGCGAGCCGAAAGGCTCGAACTCGGGCCTGGAGCACGTGCCTGCGTTTGAGCCCCAGCATCACCTGCGGCTGTTGACCTTTAATATACAGGTGGGCATCAATACCTCATCCTATCGCCACTACCTGACCAAAAGCTGGCAACACTTTCTTCCCCATCGTAACCGTATTCAAAACCTGGATCGTATCGCCTCGCTGCTCAGTAACTACGATGTCGTTGCTCTGCAGGAGTGCGATGGCGGGAGCCTGCGCAGTGGGCATATCAATCAAGTGCAGTACCTTGCCGAGGCAGCGGGGATTCCTTATTGGCATCAACAGTTGAACCGTAATCTGGGTCAGCTTGCCCAGCACAGCAATGGCTTGCTCAGCCGGTTTCGACCACTGGATGTGAAAGAGTACAAGTTGCCTGGGCTAATTCCGGGGCGAGGGGCCATTGTTGCCCGCTACGGCACTAAGGAAGACCCTCTGGTGCTCGTGCTGATGCACTTGTCCTTGAGTAAGTCGGCGCAACAGCGCCAGCTGGGCTTTATTAGTGAGCTGATTTCCAAGTACCGGCACGTGGTCTTGATGGGGGATATGAATAATCACGCGGAGGAGTTGCTGACTCGCACACCGCTTAAGGGGTCAAATCTGGTGCCCTTGCCGGATACGGCTCACAGCTTCCCCAGCTGGCGACCTGAAAAAGCGCTGGATCATATTTTGGTGAGCCCAAGCCTGCAGGTTAGTCGGGCAGAGGTGGTGAACTATCCCATGTCAGATCACTTACCGATTGCTCTAGATATAGCGTTGCCGGATGGATATCTGGAAAAATTCTGAGATATCCATAGAAACACATACAAAAAACCCGGCAGATTGCCGGGTTTTTTTGTGGAAGCTAAGATCAATAATTACTTGATCTTAGCTTCCTTGTACGCAACGTGCTTACGGACAACCGGATCATACTTTTTGATCTCGAGTTTTTCCGGAGTGTTACGCTTGTTCTTTTTGGTCGTGTAGAAGTGACCAGTGCCTGCTGAAGATACCAGCTTGATTTTTTCGCGCATGATGCGGCTCCTTAAAATTTCTCGCCGCGGGCACGAAGATCGGCCAATACAGCGTCAATACCTTTTTTGTCGATGATGCGCATACCCTTGGTGGATACGCGCAGCTTCACGAAACGCTTCTCGGTCTCAACCCAGAAACGGTGGCTCTGCAAATTTGGCAGAAAACGACGACGAGTGTGATTCATCGCGTGGGATACATTGTTACCGGAAACCGGACGTTTACCGGTTACCTGACAAACTCTGGACATACTTGCCTCCGACCTGAGCATTGGTCTTAATAGATATAAAATCGATTTTAATGCGTCTCTGGTTGCCGAGGAACGGTTACGCCCCTGTTTGCGTCTCTAAACTAAACTGAACGCTGCTCGCCAGACGCCGCCAGAAAGGGACGCTTTTATACCAGAACCAGCACCCTAACGCAAAAATTTGTTGGGAGTTTCGCCAGTTTCTCTGCATCTTTGTGTGACGACCTACATCAATCCACGTTCCGCGAGGGATATTACCTCACCGTGGCCAATCACCATATGGTCAAGAACCCTGATATCCACCAAGCTGAGCGCATCTTTCAGCCGCTTGGTTAGAGAAATGTCAGCTTGGCTGGGTTCCGCCACGCCTGATGGGTGGTTGTGGGCAAAAATGACAGCGGCGGCGTTATCTTCAAGCGCCTGTCGGACTACTTCCCTTGGATACACGGCTGCGCCGTCAATCGTACCGCGAAACAGCTCTCGATACTGGATAATCCGATGCCGGTTGTCCAGAAAAAGAGCCGCAAAGACTTCGTGGGGGTAGGTGGCAAGCCGGCTGGTGAGAAAACGCCGGGTGTCTTCGGGTGAGCGTAATGGCTCGCCTTGGCGTAGAGGCTGATCCATGACTCTTCGGGCCATTTCCATAGCGGCCTGAACCTGCGCATATTTTGCGGGTCCCAGTCCTTTTACCTCGCAGAATTGCCGGCGAGAAGCGGTAAGAAGCCCTCGCAATCCGGAAAATTCCTGCAACAGAAAGCGCGAGAGAGCCATCACTGGCCTGCCGGCCGTACCGGTACGTAGAAAAATTGCCAGTAGTTCTGCGTCAGAGAGGCTTTCGGGCCCGTGGGCGAGCAGTCGTTCCCGGGGGCGTTCGTCCATCGGCCAGGCGGAGTCGGTCATATTAGGCTTCCTTGCATGTCATTCTATGGGCTGGGTGCATCCTGCACCCAAGTAGCGAGCGTGGTACCCATGATAAATTTGGGTGGCCAGCGTTCAAGATACACGTAGGTTACTTCAAAACGTAACAAACGGTAAAACGCGGTGCTAAGCAGGCTGCCGGTGTGGCCAGAGCATGCTATCTTATAAGCCTTTCTTTTTAAGCGGATACGGAGCCTTTATGGCGGTCAGAAAAATCCTGCTGGGCGTAACCGGCGGTATTGCAGCCTATAAAAGTGCCGAGCTTGTGCGCCTGCTGAAAAAGGCTGGCCACGAGGTAAGGGTTGTTATGACCCGGGGTGCGGAAGCTTTCGTGACGCCCCTAACCTTTCAGGCGCTCAGCGGCGAGCCCGTGCGCACCTCTTTGCTAGATCCGGAAGCGGAAGCCGGCATGGGGCACATAGAGCTGGCAAAGTGGGCCGATCAAGTAGTAGTTGCTCCGGCTTCTGCAGATTTTATCGCGCGGCTAGCCCAGGGCATGGCCGACGATTTGCTGACCACTGTCTGCTGCGCGACTGAGGCTCCCATCAACGTGGCGCCAGCGATGAACCAGGCCATGTGGGGTAATGCACGCACGCAGCGCAATATTCGCCTGCTGCAAGAGGATCCGCAGGTATCACTCTGGGGCCCGGACCAGGGCGAGCAGGCCTGTGGCGATAATGGGCTCGGGCGTATGCTTGAGGCTGCAGTGATCGCTGGGCTGATAATGAACAAGGAGCCTGGCTTTGGCCCGCTCGCAGGCAAGCGTGTGGTGATTACTGCTGGCCCAACGCGTGAACCGATAGACCCAGTGCGCTACATCAGCAACCACAGTTCGGGCAAAATGGGCTATGCGTTGGCGGTTGCGGCCAGGGATGCAGGCGCCAGCGTTGTTCTGATTAGTGGGCCGGTTACTTTAGTTGCTCCGGCAGGCATCGACATTCGCGATGTTGTTAGCGCCGACGATATGCTGAAAGCGTCCTCACTAGCCGTTGATGAAGGCTGTGATCTGTTTGTGGCGACCGCGGCGGTGGCCGATTACCGGCCAGAGAACTGTGCCAGCGACAAGATAAAGAAATCCAGTGAGACCATGGCGCTGCCACTGGTACGCAATCCGGACACGCTGGCGACCATTGCGGGGCGCCCGGATGCACCTTTTACCGTGGGCTTCGCTGCTGAAACCTCAGACGTTGCCCACTATGCCAAAGACAAAATGCAGCGCAAAAACTTGCGCATGATTGTAGCCAACGATGTGTCTGTTCCCGGGTTGGGATTCAACAGTGACAATAACGCAGTCACTGCATTTTGGGCGGGCGGGCAAGAAACGATAGGGCCAGACAGCAAAAAGGTTATTGCCGAACGCCTCGTAACGCTGATTGGCCAGCACCTAAAGGAAACAGGGATAGCATGAGCAAAAAAAATTTACAGGTACGCATTCTTGATGACCGAATTGGCAGCCAGATCGCTTTTCCTGAATACGCCACCGAAGGCTCGGCCGGCCTAGACTTGCGGGCTTGCCTTGATGAGCCATTGACCTTGGAGCCGGGTGAGACACAATTGATCCGCACCGGGCTGTCCATATACATTGCCGATCCGTCGCTGGCTGCCATGATCCTGCCCAGGAGCGGGCTTGGTCATAAGCACGGCATTGTGTTGGGCAACCTAGTGGGGCTGATCGATTCTGACTACCAGGGCGAGTTGATGGTGTCTTGCTGGAACCGTGGCAACACCGCCTTTACCGTAAACGTGGGAGAGAGAATAGCTCAGTTGGTGCTGGTGCCAGTGGTTCAGGCGAACTTTGAAGTGGTTGCCCAATTCGATGCAAGTACTCGGGGTGAAGGCGGGTTTGGCTCTACTGGTACCCGATAATCATTAAGCGTTAACGCATAAACTTGTTGCGGCGTCTATACTTTGCCGATATGCACCTGTCCAGGACAAAAAAGATAATTGTAGGATGAACTATGAAGCTGGGTAAGAAGAAAGCTCCCGAGGCGCCTGTTGATGAGCAGCCGGCTGCCAAAGCTGACAAAAAAACCAAAACCCGGGCTCCCGCAGGCTCTAAATTAAAACATCTTGGCTCGACAGCTTTAAAACAGGCTCTAGTGGTTATGGCGGCTGGTGTGGCGGCGGTCATTCTGGTGCAGTTTCTGGCGTTGCAGCCAGCGGCTGACAAACGCGTTAGTGCCTGGAAAACCGTCGAAGCAGATGCGGCTGCACAGCGTATAAACCATTATCTTGCGCTGATGCAGCAGAGTGTGAACGGCTTGGCAACTCAGCCTCACGTGGTGGACACGTTGATGGAGCGATCTGAAACCGGAGCCGTTGAACAGACACTGGCTACGGCTTTGCCCGGTGCTCAGGCCGCGTTCCTGTTTCCCTATCGCGAGATTCCAAGAACCGGAAGCGGGCTGCTGGGTTTTGCGGGGCTTGAGCTGGCACGCCGTGCTGAAAGTAGTCAATCCCTGTACCCTGATGCCTTCCCCCGGGAAAGCCGCTGGTATATGCAGATGGCAGCTCCGGTTCGAAATCCCGCCAGTAAAGCCGTTGTAGGCAGCCTTCTGGTGGTCTTTGATGCATCACTTCTACAGCCGCTTCTTTCCGTGATGAACACACGCCTTGGAGGGGAGCTTGCGTTGATACAAACGGTCTCCGGCGCATCCCGGACTTTCGTCAATAAAGGCGACGGCGCGGGTGCAGTCGCCACAGAAACTCGGGCGCTCGCCAATCCTGACTGGACGGTTAGCTACAAGGCAGGCGTCTTGCCGGAGCCTTCAGTCAATATTCTGCTGGTCGCACTGCTAGTGGGCCTTCCTGCCCTGATCGCAGCCATACTGGTGTGGATGTTGCTGATCGGCGCCCAGAAGAACCTGCGCCGCGAAGTAGCTAGCTTGGTTCAATGGGCCCACAAAGTGTTTGGTGGTGAGCGTCAGAAACTGCCCACCTTCCAATGGGATCTGGTTGCCTCCGCAGCTGAGGTGCTTTACAGGCTTTCCCAGGTGGTGGACAAGCGTTTGACCAAAGTGGCGGAAGCGGCAAGGCCAAAACCCGTGAAGGGTGCAAAGGCGGCCAAAGCTGCAGACGGTGAGCCGCTGTTTCAGGATAAAGAAATGCCGGATATCGACATGTTGGACGGTGACGAAGATGTTTTGGGCTTCGGCAGCGGCAACGATGACAGCTCATTCTTTACCGGTGGAGAGATGCCGGGGGTTGATGAGGTGGATGAATCAGATGTTGAAATGTCACCGGATATTTTCCGGGCCTACGACATAAGGGGAATTGTCGGTGAGACTCTTACCTCACCGATTGTCGAGCGCATTGGTGTCGCCATAGGCTCAGAGGCAATCAGCCGTGGGCTGGCATCGCTGTGCATCGGCTATGACGGTCGTCACTCAAGCCCGGAACTGGCAGATGCGCTCGCCCGGGGTGTTATGGCATCTGGCTGCAACGTTATTCATGTGGGCGCCGTGCCAACACCCGTGCTGTATTTCGCGACCCATCACCTAGAGAACGGATCGGGCGTTATGGTCACTGGAAGCCATAACCCGGCTAACTATAACGGCCTTAAGATTATGCTGGGCGGTGAAACACTTTCTGGTGATGCTATTCAATCGCTTTATAAGCGAGTGCAGACCGGTGATCTCGCTGCTGGCCGTGGTACTCAGTCTTCAGACGATGTGCGCAGGGCGTATCTTGATCGTATTGTGGGTGATATCGCTGTTGCTGCGCCGCTCAAAGTGGTGGTCGATGCCGGCAATGGTATCGCAGGCGAACTTGGCCCCATGCTAATTGAGGAACTGGGTTGCGAAGTAATCCCGCTGTACTGCGAGGTGGACGGAGATTTCCCTAACCATCATCCCGATCCCGGAAAACCCGCCAACCTTGTTGACCTTATCGAAAGGGTTAAAGCCGAAGGCGCAGATCTTGGTGTGGCGTTTGATGGTGACGGCGACCGGCTGGGCCTGGTGACCAATACCGGCAAGATTATTTGGCCGGATCGCCTGCTGATGCTTTTTGCCCGTGATGTTGTGTCACGGAACCCAGGTGCCGATGTGCTTTACGATGTGAAGTGTAGCCGTCGACTTGCCGGCGTGATCTCTGAAGCTGGCGGGCGCCCCATCATGTGGAAAACTGGCCACTCGCTGATGAAGGCCAAGATGAAGGAAACCGGTGCTCTGCTTGCCGGTGAGATGAGCGGCCATATTTTCTTTGCCGAACGCTGGTACGGGTTTGACGACGCGCTTTACTCGGCGGCCAGGCTTTTGGAAATACTCGGCATCGAAGATCGTCACAGTGACGAGGTATTTGAAGACTTCCCGGAGGACATCAGCACGCCGGAGCTTAACGTTGAAGTGACCGAAAGCAGTAAGTTCACCCTCATGGAGCAGTTGAGCCAAGAGGGTGACTTTGGTGACGGTAACATCAGCAATATAGACGGCATTCGGGTGGATTATACCGATGGCTGGGGTTTGTGCCGGGCCTCCAATACCACACCTATGCTGGTGCTGCGCTTTGAGGCTGAAACGGATGAAGCGCTGGAGCGGATCAAAAATGTTTTCCGGACCCAGCTACAAAAGGTAGCGCCGGACCTAGTGGCCGGCTTTTGATGCTGGCTTCGCTGCCTTCAGGCTCCCGATTTTCAATATTGATTTATTAAGGCAACAAGATGACCCTGGATCGTGAAACAGCAATGCAAGTGGCTTCAGTTCTGAGCCGTGGGTTACCGTACATTCAGAGGTTTACCGGGAAAACGGTTGTTATTAAGTACGGCGGCAACGCCATGGAAAATGAGGAGCTTAAGAGTAGTTTCGCCCGCGATGTGGTGCTTATGAAACTGGTGGGCATCCACCCGATTGTTGTCCATGGTGGTGGCCCTCAGATTGGTGAGTTGCTGCAGCGTCTTAATATCCAGTCTCGCTTCGTGAACGGCATGCGTGTTACCGATGCTGAAACCATGGACGTGGTGGAAATGGTGCTGGGGGGGCTGGTAAACAAGGAGATCGTTTCTCTAATCAATGCCCAAGGCGGCACTGCCATAGGTCTGACCGGAAAGGATGCCAACCTCATTCGCGCCCGCAAGCTCGAAGTGATGGATCGTTCGCCGGAGATGGAGCGCCCGGAGATTATTGATATCGGGCGCGTGGGCGAGGTGGCTAGCATCAATGTGGACGTGATCGATATGCTCACCCGCAGTAACGTGATCCCCGTGATTGCGCCGATTGGCGTTGGGCCTGATGGCGCCTCCTACAATATCAACGCAGATTTGGTTGCCGGCAAGGTTGCTGAGGCCATGAAGGCCGAAAAACTGATTCTGCTGACCAACGTGTCCGGCCTTAAGAGCAAGGAAGACAAAGTGCTCTCTGGCTTGACCGCACAGCAAGTGAACGACCTGATTGAAGACGGCACCATCCATGGCGGCATGCTGCCGAAGATCCGCTGCGCACTGAGTGCGGTGGAGAATGGTGTGCGAACCTCTCATATCATCGACGGCCGGGTAGCCCATGCGTGCCTGTTAGAAATCTTTACTGATGAGGGCGTCGGCACTCTCATTTCCCGCAACTAACGATTTCCCGCAACTGACGGCGCCGCCTAAGGATTTTTCGGATGAAACGTCTGCTCACAACTCTGATACTGGCATCTCTGCTTTGTTTTTCCGTGTTCAAAGCCGGAGTCTGGTGGCTGGCGGATCAGCGCATGGCAGAGGCACACCAAACGCTTAGCGAAAGCGGTGTTCTGGATCGAGGCAAGATAGGTTCCGGCGTTGAGGGGCGTCTGATTCTGTCCGGGGCCTACTGGCAGGATTTCGAACTGACTCAACCATTGGCCATTGGCCGGGCGGAATTTGAAGCCGGTTCTCCTATTGCCCTATTGAAGGCTCTGATGGACCCTTCCGACCTGCCGGCCAGCTGGTCGCTGGAGGTAGAAGGGCTGGCACTGGTGCTTGAAGCAATCATGTTCCGCAACTGGGTAACGGCGGACGGAGCCAGGGATAGCGAGCAAGCGGCTTTATTCGCGTTTTCCTGCGCACCAGACCCGCGCCAGCAGCTTGGCAGTGGTGATCTGTTACGCATGGGCATTACCCGCTTGGCCGGCGAGCTTATCCTTTACCAGACCCCCGACCGCGTTCATCTTGAGCTCAACTCTGAAAACACGGGTAGCCTGGAGCTGAACTGGCCGGGTGCTCGCATCAATCTACTATCACCTGAAACAACGCTGACCAGTTCGAGCCAACCCTTAGAGATCACACTGAGAGACGGTGGTCTTATGCGCAGGGTTGCAGCCTACTGCGCTAGGGAGGCCGGTGTGGAAACTGCGCAATGGGCAGGGCGCGCGCTGGAGGCTTTTGAGACCGGGTTGGAAGCTCGCGGCTGGCGCGCCAGTGATCAGTTGCTAGCCTTGTATCGGCAGTGGCTGCTTAAGGGCGGAGAAATAACAGCGTCTGTGCGGCTGGGTTCCGAAACCTTTGGTATACCGGTGCGCTCAGAGGAAGAAGGTGCGGATGGCTCCACGGCTTGGGAACTGGAATACAATGGCGCCATGGTACCCGATGTTTTCCTTCGACAAGCTGAGCCGGTTGTCGTTGAGCCTCCGAAAGAAGCGCTTGAACCGATGGTGCCCCGGGAGAATCCAGAGATAACCCGTTGGCACACCGAAGATCTGGAACAGGCAACGGCATGGGTGGGGCGCAAGGTTCGGGTGACACTTTCGAACGGCAATGTCGTTGAAGGTCGTTTGGCGAGTGTGACCGAGCAGGAGTTAGAAGTTTCCCGGACCGTAGCAGGAGGCGAAGTGGCATACCCTATAACTGCGCGTGCGATTACATCGTTTGAGGTGTGGCGCCGCGGCCAGACACACTAGCGTTCACGCCAGCCGAGGAGACAAAATGCAGCACTTTCCTGATGAGACTGATAGCCGAGCACGTGTAAACAGCGCCGACACCGTGCCGGGTGTGCGCGATATGCTAACAAAACTGATCTCGCTGCCGTCTATCAGCAGCGCATCGCCAGAGTGGGATCTAAGCAACGAGCCGGTCATTCGAACCCTTGGGGAGTGGCTGGAGGCTTTGGGGTTCTTGGTCGAAGTTTTGGCCGTGCCCGGCCAGCCAGGCAAGTACAATCTGATTGCTACTCTCGGCAGCGGATCTGGCGGCCTAGTGCTTGCTGGTCACACAGACACAGTGCCTTTTGATGACAAGCGCTGGCAAAGCGATCCCTTTACCCTGACCGAGCGAGACAATCGCTGGTACGGTTTGGGCACGTGTGACATGAAGGGCTTTTTCCCGTTGGCAATCGATGCAGCCAGAGCGTTTTCAGCTTCTGATCTGAAGCAGCCCCTGATTATCCTCGCCACGGCGGATGAGGAAACCTCCATGAACGGAGCCAAGGCCCTTGCTGAAGCCGGCAAGCCTAAAGCCCGTTACGCGGTCATTGGTGAACCCACCAGTCTCAAGCCTGTGCGCATGCACAAAGGCATCATGATGGAGCGTTTAACGTTTGAGGGACAGTCTGGTCACTCGTCTGACCCAGCGCTGGGACGCAACGCTATGGAGGGGATGCACGAGGCGCTTGGCGAACTTCTCGCTTTGCGTACAGACTGGCAGGCGCAATACAGCAACCCGAATTTTGATGTGCAGGTGCCAACGCTCAACCTTGGCTGTATCCACGGTGGCGATAACCCGAACCGCATCTGCGCCCGTTGCGAGTTGCATTTTGATCTGCGCCCGCTGCCGGGAATGAGTATGGAACACTTGCGTCAGGATATTCTGCACAGAATTCAGCCAGTGGCTGAGCGACGCGAACTGATCATGGAGTTTGAGCCTTTGTTCGACGGCGTTCCACCGTTTGAAACGCCGGCAGATGCCGTGCTGGTGCAAGCCTGTGAGCAGCTTACTGGTCACACGGCCCATGCGGTCGCCTTTGCGACTGAGGCCCCATGGTTACAAAAGCTGGGTATGGAAACCCTGGTTATGGGCCCCGGTTCTATCGACCAAGCCCACCAGCCCGACGAGTTTATAGAACTGTCCCAACTAGAGCCCACGGTGAAAATTCTCAGGGGCCTAATCCGGCAGTTTTGCCTTTAAGTAAACGGGTATACGCATTAAAAAATACGGATTGGAGAACGACATTTGAAATCGAACGGCTGGCTGCATTCATTTCGCCATTCATCGCCTTATATCAATGCCCACCGTGGCCGTACGGTTGTGTTGACCATTCCAGGCGATGCGATTGAGCATGAGAACTTCATCAACATCATCCATGACATCGCACTGCTGAGCAGTCTTGGTGTGCGCTTGGTGGTTGCCTTTGGAGCTCGCCCGCAAATTCAGAGCCGCTTGGATGGTGCTGGTCTGGAGTCGTCGTTTTCGCGCAGCTTACGCATAACCCCCGAAAATCATTTGCCGCTGGTTATGGAAGCAACCGGTGGTTTGCGGGCGAACCTTGAAAGCCGGTTGTCCATGGGGTTGGTGAATTCGCCCATGCACAATGCCCGCATCCGCGTGAGCAGTGGCAACTACGTAACAGCCAAACCGGTTGGCGTGCTGGACGGAATCGATTTCGGTTACACCGGTAAGGTACGGCGGGTTGATGTGGCCGGTATCGAGAAGCTTCTGGAGCAGGGGCACATTGTTTTGCTGCCGCCTTTGGGGTATTCGCCCACCGGGGATACCTTCAATCTCTCTTACGAAGACGTAGGTAGCCAGGTAGCGGCAGTTCTGCAGGCGGAGAAGCTTATTGTCTTTATTGATGACCAGGGGTTGCTCGAACAGGACGGCTCTTTGATTCGCGAGCTTTCAGCCCGGCAGGTCCCTGAGCGGTTGGCGGACGGAACCATTACTGGGCACGACGCAGATCTGCTGCGGGCCGCCTGCGATGCGTGTGTAAAGGGCGTGAGGCGGGCACATATTATTAGTTATGTGAACGACGGCGCTCTGCTGGAGGAACTGTTTACCCGGGACGGTACAGGAACGTTGGTGAGCGGTGATAACTATGAACAAATCCGGCAGGCCCGTGCTGAGGATATCGGCGGAATTCTGGGGTTGATTGAGCCGCTGGAAGAGCAGGGCATTTTGGTGCGGCGGTCGCGGGAAATGCTTGAAACCGATATTGAACACTTTGTTGTCGCGGAGCGTGATGGAACCATTGTTGGTTGTGCCGCTTTGCATAACTACCCGGATGAGGGTGCGGGTGAGCTCTCCTGCTTTGCGGTGGACTCCGCCTATCGCCGCGCCGGCCGTGGCGACGAGATTCTTCTAATGGTTGAAAAGCACGCCCGCAGCCAGGGTGTCCAGAAACTGTTTGTGCTCACAACGCAAACAGAACACTGGTTTCGCGAGCGGGGCTTCCAACCAAGTACGGTTCAGGCTTTGCCTGGGCCTAAGCTTGCCGCTTATAACGCCCAGCGCAATTCAAAAGTTTTTTTCAAACCGCTCTGACAGATCTTGCAGCGCCTGCTGGCGCTGATTCTCGGGTTGCTGGGAAAGAGCTTTCACAGCTTCGTAAAACGCGGGGAAGTCATAGCCGGTCTGTTTCAGTAGCTGTCGAAACGCCGGCACGTGCTGGTTGTATTGCGCGAATAGCGCGATCCGGGCGTTGTTGAAGGCGACAGGAGCGGGTCCAAATGGTTCTTTTTCGTGCCCACCTCTGTTTTCTAGCAGGCCCTCATAAGCCGCATTGAGTTCACCAAAGATGCGTTGTTTACGCTCACGAAGGCTGCCTTCAGAAAGTACACTCTGTTGCTGATATAGCTGCTCCAGTTCAGTGCTAGCGGTTTCAATCAGATCGTGAGTGCTGTTGCGCAGCTCAAGCCGGGTAAGTGCTTGTTGGAATACTGATGGATCGCCTTGGTGTGCGAGCCAAAGTTTAAGGCCTTCCAGTTCAACAGCTGTGGCAAAACTCTCGTTAAAGGCCGTATCCCCTGCCATGTAGACCACCCGGTGGGCCAGTTCGTGGAACATCAGGGCGACCATGCGGTCATCGTCGAGGTTGGTAAAGCCGGAGTGCAGCGGATCGTCAAACCAGCCCAGTGTCGAGTAGGCTGTGACACCGCCGATGAACGTGTCGTAGCCCTGAGTATGGAAGCGTTGCTCTTCCCGCTGGGCATCTTCAAGATGAAAATACCCTCGGTAGGCTTGACACCCGAGAACCGGATAGCACCACTGGTGCGGTTGCAGGGAAAATTCAGGCACTGCCACCAAGTTAACCACTACCCAAGGGTGATCAAGCACCACGTAATCTGTGAATGCGTCTCCAGGATTCAGCGCGAGTGGATTGTCGGCGAAATGCCGAGCTTGGCGCGAAAGTATAAGTTTGTCACGAAGCTCAGAGGTTGTGCCTTCGCTGGCTATAAAACTGTCGACCGGTTTACCTGCCATAGTCAGGGCGAGGTGGCCGCGAATTGCCTGAGCGTAGTAGCTGATGGTGGTGCAACCACTTAACAGTGTTATAAGTAGTAAAACTGTACATATCTTACTAAGCTGTTTCATAGGCTATTATATTATGGCGGGACTGGGATTGTGTCCGTGAGTGGTCGCTATAGTACACTTAAGACTGCAGTTGTACGCACCGTCTTTTTCTCATAACGACAGGTAGTTCATGGATCCGAGAGAACGTCGAAGCAGCCCCCGCAAACCCATCAAACTAGCCGCACAGATTGATCTTGGCACAGGTGAGACTTGGCCGTGCCAGATTGCAGATTTTTGCGCCGAAGGGATTTTTGTCCGCTATTCCGGTGAAACATCCCGAAAACTTGACCGGGCTTTTGCTGCTGTTACCTCGCCTGACCTGATCGTGCGGTTCCGAGGGTCCGATGGAAAACGCAGACACGAGCTTACCGTGAGCATTGCCCGGCGTATCGATGGTGCCATGGGTGTTAACTTTACGCGCACCAACCCAGATGCCTTTGCAGCGATGTTGCAGCAATGTGGCGGCTCTAGCGGCCAAGATCGGGCCTCACTGCGTGCGCCGAGTGAGCGTGTGCAGTTTGTTTTGCACCAATCTGCGCGCGCGGTTACCCAGCATATAGAGCCGCTCATGGATGCCTGCTTTGTGCAAATGGCCGCCGCGCTTAAAGAGGCAGCGCAGAGAGCCACGAGCGACCAGCAGGCAAACGAGTTCATGGACTTTTCGGGCCAGGTTCAGGCCCGCCAGCGTGTAATCTGGCGCCAAATCGCCCGCAGCCTTGAATCCCCACTCAAACCGGCCCCAAAAGGTTTTCCGGGCTCTGAGCTCTCCGTGGTAGATAAGGGGGAGTTTGAAGACTGGCTGACAATCCGGGTTATGGTCACAAAGGCCGACACCCTGTATCGGAAAGAACTGCTGCAGCTCAAGCTACGATTGGACAACCTGGGTATTGCCAACGCGACCGGGCATCACAACCCGCTTGGTCCATCACTTGTGTGCGAGTCGTTTCATGCCGGGCTGAACCAGCTCAAAGCCTCCAGAGACGTAGAGAAGATTTGTTTGAAGGTGTTTGAGCAATCGGTTCTGCACCACCTCGGCCCGCTCTACAAAGAATTGAACAATATCCTGATTCGCCATGGTGTGCTGCCGGATCTGGATCTCAGCAAGTATCTGAGTGAGCAGCCCCTTGCCAGCTCTAAGAAAAAGCCAGCGCCAGACCAAAAGCCGCCAACGAAACCGGAACCGGAACTGCAGCAAAGCGACCGGGGGAAATCACCGGAGGAACCCTCCGAGAGCCGGGATAAAGGCGCTGGCAAGGCGCGCGCGGGCAGTGAGTTTCGGAGTTATGCCCAAACCGCGCAAACCGCGTTTGCAACCGTACGAAACTTGCTAGGGACTCTCGCTGTCAGCCGTGCAGCACGGGGCGATACCGAGCCTGCACCCTTTCCCTCTAGCGCGCAGCCAATGTCTTCCGGTGATTTGCAGCGTGAACTTCAGCAGCTTCAGGCAGAGCTAGATGATCCTGCGAGCAATGTTATTCCGCTGCGGGAACGGGTGGTCGGAAAAGTCCGTGAGGGGGGTGTTAAAAAACTGGATGAAGAGCAGCAAGACACGTTGGATGTCGTAGATCGTTTTTTTCACTCTGTCACGGAAAGCCCGAAACTCAGCGAATACGCACAGGAGCGAATGCGCCAACTTGAGGTTCCGGTTCTGAAAGTGGTGATGCGCGACCCCGCATTTTTTGACGATAAGAACAGTCCAGTTCGGGGAGTGATGAACCGGTTGGCCCAGCTTGGTGTTAAGGGTGGCCGTCTGAACCCGGTAGTTCAGCGGCGCATTGATGAACTTATCCAGCGAATTGTTGCAGAGTTTGAACAGGATACTGGGGTTTTCGAGCAGACGGTTCAGGAACTCGATGGCCTGATTGACCGCCAGAACCTGGCTTACCGTCGCAACGTTGAGCGGGTAACCGCCGCTGCAGAAGGTGCCCAGAAAGTTGCCGAGTCCAAGACAGCGGTTATAGATGTACTGAGCACAAAGCTGGCCGGGCGTAACATCCCGAAAGCCGTTCTAAGTTTGCTTGACGGTGGCTGGCGGGACTTGTTGTCACTAACCTGGATTCGCCAGGGCGCGGATAGCCAGATCTGGCAGGATTATCTTGCCGTGGTCGACTCGTTGCTGGCGTTTTCAGCGGACCGAGACAACCCAGTGAACCTGCCCGAATTGCTTCGGGTTATTCAGGATGGACTGGCATCTATTTCCAGCAATCATATGCCGTCGTCTCAGATACGCGATGAGCTGAAACAGTTTCTGGTGCGCAGCCCTGAAAATCCGCCAGAAATGGTGGAAGTACCGCCCGCACCGCCTGAAAAAGATTTTAAGCAGTCGCTATCAGAGCGAGAGCAGCGCAGCCTTCAGCGTTGGATGAATCGTGCCCAGAAACTTCGGACAGGTGACTGGCTGCGGGATCAGGAAAGGCCCGATCAGCCGCAATACATCCGCCTGGTTTGGGTAGCCCGCGGGTTCAGCCGGTTTGTTTTTGTGAACCACCAGGGCATGCGGGTTGTGGAGCTTGAGCTGGAAGCTCTGGCGCGCCAGATGCGCAAGGGCATTATCGTGCCGGATGGCCAGTACGAGCGGCCGCTGGTGGATGAAAGTATCGACCGCATGGTGCGTAAGGTATACGACCAGCTGTCTTGGGCTTCTACCCACGATGAATTGACCGGTCTTCTCGGTCGCCGTGAATTTGAACGTATGCTCGACCAGCAGCTGGCGCGTCGCGAAGACGAGCGGTCTTTGCTCAGGCTGGATTTGCGCAAGTTCCGCCTGCTGAACGACACCGCTGGTTATCAGGCAGGTGACGATGCTCTTAAGCGTGTGGCAGATCTTCTGCGCAGCCATGTAGGTGACGGAATGCCCCTGGCCCGGCTTGCAGGAAACGAATTTGGCATGCTTGTGCCGGCCGAACACGCAGACGATGCAGCTCGTAATCTAATTGCTGCCGTAGAGGCAGCAGAATTTGTCTACGGCGAGCGTGACTACCGATTGTCTGCCAGCATTGGGGTTGTGCCTGAGCTACCTGGTTTGGCCAGCGCTGAGCGCTGGCTGAGGGCGTCTGAGGAAGCTTTGGGTGATGCCAGACAAAAAGGACATGGCAACGTGGCAGAGTACTCTCTGGGTGCCGATGACCAGGCCCGCCAGGAACAAATAGCGGCGAAGGTTGCCAGCCTCGGTGATTTGGACGAAGAGCGCATGTTGTTGCGTTGCCAGAAGATTATACCGTTGCACAGTCGCACCACCATGGCGCCTCAATATGAAGTGCTGATAAGCATGTACGACGATGCCGGAGTGCTCATCACTGGCCGGGACTTTGTGCGCATGGCAGAGCGGTATGACCGCATGCAGGCTGTCGATCGCTGGGTAGTCGGGCATATGCTGGACTGGTTGCGAGTGCAGGCACCGGATCCGCGTCACCTAGGCGGCGTGTGTATTAACCTTTCCGGCTATTCACTGAACGACCAGTCGCTGCTTGAGTATATCTACGAAAAACTGAGCGAAAAGGACGCGCCCATCGAACGACTGTGGTTTGAAATAACCGAAGCCTCGGCGATCAACGACGTACAGGCGGTGGCAGAATTTATCATCGAGATGAAAGAACTGGGATGTAAATTCTGCCTCGGAAACTTCGGCAGCGGCCCTAGTTCGTTCGAATTCATGCGCTCGCTTCCGGTAGATCTGATCAGGATTGATAGTGCGTTCACCAGTCAGCTCAATACCAGTGAAACCGATCGCGCCATGGTGCAATCTATGGTGGATATGGCGCATTACATGGATCGGGAAGTGATGGCTGGCCAGGTTGAATCCCGCGACGTTCTGGATACACTCAGACAGTTGGGTGTGGATTACGCTCAGGGTTTTGTGGTCGAGAAGCCCCGGTCTCTTGACAGTCTTAAATGATTTTTTTATTTCTTATCCAACTTCCGGCGCGCTTCAGTTATGTCAAAACGACACCCCATTATTGCCGTTACCGGCTCGTCTGGCGCTGGCACAAGTACCACCGGACAGATTTTCCGACGTATGTTTGCCAATGAAGAGCTAACCGCGGCCATGGTTAGCGGTGACAGTTTTCACCGCTATAACCGGGAGCAGATGGCGCGTCTCGCCGCCAAGGGTCAATTTGGTGAGCGTAACCATTTTGCTTTGGCTGCCAACCATGTCGATAAGCTGGAAGCGCTGTTTTATGACTACGGCCATACCGGTAACGGCCGGTATCGGCAGTATGTTCACGACGAGGATCGAGCCCTGCAGGCTGAGGGCCATAAGCCGGGTACGTTCACGGCTTGGGGGGCGCTGCAACCGAACACGGACCTATTGTTTTATGAAGGCCTGCACGGGGCCGTTGTGAGTGAGGCGGTTAATATCGCCCAATATGTGGACTTGCTCATTGGTGTGGTGCCCATTGTAAATCTGGAGTGGATCCAAAAAATACATCGAGATACCCACCAGCGTGGTTACAGTCAAGACGCAGTGGTCGCAACGATCATCAATCGAATGGACGATTATGTTCGCGATATAGTGCCGCAGTTTTCACACACTCATATCAACTTCCAGCGTATCCCTCTGGTAGACACGTCCAACCCGTTTGTTGTTCGGGATGTGCCCACAGAAGATGAAAGCATGCTGGTGATTCGATTCCGAGATGCCTCCGAGGTAGATTTTTCCTACTTGCTGCAGGCTATACAGAACAGCACGCTTTCCCGCCATGACACCCTCGTTATTCCGGGCACAAAAATGGCGCTGGCCATGGATCTAATCGTAAGACCCATGGCGCAGCGCCTGATTGCTCAGAAATCGTTTGCCTGACTTTTCTCTGAGTCATGCCTGGCTGGCATCTTGCCGGGGCCGTTATTCCACGTTGCGGGAGTAGAAAATTTCCAGCTTTTCGCGCTTTAAGCGGTCTTCGATAGACTGAGCTATCTCAGGGTCTAACTCATCGGCATTCACGCCGAATACATGGTTATCCAGGTTGAACGCTTTCACCATCATCTTAGTGTGAAAGAGGTTTTCCTGATAAACGTTCACATCGATCATCTGATAGGCGTTCTGCGTATCTTCGGTTAGATAGTTCTGAATCGAATTGATGTCGTGATCTATGTAATGCTTGGTGCCGTCTACATCGCGGGTAAAGCCACGCACACGGTAATCAACGGTTACCACATCCGAATCGAAGCTGTGGATCAAGTAGTTCAGCACCTTCAAAGGCGAGATCAAGCCGCAGGTAGACACGTCAATGTCTGCCCGAAAGGTACTGATGCCCTCGTGGGGGTGGCTCTCCGGATAGGTGTGCACCGTGACATGGCTCTTGTCGAGGTGCGCGACAATGGTGTCGGGAAGCGGGCCGGGGGACTCTTCATTGTTGGGGCCATCGCTGCTGGCCAGTTCATGCTCGGCGATGAGCATGGTGACCGATGCGCCGTGAGGCTCGTAATCCTGACGAGCGATGTTGAGAACGTTGGCGCCGACAATCTTGACCACGTCGGTCAATATCTGGGTCAGGCGTTCCGCGTTGTACATCTCGTCAATGTAATCAATATAGGCTTCACGCTGCTCTTCAGTCTGCGCGTAGCAGATATCGTAGATATTGAAGCTCAGGGATTTGGTCAGGTTGTTGAAACCGTGCAACTGGAGTTTTGATTCCATGCTCAGCCCCTCCGGATTATGGAGATGAATAACGGAAGAGCGGCAATTGCGCGCTCTGCTTAGGCCGCCACCGACTACTGACTAGGTTGTTTACCTTTTGCGCAGACCGGCGGAGAAAGGGCGGTATTATGCACGCCACGCTCGGTGATGAATAGTACTGTAAGAAGGCTTATTCCGCTTCGCGGATTTCGTGGCTGTGGGTGATCTCCACGCCTGCCTTTTCAAGCATGATAGAGGCAGAGCAGAACTTCTCTGAAGACAGACTCACCGCACGTTTTACCTGGTTTTCTTTCAGGTCCCGGCCGGTTACAACAAAGTGCAGGTAGATCTTGGTGAACACCGACGGCACGGCATCTGCGCGCTCGGCTTCCAGTTCGGTATGGCAAGCAGTGACGTCTTGCCGACTTTTTTTCAGAATGTTCATTACATCAAAGGATGAACAGCCTCCCAGGCCCATCAGAAGCATTTCCATGGGGCGGGGGCCGAGATTTTCGCCGCCGTGATCGGGTGGGCCGTCTAGTTGCACGCAGTGCCCAGTGCCGCTGGTAACTCGGAAGCTGGCGTTGCCTGTCCAGTCGACGGTTGCTTTCATGAAAGGTGTTCTCCTGTTGCACAGGGGCGGGCATGTGCCGGCCCGGAAATATACGGATGGGGCAGAATGCTAGCACACCCTGGGTATACTGACAGGTGACTTAGAGTTGGCAGCACTCATCTCCAGATACATCCTGTATACTGTTTTCAGTTGCTCGAAGCAGGCCTTCTTGCTATAAGTTGCTCTGTTTTGTAGTAAAAATAAACGAACCCGCAGGGAAAGCTGGGGTGAACAACAAACATCGGAACCCGCCAGTATTTGAGGAGGCACGACTCGCATTATGGCCACTATCGTCAAGCCGGTTGAGCAAAAAACCAAACATCTCGACTATTTTCTTTCGCAGTGTCATCGCCGCCGGTATCCGGCCAAGAGCACCATTATTTACGCTGGTGACAAAAGCGACTCCCTCTTTTACATCGTCAAGGGTTCCGTCACGGTTATCATCGAGGATGATGACGGCCGCGAGATGATTATGACCTACCTCAATGCCGGGGACTTTTTCGGCGAGATGGGGCTGTTTGACAACATGGACTCGCGCAGCGCCTGGGTGAAGGCTAAAACCGAATGTGAAGTGGCTGAGATCAGCTACTCCAAATTCCGGGAAATCGCCCAGCAGGATCCCCGTATTCTCTACTTTATTGGCGAGCAGATGGCCTCGCGGTTACGCCAGACCACCCGTAAAGTGGGCGACCTAGCATTTTTGGATGTAACCGGTCGTGTTGCTCGAACCTTGCTGGATTTGTGCAAGGAGCCCGACGCCATGACACATCCAGATGGCATGCAGATCAAGATCACTCGTCAGGAAATCGGCCGCATTGTGGGCTGTTCTCGCGAGATGGTGGGCCGGGTGCTTAAAACCCTAGAAGAGCAAGGGCTTGTAATGGTTAAAGGCAAAACCATGGTGGTCTACGGAACTCGCTGAGAGCCGATATAACTGCGTCCTGCTCTGGGCAGCTTGCGAACCTCGGTTGCAGCTTCTTAAGTAAGTAGCCGGGCCGGTTACTAGCTAGTCAACAAGGGCGACGGATTTAATCTGCATCCAAACCTTCTGCCCGGGCTCAATAGCCAAGGTGTGTACCGCTCGTGTGGTAAGGCGTGAGAGAAACGGGGTTTGTCCTGCCAACAAACGCACCATAGAGGTCCCCGGGCTTACGTCCGAGGCTACTTCATCAACCGTCGCTGGCAGCAGGTTTTGGATGCTCTGGTCGGTTTGTTGGCTTCGGGCCAGGCTGATATCCCTCGCAAGCACCTGCAGGCGAATGCGTTGCCCGATTTTCAGGCCTCCATCCGCGCGCAGCCACAGGTGGCCGCCGGCAAAATCAGCGCGGCACAAATGCCACTGTTCATCGCGCTCCGCGATGGTCGCATCGAGAATCACGCCGGCATCTTTCTCGAAGCCAAAGGGCTGATCCGTGCGCGCCATTATCTGTTGCAGTGGGCCCTCAGCAACCACCCGGCCCTTGTCCATCATTACTATGTGATCTGCCAGCCGAGCGACTTCTGCGGTTGAGTGGGAAACATAGAGCATGGGGATGGCGAGAGTGTCCCGCAGACCTTCTAGGTAAGGCATGATCTCCTGTTTGCTGGCCTGATCGAGAGCAGATAGGGGCTCATCCATCAGCAACAGCTTGGGGCTGGTCAGCAGGGCACGGGCAATAGCGACACGCTGGCGTTCTCCCCCTGAGAGTTTCACCGGCATGCGTTCGAGCAGATGAGAGAGACCCAGCCATTCGGTGGCCTGATCAAAGGATATCTGGCGCTCATTTTTCGGAATGCGTTTGTACCCGTACATTAGGTTGCGCTTTACCGAAAGGTGGGGGAACAGGCTGGTTTCCTGAAACACATAGGCCAGAGGCCGCTGGTGAACGGGTCGGCTGCGACTCTCGCCTGCACCCGTACCCTCAGTCTGCCATTCATCCCCGTTAACACGCATGATGCCATCAGCAGCCTGCAAGCCTGCCATACAACGCAACAGTGTTGTTTTGCCGCAACCTGAGTGCCCGAACAGCGCGGTGAGCCCGCTCCCCGGTAGGTTCAGATCCACATCCAGTGTAAACGCCCCGAAGTGGCAAGCGAAACGAGCTTGAATTCCTGACGCAGCCATTATTTTAGCAGTCCCGATTGCATCCGGCCGTTGAGTGAATAGAGCGTTACGAGCACCACGAAGGAGAAGGCGACCATACCTGCCGCTAGCCAGTGGGCTTGGGTGTACTCAAGGGATTCTACGTGATCGTAGATGGCCACAGAGAGCACCTTGGTTTCACCGGGTATATTGCCGCCAATCATCAGTACAACACCAAACTCGCCGATAGTGTGGGCAAAGGTGAGGACGCCAGCGGTGAGAAATCCCGGCCGGGCCAGGGGAACCACAATGGAAAAAAAGCGATCCCGGGGCGAGGCTCGGAGCGTGGACGCGACTTCAAGAAGCTGCTGATTGATGGATCCGAAAGCATTTTGCAGAGGCTGAACGGTAAACGGCAGCGAATAGATGACGGATGCAATCACCAAGCCCTCGAAGGTGAACGGCAATAAACCCAGCCCCAGCTGTTCGGTGAGTTGGCCCACCATGCCTTTTGGGCCCATGAGCACCAGAAGATAAAACCCGAGAACCGTGGGCGGCAATACCAAGGGCAGCGCGACTACTGCCGCAATGGGTTGCCTTACCCAGTGGTTGCTGCGGGCCAGCCACCAAGCGATGGGCGTTCCCACGACCAAGAGCACAGCGGTGGTCACGCCTGCAAGCTTAAGGGTGAGCCACACAGGCTCCCAGTATATGTCCATGGTATTTGCCGGTTACCGCTTAGTGTTCGGTTTCGTAGCCAGATTTTTCAATAATGGCCCTGGCTTTGTCACCGCGCAGGAACTCAAGCCACTGGCGAGCTGAATTTTTGTTCTCGCTACGGCTCAAAAGAATAGCCTGTTGGTTGATTGGGGAATAGTAGTTCTGTGGAATCATCCAGAGTGAGCCGCCTTTATCATCCCAAGCGCGCACCTGCGAGAGAGCGACAAATCCAGATTGGGCGTTGGTGGTGGCGACAAACTGGAAGGTCTGGGCAATGGAGTCACCGCGTACCAGGCGATCCTGCAAAGAATCCCAAAGATTCAACTCGGTGAGCACCTCTTGTGCAGCCAAGCCGTAAGGTGCCGTTTTTGGGTTCGCAATGGCCAGTCGGGCAAAGTCGCCGGACTTTAGCCAGACCTTTGGGTCTTCAAATGTTCCGGGTACCGGGCTCCAGAGAGCAAGCTTGCCGCGGGCGTAGGTGAACCGAGAGCCCGCCACGCCCTGGCCATTCTCCTCAAGAAGCTCGGGCCGGTGGCTGTCCGCAGCCAGAAACACATCAAATGGCGCGCCATTAGCTATTTGCGCGTACAGCTTCCCAGTCGAACCGTAGCTTGCAACAGCTTCCAGCCCGGTGGCTTTACCAAATGCCACAATAAGATCGCGAGTGGTATCGGTAAAGTTGGCTGCCACCGCAAGACGAACATCGGCAGCATGGGCGATACTGCTGAATGTCAGTAGCAGACAGAGCCCTAGACCTAGCTTTAAACATAGCTCTAAATTTGGCCCTGCCAGTTTGTGAGAACGATTTTTGAGCACGGACATGAGTTTTCCTTATATTCTTTGGTATATAACGATCGCGACACTAGGCGGGGGTTTCAGGCATCAGGTTCTTTCCGTGGGGCAATCAGCGATAACACATGCTCCCGGACTTCTGCGGTATTGCTTTCGTTCAGCATTTCGTGCCGACCACCTTCGAACAACCTAAGGCTTGTCCCCCTAATGCCGGCGTTGCGGATGGTCTGAATATGTCGGCTAACACCTTTGCCCATTCCTCCAACCGGGTCGTCTGAGCCAGAAAACAGATGAACAGGGAGATCCTTGCGCCACCTCGAAGGTTCAATGGCAAGCATACCTTGAATGAAATCATGCCACAGCCCTGTGGTGCATTCGAACCCGCACAGAGGATCTGATACATACTGGTCTACTTGGGTGGTATCTCGGCTTAACCAGTCGCAGTCGGTTCGGTTGGGTTGAAAAAGGCGGTTGAACTTACCGAAGGTCATTTTTGCGATGGTCGGGCTTCGGTGGTGGTTGCTGTATAACCGGCGGATGCCGCTGACCAACGCTCCGGAGGCCCACAGCTGGGGGCGGTGAATTTGGTTGGTGGCGCTCAGGATCAGACAGTCCAAGGAGCCCGGATGTTGCTGTGCGCAGCCTTGGGCAATGAACGATCCCATGCTGTGCCCGAGCAGTGCCAGAGGAATACCCGGAAAGCGTTCCCGTGCATCGAACAGCACCCGGTTAAGGTCGTCGATCACTTTCCCCCAGCCATCCACGTCACTGTAATGGCCCAGCTGGTCAGTCGGGCATGCAGGGCCATGGCCCCGGTGATTAAAGGTAATAACGGCAATACTGCGTTCGGCAAGCCAACGGGCAAAATCAGCATATCGCCCCGCGTGCTCCGCCATGCCGTGGGCGATAACTAAAGCTGAGTGAGGCGTGTCTGGGCAAAACACCGTACCCGTTATAGCGTGGCTATCCTGGCCGGTCAGGCTTAGGGGCTGTTCTTGCATGCTGTTTTCCGGAAGCTGGTGAGGCCGGGCGTTTCCACTCCGGCGGTTTCCATAAGTGGCTCAGCCGTGACACTAGTCCACCTGGGCGTGCCATGTCGCGGAACAGATCCACGTATTCGTGAGTCCAAAGTACAAACAGGTTGTTGGACGGCGCTGGGCGGGTAATGCCGTATTCAATCGGCACCCTGGCGTCTTCATCGGTAAAGGTTCCAAACAAGCGATCCCAGATGATCAGGGTGCCGCCGAAATTGCGGTCAATATAGTTCGGATTGCGGCCATGGTGAACCCGGTGGTGGCCAGGGGTGTTGAATACCCGTTCGATCCAGCCAGGCAGTCGTCCCACCAGTGTGGTGTGAACAAAAAATTGATAGACCAGAGACAGTGCATAGGCGATTCCTATCCACACAGGGTTAAAGCCTAGCAAAGCCATGGGCAGGTAAAAGGCCCACCCACCATTGAATATGTTAGTCGCGTTCTGGCGCATGGCCGTGGAGAAGTTCATCCGCTCAGAGGAATGATGTACTACATGAGCGGCCCAGAACCAGCGCATGCGGTGACTGGCACGGTGCATCCAGTAGAAGCAGAAATCCACACCTACAAAGGTAAGAAAGCCGGTCAGCCAGTTCAACTCAAGCTCAAAGAGGCGGTAGTGGTAGCACAGCGAGTAAACCGGAAAGGCAATAATGCCGGCAAACAGTAGCTCGGTGGCCTGGTAGCCCGCCCCTAGGGTGAAATTCCGGATAGTTTCCCGGGTATCCATTAGCTGCGGATTGTGCCGTATTTTCAGATATTCTACGGCTGTTACTGCAAGAAAAACCGGCGTCGCAATAACAAAAATAAGTTGTCGCTCATCCAGGGTCAGCCACGGGGAAACCGCCTGCCAGAGAGCTAGCAGACCACTTTCCTCAAGTACAGCAAGCACCATCTCGGTCAGCGACATACAATTCTCCTCAACTATAGGTTCCGAACCATTCTCACACGAGCTCGTAAGGCGGGGCATGTCGCATCACGTCATCGATAGTAGCGATTTACGCCAAGGGACTATCTGTAATCACTGTAAACTCTGCTGAGCACCTGCAATTTCGGCTGCCACTCGTTAAGCCAGTTTTGTATTTCCTTTGGTATCCGCGCCGGTTTTGGCCAGGGTACTGGGTAGGCTTCGGGCTGAAACAGCGGCGCGAAAAGCGCAGCGGCTGTCAGGTCTGCGCGGGAGAAGGATTCGCCGGCTAGGAACGGCTGGCGGCTGTAGATCTCCGCTAACTCGATAAGCAGACCTTCCATCACTTTTCGGGATTCTTCCGCTGTTTTCTCGTTGATTTTCATCCATTTCCGCATGGTTTCGTCTACCCGGCTGAACACTAGGCTGAGCACAATGCGATTGTAAAAAGGCGTGCCTGCAGTCAGTAATGGCACCACAATTTTCGGGCGTTGCAAGAAGTGGTGATAGGAGTAACAGCGCACTGCGGGGCCTGCTTCTTCATCCAGGCGTTTTTCCCACGCCAGTGCCTGAGTTCTTGCAGGCTCATCTACTGGCGTAAGCGGCCTGTCGGGGAAGGTTTTGTCTAGGTAGTCGAGTATGTTTGATGAACCGTGAATCACCTCGCCATCACGTACCAACACCGGCACAGAAGTGCTCGCGCCCTTGGTGAGCTTTTGTACGGTTTTTACGTGCTGCCCCGGCAGCAGGTTTGTGGTTTCATAATTAAGAGTCTTGTAATCCAGTGCCCAGCGGATTTTCTCGCAGTAGTGGGATATGGCGAATTGATAGAGCCTGAGAGCCATGCGGTACCTCCATAGTGATGAGCTTCAGCATAGCTTTGAGCCAGAGGGATAAAAAGCGGTGTGGCTATATGAATTGCGTGTTTTTAATGGCTTCGCAGTTCCTGCAATTGGTTTTTCCCCGGCCTTGTCTTTAAGATGCCGGCATTCATTCACGTTATAACCATAGGTTGTGTCCATGTACTTACAGCGGGTTTTGACGACATCCGTCGTCGCAGCTACCGGGCTCTTTCTCTCTGCGTGCGCCACCGGGCCGGATACGCACATGGTTTCAGGCAGCTATCAGTGTGGCCAGTTGAACGTAAATGTTGCCAGCGCGAGCGACAGCGACCTGCTTGGTGTTGATTACCAGGGCAAGCGCCTGCTCCTTAAGCCCAAAACGACTGCTTCCGGAGCGCTTTATGTGGCCCCCGGAGATGATGAGACCCGCTTTTGGAGCAAGGGTGAGCGGGCAACGTTCACCGTAAAAGGGCAAGCCTATCCGAAGTGCTTGCAGGCCGGAGCGCTGGAAATGCCGTTTGAAGCCACGGGCAACGAGCCTTTCTGGCATGCCCGTGTTGAAGGCGATGAGTTGTTGTTTAACCGTCCTTACGAATCCGGAGAGCCAGAGAAAGTTGCGCTTGAAACAACCGTTGCGAACCGGCACGGTCGCGAGTTTCGTGGTGAGTTGGATGGGCAGGAGCTGACGCTTAAGGTAGCCCGCCAGTTGTGTGAAGATAATATGTCTGGCGCCCAGTTCCCGGCGCAGGTTCGCCTTGAACTGAACGGAAAGGTTTTCCAGGGTTGCGGTGGCGATTCAGAGCGCCTGTTCCGGGGAGCGGAGTGGGTTGTTGAAGATTTGGCCGGTGCCGGAATTATCGACCGCTCCAGGATGACCATCGAGTTTTCTGGGGAGAACCGTTTGGCCGGCATGGCATCCTGCAACCGCTACGGAGGCCAATACGAACTTACGGCCGAAGGTGTGAGCTTCGATTATATGTTTGCAACGAAAATGGCTTGTGCGCCTGCTTTGATGAACCAAGAACAACGCTTTCTGGAGCTTATGTCAGATGTAAAGCTCGTGTCGATTGGTCGTCATGGAGAGCTGGTGCTAACAACGTCTACGGGCGAGGAAATTAAGGCATTTTAGTTTGCGCGATGGCACCTCGCTGTTTAAGCGCTTGTAGGAACCAGGGCGCGGGTCAGGTCTTTCATGCTGAGACTGCCTACTGTCTCGTCGTTCCGCAGCACCCGAAATATCTTGTCCGTATCGCCTCCCGACAGGGAAAGCACTGTCTCCAGATTGTCCTTCTCTGAAATGTCCCCGGCGTAGTCAGTATCGTTCGCGCCGTGGCGCTTCATGATGGAGCGTACCCGAAGCACCCGCGCGCGATTTATATCGTTTATAAAGGCAACAATATAAGGGTCATTGGGGTTGAGCAGGATGTCCTGTGGGTCACCTTGCTGAACCACTTCGCCTTCTTTGAGAATGACCAGATGATCCGAGAGCTTCAATGCTTCATCCAGATCGTGCGTGATGAATACAATCGTCTTTTGCAGCTCTTCCTGAAGCGCTAGTAGCAGATCCTGCATGTCTGACCGAATCAGCGGATCCAGCGCAGAGAAAGCTTCGTCCATCAGCATGACCGGGGAGTTGGAAACCAGCGCGCGGGCTATGCCAACCCTTTGCTGCATACCGCCGGATAACTGGTGAGGGAACTGGTTTTCATTGCCCTCAAGGCCCACTCGGGCCAGCCATTTTACGGCTTCGCTTTCAAAATCTGCGACGGTGGCGCCCCGAATGTTGAGGGCCATGCCGGCGTTCTCAAGCACGGTCTTATGCGGCAAGAGTGCAAACTTTTGGAACACCATGGACATCTGCTCTCGCCGAAGCAGACGCAGCTGATCCTCGTTCAGATCCAGAACATCAGAGTCATCAAGCCGAATTTCCCCGGCGGTCGGTTCAATCAGGCGGTTGAGATGTCGGATCAGCGTTGACTTGCCGGAGCCAGAAAGCCCCATGATAACGGTGATCTTGCCATCGAGGACATCCACGTTGATATCTCTCAGCCCAAGAACATGATTGTGCTGATCCAGCAGGTCAGCCTTGTTCATGCCTTGCTTTACATACTCAAGTGCCACATCCGGCGTTGGCCCGAAAATCTTGTAGAGGTTTTTGATGGAAATCTTTATATCGTTTGCCACGTTCTGTCCTCACTGATTTTGGCTGGCATTGATGCGTGCCAGAGAAGCCTTTGTTACCCGGTCAAGAATGACAGCCAGGATAACAATGCCGAGGCCGGCCACCAGACCGACGCCGAGATCCAGGTTACGAATACCGCGAAGCACCAGAACACCGAGGCCGGGAGCGGAAACCAGGGATGCGATAACAACCATGGCGAGGCTCATCATGATGGTCTGATTCACGCCAGCCATAATGTTGGGCAGGGCCAGGGGTATCTCAACTTTGAATAATTTTTGACTGCGCGTCATGCCATATGCGTCCGCGGCTTCAATCACGTCCTTGTCCACCAGCCGTATACCGAGGTTAGTCAGCCGAACGACGGGCACGATGGCGTAGAGAATAATAGCGATACCGTAAAGCTTGGATTCGGTCACGCTGAACAGGAAAATCAGCGGAATCAGGTAAACAAAAGGCGGTAACGTCTGGAGCATGTCGAGTATCGGAATCGACACCCGTTGCATGGTGTCGCTTCTGGACATGGCAATGCCTATGGGCACCCCGAACAGCACACAGAGAAAGGCACAGACAAAAATAATGGCAAGGGTCTGCATGGCGTATACGTAGTAATCAATGAACGCCAGCAGGCAGAGACTGGCACCAACGAACAGCACCAGCTTCCAGGATTTGGTGACCAAAAAAACGACCGCGAGCATAATGGGGATGACGATCCACCAGGGCGTACTGATCATGCTGTAGAGGGCGCCATCGAGAGCCCAGCTTAGCGGCTGAGTCAGCGGGTCGAGTACTAGGCTGAGGTTGTCTTTTATCGCAAGAAAGCCCTGTTCGAGACCCTGTGTAAGCTCTCTGGACTTGGGAAATGCGGAGCAGGAGTCGTTTAGTGCATCCATTGAAGGAAATGGCATGTCCCACAGAGATTCAGGCTCCCCACTTTTACCATTGGCTTTGGCGAGGAGGTCGGCCATTGACATAGGGCCGTCTTCGTTACCTTTCGCGCACCATTCTTTTAACCCAAGTGTCGAAAACAGGGAGTCGTAGGTTGCCATTTGCGTTTAGCCTCGTCTGCGCATGGGAACCCATGCGCCACAGAATTCGGTTACTGTCATTATCAAATGTGCCCAGGGCAGATCCTTGTAGATGCTGCACCCGGGCCAAGGCGGTTCAATCAGTTTCCAAGAATGGCCGCAAGTTTCTTCTTGGCATCATCGTTCAGCCAGCTAGACCACGCATCACGATTATTGCTCAGGAAATAGACCGCAGCTTCTTGACCGGATGCGTTGTTGGAGTCCATCCACGCAAGCAGAGCGCTCATGGTTTTCGTTTTGAATGTCATTTTGCTGAGCATCTCAGTTACTTCTGGTTCCCGATCCTTGAAGTCGGTAGTTACAGAGGTAAGGATGGGGGCGGCCGGAAATTCTGACACGCCCGGGTTGTCGGCGTTCTCGTTCTGGTTCCTCTCATGAACCTTCTGGTTGTATTCGCCCAGTTTTACCCGAGTCATGTCATATTTACCGAGCGGCACTGTAGGCCCCCAGTAATAGCCGAACCAGGGTTCTTCATCCTGAACCGCAGAAGCCATCGAGGAAGCCAGAGTTTCACCGGAACCGTGGTTGAAGACCTTAACGCCGGAATCTTCAAGATCTAGGGCGCGGATCAGGTTGTCGCTGACAACTCTGCAGCCCCAACCGACAGGACAGTTGTTGAAACGTGAGCCCACCAGCTCCGGATTCTCCATGATGCCTTCGATCGTTTTCAGCTCAGGGTGTTTTTCCGCCAGATACGTGGGGATCCACCAGCCTTCAATACCGCCGGGATCGAGCACTTTACCGAGCCGTTCAATCTTGCCCTCTTCTTCGAGGCGCAGGTAAGCCTCACCGGCTGAGTTCAGCCACAGTTCGGTGACAATATCCGGCTCGCCGTTTTCCGCAACAGACGTTACCGCAGGGACGGTGTCGGAGGGTATAACCGACACGTCGCAGCCATAGCCCTGTTCCATGATGAATTTTGCTACGTTGGTGACCACTGTATTGGAAGCCCAATTCATTTCTGTGATGGATACTTCACCACAGTTGGCTTGTGCCATAGCGGGCACTGATAGCGCACATAGCAGCGCAGCAGACGTAAGCTTTCGCATAGTCACTTCTCCGTTTGGGGGTTGGTGAATTCTGGTCGAACTGTGTGTTGTCGTTTTTCTGGCACGTGTTGTTTTGGTGCCAGTTGCTTTGCTAGTTGTTCAATTACTGGCAGGAGGTAACCGGAAGAGGCTCTCTGATTTGTGGTTTTCTGACAATACGGGGAATTGGTCAAATCGACTCGTCTCGGTTATCGCGTAGCCTTCAGCATAAGGATCCTGAGCTCAGTTACAAGTTTTTAACGATAATGTGTGATTTCTGAGGGCCCATCGAAACGGCCGAAGGGCTCCTGATCAGTTGCTTGACGCAACCCTTTTTTCGGGGCAATCTCTCGGTAGTTCGATACGCTGAGTAGCCCTGACTTATCCGGAACGGAGCCGATAATAATGAAGATTTTCGAAACAAAAACCGCACCGAATCCTCGCCGCGTGCGTATGTTCATGGCAGAGAAAGGATTGCTGGAGAAAGCCGAATTCGTCGAAATTGATCTGCAGAAGGGGGAGAATCTGACGCCGGAATACGTGGCGCGTAACCCCATGAAGAAAGTGCCGGTTATGGAACTGGATGACGGAACGTGTATTTCCGAGACCATGGCTATTTGCCGTTACTTTGAGGAGAACTATCCCGACGCGCCTACTCTTCTAGGAGATACTCCTGTGGAGAAGGCCTTGATCGAGCAGTGGGTAAGATGGGTTGAGTTCTACTTCTTTATGCCTACCGGCATGTGCTTCCAGCATACCAGTGGCTATTTCAAGGACAGAATGAATCCCATTAAAGAATGGGGTGAGGATTGCGGGCAGAGCGTCAGTAAGTTTATGGCATTCCTCAATGATCACCTTGCCGTTCAGGAATACATTTGTTGCGATCGGTTTACCGCGGCCGACATCAATGCCTTTACTACGGTCGCGTTTGCCCGGGTAGTGAATATCCGCATCCTGCCGGAGCACACCAATCTTCAGGCTTGGTACGACCGCATCAAGACGCGTCCATCTGCGCAAGCTTGATATTGCGAATGCCTCGTGTGCCTGCGGAGTTCTCAGTGAGCCTTGGTGACTGAGGCAATCTGATCAGCTTGTGAGTCATGCTCAGAGTAAGGTGAAGGGATAGCTTCAGCGCGGTTACGGCCGTTTTCTTTGGCTTGGTAAAGAGCGTCATCGGCTCGTTTGATGGCGCTTTCAATGTCATCGCGCGCACGGCAATTAGTGACCCCCAGGCTGATGGTTTGTGGAATGCGGTGTTCGCCTGCAAGCATGGGTTCGTCGGCGAAAGACAAACGGATTTTTTCAGCCACGTGCAGGGCGCCATCCAGATCGGTTTCCGGCAACATCATTAGAATTTCCTCACCGCCCCATCGGCATAAAGCATCTTGCGCGCGCATGTGGCTGCCCAGTCTGCGTGCGGTTTCTTGCAGTACAATATCCCCGATATTGTGGCCATAACGATCGTTCACGTGCTTGAATTTGTCGAGATCCCCAAGTATCAGGCTGTAGCCTGTTCCGTACCTCTGTGCCCGGGCGTGTTCTCTTTCCAACAAATGGTGCGTGGCCCTGCGGTTCAGCAACGCGGTTAGTTGATTGGTGGTTGCCTGCTCTTGGAGCTCCTGGAGCTCCTGCCGGGCCAAAAACTCTCCTGTGCGCAGTTGTCTTAATGCCTCGCTCACCACTATGCCGATGACCATCATAACCAGAGGGTCAAACATAAAAGGCAGTAGCTCGGTAAGAACCAAACCCCGTGCGCGGGCAAAGAGCGCAAAAATCGCCAGAGGCAAGGCAAGCAGTAGCCACCATTCCCTGGGGCCCCGAACCGAGAGAATGGATACCCCCAAAAAGCTGATGACCATGCCATTGGTTATCTGATAAGTGCCGGCAGATTGCCCATTGTAGTGAATCAGAAACAGAGCAAGTATCATGGCCATGATCGAAAGGCCCATGGCCCTGAGAAGGTACCGGCTCTGGCACAAAGGTTTGCCAGCGTAGTGTGATATCAGTGTTACTAGCGCGCAGAGCAAAACAGGTGTGCGTAAACCTAGCTCCGCTAGCCAGAGATCCGGGTGCCAATAGTCTTAATCGTCGGCCAATACAGCAGCAGGCGCAATAACCCCTGCGGGGTAACCATGTCGTGAAAGGAGATAGTATGGAACAAGCATCTCTTAAGTGTGCTTTGGATGCGATTGACAATGCAAACCGTGAAGACCTCAACGAAGGCGTTTTGGCAGGTGAGTCCGTGCCAAGAGAGTATGCCTACAGCTTGCACATGACTCGCTGGCTGTATGAGCTGGAGCCTTCGCCTTCAGGTCGAATGCAGATTGCCTGTCGTGCCCAGCATATTGAACGCTGGAGAATGCCTCGCAGTGATTACCCTGAAGGCCGTAAATCCTATTACGAGTGGCGGCAGGCCTGCGGGCGCATGCATGGTCGCCGGGCCGCTGAGATTATGCAGAGCTGCGGTTATCCAGAGACCGAATGTGAGCGGGTTGAAGTGATTCTGACCAAGCGTGAGCTGCGTAAAGACGCGGACACCCAGCTGTTGGAGGACGTTGCCTGCATGGTGTTTCTGGAAAAATATCTTGCACAATTTTATGCGGATAATGCGGAGTACGATCGGGAGAAGTGGCTGAGAATCATGCGTCGAACCTGGAGCAAAATGTCGCCTCGCGCCCACGAACAAGCCCTGGCGTTATCGGCGAAGCTGCCGGATCATTTGCAGCTGCTGATGCAGGAAGCCTTGGCGGATCCTGGCTGATCCGCCCAAGTTCTGGTTTTCACCCGATTTGGCGCACAGCCACGCTATCGGGGGAAAAACAATTCTTGCAGTTTTTCACCGGGGTTGGCTGCGCGCATAAACGACTCGCCTACCAGAAATCCGTAGATGCCCCGGCCGGTCATGGCTTCTACATCGGCACGGGTCATAATGCCGCTTTCTGTGATGGCCATGCGGTCTGCGCCTATGCGCTGGTGCAGGTCAAACGTGGTATCTAGTGAAACATCGAAGCTGTGCAGGTCGCGGTTATTGATGCCGACCAGTGGGGTTGTAAGCGTTAGCGCGTCGTCCATTTCTTCGCCGTTGTGCACTTCTACCAATACGTCCATTCCAATTTCGTGGGCTATGCCTTCCAGTTCCTGCATCTGGTTTTTAGTAAGGCAGGCTGCGATTAGGAGTATGCAGTCGGCGCCAATGGTGCGGGCCTCGTAGATCTGATACGGCGCCACCATGAAGTCTTTGCGGATAACCGGCAGGCTGCAGGCGTTGCGGGCGGCAACCAGATAGTCTTCGTGGCCCTGGAAAAAGTCATGGTCGGTAAGCACGGACAAGCAGGCAGCGCCTCCCTGTTCGTAGCTTTCGGCGATCTCGGCGGGCTTGAACGGGTCGCGGAGTATGCCTTTACTGGGTGAAGCCTTTTTGATCTCGGCGATAACAGCGGGTGTGCCGGCTTCGATTCGCCGGCGCAGGGCATTAGTAAAGCCACGGGTACCCGGCTGGTCGCCTGCGCGGGCTTTGAGATCCTCGAGGCTTGTGGTGCGCTTGCGGGTTTCAATTTCTTCCCACTTCCTGTCGACGATTTTGCGCAGGATGGTTGGGGTTTTGTCGCTGTGCTTGCTCATCTAGTTCTTTCCTGGCTCAGAAACAGTGGGAAAAGTCAGCCAACTCCGACAGTTTACCGGCAGCCAGTCCAGAGCCCATGGCGTCTAGGGCCATTTCTACGCCCATTTTCGCTGTTGGGGCCAGGCCTGCAATGTAGATGGCGGCGCCGGCATTAAGGGCGATCAAGTCCCGGGCCTTTTCTGCCATTTCGTCGTGGCTGCGACCGAAGGCGGCTTTGATCAGATTTAGGGATTCTTCTGCAGTATCAACAGACAGGCCAACGAGAGTTTGGCTTTTGATGCCCAGCTCTTCCGGGGTGATGTCGTATTCAATGATCTCGCCGTTTTTCAGTTCAGCCACATGGGTGGCGCTAGCCAGGCTTATTTCGTCCAGCCCATCTTTTGAAGCAACCACCATGATGTGTTCGGAGCCGAGTTTTTGCAGCACTTCGGCCATGGGGCGGCAAAGGGCTTTGCTGAACACACCCACTAACTGGTGTTTAACGCCGGCAGGGTTGGTCATGGGGCCGAGGATGTTAAATAGGGTGCGGCAGCCCATCTCTTTGCGCGGGCCGACGGCGTGTTTCATGGCGCCGTGATGGGCCGGGGCGAACATGAAGCCGACGCCAATTTCTTCTACGCAGCGGGCGACTTGTTCCGGTGTGAGGTTGAGGTTAATTCCCGCCTGTTCAATTAGGTCGGCGCTGCCGCTTTTGGATGAAACCGCACGGTTACCATGCTTGGCCACAAAACCGCCGGCGGCCGCTACAACAAAAGCGGCGGCGGAGGAGACGTTGAATAGGTTAGCGCCGTCGCCGCCGGTACCTACTATGTCTACCAGCGGCTCTGCTTTTATCGTTACGCCAGAGACCAGTTCGCGCATGACTTCCACGGCGCCGGTAATCTCATCAACGGTTTCACTTTTTGTGCGCAGGCCCATCAGCAGGGCGCCAATTTGGGCGTCGGTGGCTTCGCCGTTCATCACGGTGCGCATCACGCTTTTCATCTCTTCCCGGGACATGTCTAGGTTTTCGGCGACCCGGTTCAGTGCGTCTTTCATGTTCATTGGTTTCGCCTTTTTATTGGGTTCGCAGGAAGTTGCGCAGCAGTTCGTGGCCCTGTTCGCTCATGATCGATTCCGGGTGAAACTGCACCCCTTCGATGGCCAGGGTTTTGTGGCGCACGCCCATGATTTCTTCTACGCTGCCGTCGCTGTTGCGAGTCCAGGCGGTCATTTCCAGGCATTCCGGCAGGCTGGCCTGTTCAATCACCAGGCTGTGATAGCGGGTTGCCTGTAGTGGGTTGTTGAGGCCGCGGAACACGCCGTTGCTGTTGTGGTACACCGGTGACACTTTGCCGTGCATCACTCGCCCGGCGCGGATGATGCTTCCGCCAAACACCTGGCCGATGGCCTGGTGGCCTAGGCAAACGCCGAGTATGGGGACCTTACCGGCAAAGTGACGGATGACCTCCATGGAAACCCCGGCCTCATTCGGTGTGCAGGGGCCGGGCGAGATCACCAGCCGTTCGGGATTCAGGGCCTCGATCTGTTCCACGGTGATTTCGTCGTTGCGGTGCACCTGCACATCGGCGCCCAGCTCCGCGAGATACTGCACCACGTTGTAGGTGAAGGAATCGTAGTTATCCAGCATTAATAGCATGATATTTCCCTCGCCTCAGTGGTCAAAATCGTTGTAGGTCATGGCCACTGCGCGAAAGATGGCGCGGCCCTTGTTCATGGTTTCTTTCCACTCAAGGCGAGGTACAGAGTCGGCGACTATGCCCGCGCCGGCCTGGACGTGCAGGGTTTTGTCCTTGATCACGGCGGTGCGGATGGCAATGGCGGTGTCCATGTTGCCGTTGAACGAGAGGTAGCCAACTGCGCCGCCGTACACGCCACGCTTCACCGGCTCAAGTTCGTCAATGATTTCCATAGCCCGGGTTTTCGGTGCGCCGCTCAGCGTGCCAGCGGGCAGGGTGGCCTTGAGCACATCGAGACAACTGATGCCGTCTTTTACTTGGCCGGTTACGTTGGACACTATGTGCATCACGTGGGAGTACCGTTCAACTGCCATTCTCTCGGTCAGCCGCACGGTGCCGGTTTCGGAAACGCGCCCGGCGTCGTTGCGGCCCAGATCAATCAGCATCAGGTGCTCGGCGATTTCTTTCGGGTCAGCCAGCAGCTCGGCTTCCAGAGCGCGGTCTTCGGCCTCGGTGGCGCCGCGTTTGCGCGTGCCGGCGATGGGGCGAACGGTCACCTCGCGGTCTTCCATGCGCGCCAGGATTTCCGGCGACGAACCGACAATGTGAAAATCGTCCAGATCCAGAAAGTACATGTACGGCGAAGGGTTCAACACCCGCAGCGAGCGGTACAGGTTCAGAGGTGGAGCCTCAAACGGAATCGACATGCGCTGGGAAATGACGGTTTGCATCACGTCGCCATCCAGCACGTAGTCTTTGATTTTGTCGACCGCCGCTTCGAACTTTTCCTGGCTGAAGCCAGACACAAACTCGCTTTCATCTACCGTTTTGCCGCGTAGGTGCGCCGGTGTTTTCGGGGTGTTGGCGGTTTGTCGGTGCAGTTTCTGCTCGAGTTCGTCGAGTCTTAGTTGGGCCTGCTCGTAGCCGCCTTCATCGGCTGGGTCTACGTGCACGATCAGGTGCAGCTTGCCACGGAGGTTGTCGAACACCACCAGTTCATTGGACACCATCAGCAGTATGTCGGGCGTGCCAATGCGATCTGGGGGGCAGCTGGTTGCAAGGCGCTTCTCGATGTAGCGCACGGTGTCGTAACCAAAGTAGCCCACTAGGCCACCGTTGAAGCGTGGAAGCTCTTCCAGATCGGGGGCGTTGAAGCGTTCCTGGTAGCTGGCAACGAACGCCAGCGGGTCGTCCACCTCGGCGCTTTCTAGCAATTCGCCCTGGCGGTCGATCAGCTCACCATGTCGGCGAATCTCAACACGGTGATCAAATACTTTGAGTACTTCTTGGCTGGGCAGACCGATGATGGAGTAGCGGCCCCATTTTTCACCACCCTGCACCGATTCAAACAGGTAGGAGTATGGCCCGCTGGCCAGTTTGAGATAGGTGCTTAAAGGGGTGTCCATGTCCGCGAGTACTTCACGATACACGGGGATACGATTGAAGCCAGCCTGTGCCAGCTTGTGGAATTGTTCGGAAGTCATGATCGGGTTCCCTGAAATCTGATCTGCGTTCGAGCAGGCGAATGGGTATTTTGGCCGAGCTGAGTGTTTTCAGCCGGTACGCCATCGCCACCATCGCGTTGCGCGGGTTGTGGGGATGCCTCGCGCTGTAGTCAGATTCAGTCCCTGCACGGCAGGAATCTCCCGAATTGGATAATTTAAAAAACCTCAAGACCTGAGAGGTTACAAAAGCTCGCTCAGGGAATCAACCACAGCGTCTGCTCCCAGTGCCTGCACCGAGCGGCCAAAGTTATAGCCATAGGTGACGGCCACGCAGGGAATGCCCGCTGCCTGGGCGGCACTAACGTCTGCTGCAGAATCGCCAATCATCACTGTGGTTCCGCGACTGCCATGAAGAGCCTCCATGGCGTGAAGTAATGGCTCGGGATCCGGTTTTTTTGTGCTTAGGGTGTCACCACCCACAATCAGTTGGAAATGATGCTCAATGCCCATCTGCTCAAGCAGAGGCGTCACAAACTGTTCAGGCTTATTGGTCACCACGGCCATGCGACAGCCACGTTCATTCAATGTCTCAAGGCAGGCTTCAACACCTGGGTAAACCACCGCATGCTGGCCGTTAAGCTCCTGGTAGTTGTTGAAAAACAAGGCTAGGGCATCATTAAATAAAGCGTCGTCTGCGGCGCTTGCAGGTTCCCAGTCGGCTTTGCCAGCCAGTGCGCGCCGCATCAGTATGGGCGAGCCGTTGCCCACCCATTTGCGAACCTGTTCAATGCCGGCCGGTTTGCGCCCGAGCTGTTCAAGGGTGCGGTCAACAGCCGCTGCTAAATCCGGCGCGCTGTCTACCAGAGTGCCATCGAGATCAAACAGCGCAACCCCCGGCCAGCGGGCGTTAAACAGACCGGCCAGGCTCATTGGCCCGACACCGTGTGGCCCAGCGCCGTGCTGGCGTGTTCCAATTCTAGGCGCATGGCATCGATGGTGGCTTTGTAGTCATCCGTGTTGAAGATAGCCGAGCCTGCAACAAAGGTGTCTGCACCGGCTTCGGCAATTTCACGAATGTTGTCGGTTTTCACGCCGCCATCGATTTCCAACCGAATGTTGTAGTTACTGGCATCAATGCGCTTACGGGCTTCCCGCAGCTTGTCCAGGGTGCCGGGAATGAACTTTTGGCCACCGAAGCCTGGGTTGACCGACATCATCAGTACCATGTCGAGCTTGTCCATCACGTGATCCATGTGGTGCAACGGGGTGGCCGGGTTGAACACCAAGCCGGCCTTGCAGCCGCCCTCGCGAATCAGCTGCAGGGAGCGATCAATATGCTGGGATGCCTCCGGGTGGAAAGTGATATAGCTGGCACCGGCGTCAATGAACATGCGAATCAGGTCATCGACCGGCGATACCATCAGGTGTACGTCAATGGGGGCGGTAACGCCGTGCTTGCGCAATGCTTCACAAATCATCGGCCCGATGGTCAGGTTAGGCACATAATGGTTGTCCATAACGTCAAAATGCACCACGTCTGCGCCGGCGGCAAGAACGTTATCCACTTCTTCACCCAGGCGGGCAAAATCAGCAGATAGAATAGATGGGGCAATCAGGTAAGGATTCATGACGGCTCTCGCAAACAATTGGCAGTGATTGATATTAATGACAGTCTAACAGCACAACAGCGTGTTTTCGTAGCCAGAGGAGCAGGAACTGTGCGCCGATTCAGAACAATAAGCCGCAGCGGCTACCGCAGTGATGTTTGCGGGTGGCTAGTGATTGCCCTACTGACGGGCGGCGTGCTACCCACATGCGCATACGCCCAGAACAAAGACGAATCTCCAGAACCCGCTCAAGTGCCGACGGGGGAAGTGCGAGGCGCTGTAACGTCTGGGCTGGGCGAGCGGAAGCTTAGCCAGAGCTTTCCGGATGCCGCACTGTGGCTTGATCTTGCGGATGGCGCCCGCACCTTGGCGCTGCTTTGGCCCGAGCGTGAAGCGCCTGCCCGGGGCGGGCTGCTCATTCTGGCAGATGAGGGTGGAAACCCAGAGTCAGGGCTGACGGGTGCTCTCGCTCGAGAGCTGGCACATCGAAACTTTGCTGTACTTACTCTGGGTCTGGAATCGCCACCGTTGGCCATTGAGCGAATTCTGGAGCGCCCCGTCACGAAACCCGGATTAGACACGGAGCCATACGAGCGGGGCCCAGAAGCTACCAGTCCTGCCACAATTGACGTGCTGGCCTCTGATGCTGTGGATGAACTGGAAGTAGCCTATCGCTCCCGTATCCGCGAGCAGCTAGTGGCAGGTGTTGCCGCCCTAAAGGCGCGTGACTATGAACTCGTTGCCGTGGTGGGGATTGGGCGTGGTAGCAATCATATTGTGTTATACGCGGCAGAGTTGGGTGGGTCTCCGGCCCTAATTTGGGTAGCCCCGAAGCTATACCCCCAGGACTCCGAAAAATTGGCGGTGGCATTAGAGGGGGCGTCGGTACCGCGCATTCTGGAGCTTTCATCATCCGATGAGCGCGAACAGCGTAGAGCGGGCCTGAAGCGGGCTAGAGTCGAAGGCTTCAGTCTCCAGCTTATGGGCTCGGGTGATTTGTTGTCGCCGCGAAACGGGAAGACTCTGGCGGGAAGAATTTCAGCTTGGCTCAACCCAAAATAGGTGGGCAAGCGTCAGTTTAGATTGTGGTGTCGCTTGATAAGTTCCCAGGCGTGCTGGTAGCGCAATAGAGTTTCTTTGGCGACCGCTCTTTGGGCTGGGCTGAGGTGCTGCTGCGCTAGCTTGTCTGGGTGGCACTCAGACACTTTTTTCCGATATGTGCGTTTGATAACTGCCAGAGAGTCCCGTCGGGTTGCGCCAAACAGGGCACAGGCTTGCTCAAGATTTACAGGCATTGCAGGTAGGTCACTGGTGTCGCCCCATACTCTGGCGGCGTAGCTGTCAAAAATGTCTTCGCTGATTGTAACGGGAAGCCCAGTTTGGTCAATGACATCCTCGCAGCGGTAAAGGCGAGACTTATTGGGTCGGCCTTTTAGCTGGGCGGCGTGGCACAGGCAGATGGCGACTTTCAGGGCTGGGGAAGGCCTAGTGCCGTGGCTCAACCTTAACGTGAGCCCGCATAACGGCGGAAGCGTGTCTGATGTTTTGCCACGCTCGAAATTTCGTATGGCTTTGCGTCGCTGTCGTTTTGACAGCTTGAGCGCTGTGATGAGACTTTCGGCAAAGCCGATGTCCTGTTCAGACACTCGCCCTTCGGCTTTGGCTATGTAGCCCAAAAAGAAAAACAGTGGGCGCCGACACCACCAGGGTAGTCTCGTATGGCCGATCAGCGTATGTGCGCGGTGGTCAGCGGCAGAGAGCTTCTGTAGGAGATCTGAGAAAGCGGCCTCCATGCGCGGCGGCAGGCTTGGGTGCGCGGTGTGGGTCGCCATAGCCCTAAGGCTCCTGAGTGGCTAATTGCTGGTCCAGCGCCCGCAGCTGTTCCGGTGTTCCTACATCCACCCAGAGACCGCGGTGGTGCAGCCCGGCTACCCGGCCTCCGCTCATGGCCTCCCGCAGCACAGGCCCGAGCTTTCCGGCCTGGTCCGTTAGTCCTTCAAACAGCCTTCGGTGCAGAAGGCTAATGCCGGCAAAAGTCAGCTTCTCGCCCTCTTTAAACGCACACTCCTCAGAGAGCATGCCGTTGCCTTTCAAGCAAAAATCGCCATGGCGATTGTGGGAGGGGTTGTCTGCCAACACCAGAATGGCATCGACGGCAGGCTGTTCGCCGGCTGCCGGTGGTTGAAGCCGGGTAAGGTCAAAATCAGCCCAAACATCACCGTTGATAACCATAAACCAGTCGGTGTCAGGGCACGAAAGCAACGGTAGGGCGCGGACAATACCGCCTGCGGTCTCCAGCGGTTCGCCTTCGCGTGAGTAGTGCAGCGAAAGCCCGAACCGCTCGCCATCGCCTAAGGTGTATTCAATCTGTTCTCCAAGCCACGCGTGGTTGATGACCACATCCCGAAAGCCGGCACGGTGAAGGCGCTCCAGGTGGTATTCAATAAGCGGTTTGCCGCCGGCACTAAGCAGGGGCTTGGGGGTGGTAAGCGTTAGTGGCCGCATGCGCTCCCCCTTTCCTGCGGCAAGAATCATCGCTTTCACGGTGCCACATGCTCCTGGCCCGGAACGGGACCGATTAGTTCTTCAATCCGGGGTACCGCAACCGCCGTCAGCCACTCATGGAAATGTCGCAACGCTGGCTGCCGTTTGCTGGCGCCAAGCAGGTAACTCACCGTACGGGGAATGTCCTCCAAATAGCGCGGTTTGTGATCCCGCATGGCGAGTCTGGCAAAAATACCCGCAGCTTTCAGATGGCGCTGCATGCCCATGAGCTCAAACCATTGGCGGAACGTGTCGCTATCGGCACGGTGTAGGCCTGCTGCCAAGGTTTGCTCGCGGAAGGTCTCTAGCCATTCGCCAATCTGCTCTTCGGGCCATTGAATGTAGCAATCCTTGAGCAACGAGACGGCATCGTAGGTAACCGGCCCGGCTACTGCATCCTGAAAATCGATAACGCCGGGGCGACTGCTGTGTTCCCGCATCAGCAAGTTCCGTGAGTGATAGTCCCGGTGTACGGTAACGCTGGGCTGGGCCAGAGCGTTCTCACGAAGCAGTGCGAAGGTGGTGTCGAGCATGGACTTTTCGATGTTATTTAGCTCCAGTCCAAGGTAGCCTTCCAACAGCCAATCCCGGAACAGCGCCATTTCGCGATTCAGCAAGGCGGTGTCGTAGGCAGGCAGTGGATGCTCAGGCGTTGCGGGCAACTGCTGAATAATAACGAGCTCGTCCAATGCGCTTTGGTAGAGCGTGTTGGCGGTGCTGGGGCTAAGCTGGCTTAGCATTAGCTGGTCGCCGAAGTCTTCCAGCAGCAAAAAGCCGCGCACAGGATCGGCTTCAAAAATCTGTGGAACGGCAATCCCTGCTTGATGCCAGTGCCTGCCAATCGTTACGAATGGCCCGCAGTCCTCCTTCTCCGGAGGCGAATCCATAACAATGAACGGTTTGGCGGGCAGGGTATTGTTGTCGCTGGCCGCTTTGAAAACCCGGAAATAACGCCGGAAACTAGCGTCGCCAGAAACGGGGTGGGCATCGGCATTTTCAAAGCCGGAAAACTGTCTGACCCAGGTGGTCAGCATTTGCAGGCGGTTGTCCATAGCTCGGGCGCTTATCCTGAAGTAATGAGTGAGCTTAGAGCAAAAGTTAGTCGTTGAGTATAAAGAGGGTAAAACGGTTTTGCAGCGGAGTTTCGCTCATCAGGCTCCGTTTCCGTTAACAAGCTTCAGGGGCACGTGTAAACTAGGCCGCTGTCATTTGTGTATTTGTGCCCCGTCGCGCTATCCACAGTCCTTTATGCACCTGGAACAGGAACCTTGCTACCGTGCCAATGTCCGACAGCTATCTGCAGGCGCATAAAGGCACGTTGCAGCGCCGGTTTGCGAGCCTGCTTGTGGGGTTTTCCCTGATGTCGGGCGCCAGCTTTTCCGTTGCTGAAGAGGCGCCATCTGCAGCCGAGCTAGACTGGCGCCCGAAAAACCAGCTTCCGGAGTCCGTCAGGAATTCGCTGCCGGCATTTTGCGCAGGCGGTTATATGCCATCAGGCGCCGCAGATAACGATTCTGGTGCTTTTGGTGAAGGAACTGACGCAGTTGAGAGCGCTGGCAAGGATATTCCTTTGCAGGTCAGTGGTCTGAATGCTCGTTACGAAATCGACCAGGAGCTATATCTTGAGGGCGATGTTCGGCTGCGCCAGGGCAACTTTCAGGTAACCGGCTCTGAGGTGCGCTATAGCCAGAGCACTGGCCAGGTCGCCATTCAGGGGCCGCTGGTAAGTCGCGGTGACGGTTTTTTGCTGACCGGTGAGCGTGCCGAATACAGTGTTGATTCCGGGCGTTTTGATATCAATACCGCGACCTTTCTTTTACATGGCCCAGAAATGCGGGGCAGTGCCGGCAGCCTCTCGCGAGTGGATGCGACTACCGTAGAAATCCGCGACGGCACACTCACCACCTGTGGCCCGCAACAGAACGACTGGGCGATAGTTGCGTCTAATATCAAGCTGGATCAGGCGCAAGGCTTCGGAACGGCAAAACATGTTCGCCTCGAGGTTTTAGATGTACCGGTGTTCTACTGGCCTTATGCCAGCTTTCCTATAGACGATCGACGCAAGACTGGCTTCCTATACCCACAGTTCGGATCTTCCAGTGCCGGCAGTGGTGCATTCTTCGCAGTACCCTATTACCTGAACCTGGCCCCCCATTACGATGCCACGATCACGCCCCAGTACATTCATGGCCGTGGTCTGTTCAATGAAGTGGAGGGCCGGCACCTCAGCCCGTGGGGAGAAACGACGCTACAGCTAGGTTACATTGATAACGATTCGGCCTACGCCGACGACAATTCCGGTGAATCTGGACAACGCTGGGCCTTGGATGCGTCTACCCGGGCCGCCCTGGGTGCTGGCTGGAATGGCTATGGTGATTTTTCAGTGGTCAGTGATGAGGACTACCTTAGCGACCTGAACCGAAGCCTGGAAATTAACCAGGCCACACACCTGCAGCGTAGAGGGGGCGTGCGCTATCAAGACACGAACCAGTATTTAGATGTGTATGTGAATGACTACCAAACGGTCAGCAACCGAATTACAGAGGTGAACAAACCTTACGCCCAATTACCAGAAGCCATTTACGCTGGAGCCGCCGACGCTGGCTGGTTTGAGGCAGGCTTGGAGAGCCAGTACACCTGGTTCTACCGAGACAATGGCTCATTAACCGGGCTCGACAAAGCCAACGGCCAGCGCTTCCGTGCACGTCCCGAGCTGGCTCTGCCGATGCGGGCCTTGTGGGGGTTCAGTCGCCCGTCGGTCAGCCTCGATTACACGCGTTATGAGCTGGACGATTACAGTGCCGGAGACGGCAGGTTTGATCGCACGGTTCCCGTAGTGGAATGGGATAACGGTCTGTACTTTGATCGCCAGTCGAGCCTATTCGATGTGCCTTACAACCAGACCTTCGAGCCCCGCCTTTACTACGCTTGGACCGATGCGGAAGCAGATCAGAACGACATACCGGCGTTTGATACAGCCCTGCAAACCTTTCGTTTTGAGCAGCTGTTCCGGCCGGATCGCTTTGTCGGCGGCGACCGGGTGGGCGATGCCAACCAGCTGACCGTGGCCTTGACCAGCCGATTCAATGATCTGTTGACCGGTGCTGAGCGAGCCCGCTTCAGTATTGGCCAGGTTCAGTATTTCGACGATCGCGAGGTTACGTTGTTCGGTGAAGGCGGCGGCAATCGCAGCCGCTCGCCGTTGGCCGGGGAAGTGGTGCTTAACCCGTTACAAAATCTGCAAATCCGGTCTTCTGGGCTATGGGATCCGGATACCGGCGATACCGAAGAGGGCCGCAGCCAGTTGGTTTTCCACAGCGAAGATTACCGGTATCTAGCCAGTGTTGGTCATACTTACAGCAAGGGCGAGTTAGAACAGTCTGATATTGCGGCGGTTATCCCAGCAACAGACCGTGTTAGTCTGATCGGCCGCTGGGTGTACGATTCGGATCTGGATCGTACCGTAGGATCCCTTGCCGGGATTGAGTACAACAATTGCTGTTGGAGCGTTCAGGTGGTTCACCAGAATTATCTGACCGACGATCAGGAGCTGGACAGCCGCGTGCTATTCCAGATTCAGCTCAAAGGCCTGGGCGGTAGCGGAGGTTCGTCAACGTCGATCTCCGAGGCCATTTACGGTTTTGATGAGCGCGAACGACGCCGTTTTGGAACTCCCTAACTGGAGCGCCCTAATCCGTACCCCCTGACGGCAACCGTGCCATTCCGGTACTCTAACCGCAGGCTTATATCAACCGCAGGCTTATATCTTCATTAAGAGGTGATTATGAAGGCGACGATTCGCCAAGGATTACAGACACTGCTGATGCTGTTCGCAGTGGCGCTTTCTTTTTCGGTTCAGGCTGAGCGCAAACTGCTCGACCAAGTGGTTGCCATTGTTGATGACGATGTAATCCTCCAGACCGAGCTGGAAGCAAGAATTAGCACTATTGCTGGGCGGCTTAGTGCCCAGGGCACCGGCTTGCCGCCGCGCCGCCTTCTTGAAGAGCGAGTTCTGGAGCAGCTGATCACCGAATCCGTCCAGCTGCAGATGGCAGAAAAGATGGGTATGCGCATCAGCGATAACGAGCTGAACGAAACGCTGGTTAACATTGCGGATCGTAATGGCCTGAGCCTGCCTGAGTTTGAAAATCAACTGGTCGCTGAGGGCGTAAGCTACCGTCAGGCTAGGGAACAAATTCGACAGGAAATGATCACCGGCCGGGTGCAGCAGCGCCAAGTCGGCAATCGTGTTCGCGTAACGGAGCGCGAGGTTGAAAACTACGTGCAGGCGCTGGAGACTGGCGGTGGCAACGATGCGGAATACCGCCTTGCCTATATTTTTATCGAACTGGAGAGCCCATCGGATGATGCTTCGGTGGATGCAACCCGTGAAAAAGCAGAAGAACTCCGTGCTGCTATTTTGGACGGCCGCGATTTTCGTGAGGTAGCGGTTGCTGAATCCGACGCCAGCAACGCCCTTGAGGGCGGTGATATGGGTTGGCGCAGCGAGCGCCAGTTGCCGTCACTGGTTGCGCCGGTTGTGCCAGCGCTGGAAGTTGGCAAGCCTTCGGATGTTCTGGAGAACAATAGCGGCTTCCACATGGTCATGGTGATGGACAAGCGCGGCGGTTCGCAGACGCAGGTCATTCAGCAGAACCGGGTGCGCCATATTCTAATAAGGCCTTCTGAAGCGATGACGGATACTGAGGCCGAAACCACCATTCGCGACCTTTATCAGCAGATTCAGGACGGCGCTGATTTTGCCGTGCTGGCACGTGAGTTTTCTGACGATCCAGTATCCGGCTCCGACGGTGGCAACCTTGGCTGGGTAAGCCCGGGCCAAATGGTGCCAGGGTTTGAGCAGGCCATGCAGGAGGCGGGTGTAGGTGAGCTCAAAGGGCCGCTCCGCTCCCAGTTTGGTTGGCACATTCTTCAGGTTGAAGAGCGCCGCCAGAAGGACGTCAGTGGTGACGTGAAGCAAGCAGAGGCGCGCCAAGCGATCTATCAGCGTAAGTTCGAAACTGAATTGCAGAATTGGCTTCGGGAAATTCGTGATGAAGCCTTCATCGAGTTTAAAGGCGAGTATGCGGATGAGCCTGCTGAAGATGTTGAAGGTAACTCAGAGGAAGGCGCAGAATAATGCGTGAGTCGGTTATTCTCGCCCTGACTGCGGGAGAGCCCGCAGGCATAGGCCCCGAGCTTTGTCTGCAGCTCGCCGCTGAGAAGCGCGATAGTGCTGTGGTGGTTGTTGCGAGCCAGCCATTGCTGGAGGATCGGGCCAGATTGCTGGGCCTCGACGTTACGCTGCACCCCTGGCAACCGGGCATGGCGCCGAGAAAAGGTGCGGGCGAGCTTTCTGTATTGCACGTTGGGGGTTGTGTATCCCTTCAGGCGGGTAAACTTGATACGGCCAACAGCCGTTATGTGTTGGAAACCCTCACGGTTGCTGCCAATGGCTGCCTTGAGGGTGACTTTGCCGGCATGGTCACGGCGCCGGTTCATAAAGGCGTTATCAACGAAGCGGGTATTGAGTTCAGCGGCCACACCGAGTTCCTGCAAGAGCTCTGCGGCGTGGAACGGGTGGTCATGATGCTGGCCACAGAAGAGTTGCGGGTTGCGTTGGTAACAACTCACTTACCCCTAAAAGACGTGCCTGCTGCGATTACGCCAGAACGGCTGACTCAGGTCGCCACCATACTGGATGCCGACCTGAAGACGTTTTTCGGCATTGAGCAGCCAAGAATTCTTGTGGCTGGCCTGAACCCCCATGCTGGTGAGGGCGGCCATTTGGGCCGGGAAGAAGTTGAGGTAATAGAGCCCACGCTTGAAAAGCTTCGTGCGGATGGTTTGCAGATGGTCGGCCCGCTACCGGCAGATACGCTGTTTACGCCGCACTGGCTTGACGATGCGGACGCCGTCTTGGCCATGTATCACGATCAGGGGCTACCGGTACTTAAATTCCAGGGCTTTGGTCGTGCGGTGAACATCACCCTTGGTTTGCCCATTGTGCGCACATCCGTGGATCACGGTACGGCTTTGGATCTTGCCGGTACCGGCAAGGCCGACGCCGGCAGCCTGCACACCGCCATTCGAGTGGGCGAGCAAATGGCGCGCTGTCTCAAAGCTGTTAACCGCAAAGCCCCCAATAATCGCAAAGCCACAAATAAAGAGAATTTTGAGTGAGTAAAAAAGCCGGCTATCAGGCCAGGAAACGATTTGGGCAGAACTTCCTTCACGATCCGGGCGTGATTGAGCGCATCGTTCGCGCCATTCACCCTAAGCCGGACGATGCCATTGTGGAAATCGGCCCCGGCCTTGGTGCCATTACCGAAGAGATCCTGGCCGTTAATCCTAGGCTTCAGGTGGTGGAGCTGGATCGCGACCTGATTCCTATATTGCGCACTAAGTTTTTTAACTACCCAGAATTCCGTATCCACCAAGCCGACGCGCTGAAGTTTGATTACAGCCAGCTTACAGACGGAAAACCCCTGCGCATTGTTGGTAACTTGCCTTATAACATTTCCACGCCGCTGATCTTTCATCTGCTAGCTCAGACGGGCGTCGTGCAAGACATGCACTTCATGCTGCAGAAAGAAGTGGTGCAGCGGATGGCAGCGGTATCGGGCGACAACAACTATGGTCGACTAGGTATCATGACCCAGTATTTCTGCAAGGTTCAGCCATTGTTTGAAGTGGGCCCTGGCGCTTTCCGGCCGTCTCCTAAAGTTGATTCTGCCATCGTGCGCCTGGTTCCCCACATTGAGTTCCCGCACCCGGCGAAGGATCTAGGCACGTTGCAGGCTGTAGTAAGAACCGCGTTTAACGCGCGCCGAAAAACTCTGCGCAAAGCATTGGGTAGCTTGGTGACTGTTGATCAGCTTCATACTCTGGGCATTAACGATGGCCTGCGACCGGAAAACCTCAGCCTGGCAGACTACGTGAGCATCGCGGACATGCTCGTAGCTGAGAAAGGCAGTGTGAAGGGCACCGAGCAAGGCGGCGAAGGCAGTAACGGGGGCAGCAATGACTGATTACGCCATAGGCGACATTCAGGGTTGTTACGATAGCTTGAAGGATGTGCTGGCCAAGGTAGATTTTTCGCCTTCTCGGGATCGATTGTGGGTGGCCGGTGATTTGATTAACCGGGGGCCGTCATCCCTAAAAACCCTGCGCTACATTGAAAGCCTAGGCGATTCGGCCGTTGTGGTTTTGGGTAATCACGATCTGCACTTTTTGGCTGTGGCTCTTGGTGGTCATGCGCTAAAGCGCAAGGATACGCTGGCAGACATACTGAACGCCCCGGATCGCGATAAGCTGGTGAACTGGCTGCGCCAGCAGAACCTGTGTGTGCATGACTCTAAGCGCAACCTAATCATGGTCCATGCGGGGCTTCCGCATATCTGGAGCCTTGAACAGGCACTTGCTAATGCCCGGGAAGTGGAAAAGGTGATTCGCGGGAACAGCGCCCCGGAATATTTTGCGCAGATGTACGGCAATAAGCCCGAGTGCTGGGGCGAAAACCTCACAGGTATGGATCGCTGGCGGGTTATCACCAATTACTTCACTCGTATGCGTTTTATTGCCAGCGATGGCAGGCTTGAACTCACGGCGAAAGACTCCTCAGGCACCGCGCCTAAGGGCTTCGCTCCTTGGTTCGAGTTCCCCCGCACCGATGATCTGCGAGTGGTTTTCGGGCACTGGGCGGCTATTGAAGGCAAGACAGGTGTTGAACGATTCATCGGCTTGGATACCGGCTGTGTGTGGGGTGGTGCGCTCACGATGATGAACTTGGACACCGCAGAGAAGATCCACTGTGACTGCTGAATCCGCAAGATTGTCCGCGCCCGGCCTAATGCGTCTGCCTATCATTTTTGGCGCTTTCTTCGCCCTTACTGCTGTTATGGCGGGAGCTTTTGGGGCTCACGGGCTGCGAAACCTGGTGAGTGAACGTAGCCTAGAAGTGTTTCAAACGGCCGCTGCCTACCAGATGTATCACGCCATTGCGCTGGTACTGATTGCCCTGTTGTCTGGCTTTGGGCTTTCACGGCGTTTGCTGTCGCTATCCGCCGGGTTCTTTCTTGCGGGTATTCTGCTGTTCAGTGGCAGCTTGTATACACTGGTGCTGACAGATATGCGCTGGGTCGGCGCGATTACGCCCTTGGGCGGCTTATGCTTTATGATTGGATGGGCGTTACTGCTGACGGCTGGCGTACGCCAGCAAACGAATTAAGACAGAGGTTAAAACGCTATGCAGGTTCAGGTAAATGGTGAAGCCATGGAGCTTCCTGCTGGGGCCACGGTTGCCGCATTGGTGGAAAAAATGGCTCTCACGGGCAAGCGGTTGGCGGTGGAAATTAACGAAGACATAGTGCCCCGCAGCCAGCACCCAAAATTTGTCCTGAATGACGGCGATCGCATTGAAGTCGTACGCGCTATCGGCGGCGGCTAACGTTCGTTTGGCCAAGCAGAGATCTGGCCGCGATATACCCGTTTCAAGCATTTCATTGTCACGCTCTACCAACCCGGAAACACCATGACCGAGAAACCAGAGACCCAGTTACCCGAAGACAAGCCCCTTGAAATTGCGGGCCGCATTTACCAGTCGCGGTTGCTCGTGGGCACGGGTAAGTACCAAGATCTGACGGAAACCGGCCACGCGATCGAAATGAGTGGCGCAGAAATTGTGACCGTAGCCGTTCGCCGCACCAATCTGGGGCAGAACCCCGACGAGCCCAATCTTCTGGACGTAATCTCTCCGGAACACTACACCATACTGCCCAACACGGCTGGTTGCTTTACCGCCAAAGACGCAGTGCGCACCTGTAAACTGGCGCGAGAGCTGCTCGACGGCCGCGATCTGGTCAAACTGGAAGTGCTGGGCGAAGACAAAACCCTTTACCCAAACATGCTTGAGACCCTAGTAGCCGCTGAGGAGCTTATTAAAGACGGCTTCAAAGTAATGGTCTACTGCTCCGACGACCCCTTGTTGGCCATGCGCCTTGAAGAGATGGGCTGCATCGCCATCATGCCGCTGGGCGCTCCGATTGGCTCCGGCCTGGGCATTCAGAACCGCTACAACATCCGGCAGATCATCGAAAACGCCAAGGTGCCCGTGCTGGTGGATGCCGGTGTTGGCACCGCATCCGATGCCACCATCGCCATGGAGCTGGGCTGTGATGGCGTGCTAATGAACAGCGCCATCGCCCACGCGAAAGACCCGATTAAAATGGCCAACGCCATGCGCCTGGCCATTGAAGCCGGGCGGGAATCGTATCTCGCAGGGCGGATGCCAAAAAAGCTCTACGCAAGCGCGTCGTCGCCCCTTGATGGCACCTTCTTCTGATTCTGATTCAGATTCTGATTCAAATTCTGATTAAGAGCGCTGTAGTATTGCCATGACCGATCAGAAACCAAGTCGCAGAGAGACCATTCTTCACGCCCTTCTGGAACTCCTGGAAAACGATCCGGGGGCCAGAATCACCACCTCTGTTCTCGCCAAATCTGTTGGCGTGACCGAGGCGGCGTTGTACCGTCACTTCCCCAGTAAACGGAAGATGTTTGAAGCGCTTCTAGAGTTTGCGGAGGAGGCTGTTTTTTCCCGCTGTCAGGTGATTCTTCAAGAGCAGGAGGATGTGCGGGTGCGATTGCAGCAGCTGGCGCATCTGGTACTTGTGTTCGCCGAGCGCAATCCGGGGTTGTGTTGTGTTCTTACGGGTGATGCTCTGGTGGGCGAAAACGAAGCCTTGCGTAAGCGGGCCTCTCAGTTCTTTGAGCGTCTGGAAACCCAGGTGCGGCAAACATTGAAAGAAGGCGAGATCCGCCAGGGTTTGCGGCCTCGCACCAGTGCTACCCGGGGTGCGGATTTTGTACTGGTGTTCATGGAAGGCCGGATTCAGCGGTTTATCCGCTCGTCGTTTTCCCGGTTGCCCTCCACAGACTTTGACGAAAGCTGGGGGTTGGTTGCTGAGGCTGTTTGGTCGTAGTTCGGTGGTTTTCTTCTTTGTAGCCTGATTTTTTGGGCGGTTTGGCGGTGCAGGGCGGGGCTTTTCCGGAACCGCTACAAGCACGTCCGTGTGCGCTTGACTCCGGCCATCCCTGGCCTCCGACATTCCGGAAAAGCCCAACCTGTGACCGCCTCAAAACTAGAAGGCTACAGGAACAAAAGCACCCAAGTTTCAATCATACCCTGAGGCCGAACGGAGAATCTGGCGAACAGGTTCCCAGATGGCGGGCGCTGAAATCAGTATATCGCGGCCCCAGAGGTCGGCAGGGTACCCGTCGGGAACCTCACTGAAGTGTCCGGCTGTCGCGCCTGCTTCCAAGGCGATCAGGCGGGCGGCGGCGAAATCCCAAGGGCTGACGTTTTCGTAGTAGATATCCAATCGACCGCAGGCTACCCAGCAGATATCCAGCGCGGCAGAGCCGATGCGGCGCAGGTCGCGGCATTGATGAATCATCGCATCTAGACGGCCTATCAATGGGGCCAGATTGTCCTTGGTGTAGGGAAAGCCGGTGGCAAACAGCGAGTCTCTGGGAACGGTAGCGCCGCTGTGGCGAATGGGGTTGTCGTTGAGTGTGGCGCCTTCGCCCCGGGTGGCGCGGAAGGTTTCACCGGGGAAGGGCGCGTGTACCACGCCGGCCTGCACCCGGCCGTTTTCAGCGTAGGCAATAGACACCGCAACCTGCGGGTGACCGTAGGCGTAGTTTACCGTGCCATCGATGGGGTCGACGATCCAAAGAGGTGTGTCGAGGTTCTCGGCCTGGCTGAGATCCGGCATGGTTTCCTCGGACAGAATACGGTGATGGGGAAAGCGCTTACGAATGGCGTCGGTGATGAATTCATCGGCCATGATATCGGCGTGGGTGACCAGTTCAGTCTGTTGTTTGTAGCCGGTGCGCAGTGTGTTGTTATCGCGCTCTCGACGAATGAGCTCTCCGGCCTCTCGGGCCAGATCTTCTGTGAAGTCGGTAATGCCCCGCAGGGAAACAGAATCAGACATGGCGCCCCCTTTTACGTTTTCTCTAAAGAGTTACGGCGCCAGTCTACCATGGCTGGGTTACAGGCTGTTCAGCCACGCCTCCATCTTGTCCATCGCCTTCACCAAGCGCGGGCCTGCCTGCTCGACAAAGTCATCAGCCAACTCCTGATCGGCATAGTCTCCGCCGGCCAGTTTCAGGGCCGCGGCACCGTCGAAATCCACGAACGCCAAGCGCGCGGCCAGATGGTCCGGCACAAAGCCAAAGTCGCTGGCTGGCAGAATGGCAACGCCCGTGCTTTCCAGTAACGACTGGCAAAACGCTTGGCTGGTTTTGATGTCTTTTCTGGTGAGTTGGTCACGGAAGGCCGAGAAATCCGGGAACAGATAAAACGCGCCTTCTGGCTTCTGCACAACCGCACCCATCTCGCTCAAGCGGCGATGCATGTATTCGCCAATCACTTTAAGCACGCGGCGGGACTGCTTGAGGTACTCGTCTATGTCGTCACCACCATCAAACGCAGTAATCCCTGCATGCTGTATGGGCGCGCTGGTGGCCGTGTAGGTTTCGCTGGCGATGATGGCCATGGCGTCCTGCAGGGGGCGCAGTTCTTTTGGGAAAATGAAGGTGCCCAAGCGCCAGCCGCCAGCACCCGCCCACTTGCTCAAGCCGGTGCTGATAATGGTGCCCTCTGGGTAGTAGCGTGCAATCGATTTATGCTTACCTTCGAAGTGTACTTCCCCGTAAATCTCATCAGAAAGCAGGATCAGCTTGTACTTGCGGGCCACGTTGGCAATGGCGAGCAGCTGGTCGTCAGTGTAGGTGCAACCGGTGGGGTTGGACGGGTAGTTGAGAATCAGAATGCGCGGGCGGGAAACGTCGTCCCGACAAACGATGTCCAGCTCTTCTGCTGTTAGCTGCCAGTTGTTATCGGCGTGGGTGGGCAGCCAATGTACCGAGCGGCCAATAATACGTGCCTGGGGCGCGTAGGAGACCCAGCTTGGCCGCGGAATGAGCAGGTCGCCGTAGTAGGCCAGCTGAAGAATGAACAGCAGCTCCTTGGAGCCAGGGCCAATCAGTACGTCTTCCCACGTGCTCCGCATACGCTCACTACGGTTGATGTAGCCCGAAATGGATTCACGCAGACTTTTGAGGCCCTTAACGGGCAGGTAGTCTTTTTCGTGGGCGTGCTCTCTCAGCGCACCCACGACACGTTCAGGAACAGGGAAGGGCGATTGCCCAAGCCCGAGTTTGATAATGTCCTTGCCCTCAGATTTAAGCTGGTTGCTGAGCTCGTTGATTCTTAGGGTGGCAGAGGGCTGGATGCCCCGAACGTTCAGGTTGATTGCAAAGCGCTGGTCGTTATGGATATCCATTGTTCCGGTCTATTTGTTGAGAGTGGCCGGAACAGTATAGGAAACCCCAACATATTTTTGGGCATTATGCGGATAAGTGAATGCCGAAGTATCTGAGGTGGTGCAGGGCGCAACCATGCTCCGGAATTCAGGGGAACCGGTGCGGATCCAAGTCCATATGCAGTATTCGGGGGCCAAGCATGATGACCCTACCGCCGTAGCGCTCTTCACCGGTGGAGGTAAAATCAAACATGAAGCGACGCCACACGCGAAACTGGCCTTGGTCATCCCGCTTGCACCAGATGCCCCGCAGATAGATGGCGTCATCAAGCAGCATGACGTCCATAGTTTTGCAATAGCGGTGGGCAGCCCGGAGGACAGAGTCCTTAATGGCTTTGGCGCGCCACCAGTACCAGATGGTAAAGGCTGAAACAAACAGCCAGAACAGCGTTCCCAGAGTCATGATAACAACACGATAGCGACGATCTTCCAAAAGAAATATCAGGTCAGAGCGTAAGACTACCCTATTGTGAGGCATCGAGGAATCAATGCGCCGGGTTAACTCCAGCTATTGAATGAATCCGTATGCGGTCAGGTTTTTTAACCAATAAAAAACCCGGCTCACCATAAAGCGAGCCGGGTTTTGAGGTTTGCCGGTTATCCGTTATGAGTTTACGGGTACCGGTTTTGAGGCTTCATCTTGCTCTTCTTTCCCTTCGTTGAGATCACGAGCCAACAGGATATAGAACGCTGGCAGTACGAAGACGGTGAACAGAGTGCCAATGCCCAGACCGGCACTGATAGTCAGGCCAATAGCAAAACGGCTTTCTGCACCTGGGCCAGCTGCCAGCAGCAGCGGCACCATGGCAAAGATAAGTGCCAATGACGTCATTATGATCGGCCGTAGACGAATGGCGGCGGCCTCAATAACGGCCTCCAATTTGTTCATTCCTTTGTCTTTCTGTAGCTGGTTGGCAAATTCCACGATCAGTATGCCGTTCTTGGATACTACCCCGATCAGTGTAATCAGACCTACCTGCGTATAGATGTTCATAGTCGCAAAGCCAAGCACGATAAATGCCATTGCACCGGCCACCGACATGGGAACCGAAATCAGAATGATAAACGGATCCCGCCAGCTTTCGAACTGAGCAGCAAGTACCAGATAGATAACCAGCAAAGACAGGAAGAACGTGACTATCAAGGCGCTGCCCTGGTTTGCCAGTTGCCGGCTCTGCCCGGTGTAATCGAAGGTGAAGCCCTGTGGGAACACCTCGCCTGCGGCCTGCTCCATGAAGTCCATGGCGGTACCCGCCGCTACACCTGGCATAACCACCCCTTGCAGGGTGAGGGAGTTCTGCTGGTTAAACTGTGTGCGGCTTGAGGGTTCCACATCACGGCTGAAGCTCACGACGCTGCCGAGCGGAACCAGGGTGCCCTCGCCTGTGCGGATGTAGTAATCGTTCAGCGCCTGTTCATCTAGCCGGAACTTCTGATCCACCTGCGGGATTACCTGATAGGAGCGGCCTTCCATGCTGAAGCGGTTAATGTAACCACCGCCGAGCATGCTGGAAAGTGACTGCCCCACGTCCTGCATGGAGAGCCCGAGATCAGCGACCCGATCGCGATCCACTTCGATGCGGGTAACCGGGCGGTCGAAGTTGATAGACTTTTGCAGGAACATGAAGTTACCGCTGCCCATCGCCTTGCCCAGTAACTCCTCAGCCACCTGATCGAGCTGCTCGTAGTCGTTACCCGTCGTGATCACGAACTGGAACGGCAGGCCGCCCCCTGAGCCGGGAAGCGCCGGCTGTGGGAACACGGCGGTCTGCAGGCCCGTTACTTTTTTGAGCTCGGCATCCAGCAGAGGCTGAGCCTCAAACTGGGTAATCTTTCGCTCACTCCAGGGTGCCATTTTAAAACCGCCGAATACGGCGTTGGGAGCGGTGATACCGACGATCATGAAATCTTCGGCGTAGCCGGGTACGGAGGCTATGCGCTCTTGAACTTCGTCCCCATGCTCCAGAAGATAATCCAGAGTGGACGTCTGGGGGCCGAGACCCTGATAGAACAAAATGCCCTGATCTTCTGTGGGCGCCAGTTCGTTCTGGCTCATCGTCGCCATAAAGTAGATGGAGCCCAGTACGACGAGCGCAAAAAACACCACCACGGATTTGGTTTGCATCAATGAGACGAGCGCGGCTTTATAGCCCGAAGCAATGCCGCTGAACACGCGCTCAACCAGGCTCTCAAATTTACCCGGGTTGCCATGGGGTTTGAGGACCTTGGCCGACAGCATTGGCGAAAGCGTAAGTGCAACAATGCCCGAGATCACCACTGTGCCAGCCAGAGTAAATGCAAACTCGGTAAATAGGGAGCCAACCAGCCCGCCCATAAACCCGATGGGGGCATAGACCGCCACCAGCGTTGTGGTCATGGCAATAATCGGCACCGCCATTTCCCGTGCGCCGTGCAACGCTGCATCAATCCGCGACTCGCCTTGCTCAATGTGTCGGTGTACGTTCTCCACCATGATGATGGCATCGTCTACCACCAGCCCTATAGCCAGTACCATGGATAGCAGCGTAAGGAGGTTCAGGGAGAACCCGAACATCAGCATGATGAAGGCACCGCCAATCAGCGACAGCGGAACCGCAACAGAGGGCACAATGGAAGCGCGGATAGAGCCCAGGCAAAGGAACACCACCACGAGCACGATGCCCATAGCTTCAAGCAGGGTGAAGATAACCTCATTTATGGAGTCCTCAATAAAGTCTGAGGCATCGTAGGCAAGCCGAACGTTCAGATCGCCCGGCAGCTGGCTTTCGATATCCGGAAGATCGCCTTTGACCAAGCCTGCTACCGTGAGCGGGTTAGCACCGGGTGCCAGCTCGATCGCGACATAAGTTGCCGGCTGGCCCTTGTAAAGCGCCAGTGCGCTGTAGGTTTCTGACCCCAGTTCCACCCGCGCAATATCCTGAAGCCGGATCTGGGTTCCGTTAGCCTGCTTGACCACAAGGTTGCGGAAGTCGTCGGGGTCCGCCACATCGGTATCACTGGTCATGCTGATTTCAGTGTAGGTACCTTTGGTATTACCGACAGCAGCCTGGTAGTTGTTGGCGCGCAGCTTGGCCACCACCTCCGTAGGCGTCATATCGACTGCGGCCAGGCGCTCCGGATCCAGCCAGACCCGCAAGGCAAATTTACGACCAAGCAATTGTGCTTTACCAACTCCGGGCAGAGCCTGAAGCCTGGGCTGTACCACTCGGGTCAGGTAGTCGGTAATTTGTGGCACAGCCATGTCTGCGCTGTAGAAAGCAATGTACATCAGCGCCGTTGAGTCCCCGGTGGTCGAGGTGATCACGGGGTCCTGGGCGTCGGCTGGAAGAACATTGCGCTGGCTGGCGACTTTTGCCTGTATTTCGGCCAGCGCCGCGTTTGCGTCGTAGTTCAGTACCATCTTGGCTTCAATGGTCGACGCGCCCTGCGAACTGGTAGATGTCAGGTAGTCGATGCCGCTGGCTTCTGCGATAGCCTGCTGCAGGGGGGTGGTGATAAAGCCTTTGATCAGATCTGAACTGGCGCCCGGATAGGCCGTTGTGACCGTAACCGTGGTGTTTTCGAGCTCCGGGTATTGCCGGATCTCCATTTCCATGGCTGCACGGGCACCGAGCAACAGGATAAGAAGGCTGACCACCGTTGCCAGTACGGGACGATGGATGAAAATGTCGGTGAATCGCATTACTCAGATGCCTCCTGGGGCTGCTTTTCTTCGTCCCTGTCGTCATCTTGAATCACGACCTTCTGGCCGGCACGGAGTCTCAGCAATCCTTTGGAAACTACCTGTTCATCTGCTTCAAGGCCGGAAGTAATTGCAACCCGGGGATCCCTAGTTTCACCAGTCTCAACAGAGCGGCGGCTGACGATCAGATCACCTTCGTCGTTTTCTTCCACAATAAACACGAAGTCCCCGTAAGTGTTATAGGAAATCGCGGTGCGTGGAATGGTAACCACTTCGTCGTCTTTGGGCTGAATAGTGAGGATGGTCGCAAACATGCCAGGGCGCAAAAGGTTGTCTGGGTTATCCAGAGTGGCGCGAACGCGCACGGTACGGGTTTCCGGGTTTACAGAGGTGTTGATGGCGCTGACCTTACCCTCAAATTCCTGCTCGGGAACAGCTGCAACGGTAGCGACGACAGAATAGTCCCTGGCAACATGTTGCAGGTTTTTCTCGGACAGGGTGTAGTCGACGTAGATTGGGTTGAGCATATTAACTTCAACAATCGGCGTACCTGTGGCGATGTACTCGCCTCGATCCACCATGCGAATACCCAAGGTGCCGTCAAAGGGCGCACGGATTACTTTTTTGCTTAACTGAGCATCTGCCTCATTTACACGGGCTTCGGCGGCGTCGAAATTCGCCTTAGATTGGTCATACTGAGACTGGGATACGGCACGCTTTGGCAACAGATCAGAGATGCGCTTGAACTCCTGCTCTGCCAGGTGAGCTTCTGCCTTGCGAGTGCGCACAGCCGCTTCATCAATGGCGGTGTTCAGGCGGATGAGGATGTCGCCCTGCTTAACAGTATCACCGGATTCAAAGTTAATACTTTCAATAACACCGGGAACCTCATTGGCCACTTCAATGCCATTAACAGCCTTGATGCTGCCCACGGCCTTAATGGAAGGCGTCCAGCTTTCTGTGCGGGCAATGGTGGCTGAGATTTCCACAGGCGGCTGGGGCTTGGACAGCATTTCTTCCATTTGGCCGAATTGGTAAAACTTGTAGCCGAAGATGCCGCCAAGCACCACGCCAAGGAAAATAATTGCGATCAGGAAGCGGGAAGCAGTGCGCATAGTTCAGGTCCTGGGGATCTCTGGTTGCATAACAACAGACTGTTTGGGGGCGGAAATTAGTGATTCACGAGAATACATAGCATCCTACAAAATTCAAGGTGCAGTTGTCACCGGTTAGTAGGTATTTTTGGCTAGCATTGTCGCTACGTTGAGTGACAGAATTACGATCTTTCAGCAGCAAAGGATCAATCATGCATTGGATACTGGGGATCGCGCTGACGGCAATCGTCTTTGTGGTTCTGAAACATTGGGGCGGATTGTCGGCGGAAAAGAAGAAAGCTGCAACCTGGAAGCTCGTACTTATTGCCGGCGGCGTTATGCTGCTCGTGATGGTATTGACCGGCCGAGTGCACGTGCTGACTGCTGCAATAGCTGCATTGATTCCGCTGTTGCGTAAACTGCCGGGGCTTGTTCGGTTCCTCCCGGCGCTGAACCGCCTTTTTACGGGCAAGGATAATGCGGAGCCGGGTAGCGGAGCCGGGTCGAATTCGGAGCAAGCCGGGGCTGGTCAGGCACAGGGCCATGGCATGACTGAGCGAGAGGCCTGCGAAATACTGGGTGTGACCGCGGCGTGCTCAAGAGAAGACATAGTTATGTCACACCGCCGCCTGATGCAGAAACTGCACCCGGATAGGGGCGGGAGTGATTACCTGGCCGCCAAAATCAACGAGGCGAAGAGTGTGTTGATTCGAACTAGGGCGTAAGCCTCAGTGTACAACCTCGACTTTTACCTCGAAACTCCGGTTGTCTGACCGGCTGCTCTTAACGCTGTAGGCAATACCTGACTGCTTGCTGGTGGATTGGGTTGAAGTGCTGCCTAGAGACACCCACTGGCCCGGCTCCACTCTGCGAACCGTGACCAGCGCTTGAGTGTCATACCCTTCAAGCTCTGCGGGATCCGCTTCAAAAGAGGTAATGTTCAGTTCTATAGCGCGGTCTGAAATAACCTGCGGACTGACAACAAACCCGCTGCGAGTTTCTATCTGCTCAAAAATGGCCGCCGGGTTTCTGCCTCCACGTACTGCAAAGGGTAACGTTCGCACCTGGCCCGAGGTGATGTGAGCAGATTGCCCATCCATAACCACTAGGCTTCGCTCTTGGGAGCCACCGGTGCTTGTAACCCGGCGCTCCACGGTTACGCCAAGGTTGTTTCGTGTTGTGGTTACTCCGCCGCCGGAGCGTTTGCCGCCGATATCTTCCGTGGATCGCACGGAGATGCGGAGCTGGGCTTGAGCTACGTCGAGGGTTTCAATTAAAGTGCCGATTTCATCCAGCAGTTGCTGATTGCCGCGCACCACAAGCTGCTGCCCCTGGGCAGTGATTGATACAGGCTCACCTTGATACAACTCCCGCACTTGGCTGGCCACATCGTCACCCGGCCGGTTGTTAAGCTGGTAGGCTCGGGACTCAGCGTGTGCAGAACCGGTACCGGAGCTGAGTGCCAGCACGAGCATAAAGAAGAACAAAGTGGTGCAATTCCGTAGGTTCAATGTCATTTCTGGCTCCCTTTTACCCGAAAATTATTCGAAAAATCCGGTTTGTTTGCTAAATAATCCGGTTTACGGGTTGCCAAGTTGAAAACCCAGGGGGTATATTGGTAAGCATGAAGACGACACAAGCGCTCTGTCAATTGAATGTTCTGCAAGCTTTCGGCCAAAAACCGATGGTGGCAGTCGCGGCTGTGTTTTGCTGGTGGTTTGGTTATGGCTTTTACTTTAGCCAGCGTCAGGGCCGCCCATAGCATCTTCAAAAAACGAACAACGAGGATGGCAGCCCGGCGAAAAACCAGGCTGCCATCGGACTCAGAAAGCCCCGACTGGTAGCCCAGCCGGGGCTTTTTTGATTCTGATGCAGGGAAACGGGAACACAGATATGAACATGCCTTTGAAAACAGCCGGAGAAGACCAGATGATTAGCTCCGCGGTCACGCATCGGCTGGAAACCGCACTGCCAACGCCGGCTGAACTACGGGCGCGTTTGCCTGTCGAAGAACAGCTAGCCGAGCAGGTAGACAAGCACCGGCAAGCTGTTCGAAGCATTCTGCACGGTACCGATAATCGCACCCTACTGGTGGTCGGGCCCTGCTCAATTCATGACGAAGTTGCTGCGCTGGAGTATGGCGAAAAGCTCAAAGCGTTGGCGGATGCGGTCAGCGATAAGTTTCTTATTGTTATGCGCGCCTACGTGGAAAAGCCGAGAACAACCGTAGGCTGGAAGGGTTTGCTGTACGATCCTGAGCGCACAGGGGCCGGTGATATTAACGAGGGCTTGCTACGTTCACGTCGTTTGCTTCTGAACCTGGCCGAGATGGGTCTGCCGCTGGCCACCGAGGCATTGAGCCCCTTTGCTATGGATTACATGGGTGATCTGGTGAGTTGGACAGCCATCGGCGCCCGCACCACCGAATCCCAGATTCACCGTGAGGTGGTCAGTGGCCTGCCCATGCCTGCGGGGTTCAAGAACGGTACCGATGGCGGAATCAGTGTTGCTATTAATGCCATGAAGTCGGGAGCTCACCCGCATCATCACTTGGGCGTTTCCAGCCATGGCTCGCCGGTCATGGTCAGCACTCGGGGCAATCCGGACACCCATCTAGTGTTGCGTGGCGGTCGGGGGATTACCAATTATGACGAAGCGAGTACTCAGCATGCCGCGCATAGCCTGTCTGAAGCAGGGCTGTGCGCTGCCATTATGGTGGACTGTAGTCACGACAATGCCTGTAAGCAGGTTGAGCGACAGATAGACATCGCCCGTGAAGTGATGCGCCAGAAACGGGCAGGTAGCGCGAGCATTCGCGGGCTCATGCTGGAGAGTTTTCTTGAGGCTGGCCGGCAGGACGACGGTGATGATTTGCGCTACGGCTGCTCTATTACCGACCCGTGCTTAAGTTGGGATCAGACTGAGGCTCTGCTCCGCTCACTTTAGAGAGCAGGAGGCTGCCCCGCCAATAGGCGACGAGCGCTACCCATAACTCTGTCCAGCCAGTAACTGTTCATATGCAAGACTCTCTGTATATTGGGTTTACGGATAAAGGCTTATGGATAAGAACGCAAAGATTGTCAGAATCTATGTAGACCTGTCAGCTTACATTCAGTTGCCAGTTTTTACGTGGCATGTGAAATAACCCTGATCTGGAGACTACTTTATGGAAAAGCGCGAAGTCGACGTTGCCATTATCGGTGCTGGGACGGCAGGGATGGTGGCTTATCAGCGGGTACGAAAGGTCACAGACAAGGTCGTGTTGATAGAAGGTGGCCAGTACGGTACTACCTGCGCCAGAGTGGGCTGTATGCCCAGCAAGCTGCTGATTGCGGCTGCAAATAATGCGTATCAAATGTCGCAGGGGGAGCTATTCGGAGTGTCCGCCGGCGGCATATCAGTGGATGGAAAGCGGGTTATGGAGCGGGTGCGCTCGGAGCGTGATCGCTTTGTGGATTCCGTTATTCGCTCGGTAGAGAAGTTCCCCGAAGAGCATCGTATCAAGGGATACGCACGCTTCACCGGCCCTAACCGGCTCGTCATCGACAATGAAACTGAAATTCACGCGCAGCGAATTATTATCGCAACCGGTGCTCGCCCCAATATCCCGGGCTTTCTGAAAGAAGCGAAAGATCGCCTTATTGTTAATGACGACATCTTTGAGTGGCAGGATCTTCCCGAATCGGTGGTTGTTTTTGGGCCCGGCGTGATCGGGCTTGAGCTTGGTCAGGCGCTCAGCCGCCTTGGTGTTCGGGTGAGAATGTTTGGTGTGGGGGGCGCCGTTGGGCCAATCCAGGATGATAGCATTCGTGAGTATGCCTTAAAGCGTTTCAATGAAGAGTTTCCCCTTGATCCAGAGGGTGACGTAAAGCGGGTTGAACGGGTTGAGGATGGCGTTGCCGTCACTTTCACTGATGGCACTGCCGGTGAAAAGACCGAAACATTCGAGTATTTGCTCGCGGCCACTGGGCGCCGGCCCAATGTTGACGGCTTGGATATCCAAAATGCGGAGATTGAGCTGAACGATAAAGGCATGCCGGTGTTCGACCCGCATACACTGCGCTGCGGCCAGAGCCATATCTTCATTGCCGGCGATGCCAACAACGATTTGCCACTGTTGCACGAAGCCGCCGACGAGGGGCGGATTGCCGGGAATAACGCGGCGTCTTACCCAGAAGTTAGAGCCGGTAAGAGGAGTATCCCCCTTGCCGTTGTGTTTACCGACCCCCAGATAGCTAGTGTAGGGCTTACGATTGATGAAGTGGATAAGCACTGCGCTGGCCGCTTCGCCGTGGGCGAGGTGTCGTTTGAAGATCAGGGCCGCAGCCGAGTGCTCGGCAAAAACAGTGGTCTGCTGAGGGTTTACGGTGAGCATGGCAGTGGGTTGTTCATGGGGGCTGAAATGTTTGGCCCGGCGGCCGAGCACATAGCTCACTTGTTAGCTTGGTCTGCACAGCGTCGGTTAACGGTCAGCGAAATGCTGGAAATGCCGTTTTATCATCCGGTGATTGAAGAAGGGTTGAGAACGGCACTGAAAGACCTAAACCGTAATCTCAACATAGGGCCGGTTCCGGAAGAAGACTGCACCGACTGTGGGCCGGGTGTATAACCTCTGATCTGTCTATTTAACAGCCACAAAGGAGACGTGTAATGGGTAAAAACTTTATTGGTCTGGATACGCAGAAAACGGTAAAACTGGCCGATTCTCTTAACGATCTACTGTCCAACTATCAGATTTTTTACATGAACGTGCGTGGTTATCACTGGAACATCAAGGGTGATAATTTCTTTGAGCTTCATGTGAAATTTGAAGAGCTTTATGATGATCTTCTGCTCAAGATTGATGAGGTTGCAGAGCGTGTTCTAACACTGGGGCATCGCCCGGCTCATGCGTACAGCACTTATATTCAGCGTTCAGAAGTGCCTGAGCAGAAAGACGTTTCTGATGGCAAGCAGGCCATGGAAAACATTCTCGAAAGCTTTGCTAAACTCATTGGTAAGCAGCGCGAGCTGCTGAGCCTTGCGGGCAATGCGGAAGATGAAGGTACCGTTGCGCTGATGAGCGATTACATTTCCCAGCAGGAAAAAACGGTTTGGATGTATCGTAGCTACTTGGGCCATTAAACTTGGCCGAGTGCTAGTATCTGGCGGCCAGTTGGTCGCCATTTTTTTACCTACACAAAATGCCCAATGCTACGAGTTTGCGGCCAAGGGTGTCACTTCCTGGTGCAGGAACCATTTTTCAGTCACCACCTTTCGCGTAAACCAGTGCGACCGCATCAACGTGCTCGCCAGCGGCATTCTGATCCAGTCGGGCACCTGAAAGCCTTCCTCGGCTTCAGCTCTGCGGTGGCCAAAGCGCTCAGCAATGGCGTCACCGTATGCCTGTAGGGAAACAGCAGAGAAATCCGGTGCCTGTCGAATCACATCCGCTGCCAGCAATGCGGATTCGATGGCTGGGCGAATACCTTCGCCGCTTTGGGTATAGGCGAGCCCGGCGGCATCACCAATCAGCAGCAGGCCATCGTCTACCAGCGGTCGTTCGGCGTGACCATAGAGCAAGTAGGCGTGACCTTTGAAGCGACTAGGCAGATCTGCCGGAAGCCGGCCGGTGGATTTCATGGTCTCCACAAAATCCTGCAAGTGTGTGGTTAGCTTATGGTTGTCTTCCCGCCCAAGGCCAACGTTTAGGTAGTTGCCCTTGCGAAACACCCAGGCATAGCCTTTGAGATCTCGGCAAAACCAGAGCTCCGGCGTGTCTCCTCGGGCTTCACAGGTTCTTGCCTGTTCTTGCGTCATTTCGAATTCGACTTCCTTAGCAGCCACAACGGTTTCATGGCTTCCCGGCCCATCACCGATCAGCTTGGCAACCGGGCAGAAGTGTCCGCCGGCACCAATCAGCAGTGGCGCTGACCAGGTATCGTTAATCAACCAATTACCGTCTTTTCGCGTAATATTTTTGACCGGAGTGGCAAGTTGCCTGGGGGTGTCTGTGCGCTCCAGCAGGTAGTCGTCAAATTCACAGCGCCGGATGCCGTAACTGACCACGCTACCATGGTCATTTTCAACCGCCGGTTGCCCCATCATGCCGATTCGGAAGCGCCGTATGGGTTGAAGCGTGCGGCCAACGCCGTATTCGGCGAGGTCAATGCCCAGGGTTTCCATAACCGTGGGCGTTACCCAGCCTGCGCAGGTCTTATCCCGAGGGAAATCCTGTTTGTCGATTAATAGGGCCCGCTTGCCGCTACCTTCAAGAGCTTTGGCCAAGGTGGATCCTGCCGGGCCGGCCCCGACGATAATCAGATCGTCAGTTTCCATGTCCGGTAACCTCACGTGTTTTCGGGCGCAGCGGGAAAGGTGTAGAGATCCTGCCGCGTTGCAGGCAGCAGGTTGTTGTCGCCGTGGGTGAATACAACCTGAAAGAGTTGCAGAGATCCTGCCCGGAAGGCGGCTAAGGAGCCGGCCAGATACATGCGCCAGGCTCGGGTAAAATGCTTGTCGTACATCTCAGAAATCGCCTCTCCCTCCGCGTCAAAACGCTCCATCCACGCGCTCAGGGTGCGGGCATAATGCAGCCGAAGGTTTTCCACATCGAGAACCGAAAAATCACCGTCCTCGCATAACGCCATTAGCTCTCCGATGCTGGGAGGGTAAGCGCCCGGGAAAATGCGCTTTTCAATCCAGGCGTTCATCAGCATGGGCCGGTTGCGGCCAATACTGTGAATCAGCGCTATACCGTTCGGCTTCAGTGAGCGCCTGATCAGTTTTGATAGAGCGTGGAAGTTCTCCTTGCCAACATGCTCCAGCATGCCCACCGAAACAAAGGCATCGTACTGGCCGCGAATGTTGCGGTAATCGTCCTCAACATACTCGATCAATTTGTCCAGCCCCTGTTCTTGGGCCTGCTCCCGCGCGTAGGCAACCTGTTCCCGAGAGATATTGTAAGCGCGTACGGTGACCCCATAATTTCGCGCCATGTAACGCGCCAGCCCGCCCCAACCACTGCCGGCTTCAACCACTGTCATACCGGGCTTGAGCCTGAGCTTTCTGCACACGTGCTCAAGCTTTGCCAGCTGTGCCTGCTCTAAGCTCAAGTCAGGCCGTTCGTAATAGGCGCAGGTGTACTGCATTTCAGCCTGGTCGAGCCAGAGCCGGTAGAAATTGTTACCAAGGTCGTAATGATGGTGAATGTTCTCGCGCGCCTCAGATAGGCCAGTTGATCGGGGCGTATGGTTGCGCCACAGAGCTTCGAGCCATCGCGGCCATTTTTGGCGGGCCTGATGAATCGTTCGGTAGAGCGCTTCCATCAGGTCGGGCAGGTCGCCTTCTATATCCAGACGACCGGCGCTGTAAAGATCGCCAAACGCCAGATTAGGGTTGGTGACTAGCGCGTAAAGTGCTTTTGGATCGGCGAGATGCAAGGTAAACCGGGCGGGTTTTCCAACGGGCTCAATCACGTCGCCGTTCCATAGCCGGAAGCGAATCGGGGGAGACCCGGCCATACGCATCAGCTTGGCCACAAGCCAGCGCTCATAGGTATGAGGCGCTCGGTCTACGTGGGTATCCTGCAAAGGAAGGCTAAGGATATGGGATTTATCGATCTGTGCATTGAGCCCGGTGCTCTTGGGGCCTCCTTGGGTACTTTTCTGGGCACTATTTTGGGCACTATTCTGCTCCACGGATTCTGCTCCCCTTTTTTAATCTAACATTGCTGTCCAGGTTGTCGGCTGTGCGCCAAGGCTTGTCCCGAATACCCGTCTGAGAACTCCCGGTTGTCAGTTTAGTATAGGAGATGTCCAGCTTTTGTCAGGTTAGTACGACGAGCTCATACCGAACCACTCAGGGAAAATCACAATCAGCGCCAGTACAAACACCTGCAGGAGGATGAACGGCAGCACCCCCTTGTAGATGTCGATCGTTCGCACTTGCGGTGGTGCGACCCCCCTCAGGTAGAACAGAGAGAACCCGAAAGGTGGGGTCAGGAAGCTCGTTTGCAGGTTCATAGCGATAAGAATGGCAAACCAGAGCATGTTGATGCCCAGGGCTTCGGCCACCGGCGCCAGAATGGGCACGATGATGAAGGAGATTTCGACAAAATCGATGAAGAAACCCAGCACCATAATGACCAGCATGGCCAGAATGATAAAGCCCCATTTATCGCCAGGTAGCGACAGCATCCACTCTTCCAGCAAGTAGTCGCCACCGGTGTAGCTGAAGACCATGGAGAAGGCGGTTGCGCCGATCAGGATGGCGAACACCATGGCTGTCACTTTGACCGTATCTTTCGAGGCATCCCAAACCATCTTGAATGAGAATTGACGGTAAATGATGGCCAGAACAATCGCGCCGACACCGCCCAATGCTGAGGATTCTGTGGGTGTGGCAATGCCAGCAAAAATCGACCCAAGCACAATCACGATCAGTGCCAGCGGCGGGATGATCGCCAGCAGCGCATTCATCACTTCTTTTTTACGGGAAATGCTGTTGTCCGGCGGCATGGCCGGAGCCGTCTCGGGCTTGAAGCGGGTCATGATCAGGATATAGACAATATAGAGCCCGATAAGAACCACGCCCGGCCCGACGGCGGCCCGGAACAGATCGCCGACTGGAAGCCCGAGCACATCGCCCAGAATAATCAGAATGATCGACGGGGGAACAATCTGGCCCAGCGTACCCGCTGCGCAGATGGTGCCAGCGGCCAGGCGCTTGTCGTAGTTGTGAGCCAGCATGACCGGCAGCGAAATCAGGCCCATCGCCACCACACTGGCGCCTACAACGCCGGTGGAGGCTGCGAGCAGGGCGCCCACCAGAATGGTAGAGATGGCCAGACCGCCGGGCAGGCCGCCAAACAGACGGCCCATGGAAGTCAGAAGCTGCTCCGCCAGGCGGGTGCGCTGCAGGACAACGCCCATGAAAATAAACAGAGGAACGGCCATCAGAACGGTATTCTGCATAACGCTCATGATGCGATAGGGCATGAAGGCGAACAGATCCATGCCTTCTGCAAACACACCAAAAAACAAAGCAAGGCCGCCAAAGGTGAAAGCGACAGGGAAGCCCAGCATCAGCATGAAGAGGGCGACGAGGAACATAATCATGCCGATCATGCGAGTCCCCCTCCGCCGTTCTCGCCTTCATACTGTTTTTCGCCAGACATGACGCGAAGGGCGAATGTTGCCATGTTGAGGCCCGCGATGGCGATAAAAAACGCTGAGACTGGAATCACGGCTTTGATAATCCAGCGATAGGGCAGGCCACCCGGATCACCGCTGCCCTCACCCAGACTGTAGGAGTCCAGCGCGAAATCGTAGCCGTAAAGGCCGATCAGATAGGCGAATGGCACCACAAAGAGCAGGGCGCCGGTCAGGTTCACCCATGCCTTGGTTTTGTTGCTCCAGAGTGTATAAAGCACGTCAACACGCACATGGCCGTCAGTGCGTAGCGCATAGGGGATGCCGAACAGGAATACCACTGAGTAAAGATGCCACTCCATTTCCTGCATGCCGATGGATACTTCATTGAATGCGTAACGGGCAACAACGTCGTAAAAAACGTTACCGGCCATCAGCAGCATCGCGACACAGGCAACCCAGCCGCAGAAATTGGACAGGCGCGCCAGGCCCTCGTCCAGCTTTATGATCCACTGCATTCGTAATCCTCCGCCAGGGGCTGGCGATTTTACTATTGCTAAAAACAACAAAACCGGGGTCGCTCTCAGAGCGAACCCGGCTCCATTACAACCTGTATCTTACTCCACTGTGCCCATAGTGTTTAAGTATGCGCGCTCAGAAATGTCTGTGTAAGCGCGTGAATCCTTCAGATAGTCTTCCTGGGACTTAATAATCTTCGCCGCGAGCTCGTCACCGGTCGCCGCCTCTTTCAGCAGCTTCTTGTTAGCCTTGTACATGGCCTGGAACACTTCGTCCGGGAAATTCTTGATCTGAACGTTCGGATACTCTTGCTTGATGCTTGCCCAGGCCTTGGCGTTCTCATGCTGAGACTGGATCAGCATGTCATAGGCTGCGGTGCGCATGGAGATCCGCAGGATTTCCTGAAGGTCTGCCGGCAGCTTCTCCCAGACTTTCTCATTGACCAGGAACTGTAGCTCGGTCGCAGGCTCGTGCCAGCCAGTGTAGTAGTAGTCAGCAATCTGCTGGAACCCCAGACGCAGGTCCAACGCCGGACCAACCCACTCAACAGCATCGATGGTGTTCCGCTCAAGCGCTGTGTAAAGCTCGCCCGGAGCGATGTTGGTCGGACTTACGCCCACCTCGGCAAAGACCTCACCCGCGAAGCCCGGAATCCGCATCTTCAGGCCCTGCAGATCCTCAACAGATTTGATTTCCTTTCGGAACCAGCCGCCCATCTGGACGCCGGTATTGCCGCCCGGGAAGGACTTCAGTCCGTAGGGCTCATACACTTCCTGCATCAGCTCCATACCGTCGCCGTAGTAGAACCAGGCGTACTGCTCAAGAGCCGTCATGCCGAAGGGCATGCTGGTGAAAAACAGGGTGTTGGGTACTTTGCCTTTCCAGTAGTAGGAGGCGGAATGACCCATGTCATACTGTCCGGCCCTTACCATATCAAATACGCCCAGCGGGGCCTTGTGCTTGTTAGCGGAATCAATCCGGATTTTCAGGCGGCCATTGGACATTTTCTCGGCCATGGCAGCCATGTTTTTCGTAGTGTCACCAAAAATCGGGAAGTTAGGCCCCCAGGTTTCTGCCAGCGTGAGGGTAAATGTGTCCTGAGCCAGTGCCTGCGTCGAGGCAAAAGTGGCTGCCACGGCAAGGATCGCCGCAGAGAAAACGGAACGGATCTTCATTGCTCTTGTATCCTTTTGTCATTGTTTTTGATCGAGCAAGGCTTTCTTGAGGAAGCCTTAAAACCGGTTCACATTAGCAAGTATTTTGACCCAGCGAAATAGAAAACGCCCTAGGTACGACCTAGGTCGTAGGCTTCGTTAGAGGTCGTTCATTCGGCCGATCTGGGTGGCTAGTTGCTTGGCTTCATGCTGCTCCAGCGCCAACAGATCTTCCAGCAATGATCTGACGTCTTCGATTTCCGCTTTGCCAATCAGAGTCTCGTACAGGCTAAGAATTTGGTCGTGGAACGCAAAAATGTCTCGCACGATGTCATCGAAGCCCATAGAGGCATATCGTCCATCGCAAATCTGGCTGGATATGAGCGTCCTGTGGTCGATATAATCGTACATTCGGGTATTCAGAACGTTCGGTTTGGCCTGCTTTTCGAATTCACCCACAGCTGTCGCCAGTATAGATTCGTGGCCGGCCACGTAGTCCAACAGAGCTCCGATTCGCTCATTGCTACTTTGCGTGGCCGACTCCCGCAGACACTTCGCAAGATGCAGGTGCATTTGGCGGGTCCAGTCGATTAGATCTCCAAAGGTTTTAATTTCCATGGTAAAGCTCCATCAATTGAGTGTCTGTTTAGTTGGATGATCAAACATGAGTCTAGTCAATAACCTTGGCCGGTGCTCCCACTGTCTGAGCAGTTTCTGTGCGGCTGCGCCAGGCTCGGAACTGTCGCTGAGCCGGTTTCTCGATGTAGTAATGGATCAGCGAAGCAAGGAGAAGCGCGGTGATAATTGCGAGGCTGACACCTAACCAGCCCGGAAGGCCCGCGTTGTAGCTTAAGGTAATCACACCGTAGCCAATATTTTGGTGCACCAGATATAGGCTGTAGGAAAGACTGCCCAACCACAGCATGGGCTTATTGGCCAGCCAGTCCAGATACCCCGCAACGGCCAGGGCAAACACTGCAAAGCAACCTAACACGAACAGGCTGTATGGCAGTTTGTAAGCAAACAGGCCGTGGCAGACAGCCAATGCTAGCAATAGCGCATCTCCAGCTAACGGGCGACCATATCTGTAAACTCGGAAAATCAACATGCCGCCAATAAACAGTGGCGCGTATTTTACGAACATTAAATCCTTGACCAGAAACTCGAGGCCGCTTGGTATCTGCTTCCACCAGATAACGCTGGCATAGCTCACCAGCATCCACCCCCAGAAAGCCAGCCGTAATCGTGACCAGTCGCGCAGGCTGTAGAACAACAGCGCCATCCAGCTGTAGAAGGTTGCTTCTATCACCAGGCTCCAATAGGCGCCATCTACATGCTCCGCACCCAGGTATTCATGTAGCAAAGTTGCGTTGAGTAAGGCGGTTTCAAGGCTGACAGCACGGCTTTGCGGCCCGAGAAGGTGTACCGATACAAAAGTGAGGGTAATGCCTGCCCAGAGTGCCGGCATGAGTCGAACCCCTCTTGCTAGCCCAAACCAAACGGCATTGCGGGTGCGCTCAAGGGTCATGAAGATGACAAAACCACTGAGAATGAAAAACAGGTGCACCCCGTAGCGGCCGAACAGCAGCGTGTCTGTCAGCAGCTGCGGCAGTTCGAATGAATGGCCGAAAAGCTTGTCGTAATAGGGCAGGTAATGAAAAAGCACGACCCCGAGAGCTGCAAGGCCTCGCAGTGCATCAAGACTGCCCAGGCTAGCCTAGCCTGAGCTTGAAAAGGCTTCATAGCAGGTTCCGTCGGAATTTTACTCATAGTAGCCTGCTTTGGCAGTCGGCAATACGGATGGGATATACCATTCGCTTGCCGCAGGTATACCATGTGGTAATTCACCGGGCTGCCAAAGGACCGGGCTGCGACAGGGAGAGCATCATGAGCACAACGCTGGGGATTATCGAGGGCTTCTACGGGCCGGTATGGAGCTGGCAGGAGCGGCAACAACTGGTGCGTACGCTGGCGCCACACGGTTACGGATTCTATCTATATGCCCCCAAGGCGGATGCTTTCCTGCGCCGACGCTGGCAGGAACCCCATCCACCGGAGATGGTATCCGAGCTGGCAGAGTTTGGCCGGTTTTGTCGCAAGCAGGGGGTGCGGTTCGGTATCGGGTTGAGTCCTTTTGAGATTTTTAATCGTTTTGATGATGCCGCACGTACCGCGCTTGCCGCAAAGCTTGAGCTGCTTGATCGCATTGGCATTGATGAGCTAGCCATTCTATTTGACGACATGCGTGCCGATACGCCAGAGCTTGCGGAAACCCAGGCGGATATCATGCATTGGATCCGTGAACGTACGCAGGCCAAATACCTTTCAATCTGCCCCAGTTATTACTCCGATGACCCGGTTCTGGACCGGGTGTTCGGGGAACGCCCGCATAGCTACTTAGAAACCTTGGGGCGCCGGCTGGATCATGACATTCAGGTGTTCTGGACGGGCGAGGAAGTGTGCTCTCGGGAGATTTCTCCCGGGCATTTGAAGCGAGTGGGCGAGCAACTGGGGCGCAAACCGGTGCTTTGGGACAATTACCCGGTAAATGACGGCGATCGTATGTCCCGACACTTGCACCTGCGTGGTTTTACCGGCCGCCCAGCGGCGAATGGCGCGTACCTAGCCGGGCATGGCATTAACCCAGCCTTGCAGCCGGTGCTGACCACGATTCCTGCGATAACACTGGCTGAATCTTACCGCCAAGGCACTGAATACCAGTACGGACATGCGTTTCTTAGTGCTGCGAAGGAAGTGCTCGGGAGGGAAATGGCCGGCCAGCTTCATGCCGATCTTCTGGTATTGCAGGACGCTGGCCTCGGGCGTATTAGCGAGGAAAAGCGCCAAAGCTTGATGCGTACCTACGATGCCTATGATCACCCCGCAGCCAGCGAAATTCTGCGCTGGCTGGTTGGGGAGTATCAGGTAACCGACGAAATGGTTCAGACTCAGTAACGCCGCGTACTGCTTTAAGTTGCGGAGCGGGACTAACGTAGATAGTACTGGATAGTTGAAACCACCCGCACGGTTTTCACCGGATGCTGTTGCTCGGAAACCCCTGGGGCTTGGTCCCGGGCCTGTAGTTTCAGGAACGCCATGATGGCATTGCGGCTGCTATTCGCTTTTTCCTGGGCCTCGCTAAGGGTGTCGCCCGTGCGCAGGTCGGTTAGGCCGTCGCTGATAAACGAGGCGGAAATAATGGCGCAGATACCCAAAATAAGGGCAGCAATGACTTTCATGGAGAATCTCCTTGGCAGGTATCGTTAGCGGGTCGCCGAAATTTGGCAGACATCGCTTTTTGTTCGCGCTCTTCGTTGCGGAATGCTTCCGGTAGCGGCTGAATGAAGTAGAGATAATCGCCCTTATGCCGGTTGCTATGCAAGGGCGCCTCGTTTGCGCCCGCTGGCCAGGCCACGGGGGAAATAACGGCAACTGAAATGTCCGGAGCGCGTTGCTTAAGCAATGCAACGGTACCTAAGTGTTCTTCGCTGTGGAATGTGCCGGTGATGTGAACAACCTGGTGGCCAGGATGAGCTTCACGGGCAGCCAGTATGCGGCTAGCCATCGTGTTGTCACGCAACAATTGGGCTTTGTACGTGTTGTTCATGCGCTCCCCCATGGCTTCATCTGCGGCGCTATGGCTGTCGGTAATAGCAGCGATGAACTTTTTGCGATAAGCCGGGGTGTCCATGAATGGGTTGTTCGGTAGCCGTTCCCGCTCGATTTCGGGCAGTTTGCCCAGATAGTCTGCGCCTTCCCGGCCAACGCAACGTACCACTTTTGCGGGCGCGTTGGCCGCAATGACGGGTATGGCATGTTGGCGCGCGAACTCCACCAATGGCCGGTAGGAGCCACGGTAATTGTCCCAAGCGCTGCTATCTTCGATCATCTCGGCCTCGCCGGTTTCACCACTCAGGTAGGTATCCACTGCGGCTTGGTTGTCCATGTTGAACTGCTCCATGGACAGCACCTGCAAAGGCTTATGGCTATAAAGCGCAGCCTGAAGCTGTGATTGCAGAAGGTGAGCAGCCTGATGGCCATGGTATTCACCAAGGACGACCACATCGGTTTTCGCAAGCCTTTGGGCCAGCGCCTCGACACTCAGCTCAACGCCGCTGTATGAGCCAATCAGGCGTGCTGCGTAAAGGGTCTGTGGTCTTGCTTCGGAGCTGTTTTTGTTGGAATAAACCATGGCGGCACACCCGTTCAGGCTGCCAATTAGTACAACTAGCGCGACGATGAATAATTTATTCATGGCAAAATTATATACACTGTTAGGCCTCGCAACCTGTATGCATTTCTAGACACGAGGCCAGTATGTCCCATCGCGCCCATCTTTTTTCCCTCCGGCTTGCCCACGCCTTTCGGGAAGCCTGCATTGATCAGCCCTACAACAGCCGCCGTTTCGTGCGCGATCTCATGGCAGGCGTTACCGTGGGCATTATCGCAATACCGCTGGCCATGGCACTGGCTATCGCAAGCGGCGTGGCGCCTCAGTATGGTCTTTATACGGCGTTCATAGGCGGCTTTATTATTGCGCTGACCGGCGGTAGCCGTTTCAGTGTCTCCGGCCCCACAGCGGCTTTTGTCGTTATTCTTTATCCTATCGCCCAAACCTATGGCCTTGGTGGCCTGTTGCTGGCTACCCTGATGTCCGGCGTTCTGCTGATTATCATGGCAATTATGCGCTTGGGCCGCTTTATCGAATACATTCCGGAATCCGTTACTCTTGGGTTTACCGGTGGTATTGCCGTGGTGATCGCAACCCTGCAGGTAAAAGACTTTTTTGGTCTCTCGGTAGAGACCATGCCGGAGCACTATTGGGACAAACTGGCAGTGCTAGCGCAGAGTTTCCCCGCGCTGGATTCCATGAGCGCGCTGGTCGCCGTGGTTACGCTTGCGGTTATGCTGCTTTGGCCACGCCTGAAGACTCCGGTTCCGCCCCATCTTCCGGCGGTGGTTATTGGAAGCCTGTTGGCGCTGTGGCTTAACGCCAACGGGGCCGCAGTGGATACCATAGGGTCAAGGTTCAGCTATCTGCTCCCGGGCGGCGGCACGGGAGCTGGCATCCCGCCTTTTTTACCGGAATTTGCCTGGCCCTGGCAGCAAGCTGATGCCAGTGGCGAGGCTATCGGGTTGTCCTGGAGCATGGTGCGCGAACTCTTGCCCGCTGCTTTCGCCATCGCCATGCTTGGTGCTATCGAATCGCTGCTCTGTGCCGTGGTGCTTGATGGCATGACCGGAAAGCGCCACAGCGCCAACAGCGAATTGATGGGGCAGGGCATTGGCAACATTTTGGTACCCTTTTTCGGAGGCATTACCGCTACAGCAGCCATAGCCCGGTCCGCCGCAAATTACCGCGCCGGTGCTGAATCGCCCGTCGCAGCCATGATTCATGCCGCAGTGGTTCTGCTGGCGTTGGTGTCCCTGGCCGGCGTACTGGCCTACTTGCCTATGCCAGCCATGGCGTCCCTGTTGATCATGGTAGCCTGGAACATGAGCGAAGCGCCTAAGGCTGTGCATCTGCTGAAGACCGCGCCGCGCAGTGATGTTCTGGTCTTCCTGACCTGCTTTTCCCTTACCGTTGCCCTGGATATGGTCATCGCCATTACCACCGGCGTATTACTGGCCGCTGTGTTGTTCATGCGTGAAATGGCTGAGATGACCAAGGTAACCGATATAACCACGGGCAAACGGGTCAGCGAAGAAAAACTGCCGGCGGGCTGGCGAGTATTCAAAATTAATGGCCCGTTGTTTTTTGCAGCAGCAGACCGCATTTTTGGCGAGCTCGCGGAGCTGTCTCGAGACGTTGACGGGTTTATCCTGTATCTGGATGGCGTCACCGTACTAGATGCAGGCGGACTGTCTGCCCTTAATAAGTTGATCGCCACCTGCCAGAATGACGGCACCCGTATTGTGATTGCTGATTTGCAGTCGCAACCTCTGCGAACGCTTTCGCGCGGTGGAATTGGGCCGGTGGAAGGGGTTCTGCAGTTTACGTCGACGCTGCGGGAGGCCTTGGAGTTGTCCTTATCATCCATGGCTCAAAAGCGCGCAACGCTTTCATAACCTATCGGATATAACGGATGAAAAAGACCGCCATGCTGCCTTTCCGAGTCGTCGACCGTGTGAAGTTTATTGTAGAACGGCAGCTGGTGAAGGGCGCCGGCTTCCAGCTGTTGGTGGTGGGTATTTTTATCGGGCTGATTTCTCTCATTGGCGGCCTGCTCGTGGTGCCCCAGGGCGGAGAGTTTGACGATCCTGGGTCTGCGGTTTGGTGGGCTTTTCTGCGGCTGACCGATCCGGGCTATCTGGGTGATGATGTGGGTACCTGGCAGCGATTTGTCTCAACGTTGCTGACAATCAGCGGTTATGTGGTGTTCATGGGCACGCTGGTGGCCATTCTTACCCGTTGGCTAATCGCCAAAATGGCCGAACTTGAGCGTGGGCTTACTCCGGTTACTCTGAAAAACCATGTGGTTGTGCTGGGGTGGACCAGCCAAACCCTGCCACTTCTCTCGGAACTGCTGGGTTCGTCCGGTCGCATGCGCCGGTTTTTGGAAAAACACGATACCCAGAAGCTGAACCTTGTGGTGCTGTCTGAGGAGGCTTCTGCGGCGCAGGTCCATGAGCTGCGTAATGAGCCTGGCATTGGCCGGCGCGCGCGCCAGATTATTCTGCGCTCGGGGTCGGCCATTCAGCCAGATGCCTTGCATCGCGTCGCTTGTCTTGATGCTGCCGCGGTTATTGTGCCCAGCGCGGCTTACGAAGCTGGCAGCCTGATAACCGCGGATATGGAAACCGTTAAAGCCCTGCTGTCGATTGCGGCTCAGGCACGGCAATACCAGGCGCCCTTGCCCTTTGTGGTCGCAGAGATTCAGGATATCCGTAAACTTCCGGTGGTTGAGCGCGCTTACCCGGGACCTATTGAAGTGATTGCTGGCAACGCCACTATTAGCCGCCTGATGGTGCAGAACGTGCTGCATCCAGGGTTGTCTGAGGTCTATAACGAGTTGCTCACCACGGGCGAAGGCAATGAGATCTACGTTCGGGGAGGCGACTCGATAGTGGGCCTGTCGCTGGGAGAACTGGCATCCCAGCGCCCGGGTGTGATCATACTGGGGCTGCTTCGCCATTGTGAGCAGGGTTGGGATATTCGGTTAGCCGCGCCATCGACAACTCGTATAAAAGCTGAAGATCAGGTTGTCATGGTAGCCCGGGATTACTCTGAAACGGATGCAGACCCGAAAGCGCCTGTGTTGCCGGAGATTATTCGTGGCGAAGCAAAGCACTTTGAGCGTGCACAAGAGCTGGCAGGCTGCCGCATTTTGCTGCTCGGCTGGAACCGCCGAGTTCCCAGCCTGATGGCGGAATTCGCAAGTTATGGTTCCGGTCAGCCTGTGCTGGATATTGTGTCCGTTGTGCCCATATCCGAACGTGAGTATGCGCTCAGTCGGTATGCTGTCGGGAAGGCTCTTGAAAGCTATAATCATATTGAAGCTGACTATATGGTTGAAGATGAATTGCGACGGATCAATCCTGCCAGTTACGACACCATTATACTGCTTAGTAGTGATCGGCTGGCCTCTGGTGAAGAGGCCGATGCACGGACAATGGTTGGCTATCTTCAGCTTGAAGACATACTGGCTGAAGCACCCGGGCGCCCACAGCTGATTATGGAACTGAGTGATTCAGATAACCGCCATCTGCTCTACGGCCACCAGAGCGAAATGCTCATTAGCCCTATGATTCTCAGCCATGTTTTGGCTCAGGTTGCCCTGAGGCGCGAGTTGAGAGTGGTGTTAGAGGAGCTCTTTACGGTAGGTGGTGCAGAAATTCAGTTTCGAGATCCTGGCGACTACCCGCTGCCGGCAAGCGCGGATTTTCACGTAGTGGAAAGAGTACTGGCTGCGGAAGGTGAAATTGCTCTTGGCGTTTTCTGTGCCACCGCGGACGCTCGTGGCCGGAGCCTGGTGATGAACCCGCCGCGCAGGGAGTATCTGGATTTGCAGCCCGGCGACCGGCTGGTTGTGCTTTGTCAGTCCTGAAACTTGCGGTAGGCGACAAAGCTGTTCACTTAGTACTATTCATAAGAAAAATGATGAAAATAGATTATATAAATTTCAATTATGAATCTTAAGCCATTAGAGTATTGGGCAACGTAGCTAAATCATCAACACTAAGGATCGAAACATGCCTTACGCAACCGACGTCGATGCCATTGCAGCCGTACTGAAGCAAAACCCGACCTGGAACGCTATTAACCCTAAGCACGCTGCTCGTATGCGCGCTCAGAATAAATTCAGAACCGGTCTGGATATCGCCAAGTACACCGCCGATATCATGCGCGAAGACATGGCTAACTACGATAACGACAAGGCTCAGTACACCCAATCTTTGGGTTGCTGGCACGGTTTTATTGGTCAGCAGAAGATGATTTCTATTAAGAAACACTTCAACAGCACCAAGCGTCGTTACCTGTACCTGTCTGGCTGGATGGTTGCTGCACTGCGCTCCGAGTTCGGTCCACTGCCTGATCAGTCTATGCACGAGAAGACATCTGTACCTAGCCTGATCGAAGAGCTGTACACTTTCCTGCGTCAAGCAGACTCTTGGGAACTGAACCATCTGTTCCGCGATCTGGAAGCCGCTGAAAAAGCGGGCGACACTGCCAAGGCAGCTGAGCTAATCAAGCAGATCGACAGCCACGAAACTCACGTTGTACCAATCATTGCAGACATCGATGCGGGTTTCGGTAACGACGAAGCAACGTATCTGCTGGCCAAGAAAATGATCGAAGCGGGTGCTTGCGCCATTCAGATCGAAAACCAGGTTTCTGACGAAAAGCAGTGTGGCCACCAGGACGGTAAAGTTACTGTTCCTCACGCCGACTTCCTGTCCAAGATCAACGCTGTTCGTTTGGCGTTCCTGGAGCTGGGTGTGGACAACGGTGTTATCGTTGCCCGCACTGACTCATTGGGTGCTGGCCTGACCAAGCAAATCGCTGTAACCGATGAGCCAGGTGACCTGGGCGACCAGTACAACAGCTTTATCGATGGCGACATTATCGAAAACGCTGAAGACATCAACAACGGCGACGTTGTGATCAAGCAAGACGGCAAGCTGGTTAAGCCTAAGCGTTTGGCATCTGGCCTGTTCCAGTTCAAAGAAGGCTCGGGTGAAGACCGTGTTATTCTGGACTGCATCACCAGCCTGCAGAACGGCGCTGACTTGCTGTGGATCGAGACTGAGAAACCGCACGTTGGCCAGATCGCTGCCATGGTTAACCGCATCAAGGCAGAAGTTCCAGATGCCAAGCTGGTTTACAATAACAGCCCATCGTTCAACTGGACTCTGAACTTCCGTCAGCAGGTATTTGACGCGTGGACTGAAGAAGGCAAGGACGTATCTGCATACGACCGTCCTAAGCTGATGAGCGAAGAGTACGACAGCACTGAGCTGGGTCAGCTGGCTGACGAGTGGACCGCCAACTTCCAGCGCGACGCTGCTCGGGAAGCGGGTGTATTCCACCACTTGATCACTCTGCCGACTTACCACACTGCGGCGCTGTCTACTGACAATCTGGCCAAAGGCTACTTCGGTGAAGAAGGCATGCTGGCATACGTTAAAGGCGTACAGCGTGAAGAAATCCGTCAGGGTGTCGCCACTGTTCGGCACCAGGACATGGCCGGTTCTAACATCGGTGACGACCACAAGGAGTTCTTCGCAGGTGATGCTGCGCTGAAAGCCGGTGGTGGAGACAACACCATGAACCAGTTCTAAGCGAACGGTTTATTGTGCTCCCGCCCCGGACGTGTTCCGGGAGCAAGAAAACCCCGCAGCTGGAAACAGTTTGCGGGGTTTTTGTTTTGCGCTTTGCTATATTCTGTTACCCGTCCTGGAACAGGAGACCGCTTTTGAGTATCGATCAAGGCATTGTATTCGCGGTGCTTGGCATAACCCTTGCCATGTTTGTATGGAACCGCCTGCTGGGTAAGATCGGCCATCGCCCGACGCTTCAGGTGCTGACGTTGACCAGCGTGGTGGCTCTTTGCTCTGGTTTTATCAATAACGTGGGTGCGCTTGCGCTGCTGATGCCGGTCGCCATCTGGATGTCACGGGAAGCGGGGCGTTCGCCTTCGTTGCTGCTGATGCCTCTGGCCTTTGGGTCGCTACTTGGCGGCACCATGACACTGATTGGCACGCCGCCCAATATTATCATTGCCTCCTACCGTTAGGGCGACAGCTTCGGGCTGTTTGATTTTGCCCCTGTAGGCGTGGCGATTACGTTGGCTGGGATTGCCTTCATCACCCTCGTTGGTTGGCGTTTTACGCCTCGGCGGGAAGAAAACCCGACTAACAGCAAGCTGTTCAGCGTTGGTGAGTATGTGACTGAGCTGCGCATCCCTGCGGATTCCCCGCACGCAGGCTCCACGTTGCATAGCCTGCTCACTGGGGCCGGGGACGAGCCGGATATCGTGGTTCTCGCGTTGATTCGAGGTGAGGAACGCCAAGCCGTGCCCTCCACCTACAAAGTACTGCGTGAAGGAGATGTGTTGCTGGTAGAGGCAGACACCACTAGCTTGCAGACGTTCCTTGATACCACTGGGCTTGAGCTTGCCCACCAGGCTCTCGACGATCAGGAAGAAGAAAGCGGCAGTGAGAAGAATAACGACAGCATCGCGGATGAAATGAGTGACGAGGACAGTGCGGAAGACGACAAAACTGCTTCAGTCCGGATCGCGAAGGGCGAACTTCACTTGGTCGAGGCCGTTATAGCGCCCGAGTCGTCGCTGGTTGGGCAGACCGCGAATCGGCTGCAGTTACGGGAGCGCTACCAACTCAATATTGTTGCCGTCGCGCGACTGGGTTACCTGCCGTTGGCGGAGCGCGGCCTCAGGCTGGGTTCTACCCGCAACACTGCCATGGCCTCCGGCATCTTTCTGGCCAGTATTGCCGCCATTGTTACCGGCTTGCTTGCGGCGCCCGTCGCTCTGGTGGCCGGGGCGGTTGCCATGGTACTGGTGAAACTCATGACTGCAGCAGAAGCCTACAAGTCGATCGACTGGTCAGTGATCGTATTGCTGGCGGCGATGATTCCGGTCGGCCAGGCTATGGAAACCACCGGTGGTGCGGGCCTGATTGCCGCACAGATGCTGGTATTGGGTGAGAATCTTTCGGTTGCCTCGGTGCTGGTGATGATACTAGTGAGCACAACACTGTTATCTAACGTAGTAAATAACGCAGCGGCGGCTATTGTGGTTGCACCTATTGCCCTAAGCCTGGCCAGTGAACTTCAGATGCCCTCTGATGCGGTGCTGATGGCTGTGGCCGTTGGCGCGTCTTGCGCCTTCATGACGCCGATAGGGCACCAATCGAACGCGCTGGTTATGGAGCCTAAGGGCTACGAATTTGGTGATTATTGGCGCTTGGGCTTGCCCCTCACTCTGGTGGTCACGGTTGTCGCAGTGCCGGTCATCATGCTGGTTTGGACCTGATAGTATGAAAATGTATTGTAACTATTCAGCTCAAATTTTCTAAAAAAAGTTCTTGACAGGGTTTTGGCCCCAATTTTATGAATTTAGGCCACACTCAACGCAAACCCATAAAGCGGCGCGCAAAGCCTCCAAGAGCCCTTCACGGCCCTTTCGTTTTGTTGTCCATCCCCGGGGCGACGTCGATTTGAAAAACCCCGTCAAATCCGCGCTCAGGACGAAAAATTCGACCTGAAAAAGTCGTGCGATAATAATGCATCATTTGACGGTACTCAGATCCATGAAGATCACTAACATTGATGTCGACGCTGCGCTGGCGGACGTCAGACAACAACTCCAAGCAGACACAACCGTCGCGCCTTCCATGCGGACGGCCATCGAGTTGCTGATTGTGCTGGTCCAGATATTGAGTGGGCGGATTAACACCCACAGTGCAAACAGCAGTAAGCCGCCGTCTCAGGATCCGAACCGCCCCAGACAGAACCGAACGAAGAGCGAGCGTAAGCCAGGCGGTTACGTTACCGAGTACCAGGCCGAGATCCTGGAAAATGCCCAGGGGCAACGTTTTGTGGCGCCTTTTCCGGTCGGTGTAGAACGCTCGGTTCAGTACGGCCCGCAGCTAAAGGCCCACGCGGTCTATCTGTCGCAATACCAGCTCCTGCCCTATGATCGCATCCGCGAGTACTTCGAAGACCAGGTCGGCATCCCGCTGAGTGTCGGCTCACTGTTCAACTTCAATCAGGACGCTTTCAATAAGGCCGCTGAATTTGAGCCGTGGGTCAAGGATCGCCTGGCCGAGGCGTCGGTGGTTCACGCCGATGAAACAGGCGTGAACATCGGTGGTCAACGTCACTGGCTGCACGGCGCATCGAATGACCGACTAACCTGGCTTGCGCCCCATGCACAACGAGGTCAGCAGGCGATGAATGCGATCGGCATCCTGCCGCGCTTCAACGGTGTGCTCTGTCACGATCACTGGAAGCCGTATTACCGTTATTCATGCTTGCACTCTCTGTGCAATGCGCACCACCTGCGAGAACTTCAGCGCGCCTGGGAGCAGGATAAACAGGTGTGGGCGCAACGGATGCAAACTCTACTGAACATCATGACCGACAGCGTCGACGACGCCGGCGGCTGCCTGCCACCGGACAAAGCGCAGCGGTGGCGCAAGGTGTACCGACGCTGCCTGGCAAACGCGCAAAAAGAGTGCCCGCCACCGGATGAAAGCCAACGCCCGGGCAAACGCGGGCGGCTCAAACGCACGCGGGCACGCAACCTGCTGGAGCGGTTGATCGACTACGAATCGGATGTGCTACGCTTCCTCGACAATCCAGAGGTACCGTTTACCAACAACCAAGGTGAGCGAGACATCCGTATGTTCAAAGTGCAGCAGAAAATATCGGGTTGTTTTCGATCCTTTGAAGGAGCCGAGATCTTCTGTCGCGTGCGCAGTTATCTGTCGACGGCGCGTAAGCAGAACGTGTCTGCCTCGAACGCCCTGATGCATCTGTTCGAGGGGAGTGTGCCGCCGTTCATGGCGGTGGGTGCGGGTAATGATACGACCGTTTTAAATCAAACCAGCTGAATAGTTACAATGTATTAAGCTTAAGGAACCATGATGGAAGCAAAGCACATGCAGAAGGCTGAGTTGCTGGCAGAGCTTGCGCTGACGCGTAAGCGAACCCGGGAGCTCATTACCTCGCTGGACGAACAGCAGCTGGATGTTCCCTATCACCCGGGAGTGAATCCGCCGCTTTGGGAAATGGGGCATGCCGCTTTTTTCTATGAAGTGTTTGTGTTCAGCCTTCTGGATGGCGATGCCAGCTTTGATCCTTCCATGGATGATCTGTGGGATTCGTTCCATATTGATCACCAGGATCGCTGGCGTCGGGATTTGTTTCCAGGCCTTAAAAAGACGCTGGCCTATTTTGATCACGTTTACGCCAAAATGGCAGGGCGCATCGAGCGCACGCCACTGACTGATCGCGAGCTTTACCTGTGCCGCTACGCCATCTATCACCAGAACATGCACATAGAATCATTGGTGTGGTGCCGTCAAACCGTGGGTTTCGCGCCGCCGCCTGGGGCAAGTTTTGAGCGTCCGGCGCCTAGTGAGTTGCGGGGCAGTTCGCTAGGCGATGATGCCATTGTTCCCGCCGGTGACTGGCTGATTGGCATGCCGGGCGACTCGGAGCAGTATGCGACTGAAGACTTTGCGTTCGATGCCGAAAAGCCTCGGCACGCCGTGAGCTTGGATGAGTTTGCGATTTCCCGGTGCCTGGTTAGTAACCACGAGTTTATGGCCTTCGTAGAAGACGGCGGTTATCAAAAGCCGGAGCTGTGGTCGTTTGGCGGCCAGAAATGGCTGAGAACGGACATCAATATGGCACCCCAACACCCAGTGTACTGGCGCTGGCAAGATAATCAGTGGCAGGAAAAGCTATTTGATCAATGGCAATCATTGAGCCCCGATGCGCCGGTAACCCACGTTAGCTACTGGGAAGCAGAAGCCTATTGCTGCTGGGCGGGTCGACGCTTGCCCACAGAGCAGGAATGGGAGGTGGCGGCACTGGGTAACCGGAAGGGCGAAACGTTCCAGAGGTATCCGTGGGGGAACGAATTACCCGACGCAGTGCAGGCTGATATGAATGCAACCGGTATGGCGCAGAACCCGGTGTCTGATTACCCGGCGGGAGACAGCCCTTTTGGCTGCCGGCAAATGATTGGCTCGGTGTGGGAATGGACTAGTAGCCAGTTTTTCCCTTATGACGGCTTCTGCATAGACATGTATCCGTTCATGTCTACGCTCCAGTTCGGAGATCACAAGGTTAGCCGAGGGGGCGGTTGTGCCACGTCGTTCAGCCTGATTCGTGGTACATACCGCCAGGCGTACTTGCCCCAGAGAAACGACGTTTACACCGGCTTCCGGACATGTGCTTTACCCGAAGGCTGAGTTCAGACTGCCTTGTCTGAGGCCAGCGCCGGTGCGACCGGGATCTTATCCAAAAGGTGACTGGCCAGGGCTACGCCAGTTTCGCTCATGGTCAGATAGGCGTCGTCAGCGCCGGCTTTGCGAATGCTTTCTGCTTCGTCGGCGTACATGGTGTGGGCCACAATGTAGCCCTTAAAACCCAGTTTCCGCAGCATTCGGGCTGCGATCAGCTTGGCCTCTATATCACTCATCGCAAGCACAACGCCCTCCACAGAGGGCATGTGGAGGGCTTCCCAGAACGTGTTGTCTTCGGCATCTGCATAAACAACGTTCCGTCCTTGGGCCTGGTGCCGCGCCACTTTAGCAAGGTCAGAATCCAGTGCCATCAACCTTGCTTCGGTGGTTTTCAGCCAGTCATAAGCAGCCGTGCCGGTTCGCCCCATTCCCATGACCAAAACGCGTGTGTCACCTAGAGAAATAGGCAGCTCGTCGGGATGTCGCTGGCGGCTTTCGAAGCGCACAAGGCGATGGCTCAGACGCTCATAGAGAGGGTGGGCGAGTCGGTTCAACGGAGCCGAGATCAGAAAGGACAGCGCGACTGTTATCGCCAGAGGCACCAGCCACTCTGGTAGCGCTATGCTGGCAACAATCAGCCCGAACTCACTGTAGTTGGTGAGGGCCAGCGACGTTAGGAAGCTGCTGCGGGCGCGCAGGCGGAACAACAGCATCAGGAAGAAAAACAGAATACCCTTGAGCGGCAGAATCAGGGCCGCGACGACGGCAAAGATAATAGCGTTGGTATCCGGCAGGCCCCCTATACCGATTTGTAAAAAGAAGCCGACCAGAAAGATTTCCTTCACACTCCATAGAGATTTTGCCAGTTCCTGACTGCGGGGGTGATTGGCAAGAATGGCGCCGAAAACCAGAGCGCCCAGTTCTGAGCTAAGCCCAACGGTTTCAAAGCCCATGCCGCCAAGCACCAAAGCTAACAGTAGGCCCAGAAGAACCAGCAGTTCGTCATGCCCGCTGACATCTAACAGTTTGAATAGTAACGGTCGCAACAGTGGCAGGCCAAAGACAATCAAGGCCCACTCTGAAGGTGTCTGACCCGCAGCCAAGCTCATCACCAGCAGCGCAATCAAGTCCTGCATAATCAGGATGCCGATGGACACTCGGCCGTGGAACGCTCTGAGTTCGCGTTTGTTTTCCAGCACCTTTGCAGCTAATACGGTAGACGAGAAAGACAGCGCAACGGCCAGCATGAAGGCCACATACCAGCTTATGTCCAGCAGCAAATAAAGGCCGGGGGTAAATACAAAACAGGTGATAGCAAAGTGCAGCAGGCTGCCGCCGATCACTTCCGGGCTGATAACCGACTTGAGCTTTAGCTTGAGGCCCACCGTGAACAGCATGAGCAGCACGCCTAGGTGGGCAATATGAGCCAGTACCGATGTGGGTTCTGCTGAAATGCCGATAGAGGGGCTGGCGGCAAGGCCGCTGAGCACAAAACCCGCCGCCAGGTAGCCAACGAGCGGCGGCAGACCGACGGCTTTGATCAGGAGACCAAGGCCGAATGCAAAAGAAATCCAGATAGCTTCAGGCATGAGAAGTTCTTTCAGAGGAAACGGATCAACTTCCTTATAAGGCTACCTTGTTTTTCCCGACCGTTGAAGCCGATAACCACAGAACCTCGCGCCAGCACTCCTTACTCTGCTTTTGAGATACGGGGTTTGGCAAACTCCAGAAACAGACGGGCCGACTCTTCCGGTGCCTCGATCATCGGTGCGTGGCCAATCCCGTCCAATACCTCCAGTCGTGCACCGGGGATGGCGTCCACAAAGACTTCGCCATTACGATAGTCAATCACGCGGTCTTCCTTGCCCCAGACTACCAGTACCGGATCCTCTATGCGTTTAATGGCGTTGTGGAAATCTGACTCGAAGCCAGCGTCCCTGATAGCGGCAAAGATGACTTCATTCACTTCCTGGTTAGCCAGGGCCTGCTCTTCCATAACGCCCAGAATCGGCCAGGGAACAAAAGGCTTTTTCTCAAGGGCAAAATCCATCAGGCGCTCGAAATCGCCGGGTTTCGAGGGAATAAGCGGATTGTCTCCAGCGACCACCAGATCGACCAGTTCGCTCTCATACTGGAGGATGCCAGCCGGGTCGAACAGTACAGCGGTTTTGATCTGTTCCGGATAAGTGGCGGCATAGAGAGCAGTAATTGCGCCGCCCATAGAGTTGCCCATCATGTGCATCTCGGTAATGTTCAGAGCCTCAAGAATGCGGGCAAGATGGCCGACTTGATCCTTCAGCCGGTATCCCAGATCCAACGGCTTGCTGCTGTCGCCGTGGCCCGGCAGGTCTATAGCATAAACATTGAAATCATCAGTGAGCTCCCGGGCGATGCGGGTCCAGTTATCCTTGTTGGCACCAAACCCATGAACCAGAACGATGGTGTCTCCGTTGTTGGCTTTTGAGTTGCGCAGGTAAGCAATGTTTAGTTCGCCCACGGTAATGTTGGCTGCTTCGAGACCGGCGGCGGAGCGTTCAAAACCAATGGCGGTTTCGTATATGCCATAGCGGGAGCATGCGCTTAAAAGCAGAACAGACAAAAATAGAAAAACGGCAGTAAAAGGAGATCGTTGTAGCATTTGGGGGTTCCTAGCTGTTTGTGTAATGCGCCCGCTGGGCAAGCGCAATCACATTACTCTATAAAAAAGCCCGGTCATTGGCCGGGCTTTAGCTTGAGTGCGTCGTTACGATCTTTCCCGGGCAATGGCGCGGTAAGCGATGTCGTTGCGGTAAAATGCGCCATCCCAGCTTAGTTTTTTCGCAAGTGTGTAAGCCCGCTGCTGGGCTTCGGTTACGGTGTTGCCCAGCGCGGTTGCGCAAAGTACACGCCCGCCACTGGTAACCACCTGGCCGTCGGCAAGTGTGGTACCTGCGTGGAATGCCTTCTCGCCCGCTGTGTCTGTTTCCGGTAGGCCAGAAATGACATCGCCTTTTTTGTAGCTGCCGGGATAACCATCTGCGGCCAGCACAATGCCAACGGCGGCGCGTTCGTCCCAGTCAGAGCTGCACTGATCCAGCTTGCCGTCAATGGCAGCCTGACAGAGCTCAACAATGTCTGATTTCATTCGCATCAGAATGGGCTGAGTTTCCGGATCGCCAAAGCGGCAGTTAAATTCGATGACCTTGGAAGCACCAGAGGGGTCAATCATCAAGCCAGCGTAAAGGAAGCCTTTGTATGGCAGACCTTCTGCTGCCATACCGCGAACGGTCGGGTAGATGATCTCATCCATGATGCGTTGATGCACTTCAGCAGTCACCACAGGGGCAGGAGAGTAGGCTCCCATGCCGCCGGTGTTGGGGCCGGTATCACCGTCGCCAACGCGCTTATGATCCTGAGAGGTGGCCATAGGCAGAACATGGTCGCCATCTACCATCACAATAAAGCTGGCTTCTTCGCCGTCGAGGAATTCTTCAACAACCACGCGGTTGCCGGCGTCGCCAAAAGCGTTACCTGCCAGCATGTCGCGAATGGCGTTTTCTGCTTCCTCAAGGGTCATGGCAACAATGACGCCTTTGCCAGCGGCAAGGCCGTCTGCCTTGACGACAATCGGCGCGCCCTGTTTGCGGACATAAGCCAAGGCTTCGTCTAAGTCTGTGAAGTTGCCGTAGTCCGCAGAGGGGATTTTCTGGCGGGCCAAGAAATCCTTGGTGAATGCTTTGGAGCCTTCCAGTTGCGCTGCGCCGGCGCTTGGGCCGAAGACGCGCAGGCCACGCTCTTCAAAGAGATCCACAATGCCAGCTACTAAAGGCGCTTCTGGGCCTACGATGGTAAGGCCAACCTTGTTATTGGCGGCAAAGGTAGCCAGGCCTTCAAGGTCCAACACGTCTATATCGACGTTTTCTACACCTGGCTCGCGGGCGGTACCCGCGTTGCCAGGTGCCACATAAACCGTATCGGCACCCGGAGACTGGGCCGCTTTCCAGGCCAGTGCGTGTTCACGTCCGCCGTTGCCGATTACCAGAATATTCATATCTTGTTGCCCTGTACTTTTATAAAGAGTTCTATCAGTGCCGGAAATGGCGCATGCCGGTAAACACCATGGCTATGCCGTGTTCGTTGGCGGCATCGATAACTTCCTGATCGCGCATGGAACCACCTGGCTGGATAACCGCGGTAATGCCCGCTTCAGCCGCAGCATCAATGCCATCCCGGAATGGGAAGAAGGCATCAGAGGCCATCACAGAACCTTTTACTTCCAGGCCTTCGTCGGCGGCTTTGATGCCGGCGATTCGGGCGCTGTAAACGCGGCTCATCTGGCCTGCACCGACACCGATTGTGCGGCCTGATCTGGCGTAAACAATGGCGTTGGATTTAACGTATTTCGCCACTTCCCAGGCAAATAGCAAATCGTTCAGCTCATGTTCGGTTGGCTGGCGAGTAGTCACGACTTTTACGTCGGCCATAGCCACCATGCCCAAATCGCGATCCTGAACCAGAAGGCCGCCAGTTACGCGCTTGTAGTCCATGGTCTGGGCGCGCTCACCAACCAAGTCGCCGCAGGCCAGCAGGCGCACGTTCTTTTTAGCACTGACCAGTTCGACCGCTTCTGGGGCGATGGTGGGCGCAATAATCACTTCCACAAACTGGCGCTCAATAATGGCCTTGGCCGTTGCTGCGTCCAGCTCGCGGTTGAAGGCAATAATGCCGCCGAACGAAGAGGTGGGGTCGGTTGCGAAAGCCAGCTCGTAGGCTTGGAGGATATCGGCACCGATCGCTACGCCGCAGGGGTTCGCGTGTTTGACGATAACGCAGGCCGGATCTGCAAACGGCTTCACGCATTCCAGAGCCGCGTCGGTATCTGCCACGTTGTTGTAGGATAGCTCTTTGCCCTGAAGCTGTTTTGCCGTGGCAACACAGGCTTCTTTCGGATTGCGCTCTGCGTAAAACGCCGCACGCTGATGCGGGTTCTCGCCGTAACGCATGTCCTGCACCTTGACGTACTGGCTGTTGAAGGTGCGGGGGAAATCGGCGTTGTTGTTATCCGCTGTGCGGCCGCCCAAGTAGTTGGCAATGGCACCGTCGTAGCCTGCAGTATGCTCGAAAGCCTTTACTGCCAAATCGAAGCGAGTGCTGTGGGTCAGCTGGCTATCGTTGTCATCCAACTCTTTCAGAACCCGGCTGTAATCCGAGGCGTTTACCACAATGGCCACGTCGTTGTGGTTCTTGGCCGCGGCGCGAACCATGGTGGGGCCGCCAATATCGATGTTCTCGATGGCAGTGGCAAGGTTGCAGTCGGGGTTGGCTACTGTCGATTCAAAGGGATAAAGGTTCACCACAACCATATCAATCGGATCAATGCCGTGTTCACCCATAATGGCATCGTCTGTGCCCCGGCGGCCCAAAATGCCGCCATGGATTTTTGGATGCAGGGTTTTTACCCGGCCGTCCATCATTTCCGGAAACCCGGTGTATTCAGAGACTTCGGTAACAGGAACGCTGTTTTCCGTCAGAAGGCGAAAGGTGCCTCCGGTGGAGAGCAGTTCGATACCGCGGTCGGTAAGGGCGCGCCCAAACTCGACGATGCCGGATTTATCACTAACACTGATCAGTGCGCGACGGACGGGGGTATTAGCCTGGTTTGCCATGGGGTCACATTCTTCACTTGGGGTGAACGAACAAGGGCCTCGCGAAGGGTATCCGGGAGGCCCTCTTCAAGTCAGGGTGTCTCGATTATAGCAGGCCGTACTGCTTCAGCTTCTTGCGCAGGGTTCCGCGGTTCAGGCCGAGCATGGTGGATGCTTTGGTCTGGTTGTTGCGGGTGTACTTCATTACCTGCTCAAGCAGCGGTGCTTCCACTTCAGAGAGCACCAGTTGGTACACCTCAGTAACGGGTGCGCCATCAAGCTGAGCGATGTAGTTTTTCAGGGCAACCTCAACGTTATCGCGCAGGGTAACGGTGGTGCCGCTGCTGTTCACCGTTTGTAGCTGGTGAATATCATCGTTGGCCGGGGCGTTCAACGTGTTGTTTGCCAAAGTTTCAGCGGTCATGCTGCGAATACCTCTCCATTTCGTAAGCCTGAAAAATACTGTTGGATACTGTCTTTCTGCTCCAGCGCATCATTGAGCGCATTGAAGCGATTACGGAACTGTTTGCCGGGGTCGTGGGATTGCAAATACCAGCCCACATGTTTTCTGGCAATACGCACGCCCATGGGCTCTCCGTAAAAGCTGTGCAGGGCGGCTAAGTGTTCGCTTAAAATCTGTTCTACTTCGTTCAGTGGCGGCGCCGGCAGGTGCTCGCCGGTTTCAAGAAAATGCAGAATTTCCCGAAAAATCCAGGGGCTGCCCTGTGCTGCACGGCCAATGAGCAGACCATCTGCGCCGGTATACTCCAGGATCCTGCGGGCCTTCTCCGGCGATGTGATGTCGCCATTGGCGAAAACCGGGATGCCAACGCTGGCTTTGACTTGTGCAATGGTGTCGTACTCTGCATCGCCATTGTACTTGTCAGCGCGGGTGCGGCCATGGATCGCCAGTGCCTGAATGCCGCTGTCTTCGGCCATACGCGCAATGGCCAGTGCGTTGCGATTGTCCTGATCCCAGCCGGTGCGCATTTTCAGCGTAACGGGGATATCAACGGCACTAACCACGGCTTTCAGTATGTCCCAAACTAGGTTTTCATCTTTCATCAGCGCTGAACCAGCCGCTTTGTTGCACACTTTTTTCGCCGGACAACCCATGTTGATGTCGATAATCTGGGCACCAGATTCGGCGTTGAGCCGGGCCGCGTTGGCCAGCATTTCCGGGTCACCGCCGGCGATCTGTACGGATCTTGGTTCTGGCTCCCCGGCATGGTCCATACGGGTTCTGGATTTGCGCGTATGCCAGAGCTTGCTGTCTGCTATCACCATTTCCGAGACTGCCAGGCCCGCACCCATTTTGCGGCAGAGCAGCCGAAAAGGGCGGTCTGTTACACCTGCCATGGGTGCAACAATCAGCGGATTGGGCAGGGTGTACGGCCCGATTTTTGCCGTTGGCAGCATGGTTTGAACCCGTATCACAGCAGATTAAGCAAAGGTCGGAGCGGAGCGGTTGTTTAATAAATAACCGATGCCGGTTCCGAAGGGCGCTAATGATACCGCCGGGGGCACTGTGATTGAAGGGGCAGAGGGGCGAAAAAACTGATTATTTTTCGCTCTTTTTGGTTGACTTTTGTTCTACGAAGTGGGGGTTGGCCTGTGTGCCGGGTGGTCGCCGGCAGACAGTTTTACGGCATGTAGGGTCGGAAGATGATGTTGTAATTAACGGCGTCACGGCCCGGGTCGCGGATGCTTATGGCAATGCGAACCGGTGTTTCCACAGGCATGATGTCGAGCTTATCGGCCTCGCCGGCAAGGTAATCCGACGGCGTGAAAACGCTCTGAGCAACTATGTCCCCATTTAGATTTGAGAAGGTCAGCGCAATGGCTGGGAAGGGTTGCTGAAAATCTGCCCGATTAATAATGACTGCATCTACGACCAACTGGCTGCGGTTTTCTGGGTTGGTACGAACCACGAGCTTACGGCTCTGGATGGCGTCAACGTTAATCAGAGGTTTTAATTTGCAGCCTGCCAGTTCGCAGCCTTTTTCGTAAAACGGACGTAGTTCTGGAATCGCTGACAGCCGATCGAACTGGAACCAGGTTACTTGCGCAACTAGAACACCTAGTAACCCCAACACAATGACCGACCAGACAATTGTGCGTAACCAGCTTTTGTTGTTGCCGCCCACGGATACCGGGTCGTGCCTAAGATCTCCAAACGGTGCGCTCGTTGAGAAGGATTCCTGTTCGCTGGCAAAAGACTCAAGCGCCGGGTCGGGTTGTGGGTCAACGTAAAAGTCCGACGTGTCTTCTTTTGGGTGCTCCAAGGAGCTATCTTCGGCTATGTCCGCGGTGGAGTTTTCGGGTTCAGGTTCAGGTTCTTGTGGGGGTTCTGGCTCGGCCTCTGGCGCGGTTTTCGCGGCGGAATTATCCTCCCAGAGAATCGCTTCGGCCCAGCTCTCATCGACAACTTCGGCATCTTCATCGATCTCGTCCCGTGTGGAGTGATCTCTGTCATCGAAGCTCCGAAAACTGTCGCTCAACTCGTTGTCCGAGAACGTCAGTTTTGTGCCAGCATAACGGTCTTCTTCAGCGTCTTCTTCGGGGTTATCCGCAAAAAGGAATTCGTCTTCCGTGGTGTCGCTGGTAAAGCTGCTGGTAGCGGGGCTCTCGGGGAGCGCGCTCTGCGGTGGCGTTTTGCTGGCCGTGTGGGCGGGTGTTTTCAGCGCGTCGCCGGCACCCGTTGTTACTTGGTGTTCGACCGCGTTGAAGACATCCCTGCAGTGACCGCAGCGTACTTTGCCCTTGGCAATGCCAAGCTGCTCACCGGTAACCCGGAAGCGGGTATGACATTTGGGGCACTGAGTCTGCAGACTACTCTGGGTCATGCTTCGTTCCTGAAAGCGACTGAACTACGAGTCCCGCAGTTTAGTTGTTAAAACAGTCTTCGTCATCTGTCGTTGCGCCGGCCTGTGAGGCGTATCCATTCTTCACGTTGTTCCGGCTCGTCCATAATAAACCAAGGTTCATAGGCGACCATCACCTCGCGAGCTTGGTTAGACAAAATACCTGAAAGCACAAGGTCGCCTCCTAGCTTTGTCAGTGCTGCTAGGTGCGGTGCTAAACCAATCAGTGGCTGTGCGAGAATGTTCGCCAGCATCACATCCGTTTTGGTGTCGGGTTCGTCTTTGGGCAGGTAGAGATCGAGCCTAGCCGGATCTACGCCATTACGGCGGGCATTTTCGCGGCTGGCTTCCAATGCCTGGGGGTCGGTGTCTACGCCAACCACATGATATGCACCCAGTAACAGAGCCGCCAGGCCGAGGATTCCGGAGCCGCAACCGTAGTCGGTAACTTGCTTGCCAGTAACATCCTTTCCGTCTAGCCATTCCAGACACAAAGCGGTGGTGGCGTGGGTGCCGGTTCCAAATGCCAAGCCTGGGTCGAGCATCAAGTTCGCCGCATCCGGATCGGGTGCGTCAGCCCAGCTGGGCACTATCCACAGGCGCTCGCCGAACTGCAGCGGATGAAAATCATCCATCCAGGCCCGCTCCCAGTCTTTGTCTTCAACCAGAGTTACGTCTATGTCTGTGAGGGATTGCTGAGTTTGCTGGTGCCAGGCGTTGCGCACATCGCTACACAATTGATCAATATCCCGGTCTGACTGAAACAGCCCGGTAACGGTAGTCTGGCTCCACAAGGGTGTGGTGCCAGGGTCGGGCTCATAGAGCGGCTGGTCTGCAGCATCTTCCATGGAGACAGCTTCTGCGCCCATCTCCATAAGCAGATCCTCAAGCTGATCCGCGGTATCGGGATCAGCTGGGATCTGAAGTTGTATCCAGGGCATAGATTTTCCTGCATTGCGATGCAGAATGTTAGTCCCGCATCAGCTTCTCAAGGTAATGAATGGTGAAGTCTACCGTTTTAAAGCCGCCGTCGCGCACCAGTTTACGGTGCAGAGGTTGATTGGTTTTAATTCCTTCAATCAGCAGCTCGTCCAAAGCGATTTTCATGCGTCGGCGGGCAACCTGGCGATCGTCGCCCCAAGTGATCAGTTTTGCAATCAAGGAGTCATAAAACGGAGGTACCGTATAGCCACTGTACAGGTGTGAGTCTACCCGCACACCGTTGCCGCCTGGCGCGTGAAAGTGCGTCACTTTACCGGGGCTGGGCACAAAGGTAGCCGGGTCTTCCGCGTTAATGCGGCACTCCATTGCATGGCCCGTAATATGGATTTCGTCTTGTGTGTATTGCAGCGGAAGCCCACTGGCAATGCGCAGCTGCTCGCGCACGATATCCACACCGGTAACCATCTCAGAAACCGGGTGCTCTACCTGCACGCGCGTGTTCATCTCAATGAAAAAGAACTCGCCGTCTTGATACAGGAACTCAAAAGTGCCGGCACCCACGTAGCCAATTTCCTTACAGGCATCCACACAGGCTTTGAGAGTACGCTCGCGGGCTTCTGGGTCGATATTCGGTGCAGGCGCTTCCTCGATGACCTTCTGATTGCGACGCTGCATGGAGCAATCACGATCACCCAGATGGATGCAGTTGCCGTGCATGTCGGCCAGTATTTGAATCTCTACGTGGCGCGGGGTTTCCAGGAATTTTTCCAGGTAAACGGTAGGGTCGCCAAACGCATTCCGGGCTTCGCTCTGGGTAATTTGGACGCTTTTGAGCAGTGAGGCTTCGGAATGAACCACCTGCATGCCACGACCGCCGCCGCCCGACGCTGCCTTGATCATCACCGGGTAGCCTATTTTGCGGGCTATCTTCAGGGTACTCTCGTCGTCATCGGTAAGCGGGCCATCTGAGCCAGGCACGGTAGGAACGCCGGCGCGAATCATGGCGTTAATAGCAGAAACTTTGTTGCCCATCAGGCGAATGGTCTCGGCTCTTGGGCCGATAAAGCGGAAGCCGCTTTTCTCGACCTGTTCGGCAAAATCGGCGTTCTCGGCAAGGAAGCCGTAACCCGGGTGTATGCCAACGGAATCCGTTACTTCTGCAGCGCTGATAATCGCCGGAATGTTGAGGTAACTTTCCAGGGCGCTGTTCGGCCCGATACATACGGATTCGTCAGCCAAACGCACGTGCATCAGATCGCGGTCGACCTGTGAGTGAACGGCTACGGTTTTGATGCCGAGCTCTTTGCATGCACGCAGAATCCGAAGGGCTATCTCACCTCGGTTTGCGATCAGAACTTTTTCTAACATGGCCATGAGTAGCTATCACCGGGTTCAGGAAATGATTAACAGCGGCTGGTCAAACTCCACGGGCTGACCGTTCTCAGCCAGAATTTCTGTGACCGTACCGCTCTTGTCGGCCTCAATCTGGTTCATCATCTTCATGGCTTCTACAATGCAGACAACCTCGCCAGCTTTAACGGATTGGCCAATTTTTACGAAAACGTCCGCCGTGGGCGATGGGGCCTCATAAAACGTTCCGACCATAGGGGAGCGCAAGGCATGCCCTTTCTGGATGGCCTGTTGTGTGCTGTCTTCCTGAACAGGGCCCGGCGTTTCCGGTGCCTGGGCGGATTGATGCATAGGCGGTGGAGCATAGTGGCTGATATATGGGGCGCCGGCAGTTTGTTCACGACGGCGGGAGATGCGCACAGAGTCGTCTCCCTCGTGAATCTCAAGTTCTTCGACGTCAGACTCCTCGAGCAGTTCGATCAGTTTTTTAACTTTGCGAATATCCATAGTCAATCCAGTCCCGTGTTGTCAGGTCTATCGGTGAATTCGTTGTATGGCTGCTTGGAGTGCGAGTTCGTACCCTTGGCTGCCTAATCCGCAGATAACGCCCTCGGCGATATCAGAAAAATACGAGTGATGGCGGAAAGCCTCCCGCGCATGCACATTGGAAAGATGCACTTCTATAAACGGAATTTCTGAAGCCAGTATGGCGTCACGCAAGGCAACACTGGTGTGTGTAAAGGCTGCAGGGTTAATGATGATGAAATCCACACCTTCAGCCCGGGCTTCGTGAATCCGATCAATCAGTTCATATTCCGCGTTCGACTGCAGATGCAGCAAATGATGGCTGTGTTCTGCTGCTTTCTCCCGCAACCGTTCATCAATATCTGCCAGCGTCTCGTGGCCATAAACCTCTGGCTCGCGAGTTCCGAGCATGTTCAGGTTGGGGCCATGAAGCACGAGAATTGTAGACATGGTTGCGTCTGCCTTTATCACTTTAATAACAGGATCGCCGAAAATAACGGCATGTTCCACCCATGATGTGTGCTTTTTTTTCTCAGATCAACACTTTTTGACAATGTTATCTGTTGCCACCGGGTCGCAACAAAAGGCCTAGTGAATAGAAACGAGATCTTTCCGCTGAGAGTAATCATTGTCGTGAACGGTGGGGGTGACTTCTATACGACGATGGTTTCATACGGGCAGCTGAGGGGGCTGCCCGGTTGGTTATCTCTAGTGATCAGTTGCCGGCAAGTGTGACGCAGTTGCGGCCTTGCTCCTTCGAGACGTAAAGCGCCCGATCAGCGTTCTCACACAGAGTCTGGGATGAATCGTTATCCCAAGAGGCCACGCCGCAGCTAAAGGTAACGTTGAATTCCCTATCGCCCGCGGGTTGCTGAAGTTCCGAGAAGCGCCCGCGGATTTCGTTGAGAACATTGCGTGCATCGCTGGGCCGAGTGTTGGGAAGAATAACGGCAAACTCTTCGCCGCCGTAGCGACCTATGTGATCGGTTTTGCGCAGGCGCTGTTTGAGAAACATCGAGAGGCTGCGAAGAACGCGGTCGCCAATAGGGTGGCCAAAGGTATCGTTTACCTTCTTAAAATAGTCTATATCAATCATCGCAAAGCACAGGGGCTGATTTTTTTGCCGGGCCTTAACGATTTCCTGATCTAGCAGGTGCAGTGTGTGGGTGTGGTTATACAGTCCTGTGAGGCTGTCACGGATCATTAGCGCCAACAGGGAGCGCGCACGCCGGCCCCGGTTGTGGAGTGTCGCAATCAGGTGCTTAGGGTCGATGGGTTTGGTCAAAAAGTCATCGCCACCTAGGCTCATAGCGTGGAGTTGTTTGGTGACATCATCTTCCGCCGAAAGATAAATGATCGGCACGCTGTGGAATCGATCCTGCTGGCGGATTACCCGAGCGATCTCCATGCCGGTGCAGCCCGGCATATACATGTCGAGAATAATGATTTCGGGGGAAAACATGTCCAGTGCGTTGATGATTTCCATGGGGTCGGTGATGACGTGTGCGGTCATGCCCGCCTTTTTCAGAACCGTTTCCATAAATTTTGCTTGGGCCCGGGAGTCATCCAGTACAAGTACCCGGTAAGGCTCAACGGTGTTTCCGTGGGTATAGGTTTCTATTTTTTCGATAAGCTGCCCTGGATCAACAGCCGGGTAGAAAAACTCTTCGCCGCCGCACCGAGAAGCGCGAAGACGGGTCTGGATGGAGCCGTCTTCATCGCTCATAAAGATAATCGGAACAGGCGTATCGTGCCTTTCCTGCAAGTGCTCGATGGTCGCGATACCGGCGTGCTGGTCGCCCCCGAAATTCACATCCATCAAGATGGTTTCAGGCTTATGCAGAGCGCAGGCTTCGGCAAGCTCTTCTGCAGAGCTGAAAGCTGAGGCGCGGAACCCGAAAAACTCAAGCTGGCGGATGAGCCGGTTCGCCATCTCTGCGTTTGCGAGTGCAATATAAACGGGGGTGCGCCTAAACTGATGTGGTGCTTCGGTGTTGCTTTGGTCGGTTCGGCGCAGAGTACTGCGCGCAAGTGCATCAATAGCGGACTGAAGCTGCCGTTCGGTGGTGTCGTCTAGGGGGGAGTTGGCCGGCCAGTCGCGGATAAGTTCGAGAATAGTGCTGCCTGCCTCAGCATGGGCTTCCATCTCGAATCTTTGTGCGTAGCGAACCAGCTTGTCGGATGCCGCCAAAAGCTCTTCGCGGTGCGCGGTGAACGAATCGCTGCTGCTGTGAATTTTCTGCCAAGTATCCAGAACAATCCGTGCTTGGGTTGTTACGCGGCGGGCAAAGTGCTGCCTGAGTTTTTCTTTCTGGCTTGCGTCGCTCATTGTGCTCTGGCCTGTCTTTTATTCATTATGGGCCGCCCTTTACGGCGTGGACGATTTACCCAACCTTAATTTGTTTTTGGAGTCTATAGTGTTTTGAGTTGTCGGCGTAGGTTGCGCTGTGTAATTGTTTGTGAATTCTGCGGTGTGTATATAGAAGGCGCCATAGGTTAGGATCCATACAGACCGTTTGCACAGTCAATTAACAGACAAGGGGCTTAACGTAATATGCCAGGCAAAATCAGACAGTATTTCAGAGACAAAAAGGACAACACTCAGGATTATGCCGGCAACAAAGGCGTGATCGGCAAATTTGTGGTTGTTGTTCTGCTGGTATATCTGTTGGTGGCAGTGGTGATGGGGATGTACTGGAGCAGTGAGCCGGAGTCCTTCTCGGTGCGCGAGCATACCCGGGCGGTCGCCAATGATATGCAAAGGGAGCCCATAACGGGCTTTGCGACAACCGTAACGATGATCCGCATAGCCGAAACCCTTCTGGATAAGCCGGGTGGTTATATCACCAACGATATTTTCCCGCCGGGCCTGTGGCTGGATAACGTACCTAACTGGGAATACGGAGTGCTGGTGCAGTTACGCGACCTGTCTCGCGCTATGCGCAGGGATATCAGCCGCTCCCAGAGCCAGTCTGCAGAAGATCCGGATCTGATCATTGCCGAGCCACAATTCCACTTTGACAGCGCAAGCTGGGCCATTCCATCGACAGAGGCGGAGTACCGCCGGGGCATTACTGCACTGAAGCGTTACCTCGATCGCCTTTCCAGCCCAGAGCAGGCCTACGCCCAGTTCTTTGCCAGAGCCGACAACCTCAATAACTGGCTGGGTGATCTGGAGACTCGCCTGGGCAGCCTTTCGCGCACCCTTGGTGAGAGTGTTGGCAAAGCATCGGTATCAGAAGCGGTGGCTAACGTTGATTCCGACAACCCGTTGACCGAAGAGACGGGCGGCGGCGATATAAAAACCGAGTGGGCCAAGATTGACGATGTGTTCTACGAAGCCCGGGGCAGCTCCTGGGCATTGCTGCACATCTTCCGCGCGATTGAGGTGGATTTCCGCAAGGTGCTTCGGGACAAGAATGCCATTTCCAGCGTCAAGCAGGTCATCATTGAGCTTGAAGGAGCCCAGGGTGACATGTGGAGCCCGGTTATCCTGAACGGTAGTGGATTTGGTGTGCTGGCGAACCATTCGCTGACTATGGCGGCCTATCTATCCCGTGCCAATGCGGCGATCAGCGATATGCGGGATTTGCTATCTAGGGGCTGAGGGAGTTTCTGGAGACATAAAAAACCGCGCTGCAAGGCCCGGTTTTTTGTATTCGATCGGGCAAATTAGTTGGTATAGGCCTTGATCGAATCAACAATGGCTTGCTTGGCGTCGGCAGCGCTGCCCCAGCCTTGCACCTTGACCCACTTGCCTGGCTCAAGCGTCTTGTAGTTTTCAAAAAAGTGCTTGATCTGTGCACGCAGCAATTCTGGCAGATCTTCGAGCTCTTTAACGTCATCGTAGATGCTGGTCAGCTTGCTGTGCGGCACGGCAAGCAGCTTGGCGTCACCACCGGCTTCATCTTCCATGTTCAGAACACCCACCGGCCGGCAGCGGATAATCGAGCCATGTTCAACCGGATGAGGGGTAACCACAAGCACGTCAATCGGGTCGCCGTCGTCCGCCAGAGTGTGGGGGATAAACCCGTAGTTTGCCGGATAGAACATGGGGGTGGCCATAAACCGGTCTACCAATAGCGCGCCCATGTCTTTGTCCAGTTCATACTTGACGGGGGAGCTGAAGGCCGGAATTTCAATGGCAACGTAGATGTCTTCAGGCGGGTTCTTGCCTGCGGGGATGTTGTCGAATTGCATGTGCGATCCTTCCTGGTAGGTCTCGAGTGTGCGTTTTACTGCGGTTAAAATTTGTGCGCGCAATTATACGTAACTCTCTCGCAGTTCGAAACTAAACGTTGGTAGTGTCGGGCGGGAAAACGGATTGCAGGGTGCGCCGCAATCCGTTCTGAGCTCTATTAAAGCTTGATCTGCTTGGCAATAAGTTCCTTCATGATCTCGGTGGTGCCACCGCCAATTGATAGAATCTTTGCATCCCGGTACAAGCGATCAACCACAGATTCGCGCATGTAACCCATGCCGCCGAAAAGTTGCACAGCCTCGCGAGTGACGTTCTCACAGACTTCCACGGAGAAGTTCTTGGCCATGGCTACCTGTTTGATCGGATTCTTACCTTTTTGCATAAGATCCGCACAACGGTAGGTGTACTCCCGGGCGATGTCGATCTGGGTTGCCATGTCTACCAGCTTGTGGCGAGTTACCTGAAAGCCGGCAATGCTGCGGCCGAAGGCATTGCGCTGTTTGGTGTATTCCAGGGCAGCTTCATAGGCCATCTGAGCGGTCATGTAGGCCATGATTGCCAGCATCAGCCGCTCTGACAGGAAGTTGCTCATGATGGCAATAAAGCCTGCGTTCTCTGCGCCGATCAGGCGATCAGCCGGTACTCGGCAGTCTTCGAAGAAGAGCTCTGCCGTGTCGCTGGCCCACCAGCCCATTTTCCGCAGCTTTGTACCGTTAGAGAATCCCGGCATGTCGCGGTCGACTAGCAGCAGGCTGATACCGCCGTGGCCTTCACCACCTGTGCGCACAGCAACCGTGTAGTGATCCGCACGGGTGCCACTGGTAATGAAGGTTTTGCTGCCATTCACAATGTAATGATCACCGTCTTTCACCGCACGGGTTTTCAGGCTGGCCACGTCGGAGCCGCCGCCGGGTTCGGTGATGGCCAGTGCGGAGATTTTCTCACCACTCAGTACCGATGGCACAATCTGTTCGCGAATCTCTTTCTTTGCCCATTTTGCAACGGGCGGTAAGCCAATATCTAGGGAGCCCAGGCTGGCAACAAAGCCGCCGGAGGTAGAGCGCATAAATTCTTCTGAAATAGCGACTTTTAGAAAAACGTCGCCTTCACCCATGCCTCCCAGCACTTCTGGGAAGCCGGCGGCGAGCAGGCCGGCATCGCCTGCCTTTTTGAAAATTTCACGAGGAAACTCACCGGCTTCTTCCCATTCATCAATATGGGGAAGAACGTGAGTTGTGATGAATTTTCGGGCAGTCATGCGCACTTGATTGTGCGTATCGTTGAAATAATCGGACACGATAAAAACCTCTATTCGAGAAGAATATGAGGCAGTGTCGCGTAATTTCATCTACCAAGCAAGCGCTTGGTTGCGTTGCTGCCTTGGTCAGATGCCTTTGCGGGGAATGCTCTCAATCCCAGCGCTCGTACCGAGCAACAGTAGGTCGGCAGGGCGGCGGGCGAAGAGCCCATTGGTAACAGCGCCCACAATGTTGTTCAGTCTTTCCTCGACCTGGATCGGGCGAGAAATATCCATGTTGTAGATATCCAGAATAATGTTGCCGTTATCGGTTGTGAATCCGTCGCGGTACACAGGGTCTCCGCCCAGTTTGACGATTTCACGGCCAACATGGCTCCGTGCCATGGGGATAACTTCTACCGGCAAGGGGAAGTCGCCGAGTATGCCGACCTTTTTGGATCCGTCGGCAATGCAGATAAAGGTCTTTGCGACCCCCGCAATGATCTTCTCACGAGTAAGTGCGCCGCCACCGCCTTTGATGAGTTCAAGGCGTTCGTTGGTTTCGTCCGCGCCATCCACGTAGAACTCCAGTTCACCCACACTGTTCAGATCGTAAACGGGAATGCCGTGGCTTTTCAGACGCTCTGCTGTGGCTTCTGAGCTGGCTACAGCACCGTCGAACTCAGTTTTCAGCTCCGCGAGCATATCGATAAAGAAGTTGGCCGTGCTTCCCGTGCCAACGCCAATAATGCTGTCGCGCTCCAGGCGCGGCGCTATGTAGTCTACTGCGGCTTTGGCAACGGCTTTCTTGAGTTCGTCCTGGGTCATTGGGCACTCCGGCTGCAATTCTTATGGGTTCAGGCTCATTATAGCGCTTAAGGGCGGTCTGCTTATAGACGGCTGCCGTGCAAACTTTCTACACTGTAGGTTTTCCCAATCATCCACCAGCAACTGGAACCAACATGCCGCAACGCTACATCAAGAAGATTCTCGATGCGCGCGTCTATGACGTGGCCATCGAAACACCCCTTACTGAAGCCCGCAGCCTGTCCAAGCGCTTTGGCAACAATATTATGCTTAAGCGGGAAGACCTTCAGCCGGTGTTTTCTTTCAAGATTCGCGGCGCGTACAACCGGATTGTTCAGTTGTCGGAAGAGCAGAGATCCAAGGGGGTTATTTGTGCCTCTGCAGGTAATCATGCGCAGGGTGTTGCGCTGGCAGCGAAGAAGCTGGGTATCAAAGCCGTTATTGTGATGCCGCAAACCACGCCAGAAATCAAAGTGCGTTCGGTGCGGGATCATGGCGCGCGGGTTGTTCTGAAGGGCGATGCTTTTGATGAAGCCGCAACGCACGCCCATGAATTGATCGAGAAGCACGGCTATACCTATATACCGCCTTACGATGACCCCGATGTTATCGCTGGGCAGGGCACCGTTGCCATGGAAGTGTTGTCGCAATTCAGTAAGCCGATTCACGCGGTGTTTATCTGTGTGGGCGGTGGGGGCCTGATTGCAGGTATGGCTGCCTACATAAAATACTTGCGCCCTGAGATCAAGGTGATCGGTGTCGAGCCGGATGACTCTAATTGCCTGCAAGCTGCTATGAAGGCAGGCAAGCGAGTTATTTTGGATGAAGTCGGGCTGTTTGCGGACGGTGTAGCGGTAAAGCAGATCGGGAAATATCCTTGGGAGGTCTGCAAAGACCACGTAGATGAAGTGATAACCGTTTCTACCGATGAAATCTGCGCGGCCATCAAGGATATCTTTGAAGATACGCGTTCAATCTCTGAACCTGCGGGCGCACTGGGTGTTGCTGGCATCAAGAAGTACATTGAGCGGGAAAAGATCGAAAATGAAAACCTTGTCGCCACCCTGAGTGGCGCCAACATGAATTTTGACCGCCTGCGATACATTTCTGAGCGCACCGAAATCGGTGAGAAACGCGAGGCTATCCTTGCGGTCACCATTCCCGAGAAGCCAGGGGCCTTCAAGACGTTTATCAACGCCCTACACAAGCGCAGCATTACCGAATTTAACTATCGGTATGCAGATGCCGGCCAGGCCACGATTTTTGTGGGCGTTCAGGTTCAGGCCGGTGGTCTGGGTCGGGACGAATTGGTGCACGAGCTCCGTGAAAACGGATACTCCGTTCTCGATCTGACCGACAGCGATATGGCCAAGCAGCACATTCGCCACATGGTTGGCGGCCATGCGCCCACGATTACCAATGAGAAGGTGTTTCAGTTTGAGTTCCCTGAGCGCCCCGGCGCATTACTGAAATTCCTTATGTCTCTGGGAACACGTTGGAATATCTCCATGTTCCACTACCGCAATCACGGAGCGGCCTACAGCCGTGTGCTTCTGGGTGCCCAGGTAGAGGATGATGAAGTAAAAGCCTTTGAAGCCATGCTTGAAAAAGTGGGTTTCCGTTATGAAAACATGACGGAAAACGAGGCTTATCAGCTGTTCCTAGGGGCAGGTAACGGTAAGGCTTCTTAGCCTGTAAACGAAGTCGGCCCGATGCCGTGACGAAAAGTTCTGTTGCGGCAGACTCCGCCTATATGACCAGAGCTCAGCTAGATCGGTAACACTTTTCTGCGTTATTTTACCCGGTAAACCTTCCTGTCTGTCACCACGCTGTGCAGTGGCACGTCCCAAGGTTCAATGGGGAGTGTCTTCACCTTCTGGAAATCGTGAGCCAGGCCGATCAGCTTTGGCGCCAATCGCGGGCGCAAACGACTGAACGCGAACGTTCGATCGTAAAAGCCGCCTCCCATCCCCAGCCTCCCGCCATTTTCGTCAAACCCCACCAGCGGGAACAACACTGCGTCCAGCGACCAAGCCGGTCGCCTAAGCCCTTTGCTGAACGCAGGTTCGGGGATGCCAAAGCGATTGGCGGTCAGTTCAACGCCGTCGTAATAGGGACTGAAAACCAGCTTGCCCGGGTGAATCGGGTGCAGCACCGGCAGATAAAAATGAACCCCTTTGCGATGAGCCATGGCCATGTACGGATGCGGGTCAATCTCGCCATCGTTGGGCAGGTAGATGGCTATGTGCCTAGCCCTCTGTAAATCCGAATTTTTTAACAGGTTCAGAGCGAGAGAAGCAGAGGCCTGTTCTTGTTCGCGAGGCGATAACTTACGTCTGCGCTGGCGCAGTTGTTTGCGGAGTTCGTGGCGAGGCACTGGAGGTAAATCGGATTCAGAAGGATGTGAGTCGATGAACTGGCTCAAAATAAAGCTTCCCGAGCTGCCGTTATCAGATGTAGCCCTTGAACCCAAAGTTCAAGGTCGGTGGCCGCTGTGACAAATTAGGCTTTCCCCTCGCGGAGACATGCTCACAATGCCCTAGAGTAGCCACCTAGGTAAAGCGCATCGGCTCGAGGACGAATCCGACCAGCGAACAGCCCAGGAAGTAGGTTCATTATAGGGTCAGACCCGGGGCAGATTGCAACACCTATTAGGGAATCTCCCCGGACTCAGTGGTTGGAAGGCTCTCCCAGAGCATTCTCCAGCTTGCTGTCCATGGCTTTAAGCAGGGTGCTGGTGACGTCAGACATGGTGTCCCGCTCGAGCAGTTCATGGGTCATGTTCAGTGCCGCCATTACGGCGATACGCTCAGTTCCGAACACTTTGCCGCTGGTGCGTATTTCGCGCATTTTGCTATCGAGATGTCGGGCCGCACGAATCAGGGCCTCCTGCTCTTCTGCGGGGCAGGCGACTAAGTAGTCCTTATCGAGAATTTTCACCTCAACAGTAGTAGATTGCTTAGACATCAATGGTGCTCCAGCGCCCGAAGGCGGCCGATCATGGCTTCGATCTTGTTTTTGGCAAGATCATTTTTCTGCATAAGCTGGGACCGTTCCCGGTTCCAGTCATCCTGCAACTGCCTCACAGTGGCGTTGTCCCGCTCCAGTTTTTGGCAGTGTTCGATCAGCTTGTCTAGCTTGTCCGCTAATGCTTGTACTTCGGACTGTTCCATGACGTGCCCAGCATTGGTTGAAGTTATTGCGACTAACTATAAGTGCGTGCGTCATAGCGGTCAATTTACAGGGGTGTCATAAGTTCACTCTGCAGTGTCTTGAGGGCGCCTGAATGATAAGATACAGCCCTAACTTTATAACATAGGATTGTCTTGGCTCATGTCAGAAACCGACACTGCCGACGCGGCATACGCCGCTGAATTCGAGCGTTGGGCTAATGTTTTTATGGCCCATAAAGCATTCAGCCATCCTTCCGAGCTGCACGGTGCTCTTTGTGGCCGAATGGCTACGGGTGCCCGCTTAGAGGAACCAGAGTGGCTGTTCATGGTGTGTGAACACATGGGGCTGCCTGAAAGTGCGGCTGGGGAAGGCGAAAGCCTGACCGTTTTCATGAACGAAGCGTACGAGCGGGCGCTGGCGTTTTTGAAGTCAGAGGATATGGGTTTTTATCCACTGCTGCCTGACGATGACTATGCCATCGATCAACGCTTGGAAGCACTGGTGGCCTGGGTGCGCGGTTTTCTTGAGGGTATGGCCTTGTCCGCTGGAGAGTCACTCGGCGAGGCGCCGCAAGAGATTCGTGAGTTAATGGAAGATATGGTGGCCATCAGCCAGGTATCTGAAGATCAGGATCCGGGTGACGAAGGCGAGCAGCAGTTTCTGGAAATAGTCGAATACATCCGGCTGGGCGCTTTGGCTGTATTTACCGAATTCAATCCTCCGGAAAAGCCAGCGTCACAAACGCAAACATTGCACTGATCATGTCACACACTGCGGGAGAACGTATGTCATCTATTATACCCGTCAAGGAATTCGCCGAGCGCCGTCGCAAGCTGATGGAACGCATGGCGCCAGACAGTATTGCCATTATACCGGCTGCGCCGGAGCGTGTTCGCAACCGGGATGTGCTGCACCCATTTCGCCAAGACAGTGATTTTCAGTACCTGACCGGCTTCGGTGAACCCGAAGCGGTACTGGCGCTGATTCCCGGCCGTGAACACGGTGAATCTGTGCTGTTTTGCAAAGAGAAAAACCCCCAGAAAGAACTCTGGGATGGCTTTTTGGTAGGCCCCGAGGGCGCGATTGAGCGCTACGGCTTGGATGATGCCTTCCCAGTTGTAGATATCGACGACATTCTGCCCGGCATGATCGAAGGTCGCAGCCGGGTATATTACCCACTGGGTAAAGATCAGGGTTTCGATACCCGAGTAATGGACTGGGTTAAGGTTATCCGTAGCAAGGTCAAAAGCGGAGCACACCCGCCGGGTGAATTCGTGTCGCTGGAGCACCTTCTGCACGATCTTCGGCTTTACAAAAGCGCCAGCGAGATAAAAGCCATGGCCCGGGCCGGCGAAATCAGCGCCGAAGCCCACTGCCGTGCTATGAAGCGGGCCCGAAAGGGCGGCAATGAATACAACCTTGAAGCTAAGCTGATCCATACGTTTATGGATCATGGATCCCGTTCTACGGCGTATCCATCTATTGTTGGCGGCGGCGCCAATGGTTGTATTTTGCATTACATCGAGAACTCAGCGCCCCTGAAAGAGGGCGACCTAGTGCTGATTGATGCAGGGTGCGAGGTGGAGTGCTATGCCTCCGATATTACTCGAACCTTCCCGGTTAGCGGCACGTTCAGCCCTGAACAGCGGGCGGTTTATCAGGTGGTGCTAGATGCTCAGTACGCAGCTATTGAAGCCGTTCGACCGGGTAATCACTGGGATCATCCGCACCAGGCGGCGTTGAAAGTGCTGGTTGGCGGGTTGATCGATCTTGGTATTTTGTCAGGCACGGTAGGCGACGCCATTGCCAGCGAAGCCTTCAAACCCTTCTTTATGCACCGCACCGGCCACTGGCTAGGCTTGGATGTGCACGATGTAGGCGACTATAAGGTTGGCGACGCGTGGCGGCTGCTTGAGCCAGGCATGGCGCTTACGGTTGAGCCCGGTTTGTATATCTCACCGAATAATACCGACGTGGATGAAAAGTGGCGGGGTATCGGCATTCGTATCGAAGACGACGTAGTGGTCACCAAAGAGGGTTGCCGCGTGCTGACGAATGGCGTGCCGAAAACCATTGAAGAGATCGAAGCACTGATGGCGGAATGAGCCTGTGAAAAACTCCGATACCGATGTGATCATTGCCGGCGGCGGGTTGGCAGGTGCGACGCTGGCGCTGACCCTTGCGAGAGTTGCGCCAAACCTGAGAGTGACCGTGGTTGAGGCGTTCCCGCTGTCTGCGGATGCCTTGCCTGATTCTTATCAGCCCAGCTATGACGCTCGCTCCACCGCCTTGGCTTGGGGTTCGCGGCTGATTTTTGAAGAGCTCGGGCTGTGGTCGCGGTTATCGGAACATGCAACGCCCATTCAACAGATTCACGTGTCCGACCGGGGCCATTTCGGCGCCACCCGTCTGAATGCCAAAGAGTACGAGCAGCAAGCCCTGGGCTATGTGGTAGATAACCGTTGGATGGGGCTGTGCCTGATGCGGGAGTTGCTCCAAACGAACACTCAATGGCAAGCGCCGGCTGAGGTCGTAGACATGACGCCGTCTGAGCAAGGCGTAAGCGTCACCCTGAAAAGCGGCGATGACACCAGCACCGTAACGGCGCAATGCCTGATCGTTGCAGATGGAGGCCGTTCTGGGCTGCGGGAAAAACTCGGTTTTCAAGCCAGCCATCATGGCTACAATCAGAACGCCCTGATTGCCAACATAACGACCAGCGACAGCCATCAGTTTGTGGCGTATGAGCGTTTTACCGACGCTGGCCCCATGGCGCTGCTACCTCACGGCTCGCCCTCCCGCGCGGGTCATCAATCTGCATTGGTGTGGACGCTGAGCGATAATGAGCTTGCAGACGTTCTGGCCATGTCTGAGAGCGATAAGTGCCAGCGGCTTCAGGAACGGTTCGGTTGGCGCCTGGGTCGGTTTACCCGAATGGGCGAGTGCAACCATTACCCGCTAACACTGACCACGGTTGGTGAACCTATAAGGCCGGGCGTAGCACTCGTGGGCAACGCTGCGCACGCGTTGCATCCGGTAGCAGGGCAGGGCTTCAACTTGGCCTTGCGGGGCCTGATGACGCTGGCGGAACAGTTCCGGCTGGCCGCTGAACAAGGTCGGCCACCGGGTGATTTTCAAATTCTGCGCCGCTACCACGAGTTGCACCGCCCAGACTGGCAACAAACCGTGCAGTTTTCAGACTCACTGATCCGTATTTTTGGTCAATCCTTGGCGCCAATCGCAGCGGTGCGGGACGCCGGACTGATAGGTTTGGATTTGTTGCCGGGAGCCAAGCGCCTGTTTGCGCGCAAAGCCATGGGTACCGGCGGGCGCCGAGCTGTTATCAATGGGCCAGCGGCGAGCGATAAGAAATGAGTGATACCAAAGAGTTCGACATCCTTGTAGTGGGCGGCGGCATGACCGGCACCGCACTAGCACTTGGTCTATCTCAGCAGGGTTGGAAAACGGGCTTGGTCGAAGGCGGTGAACGCGCCGCATTGTTGCAAGCCCCGGCACCTGTTGAAGACGTATCGGATTTTGAACCCAGGGTTAGCGCGATTTCCATGGCCAGCCAGCAATTGCTGGAGTCGCTAGGAGCTTGGAAGGGTGTTGTAGCTGGGCGCCATTGTCCTTACCAGGGCATGACTGTGTGGGATGGCGAAGGTACCGGGCGTATCCATTTTGAAGCCGCCGAATTGCAAGCCCGCGCCCTGGGAACAATTGTCGAGAACCGCAGTTTGGTTAGGGCTCTGTTTGAGGCTGTGGAAACCAGTGCCGTTGAATTGGTTGATGGCGTACAGGTAACTGGTTGTCGGTTGGATGGTGATCAGCGTGGCATTGAGCTTGCGGATGGCAGCAAATTGAGCGCCCGGCTTGTGGTCGCGGCCGATGGTGCTAACTCCCGCATGCGCCAGTGGGTTGGGCTGCCTACCCGTGAATGGGATTATGACCAGCAAGCTATTGTGTGCACCGTGCGCACGGCTCAGAACCACAGATATACGGCCTGGCAACGGTTTTCCCAAACCGGGCCGCTGGCGTTTTTGCCATTGGCGACGGAAAGCGGCGATGAGCATTTCTGCTCCATCGTCTGGTCACAGGATATCGAAGAAGCCCGGCGCCTGATGGCGCTGGATGATGCAGCCTTTACCGCTGAGCTTGAGTGGGCGATCGAGCGAGAGCTCGGTGCCGTTGAGGCTGTCTCCCAGCGCTTTGCTTTCCCGCTCCGCCAACGCCACGCAAAAGACTATATCGCGCCTGGTTTTGCTCTGGTGGGCGATGCCGCTCATACCATTCACCCGCTTGCGGGCCAGGGCGCCAACCTAGGGTATGGCGATGTACGGGTGTTGTTGGAGGAGTTGTCCAAGGCCAGAAGTACCGGTTTAAGCCCTGCTCACGAACTGGTGCTGGCACGCTATCAGCGTCGTCGCAAGGGTGAGAACCTGGCCATGATGGCAGCCATGGAAGGGTTCAAACAGCTATTTGGCCGTGATGAGTTGCCACTGAGGTGGCTAAGAAACACGGGTATGCGCTGGCTTGATGGGCTTGGCCCGGTAAAAAATCGTATCGCAGCAGAGGCGATGGGCCTTATTATCTAAATAACCCCGCTCAAACAGGATCTGCACTTATGGCAGGAGCAAACTTACTCGCCCTCATCGATGATATAGCCACGATCCTTGATGATGTCTCGCTGATGACGAAAGCGGCTACCAAGAAAACCGCAGGCGTGCTGGGTGACGATCTTGCTCTGAACGCGCAACAGGTCACCGGTGTAAAGCCAGCGCGAGAATTGCCTGTGGTTTGGGCGGTGGCGAAAGGCTCGCTGGTTAACAAGGCAATTCTGGTACCCGGCGCTGTCGCAATCAGCTTTTTTGTACCCTGGCTGGTCACGCCGTTGTTGATGCTTGGTGGTGCTTATCTATGCTTTGAAGGGGCTGAAAAGCTGGCCCATAAATTCCTGCACGCAAAGGAAGATGAACAGCATAAAGATGAGCTGCGCGAAGCCCTGAAACAGCCAGATGTTGACGTGAAGACGCTGGAAAAACGCAAGATCAAAGGCGCTATCCGAACGGATTTCATTCTTTCTGCAGAGATTATCGCCATCACCCTTGGTGTGGTAGCGGGTACGGGCATAGGCATGCAGTTTGCGGTGCTGTCGGTGGTCGCGGTCATGATCACAGTCGGCGTTTACGGGTTGGTTGCGGGCATCGTAAAGCTGGATGATGGCGGCCTGTACCTGACCCAGCAGGACAGTAAACTTGCGCAAAAAATAGGGCGGGGCATTCTGTGGCTGGCGCCTTATATGATGAAGACGTTATCCATTCTGGGCACCATTGCCATGTTCCTGGTAGGTGGTGGCATTTTGGTGCACGGGATACCGCTGGTTTATAACGCCATCGAACACTTCGCTATGGATTTTGGCGGCCTGTCGACCACACTGATCCCCATGTTGGCCAATGGCTTGATCGGCTTGCTGGCGGGTGCGTTGCTGGTGGCGGTGATTACACCTTTGCTTCGGATGTGGGAAGCCAGATCAGAAGCTTCTTAATTCAGAGACTTCTTAAATCAAAGGCAGGCATCAAACAGTCGGCTGACAAGAACTGGAACGGCTGTTTCGACCCGTAGAATGCGTGGCCCCAAGTGAACGCTCTGGCAACCAGCGTCTTTCAGTTTACCCACTTCGTAGGGCGTGAAACCGCCTTCTGGGCCAATACAAAGCGCTGCAGCGCGGTTCAAGTGAGTAGGGCAGACCGTAGAGGTTCCCGGGTGGGCAACCAGAGCTTGCTTGTTTTTTAATAGGGCAGGTAGCTCATCTTCCACGAAGGGTTTGAATAGCTTGCGGATGTGTACGCGTGGCATGCCCGTATCTTTTGCCTGCTCAAGCCCAAGAGTCAGGTTTTCGCGTAGGTTTTCATCCGAAAGCAAAGGCGTTTGCCAGAAGCTTTTTTCCACCTTATAGCTGTTGATCAGCCAGATATCCTTGACGCCCATCGTCGCGCTGGTTTGTAGAATGCGGCGGAACATCTTAGGTCTGGGCATGGCGAGAATAAGCGTAAGAGGCAGCGGAGCCGGTGGCTGCTGATCCAGTACAACAACCAGTTCGACCTCAGAATCGGTGAGCTCAACCACGTTTCCCAGCCCCATCAGGCCGTTTACTCGCCCAACAGGCAGCTGATCCCCTACGGAGGTGCCAAGCACAGATTTAATGTGCTCTAGCCGTCGGCCTCGCAGCACCACACGATTAGGTGCCACAAAGTCTTCATCGAACAGTAAGGCTAGATTCATTCAGCTGGTGACTCATCTGCGTCTGGGTCAGCTACTTCACGCTTTGCCAGCCGGCCAAACAGAATGCCCAGCTCGAACAAAATCCACATGGGTACAGCCAGAAGCGTCTGCGAGATAATGTCTGGCGGTGTCAGCATCATGCCGATAACGAAGCAGCCGACCACCACGTAAGGGCGTTTAGCTGCCAGGTCCGCCGGTGTTGTTACGCCACTGAGGATTAGCAGAATGGTGGCAATGGGAATCTCAAAGGCTATCCCGAAGGCAAAAAACATCTTCAGCACGAAATTCAGGTAGCTGCTGATATCCGGTAGTTCAACAATACCTTCCGGGCCTATGGCCGTAAAAAAGCCGAACACCAAGGGGAACACCACGTAGTACGCAAACGCGGCGCCCAGATAGAACAGAAGAACGGAGGTAAACAGCAGCGGGAACGCTAGGCGCTTTTCATGGGCATAAAGCCCCGGCGCTATAAAACTCCAGAGCTGGTAAAGAATAACCGGGATAGCGACAAAGACCGATAAGAACAGTGCCAGTTTCAGGGGCGCGAAAAACGGCGAGGTAATGTCCGTTGCGATCATCATCTGCCCAATCGGAAGCAGTGACCGAATAGGCTCGGACAGCCAGAGGTACAGCTCGTTGGCAAAGGGGTAGATAGCCGCAAAACAGATAACGACGGCCAGAACCATTTTCAGCAAACGGTTGCGAAGTTCCAGCAGGTGTTCAACTAAAGGCATCTCCGGCTGTGCGGAAGAATTACTCTGGTGCTCTGTGCTGTTACCGTCTGGTTTTGCATTCATGAAGGCTTATCCGACGGTGTTTGCGTGGTATCCGGCTGATCCGTCTTGTTCTCTTGGGGGTCTTTTTTCGGATCACTTTGTGGGCTCTGATCTGCCACCGCTTGCTTGTCGGCAGCCTTTTTCCCGATTGGCTTGTCCGACATAATCATGTGCTCGTATTGCTTGGCCTCGTCGAGAGCGCCACGCACGGTTTTTTGCACGTCTTCCAAACCCACATCGCCGGCTTCGCGTAGCTCTTTCCTGAGCTCATCGGCTTTTAGCTGGCGGTCGAGTTCCGAGGTGAACTGGCTGACCATGCGGCGCGCACCGCCAATCCAGCGCCCGGCCGCTCGGGCGGCCGTAGGCAGCCGTTCGGGGCCAAGCACCAACAGAGCGATAACGCCGCAGATCAGCAGCTCAAGAAAGCCGATATCAAACATTCTGCCGGGTCTCAGCTATTGGATTTTTCCTTGGGCTTCTCTTCAGTCGCCTGCTGGGTCTGTGCGTCGGCTTCACCTTCCAGAGAATCGGGGTCTTCGGTTTTGCTATCGTTATCACTCATGGATTTTTTGAAGCCACGAATGGCGCCACCAAGATCACCGCCAATGTTGCGCAGTTTTTTGGTTCCGAACAACAAAATCACAATGCCCAGTACAATAAGAAGTTGCCAGATACTGATGCCCATTACGGGGTCCTCGTTTTTGATGTTTCTATTCGCTGGTATTGTACGCCACCCAAGCAGGTTGGCGGAAACCCCCGTAAGGGGTATTGCCAGCTCACTCGCTACGGGATGCCTTTTCTTCCAGCCCCGAAAGATCAAACCGGTTAGATAGCTCGTCCAGAATATCCTTCGAGCTAAGCCCAAGGCTGGAGAGCATAACCAAACTGTGAAACCAGAGATCCGCTGTTTCGCTGACTACCGCCCGAGTTTCTCCCGAGTGCTCGGCATCTTTGGCGGCCAGCAGCGTCTCAGTACACTCCTCACCCACCTTTTCCAGAATTTTGTTCAAGCCTTTGGCATGAAGGCTGGCGACGTAGGATTTCTCCGGGTCGGCTGATTTACGGGCTTCCAGAACCCGAGTGAGGTTTTCCAGAACATCACTCACTGCACACACTCCTCATTTGGTGCCATAAATGGCATCCGGATCTTTAATAACGGGGTCAACGCTAGCCCACTGGCCGTCTTTCAGGGAGCGATAAAAACAGCTACGCCGACCGGTGTGGCAGGCTATGCCGCCTTTTTGCTCCACCTTCAGTAATATCACATCCTCGTCACAATCGAGGCGAATATCCGTAATGACCTGTTGATGCCCAGAAGACTCACCCTTGCGCCACAGTTTGCTCCGTGAACGAGACCAGTAAACCGCCTGGCCTTCTTCGGCTGTTAATCGCAGCGATTCCCGATTCATCCAGGCCATCATCAGTATATCGCCGTTGGCGGCATCTTGGGCGATAGCAGGAACCAGGCCATCGGCCGTCCAACGAATGGCTTCAAGCCAATCGAGGTTGTCTAGATTACCAGAGAAGTCTTTCATTTCAGTGAATCCTGAGTGCTTGAGCTCTAGAAATTGCCGGCGAACGAACAACAGTGCGAAACGGGCGGTATTCTAAACCATCTGAGCCTAACCGGAATGACTGCTTTCTGCAGCTTGATACTGAGCCAGAGCACGTCGGGCGGAGTCTGGTAACGGAGTAGATTTTTGCGTACTGTCGTCAACACAAACAATCACCGTTTCCGCCGTTGCACAGCAAATACCGTTCTGAAAAAGACCCTGATATAACTGCATGGAACTGTTGCCAATGCGCGCAACGGCTGTCCCAATATCTACAGTGCCTGGCCAATGAATTTCTGTGCGCAACTGAAGGCTGAGATTGGCAATCACAAAGGATTTGCCGGGGGAGACGAGAGGGGCCTGCGGATTATAAATTAGTTCGACTCGGCCGGTTTCGATAAGTGTTGAAAATACTGCGTTGTTTACATGGCCCTGTCGGTCCGTATCTGCGAAGCGCAGCTTGTCATAAGCCCGGGCAAGAAACTGTTCTAGTGTCCAGTCTTTAGTTACGTCAGTTGTCATTTACGGTCACCTTTCGAATGTAAGTTGGTTGCTGTGATACGGCCATACTTTTGTTGGTACGGTCTTCGCCCGCCTAGCCAGTTCCATAAAGAGGCTAATTCAGTGAAAGCAGAGAGTTATACCATTTACCCTCTGGGCCCAAGCGATCTGTTTGCTGCTGCAGAAATTTGTGCACTGGCAATGAACGATAACCCAATTCACGTTCAGGTGTTCGGGTCCTTGCCCGCGCTACGGGAGCACAGGCTCAGGCGCTTTATCCCGGGGCTAATCGCCTACGTTCATCGCAAAGGCAATCTTTACGGTGCTTTCGCCAAGGGAACCTTGGTTGGCGTGCTAGGCATGCTACCACCCAAAAACTGTAAACCGTCTCCTCTCGACACACTGCGCCTGATGCCAACACTGCTGACATCTAACAGCCCTGCTGGCACGTTACGCTTGGCGAAATGGCTCAGTACCTGGGCCAGGATAGACCCAGCCGCGCCCCACTGGCATCTGGGCCCGCTAGCGGTGGCGCCCTCTTGGCAACACCAAGTTGGGTGATGATGCGGCCTGCCGACGTATAGCTGGAAGCGAGCGCGGCTAGTAAAAGACACCACAAGGAGTCAGTCGTTACTTTTCGAGGAGGGCGTCGTTGCTGGCACCTAAGGCAGGGCTCTCGTCGTCGCGGGTCTGTGCATTCACAAAACGAATCGGTGAACGCACAACGGGGCCGCGCGTACTTTGTGTTACTAGGCCACGGGCCTGTATCTGCGCGTCAGCAGGCCGAAGCGAGTGGCTGCCCAGCCCAGACGACGGTTAATACTTTTGGTTTTTGGAGCCACGTTAGGCACTTTCACGGTGAACCAGCCACGGGTAAGACAGCGCACTAGGCTCATTACAAAGCCGAGCATGAACTGCAGCATCCAGCCGGTTAGGTTCTTGCGGAACGCAACGACATCATCGTCGGTGGGTTGCGCCCTGACCGAAGATCATCAGGGTGCGGGTCATGATGTTGGCGCCTTTACCCAGCAGGTTCTCGGGATCGTGCAGGCGTACTGCCAGGGAAATCAGTTTAGAGACCGGCGTCCAGGGAGTTGGGGATCACCACCATGGAGCTAATTAGGCCGGAGTGGGAGCTGACCTTAGCCATGATGCAAGACTTGGCCTGGGTGGACATGGAGTTGCCACCGTATTCCTTGCCAATCTGCATGCCGAAGGCTTTTTCCAATACCGGACCAACCTTGGTGCCCACGTCTACACCTTCGGTGAGCAAGCGGGTTGCCTCGTTCAGGTAGGGCGCCAAGATGCGGGTGGTGTAAAAACCGGGGCCGTACTTGAGCATCCGGTGCTTCAGGCCCAGCATCACTTCTGGCAGGCCCAGTACTGTGTCGCTATTGGCGGCGACCACTGGGATGTCCAGGTCTGCCAGCTTCTGAAAGGTCTGCTGGCAGAGTACTGACAGCTCGCTGACTTCCTGAGCGCTCTCGGCGTTTTCAAACAAGTTAATGTCGGCGCCGACCATGAACGAGCCTTCCTTGGTGGAATACAACACCAGGGCCTTGGGCTTGGCCTGCGTGAGTTCCGCGAAGGCGGCGTTGAAGTCGTCGGCGAACGCCGCTTTCAGCTGGCTCAGCACCTTGATGCGCTGTTTCATAGTTTTGGCAAAGCTCAGATCACGCAGTGCCGAGCTGAGTTCGGAAGACAGCGGCACCCGGCGGTCCGCGAGCGGATTGAACAGGCGGCCGTGCAGGTCTTTGCGGATGAGGAGTTTCACCAGATCACCCTGCAGCAAGGAAGCTTTGCTGAGTGCCTGCTTGCACCACGGGTTGGAGCAACTGGCGGAGCGCTGGGGTAGTGATAACACGCAGGTTCAGCAGCGGCTGAGCGGGCTGTTTATCAGCGTGCTTCAGGAAGGGCAGGAGCAGGGTGTTCTCAATAACCAGGTGGGCACGCCGATCTTGTTGGACTTCTTCTACGGGTTGCTACTGCGTGTTTGCCAAATGCATCTGTTACGTGGCAGGGCTGGGCGTATGGCCGACCAGCATGGGGTGCTGTTCGATATGCTGTGGCGGACGATCACCGTTTCCCCTGCAGAGCCACCGGTACCGGTACCGGCAGCGGCCAAGGCGCCTACCGCGACCCGATAGCCCAGTCGTCCAAGTCTCCTACAAAAAATGATTATTGCGTAGCTTGGCTGATCTTTTTTGCCTGCTCCGATGCCTCATTCTCCATAAATGCGTTCATATCCTTTTCAAACTGCTGAACGTCTTTTGGTTGCACTGAGATCTTCGGAGCGCCGCTACCAGTCGTCCCTATAGGGCTTTCGAGAGTGGGCTGATCTTTCTTACTGATGTTGGAGGTAACAAGAAGTCCAACAACAATTAGAGCTATTAACAACATAATTAGCCGCATGACAGTATGGAAACACCCTCGATTTCAACCACCGTTTTTGCATCAGATCGCTCAATAATTTTTACCAGAGTCGATTGGATGGTTTCGTCTTCTCGGGCGTCACTGTCGCTAAAAAAAGTCTGCTCCTGCGGCTCCGAGTTCTCCTCCGAAATGAATGAAATAACGATTTTTGTTGCAGAGTCAGCCGTTTCTCCGAAGTATTCCAACGAAATCTTCGGATAACCGTTGAAGCCCTTTTTTACCTGTTTCGCGATTCGTTTTTTTGCTTTGTCGATGTTCATAATTTGAGCTCAGTGGTAAACGATCCGAAAAGTTTAGCGAATAAACCCTCGCGGCTACTTGAACAGCGTTAGCGCTGCATTCCCTTTCCATACGAAGTTTGGTGAGGGTTAAGCGCCTTTTTGGTTTTCGATGTATTGCTTTATAATCGAAAGCGGTGCGCCACCGCAGGTGATTACGCAGTAGCTTTTCGACCAGAAAAATGGTTTCCAGTAATAGCTATTAACGTGGTCGGCAAACTCTTTCCTGATTCTTCGAGAGGTTCCCGTTTTCAGGGCGTTCACAAAATCAGCTACGGCGTATTTGGGGGGTAGTTCCATCAAAATATGGATGTGGTCAGGCTCGCCGTTTACCTCAAAAAGCTCCCCCTCCCAAGCGCTCACACGCTCAGAAATCAGTTCAGACAGGCGAGCTAATATGCCCTCGTTAATGACCGGGTTTCGATACTTTGTCACAAGAACCAAGTGATACTTTGTGTTGTATACGCAATGGTGCTGAGCTTTCAGGGTTGTTTTAGACATAGGAACCAATTATATTAGGATTCATGGATAAGCGCAAAATCAATTACAAGCTCTACCCCAGCCAATCGCAATCTGAGCGGTTGCTTGAGAGCTTGCGCTTACACCAACAACTTTATAATGCCGCACTACAAGAGCGTATCGACTGTTACCGAAAAACCGGAAAGTCGATATCCTATAACGACCAACAAGCCAGTTTGACTCAGATCCGCGCCGACCATCCCGAATACAAAGCCATTCCGGTTTACATTACCCGAATGACGCTTCGCCGCCTGGACAAAGCGTTCAAAGCGTTTTTTGAGCGCGTAAAGAAAGGCCAGGCTCCGGGGTTCCCCCGCTTTCGCTCACTCAGCCGGTTTTCCAGTTTTGAGATGTGCGGTGGCAGCGGCTGGGCGTTTATTCCCGAGGCGAACGGTAAGCACGGCAGGCTTTCGATCAACGGCATTGGCCGCATCAAGGCTCGGGGGAAGGCTCGAACTCTGGGAAAAGTCAAAACTAGCCAGGTTATCCATAAGCACGGGCAGTGGTTCTTATCAGTCACCGTCGAATGTGAGCCTGTGCGGGCCTGCAAAGGCCAGAAAGCTTGCGGGTTCGATTGGGGCGTGGAGTATTTAGGCACGGTTACGCACGAAAACGGCGAGCATTACGCGATCGAGAACCCACGTTACTACCGGGACTCCAAAGAGAGCTTGCTGCCGATGCAGCAGGCTGTATCACGCAAAAAGCGAGGTTCCAACCGGTGGAAGCGGGCCTGTAAAGTTCTGACTCAAGCCAGAGCTAAGGTTGCCCGGCAGCGCCACCACGATCACCATCAACTGAGTCACGATCTCGCGAAGGAATACACGCTCTTTGCCACGGAAAAACTGACCATTCGGAACATGACCCGAACGGCAAAAGGCACACTCGAAAAGCCAGGGAAAATGGTCAAGCAGAAGTCCGGGTTAAACCGGGAGATACTAGACACCGCGCCGGCAAAGTTGCTGGCCATGATTCACTACAAAGTCGAAGAAACTGGTGGTGAGTTTGTCGAAATACCCACTCGAAAAGCAAAGCCGAGTCAGCGTTGCCCTGCCTGCTGGGAGGTCGTAAAAAAGACGCTCAGCGAACGAACGCATCAGTGCGATTGCGGCTGTACCATGCCGCGTGACGCGGCGAGCGGCCTTGTGGCTATCAAGTGGGCTTTAGGTTTGGGCGGAAACTCGCCCAATGCAGGTCACTCTGCAAAACCGCTTCTAAGTGTGGCTTAGTGGCGGTAGTTTATTAACCTAATCCGTTAGTATAATCCTTTACGGATAGAGTCCCGTTCAAATCGAATTGCCAGACCACCAATGTACTATGTAGGTAGCATATATACCATGCCGTCACCGTTGAATAATGTTGTGTTGATCGGTATGCCTGGCTCAGGCAAAAGTACCGTGGGCGTTGTGCTGGCCAAGGCCGCCGCGTTGGCTTTTATGGATACCGATTTGTTGATTCAATCACATGCGGGCGAAAGCTTGCAGAGCATTGTTGATGGCCGGGGTTACGAAGCTTTGCGCCGTGTTGAGGAGCAAGTACTGTGCAACCTGGATGTGGCTGGCCACGTTATTGCGACCGGCGGCAGCGCGGTGTACAGCGAGCGTGCGATGCAGCACCTCAAACGCAACAGCGTGATTGTGTTTTTGGATATTTCTATGGCAGCGGTGCGCCAGCGCATTGGCGACTTCAGCCTTAGGGGTATTTCCAAACGGCCAGACCAAACACTGGAAGAGCTGTTTGCCGAGAGACGCATATTATACACTCGCTACGCCGATGTCGTTGTTCACTGCGAGCACAAAACTCAGGATCAGGTGTGTGAAGAGATCCTTCTGAAGGCTTGCTAAAAGTTGCCTCATATTCGCACGGGCCATAACAGCCGCCTTCAGCGCCAAACCCGCCAATATCGATACCTTCGGGTTGGCGATGCTCATGGTTATCAGCAAATGTAAACCATTCCTATCTATTGGTTGGCCTTAAGGCCATACTGATAACGTTGCGAACCAGCTTGGCTGCTTTAATAGCGGTCACTGCGTAGCCACAGCCATTAAGTTGGCTCAAATTGGCTTTAGGTTTATGAGGAAAGCATCATGAGTAAAGGAAAAGACAGTAAGAAAGACCCGAAAAAGAAACCGCTTTTAACAGCAAAAGAGAAGAAAGCCGCAAAAGTTGCCAAGAAATCCCCATCAAACGTGCTAGGTAGCTAAACACGGCAATGCCATCGATTTCTCCGGTGGCATTTATTTTTTAATTTCAATTTCCTTAATACTCTCGTTGGTCAGATTACCTCATCAATCAATCGATATCAGCCGGCCCAGCGCTATGTGGTGCGCGGGGCAAACATGATAATTGCCATGCCTAAAAGCGCCACCGCAGACCCCACTATGTCCCATGTTGTTGGTCGAATTCCGTTGACTGTCCATAGCCAGAATATCGCCATGACAATATAAACACCACCATAGGCGGCATAGACCCTGCCCGCGGCGGTTGGATGCAGTGACAACAACCATACGAAAGCGACCAAGCTCAGAGCGCCGGGTACCAGAAGCCAGATTGTCTTGCCTTCTCGAAGCCACAGATATGGTAAGTAGCAACCGACAATTTCCGCTAGCGCAGTGATGATAAAAAGGCCAACAGTTTTCAGTTCAGGCAAAACAATCATTGCGTAGCCCTGTTTCTCAGCCATATTTTTTGCCTAACGCTGAGTTAAGCAGCGTGCGTAAGCATATCCGGCCGAGGCCCAACGGGCCAGAGCGAATTTAATGCAATTGTTAGGGTAGCGCACCGAGAATCTGAACGCTCATGATGAACATGCACATTACCCCGACTGCATACGCAACCGTTCGCCAAGGCTGAATCCCGCCCAACGAAGGCTGCATCTTCGGGAGTCTTGAACGTGACTTTTCCGATTCGATGGAACCCTTGATATGCGGAGATAGTAAACATCTTAAAGAACAGGAGCACTGAAGCTACCGCGTACCAATATTCTGCTTGATCCATGGTGTTCCTTGCCTCCTAACGCTCCGCTAATGTGCGACGCCTGCGGCGTCACCACTAAGCGGCTTGTTAGCAGATTCGGCTTGAAGGCGCTCAACTAGCCACACCTTGATGATTGACTGGCGGGTAACGCCAATGCGCGCCGCCTCACGATCCAGTGAATCTACGACCCAAACAGGAAAGTCAACGTTGATTCGCTTTTGTTCCTGATTGACACGGCGGACCGTGGACAGATCAAGGTCATCAACAATATCTTCCTGACCTTCCTCGAATTTTTTATCGAAGTCTTTAGCTTTCATAGAGCTCAACCTCCTTCTTGCGGGAACGCCTGACTGAAATCAGGCGAATACGGCTTTCCCTGTATGTGACGACCGCCGACCAGTGTCTTTCACCAATCTTGCCTATCAGCAAAAATCTTGGCTCGCCCTCTGACTTTGCGCGGATTTCCAATAGATTCGGATCTTTCCACAGACGTTGGGCGGCCACGAAATCAATACCGTGCTTATCCAGATTGGTCTGACTTTTGGCTTCGTCGAACTCAAACTCGTCCATGAGTATAAATTATCCCTTTTTTACTCAGCTCGCAAGATGTGGGAGGCGTAGTGCAACTGCTAACGCTGAGGGAACCAGAAGCGCCAGCTTATGGCGCCAGGAACCAGACCACCGAATGAGCAGTTCGGCTCAGAAGATTGCGCCGGATTGCCCCGCGACCTGAACGCCAGATTGGAGCCGCGACGCGGCGGAAAATCGGTCGCTGTGCAGCCGATTGTGTACGCCCAGCATGGGCATGAACTAATGGGGTGAAAGTCCCCTGTGGGAAGGTCACCGTTCAGCCGGTTTTAGCCGATTGAACGCTAACCACTAGCGAATGGCAAGGGCCAATCCGTGAGGAGCGGTCTCCGGAACGCCGGCCGGAAGTAAGCCGCTAGCAAAACTGCGAGCTGATGAACAAGAACATCATATGAGACATAGGCCGGCGGCGAGTTGGCACAAGCCGACGCCTCGGGATCTGTTCAACGAGCGATCGGTCAATTACCAGTCAGGCTACTGGTCGATCAAGCCTGGGCGCAGCCGTTGCCATCGGCGGTTGCGAGCCAACTAGGTGGACACCGATAGCGCCGATGGAGGTAACCCCGCCGATGATTGAGCAGAAGTCAGCAGACGGCACAGTAGCCAAGCGCCCATCGTAATGGTTGGGACACGGTGAAGGCCTGAACCCGAAAATCAATGAGGAGCCTGTGCAGCTCAACGATTCCATATCCGACCGGACTGAGGAACGTTGGCGCAAAATCAGAAGCCATCATTGGGGTAGGAGGAGGTAATCGGCCATCTTACTCTGAACGTTTTCGGGAAACGCCCTGTGCGGATCCGCCGGTCCGACGCATCGGTGCAGGGTGTTGTGGGGGCTGGGGGTTAGATACCCCCGGCTACCCGATTAGGCAGGGCTTAAAGCTGACGCCTGTTCAGAAAAGATATTTTGCACAATGCCCGAGGTACCAGCCTAGGCGGCGTTTGAGCGATAGCCTGCACGTACAGGCAAATTGTCACAGCGTAAATAAACGGCGTAATTATTTTAAGCCGTCTAACGTTTGACGAGAGAGGCGTGTCCTGGCTTGCCGGGGCACGCCTCTCTCGACGGAAGGGTTAGGTCTCTGTGTGCGCATATTGGCTTTCGAGTAGCTCAAACCCGGAAAGAGCGGGGCACACGACAGATATGAAAACCAGCGGTTCAGGACCAGTGTTTAGTACGCCATGAACTTCACCTTTGTGAGCAACGACGACATCGCCTGCTGTGATCTGCTTTGAGCTGCCGGCGGCATCGAGTTGGTATTGACCGTGACCGGACAGGATTGTCCAGGTGTCTTGACCCTCAGGATGCAGATGAGCTGAAATTCTTTGGCCTGACTTTACGTACCAAGCCACGATTGCGGCTTCAACCGACTCTGTAATGACAGACCTGAAGGGCTCGCCATCAGCCGGCTGAAGATGATTGGCGCTGGGGAAGATGCGTTTGATGCTCATGGGACCGACTTCCTTTGGGATTTGCTGCGATTTGTGGAGACAGTGCGCTTGCGGTTGCTCCTAAGAAACCTAACACTTGAGTTCAGCGGCTGCCGAAGGCAGTCCTTTGCAACGAAGAGTTAAACATCTTCGCGCATGAGACGGATATCGACTTCTCGCGCGACATATCGTTCATTGCTTGTTATTCCACGAAGTACCCAAGGTGCATTGGTTTCAGGCTGTACATCTGAGCCGGATACGACGTTGAGCCTTTTGGCTTCAAGCAGGGGCTCGCCAACTATGGTTTCGGTCCGGACGATCCACCAAAGGCCAATGTCTCCGCCGACGAATGCAAACAATCGCATACTATTTCAAACTCCTTTCGTGTTGAGGTCTAACACCTAAGCATTTAATGGTCGTGCGCAGCATGACCTTTAAATGTCTGTTGGACTAAGCCGCCAACGCCGCAGCTATCGAACGGTGCCTAAGGATAAAGTAATTTGGAGGCGAAGCTTGAACGGTACATCTGGGGCCGGGCGCGAAGCAATGCCGGCGGGGTTTGGTCTCATTCGATCCTTCATGAGGCGGTTCCTTGTGGTGATTCCCCTCAGATTACCTCTCAGGTACCCGTTTTTCCAGCCTTCGGCCGCAGAGAGATCCAGCTCACTAAGAACTGTAGGTTTCCCCCCGTCGGATCAAGAAGGCCGTGAAGCTAACCCGTCGGCACAGCCGTTATTCTGAACCGTGGGATCTGGCGAACCATACGCACCAGGCCATCATCACATTGTGGGCAGGGCCAGCATCGCTGGGATGTTGGACTCTCCGCTGTAGCTTCTGATCGGGGCGGTTGCGATAAACAGTGCCGGATAACAGCCAGTTTTCGTCGTCGGGTTCGGTTGCTCAGGTAGCCGAAATGGCGAATCCGCATGAAGCCTTTGGGCAGAATGTGCATCAGGAACCGCCGCACGAACTCCCGTCCATCCAGCCACTGGGTCTTGATCCGGGAGTGATCGCGGTAATCCTTATATCGGAACGAGACCTGATCCCCCTCCATCGACAACAAGTGCCCGTTGCTGATGGCGATTCGGTGACTGTAGCGGGCAAGATAATCCACCACACTATCGGCCTGGTTCAGGCAATGTCGAGTGTAAACAACCCACTCCTGTTGCATCAGGCCGTCGAGCACACCATCAATCTCACCGTTGCGGGTAACCCGGTGCAGTTCGCCTGCGTTCACCGCCGCTCTCAGCATCGACACCATTCGCCCTCGAAAACGCCGGGATAAGGCCCGTACCGGGAACAGGTAGTGGCTTTTTGCCTTGTGCCAGTCTTCGGTGCCGGTCAACACTCCGCCGGGGATCAGGCAATGCACGTGAACATGACGGTTCAGGTTCTGTCCCCATGTGTGGAGCACCGCCGTCATGCCCAGTTCGCCGCCAAGGTGCCGGGTGTTGCGCCCAAACTGCTTAAGCGTGTCCTAGACTGCGGCGAACAGACAGCGGTAGATCACGTCGGGATGGAGCTGAACCCAGCCGTTCAAGGTGTGAGGTAGCGTAAACACCAAATGGAAGTAAGGCACCGGCAGTAACAGGGAGCGCTGACGTGCGCTCCATTGTTCAGTTGCATGGCCCTGACATTGCGGACAATGGCGACCCCGGCATCCGTAGTAGCAGATGGAGCGGGCCTGGCAATGATCACAACGCATTTCCATACCGCCCATGCGGGCGGTCCGGCAGTCCGTTAGGCGAGCGCCGATAATAACGGGCCAGCGCGGTGACGACATAAAGATAGCTGTGCTGGGTGCGGGGGGGGGAAGCCATGCTGGCACATGGCCTGGATCATGGTCTGACGTAACGGTGTCATGACAGTAACTCCTCTTCTGAATAGCCCAATTGGGCTATTCAGAAGTATCCGTCAAGACACCCAATTTCGCAGGAAACTCAGGGCATCGTCTAAAATTTTATAAAACAATAGCTTAGTCCACCCCCTACATCGCTGCCATGTAATCGTTTGGCTTCTGCGATCCGCGCTTTCAATAACACTGTATAGAAAACCGTTCCAAGCCGAGGAGCAAAGCTGTGAAGAGCTAGGAACCCCGGCTGCGCGCCGAGGTTCATTTATGCATTCCTGGAAAACACTGCAGCACCAACGCGTATTTCAGCGGCTACCACGCACAACCAGTACTCCCGCGCCAGCTAGCAACGCCCAAGACCATAGCGGCGCGTTCTCTGCCCATGCCCGGGCCTCTGGTTGGGTGCCGATAATGGCTGCGGCAACCAGAGCCACGGCTGTAATCCCTCGGCGCCAGCGCCGGTCAGCCCTGCGCTGTTGTTCCCGAAGTAGGGCAAGCGTGTCTTGGTTCTGTTTCTCGGTGGGGCCGGCGCTGCGTAGCTGTAGCAAGGCGTCGTGAACCAGCTGCGGCATTTCGGGAGACTGTTCCAGCCAGGCGGGCAGGTGGGTCTGCAGGGTCTTGATCAAGCCAGACGGGCCGATTCGTTTGCGCATCCAGGTTTCCAGGAAAGGCTGCGCTGTGCTCCACAAGTCGAGTTCGGGGTACAGCTGGCGGCCCAGGCCTTCTACGTTCAGCAAGGTTTTTTGCAGCAGAACCAGCTGAGGCTGTACTTCCATATTGAACCGGCGAGCAGTTTGGAACAGGCGAAGCAGGAAGTGGCCGAAGGAAATGTCCTTAAGTGGCTTCTCAAAAATTGGCTCGCATACGGTGCGGATGGCTGCTTCGAATTCGTTTACCCGGGTATCCGGTGGTACCCAACCGGATTGGATGTGCAGTTGGGCTACTTGTCGGTAGTCCCGGCGGAAGAAGGCCAGAAGGTTACGAGCCAGGTAGCTTTGATCATCCGGCGCCAGGGTACCAACAATGCCAAAATCAATGGCGATGTATTTCGGGTCAGCCGGGTTGGATGCGTCGACAAAGATGTTGCCCGGGTGCATGTCGGCGTGAAAGAAGCTGTCTCGGAACACCTGAGTAAAGAAGATTTCGACGCCCTTTTCTGCCAGAACCTTCAGGTTCACGCCGGCAGCCTCCAAAGCGGGAACATCGGCAATGGGGATGCCGTATATGCGCTCCATCACCATCACGGATTTGCGGGTGTAATCCCAGTTGATAAAGGGAATATAGATCAGCGAAGAAGTCTCGAAATTACGACGCAACTGACTCGCGTTGGCGGCTTCCCGCTGCAGATCAAGCTCATCGTGAATGGTGGAATCGTAATCTGCCACCACGTCTACCGGGTGTAGCCGCTTGCCTTCTGCCCAATACTTCTCAAGCAGGTTGGCCATCAGATACATCAAGGCGAGATCTTGGCGGATAACCTTCTCGATACCGGGGCGTAGCACCTTTACCACCACGTCTTGGCCGTTCAACAGCGTCGCGGTATGAACCTGTGCCACGGAGGCAGAAGCCAGGGGGTCGGCGCCGAACTCTTTAAATAATTCAGAAACCGGCGCACCAAGAGAGGTTTCAATAATGCGGCGGGCCGCATCGCTAGGAAACGGCGGTACTCGATCCTGCAGCGTTTTTAGGGAGTCTGCCATGTCGTCAGGCAGTAAATCACGGCGCGTAGACAGAATCTGGCCGAACTTTACGAAGACCGGCCCCAGTTCTTCCAAGGCCAAGCGCAGGCGGTCACCACGGCTGAGCTTTGGTTTTGGGAAGAGATGCCAAGGTGCCAGCAGGAAAAACACTTTCAGTGGCCCCGGCAACTCTGCTAACGGCAGAAACGTATCCAGCCGGTAACGGCAGAATACCCAGGAAATTCGGAACAGGCGTTGCAGGCGGGTCACGGAGTCTCCGGTTTGTCAGTAGTGCCGCGGCTTTCGATCTGGTTCACGCGGGCCTCCAGGCGTTCGGTGCGCAGGCTGAGGGCGTCGATATCCTCAAATGTGGCTTCCAGTTCGCGGCGACCGGGCAGGGCGCGGCTTTCCTCGTGCACGTATTCTTCAATATTGGCGTTCAGGGTGCTGAAAGCCTGGCGGCTCCAGCTTACGGCGTTGCGAATACGCTTGCCGATAAAGTGAGCCGGTACGTCGCCGATGTGTCTTGCCATGGCAGCTTCCCAGTCTGGGTTCAGCTGATCCAGCGCGCGCTGAAACTGGTGTGCCAGGGCGGTATCGCCGGTCACTTCAAGGCGGTTATCGGTGAACACGCGGTTGTCGCCCGTCGCCAGTGCAGCGAAAGCCAGGGGCTTGCCGCTGATTTCCAATGCAGGTTCTTCCGCAGGTTGGCTACGCACCTGCACCCGGTTGCCCGCTCTGTGCAGGGAGCAAGTCAGGGAGACGGGGTCGGTAATGCGGAACTGTACTGGCCTCTCAAGCGCGCCTAGCAGCGCCTGCTGACCAGCAGGATCCAGCTCAAGCGCGTGGTTCAAGGCCCGCTCGATTATGGCTGTTACCGCCGCTAGCAGGGTTGGGCCGGGAAACATCAGGGCTTGATTCCCACGTGTAGGGCGACAACGCCGCCGGTCATGTTGTAGTACTTGCAGTTCACCAGACCTGCGTTTTCCATCATGCCTTTGAGCGTCTCTTGGTCTGGATGCATGCGGATGGATTCGGCCAAGTACTTGTAGCTTTCGCCGTCGCCGGCGATGAGCTGGCCCATCAATGGCAGGGCGGTAAACGAGTAGGTGTCGTAGGCCTTGCTAAGTAGCGGGTTGGTGGGCTTGGAAAATTCCAAAATCATGAGCTTGCCGCCGGGCTTTAGTACGCGGGCCATGTCCCGAAGGGCCTGATCCTTGTCGGTCACGTTTCGCAGGCCAAAAGCAATGGATACGGCGTTGAAGTTGTTATCCGGGAAGGGCAGGTGCTCGGCATCGGCTTGCACGTATTCAATGTTGCCAGCGTAACCGCGGTCGGTCAGGCGGCTACGGCCTACCTTCAACATAGAGGCGTTAATGTCGGCCAGAACCACTTGGCCGTTCCGGCCCACGAGATCAGAGAACTTCATGGTCAGATCGCCGGTCCCGCCGGCAATATCCAACACTTTGTGGCCTGGGCGCACACCGGAAAGCTCAATGGTAAAGCGTTTCCACAGACGATGGATGCCCATAGACATCAAATCGTTCATGAGGTCGTATTTGCCCGCTACGCTGTGAAAAACGTCGGCCACCTGGCTGGCTTTTTGGCTCTTGGGCACATCGCGGAAACCGAAATGGGTGACGTCGTCCTGGCCATTGCTGGAGTTGGCCGGCGGTTGTTGCTCGCTCATGGGGCATGTCCTGTCAGAATCTGAACCTCGTATTCTAACGGTTGAGGGGGTTGCTACAAGAGTGGCGAGACGTTTAATACCGCCTTACACTATAAAACCGATAACTTTTGAAGAGAAAACTGACCCATGTCCGTAATTGATGTACATCGCGCCCATACCCTTGATAAAGACCATGCTCGCGACGCGGCCGAGGCGCTTGCCCGGGATCTGTCCAGCCAGTTCGATCTTAATTACCAGTGGGAAGGCGATCACCTTAAGTTCAAGCGCTCGGGTGTTAAAGGTCACCTGAACATAACGGGTGACGACCTGCACGTGCATTTGGAGCTGGGCCTGTTGCTGCGGCCATTCAAAGCAAAGATTGAGAATGAGATTCACAGCCAGCTGGATCAGATCCTGAAAGCCTAACCCTTCAGGTGTTTTTCAAAGGTCGCCCGGGAGCACAAACGGCTCTGGGTGGCCGTTGAGAATGTTGTCCATAACCTGCTGCTCTCTGGTCACCAGCCGGCTGATCAACAAGTCCACGTTATCCATCTTCCGGAATGCTAAGTAACCTCTGTGAAGGAAGTTGTGCAGATCACTAAGATCGGCCATTTCTGCTGGGGCCCGACTCATTGAAAGCAGCCACCCCAGTGCACGATTACGCACATATCGGTCGAGCTGTTGCCCAACATCGGCCACCAACATTACCTGCTTCTCGCGCTGTTCCAGTTTCTGGCTGGCGCGGTATACCTCGCAGTAGTGTTCACCGGTTACCGAGCTTGCCGGTATATCACGCTCATCAAGCAGTTCGGCCAGCTCAAGATCCAGCTGCTGAGTAATCAGGTTTAGCTCGACCAGCCCGGCAAGCATTTCCAGTTGATGATCTGGTAACCACTTGACCATTTTCGGGAATACACGGTCTATGTTGTCGTCGCGCCGAGTCATGCTGGCGGGGGCGTAAAGATCGGTCAGTAGGAATTCCAGGCCGGTGTGATAGCCAAGATGCTGATATAAGTCCTGGTGCGTCGATTTCAGGCGTTCTGCCTGCCAATCAGCAACGGTGAACGTGCTGCTTAATAACCGATGGCCGGTTTTATGAATCCTGAAATCGTGGTAATCCAATAGCAACTGTTGCAAGCGACGGGCGCTATCTGAACGCACATCCGTGTTAACGAGGCGCTCACGGTACATGGTGACAGCTCCGGTGGGTCTGTGTAGAGATTTGTAGTTTACCGGAGGGAAGGCGAGGGTGCAGCAAGCCCGGCCAGTGGCCGGGCATCAATTCTTTGGTTGTCTAAACTTCTAACCTTGGGCGGCAGCAGGCGAGGGCTTAAAGTCTGGCAGCCATTCTTTGCTGTCGAGGGTTACAAAATGACTGGGCGCTAACGTTTCAACAATGCGCATGGTGGTGGGGCTCTGGCGTGCGCTATCAAGCATGGCTTGGCGATCCAGAAGCCGATCCACGGCAGGAATCAGGAAGGTACCGTGACGTATATGTTGGTACACGTCGGTGTCGGTGCGCTCTATCCACTCAAAAATGTTCTCAATGTTACGAACAATGGTTAGGTGGTCGCGGGTGGCATAGAAAAGCTTGCTCAGCAGTTGTTTTTTACGCGGGTTCATTTTACCGAAGAACGTCTGTCCGTAGGCAGATGAAGGCGCGCTGTTGATCAGGCGAATCAGCCAAGGCCACATGCCGTGGCTAACAGGCTCGAGGAGCGCTGATACCAGCGGATGAATTTTTCCTTGGGGCAAGGCTGGCGCTTCAAGAACCACTTCCACGTGTTCAAACAAATCTGGCCTCTGCCTGACTGCTTCTAGCGTCACGGCCCCGCCCCGCGAGTGGCCATGAACCCTAACATTGCGTGTACTGGGCAGGTTCTCCAGAGCTTGGGTCAGAATGCTGGCATCATACTCAATCGTGCTTTCTAAATGCTTTATTGGCAGCTCCCACTCGGCTGTTTCCGGCGTCACACCGCTAACAGGAATATGGTAGTTGCTGCAGGTAAGCAGGATCAGTTCGGTGGTCGGTGCGTCATAGGTCTGGGTGAAGTAGCAGTGGTTTTCTAGAAAGCCATGTACGCCAATAACGGTTTGCTCTGCTTCGCCGCTGTGATTGCGAACAGAAACAGCGCCTTTGCCAACACGATACACCCTCCCAGAGAACATCTCCGAGTAGGCACTGTCGATCGGTTTGATCAGCTTGCTGATATGGCTTGCTTTCATAATGCATCTCCTCCCAGCACGGCTATAGCCTGTTTTTGGAGTTTGGTCATTCGACCTTGGTTGCGCTGGTAACCCTGTTGTACTCCCATTCGGCCCAACCTTTATTGGCGCTGGTAACCCAGTTATTGCCTTGATATGACCAATCGGTAACCGTTGGGAGCTTGTAATAACTATCACACCAAGGCTTATAACCAGTATAGGAGTAAAGTATGTGTATATGTAGTTTTCTGTAACCTGACATCATCGATGCCTTTGTGGAGCCGGTGGTATATGTCTGGCACAATGCTGAGCGCTGTTTTTTTTACTCTATTACTCTTTAGCTCCACTACTCTTTAATTTCACTACTTCCGGGGACGTTCGAGTTTGAGCCACGAGCAAACGCATCTTATGCTTCCTGCGGACTCAGCTTGGCTGGCTCTGGAGAGCCCCCGAAACCCCATGACTATTACTGTCATGATGCGGGTAGATGGCCTGACGGCCCCCCGGCTGCGGGAGTTTTTGCGCGTGTACTGGATGGCTTGGGAACGCTTCCGGTATATGCCCGTTAAGCGGGCACCCGGCTGGCAGTGGGAGCCAGACCCGGTTTTTGATCTCCGGCACCATCTTGATGTAGTGCTTGATCGCTTCACAGACTCTGCACTTCAGGAGTGGGTTTCTGAGCGCCTGAACCAGCCCCTGCCGTTATATCGCCCCCTATGGAAATTCTGGCTGGCGCCGAATGCCGAAGGTGGCTCGGTATTGTTGCTTCGATTACACCACTGCTATGCCGACGGCGTATCACTGACAGGTATTTTTGACCGCCTGTGCTCGACCTCGCCGCAGCAGCACCCGGCGGTATACGGCGCGCGGCAAACCGGAAATTTAGCTCCCTGGATGTCAGCAGCCAAAAACCGGGTTGAGCAATTGCTTGGCGGCGACGCAGCGGCGGAAGCCGGCACTAACAAACAAAGCGCCGAACCGGGAAGTCAGTTTGATCAGGCCAGAACTTTACTGGATCAAGCGGCCCGCAACGGCGTGAAACTGGTAAATGAATTCAGCGATTTTCTGGCAGAGCCGGAAGATACGCCATCCGACCTCAAGCGAGCGTTGTTGGGGCAGCGCCATTGTCGGTGGTCTGCGCCGGTTGCTCTAGGTCGATTCCGCTCAATCGCCAAGGCTACTAATGTAACGATCAACGATGTCCTTCTCAGCTGCGTGGCGGCAGCGGTTCGTCCCCGCCTTGGTATTTCTGGGGCGGACTTAGAAGACGCGGTGATGCATGCAGCGGTTCCCGTTGATATTCGCGACCGCCTTCCAGATGATCTGAAACCAGAACCGGACTCCCTCGGTAACTACTTCGGTACCGTATTTGTTCCCCTGCCAGTAGATGGCGAGAGCGCTCTGGAGCGTCTATATCGCATCAAACAGGAAACCCGCCGGCTGAAGAAAAGCTGGCAGCCTGGAATAGCCTGGGGGTTGTCGGCCTGTGCATCCTTGATTCCAGACGCCCTGCGCCAGCCGCTTTTGGATGTTTTTTATCGCAAAGCCAGCGCGGTGGTGTCGAACGTTATTGGCACCCCAGAGGCCAGATACATTGCCGGCTGCCGGATTACCGAACAAATGTTCTGGGTGCCCCAGGCCGGTGACATAGGGTTGGGAGTCAGCATTGTCAGCTATGCCGGGCAGGTTCAGTTTGGCGTAGTGGCAGACGAAGCCGTATTGGCAGACCCCGCAGAGTTTCTGCAAGATTGCCTGCAGGAGTTGTCGGAGTTCCCCGGTGGTTCACCTATTGTTGTTTGAGGTCTACAGTGAATGGGTAAACGCGAACGACCGCGTTGTCATTTACAACCACAATAAGAGGTGACGAGTATGATTTACGCACAACCAGGAAAAGACGGTTCCGTCGTTTCTTTCAAATCCCGTTACGAGAACTACATCGGTGGCGAGTGGGTCGCTCCGGTTAAAGGTCAGTACTTCGAAAACATAACGCCGATAACCGGCGCTGTTATCTGCGACATTCCGCGCTCCTCCGCCGAGGATATTGATCTGGCGCTTGATGCTGCGCACAAGGTCGCGCCGGCCTGGGGCAAAACTTCACCGGCAGAGCGCTCCAACATTCTGCTTAAAATTGCTGATCGCATTGACGCCAACTTAGAAAAACTGGCTGTCGCAGAAACCTGGGATAACGGCAAAGCGATTCGTGAAGCCCTAAATGCGGATATCCCTCTAGCCGCCGATCACTTCCGTTACTTTGCGGGCTGCATCCGGGCCCAAGAAGGGAGCATGAGTCAGATTGACGAAAACACCGTGGCTTATCATTTTCATGAGCCTCTTGGTGTGGTCGGGCAGATCATTCCTTGGAACTTCCCGATTCTGATGGCTGCGTGGAAGCTGGCGCCCTGTTTGGCCGCTGGCAACTGCACCGTGTTCAAGCCAGCGGAGCAGACGCCCGCCAGTATTCTGGTACTTATCGAGATCATTGGTGATCTGTTGCCGCCGGGCGTTCTCAACATTGTTAACGGCTATGGTATCGAAGCGGGTGAAGCGCTTGCGACTAGCAAGCGTATTGCCAAGATCGCCTTTACAGGCTCTACCCCGGTTGGTTCGCACATCCTCAAGTGCGCGGCAGAAAACATCATTCCTTCAACGGTTGAGCTGGGCGGCAAGTCTCCTAACATCTATTTCTCTGATGTAATGAAAGCCGAGCCAGAGTTCGTGGACAAGTGTATAGAAGGCCTGGTTCTGGCATTCTTCAATCAGGGCGAAGTGTGCACTTGTCCGTCTCGCGCGCTGGTGCAGGAAGACATGTATGAAGAGTTTATGCAGAAAGTGGTTGAGCGCACTAAGGCCATCAAGCGTGGAAACCCGCTGGATACGGATGTGCAAGTGGGCGCACAAGCCAGTAAAGAGCAGTTCGACAAGATCATGTCTTACCTTGAGATCGGCAAGCAAGAAGGAGCGGAGATTCTAACGGGGGGCGACAGGGAAGAAATGGACGCCGAATTCAACGACGGCTTCTACGTTCAGCCCACCTTGTTCAAGGGCGATAACAAGATGCGGGTGTTTCAGGAGGAAATCTTTGGCCCGGTTGTGGGTGTAACCACGTTCAAAACCGAAGAGGAAGCCCTGGCGATTGCCAACGATACTGAGTTTGGGCTGGGTGCCGGCGTCTGGACCCGCGACACCAACCGTGCATATCGTATGGGGCGCAGCATTCAGGCTGGCCGAGTGTGGATGAACTGCTATCACGCCTACCCGGCACACGCAGCCTTTGGCGGTTACAAAAAGTCTGGTGTTGGGCGTGAAACCCACAAGATGGCGCTGGAGCATTATCAGCAGACCAAATGCATGCTGACCAGCTACGACATTAACCCGTTGGGCTTTTTTTAACCCAGTTGCGACAGGCGGCCTCTACCAAGAGGCCTGCCAACCGCACGTTTTGATGCACAGCCAACCGTCCTGACGCAGGAACAGACAGGAGAAACCATGAACGAAAATGGAACTGGGGGCGCAGGCAGTCAAACCCGAATAGAAACCGACAGCCTAGGCGATGTCCATGTGCCTGTGGCGGCACTTTGGGGCGCCCAAACCCAGCGCGCTGTTGATAATTTTCCGGTCAGTGGTCAGCCCATGCCTCCGGCCTTTATTGCGGCGGTGGCCCGTATCAAACTTGCGGCTGCCGAGGCCAATGCCAGTTTGGGGCTTCTGGACAACGGCCGTTGCGATGCCATTACAGGCGCCTGCCAGGCGCTTATCCGAGGCGAGTACGCCGATCAGTTTCCGGTCGATCGGTATCAGACCGGTTCGGGCACCAGCACCAACATGAACGTGAACGAGGTGCTCGCCGCCATTGCGGCTAAGAGCGGCGTGGAGGTGCACCCTAATGATCATGTAAATATGAGCCAAAGCTCCAATGATGTGATTCCCACGGCTATTCACGTGAGCTCAGTGATTGGGGTGAGGGAGCGGCTTATTCCTGCGTTAACGCATTTGCGCGGCGTTATCTACGAGCGTGAGGCGTTGTTTTCTGAACAGGTGAAAACCGGCCGCACGCATCTCATGGATGCCATGCCGATCACCCTTGGCCAAGAGTTGCGTACGTGGCGGGAACAGATACTTGCGGCAGAAAAACGTCTTGATGCGACAGCGGATGAACTGCTCGCGCTGCCCCAGGGCGGCACGGCGGTAGGTACGGGCGTGAATGCGCTGCCGGAGTTTTCTGGTCAGTTTGTGAAATTCCTGAAGGCCAATACCGGCTATGCATTCCGTTCTTTGGATCACAAGTTTGTAGGCCAGAGCGCGGTGGATGGGCCTGTTGCGCTTTCATCACAATTACGTGGGCTAGGCATTGTGCTCACCAAAATTGCCAACGACCTGCGCTGGATGAACAGCGGCCCGATTCACGGGCTTGGGGAGATTAGCCTAGCGGCGCTGCAGCCTGGTAGCAGTATTATGCCGGGCAAAGTGAACCCGGTTATTCCCGAATCTGTGGCCATGGTGGGGGCCCAAGTAATCGGGCTGGACAGCGCGAATGCCATTGCAGGGCAGTCTGGTAACTTTCAGCTTAACGTGATGCTGCCACTCATTGGCGGCAACCTGCTGGATATGATCAGCCTGCTTAGAAACGCCACCAGCATGCTGGCGGACAAGGCCATCCGGAACTTTTCCGTGAACACCGAAACACTGGATGCCGGCGTTCGTCGCAATCCGGTGCTGGTGACGGCGCTTAATCCTGAAATTGGTTACAGTCTGGCTTCGGATATCGCCAAGGAGGCCTATAAAACCGGTCGCCCGGTTATTGATGTAGCTGAGGAAATCAGTGGTCTCAGCCGGGAGCGTTTGGAAGAACTAATGGACCCGCTCAAGCTGACCCGAGGCGGAATCGACTGAAATAAACGGATCAGGAGTACCGGCGTTTGCTGATAGCCCTGAAGTTATTTGTGATGCTGGTGCTGGCCAATGGTGCGCCAGTGGTTGCCGCAAAGGTGTTCAGGCGCCGCTGGTCTGCGCCTGTGGATGCCGGGTTGCACTGGTTTGATGGTCGCCCGTTGCTGGGCAAAAGCAAGACCTGGCGGGGGATCACTTCCGGAGCCCTTTGCTGTGCGCTGTTTGCTCTGGCCACGGGGCACGGGTTTGTATTCGGGCTATTGTTTGGCCTGCTTGCGCTCGCCGGTGACCTGCTCAGTAGCTTTATCAAGCGCCGGCTGGGGCTGAAATCCAGCGCGCGAATGTCATGGCTGGATCAGGTGCCCGAGGCGGCTTTTCCTGTGCTGCTGGCCATGGCGTGGGGACTGGTGAATGCATGGGTCGCGCTGTTCGTTGTCGTGTTTTTCACGCTAGCCAATATGTGGATATCGCCGCTACTCTATCGCTTGGGCATTCGGCGCCAACCTCACTGAGACGGGGCTCGGGTTAAGGTGTGAATCGTCACTTCTGGCGGGCAATTCAGCCGCACGTTCACAACAGAAGTGCCGGATCCCGGAGAGGTGTATCCCTGCATGCCATTTGCTTTCCAATAGCCGCGGCCCAGGTGTCGCGGGCAGTCGGCATCTAGGGTCAGAGGAATGCCTCCTGGCAGGCAGATCTGGCCACCATGGGTATGGCCACACAGGAACATGTCGTAGCCCGCATGGGAGGCTTCCCGCCAGATTTCAGGCGAGTGGCTCAGCAGGAGGCTGATACTTCCGAGTGGAATGTCATCGCCTGCACGGTGCAGGTTATGAGCCTTGTAGAAGTGTGGGTCATCAACCCCTGCGAGATAGATGCACTCACCACCTCGCTCTATCGGGGCCATCTCGTTCATTAGCAGGGCGTAGCCCATGTCTTCTAACGCGGGCACCATGCGCACACTGTCGTGGTTACCAAGCACGGCGTAAGCGGGGCCCCGGATTGCCTCACGCAACCGCGCCATGCCTCCAAGGGCGGCCTCTATCGGCCCCCAAGTTTCTTTTCGGTAATCACCCGTAAGCACGCACAGATCGTAATCCAGCGGAGAAATCTGTCGTATAACTGCCTGTAGATTAGCTTCATCCATATCCACGTGCAGGTCGGTGAGGTGCAGAATGCGAAAGCCTTCAAAGTTTGCCGGCAGGCCTGGCAGGTAAAATCGGTTGTAGGCTGTATCCACGCGCCGGCTGTTGTTCTGCCCGCGCCCGTGCAACCCCGCTAGCCTCAGGCAGAAACGGATAAATCCGGGGGCAGAAGTTAGGCTTTTTAGGCGAAACGAAGAACGATCCTGGCCGAATACCCGGGCTTCCGCTTCACGCTCAATGCCTAAGCGCTGGCGGGCATGAACCGGCCCCAGCCGTAGGCTCAGGCGGTATTCCAGAAGCTCATCCTGGTGTTCCGATTTTCGGGCCGGTGAGGTCATCTGTGCTCCTTTGGTTTCAGGCCTAGCTTGTGCGCCCTGTGCGCGGGCACACATTCACATTATGGTAGGCAACAGAGGGGATGCAACCTTGCGAGTTAACAGCCACAATCTGTAGTCTGTAGACATTCACATCCGTAGCAGAGGTCATTATGACATCATCTTGTAGTATTCCTGGTCTGAACGTGGCCCGCAGCCGCTTCCCCGAGCCGGAGCAGGATCTGCTGGCGGAAGAAGGCGAGCAGAGAGTGGTTCTTGCAGGTGGGTGCTTCTGGTGTGTTGAAGCTGTACTCATCGCATTGGACGGCGTAACCCGCGTGGAGTCTGGCTACGCTGGCGGGTTGCCAGAAACGGCTAACTACAGCGCCGTATGCACCGGCACAACGGGCCATGCGGAAGCAGTAGGTGTGCACTACGACCCCGCACGAGTTAGCTTTGGGGCGTTGCTCAGGGTGTTTTTTTCCGTAGCCCACGATCCGACCCAACTCAACCGCCAGGGTAACGATCGGGGTACGCAATACCGCTCCGCCGTTTTTTATGAAACCCTAGAGCAGAAGCGGGTTGTGGAATCCTACATTCGCCAGCTTGGTGAAGCGGGGGTTTACTCTGACCCTATTGTAACGGCTATGGAACCGTTGGAAGCGTTTTATCCTGCGGAGGAGCAGCACCAGAATTTTGCTGCCCGAAATCCATATCAGCCATACATCATGGCGGTGGCCGCCCCGAAAATTGAAAAACTGATTGATGGCTTCGGTGACCGGCTTAAATCGGAATATACTGGTGCCGACGCTAATTCAAAAGCCAGTTCCCATTCTGATTCCGGGAATAACCTGGCCTGAGGAGATGAACAATGAGCAGTTCTGCTGCAGGTTATGACCTAACGCCTTTGACCGAGGCGCAGACAGAAGAAAAAGCCGCCAGCCTGACACCCGAAGAACGCCAGGTGTTACTGGATCACGGAACGGAGCATCCGTTCTGTGGCACTTTGCTGGATAACAAATTGGCCGGCGTTTATCACTGCCGGCTTTGTGATTTGCCTCTGTTCAGTTCAAGCGCAAAATTTGATTCCGGTACAGGCTGGCCCAGTTTTTTTCAGCCGTTTGATAAAGAGCACATCCATTACATCGAAGATACAAGCATGGGAATGGCTCGCACAGAAGCGCGCTGTCTTCGCTGTGACAGTCACCTAGGCCACGTATTTCCAGACGGGCCGCCCCCGACAGGTAAGCGCTATTGCCTGAACTCCGTTGCCCTGGTTTTCCAGGAAATGGGCTGAGGCGACACCCGTAGAAAGTAAGTAGCCGGTATAAGCGACGTAAACCAGCAGACCGACGGTTAACACCAGCATCAGTGTCCAGTCCCGGTATAGCACCTCCGGGGCTACTGACATAGGCTCGATCACTGCAGTCAGGGAAGCGGCTAGTTCTGGCACCGACGTACCAATCGCCACGATCGTCAGGCCAATGACCAGCCATATGATTGCGCCAACAGCCATTTCCATAGATGAACCTCAATCAGGTTGTTTCTGAAATAGAACGCCCATGAAACCGTCGGGTGGCCAGAGGTGTAAGCACCAGAAAGGCATGGGACTAAAGTTGAGGTGATATTGCCTGTTAAGGCAGAGAGAATTTATTATTTCTGCGATAATAGCGTGCGCATTCAGAACGGACGCATACGGCAGCGCCATCTACCTTGCGACTTGCCAGCATCCGACAGATCTCTGGGCTGATCGTGGAGGGGCGAAAGGCTCAAAACTAGCTAGGGTGAACAACCAATGGCCGTTAAACAGGCAGACGTAGTGCTGGTAGGTGGTGGTGTCATGAGCGCCACTCTCGGCATGATGCTAACGCAGTTGGATCCGTCCATGAAAATTGTCATGTTGGAGCGTCTTGATCACGTTGCTCATGAAAGCACCGACGGATGGAACAACGCAGGCACTGGGCACGCAGGATACTGTGAACTGAATTACACGCCGCAGACCGAAGATGGCGATGTCGCTATTGAGCGCGCGCTTCAGATCAATGCGCAATATGAGGTCTCGCTGCAGTTCTGGTCGTATCTGGTAGAGCAGGGCATGTTGCCAGAGCCCTCAAAATTTATTAACCGCACACCACACCAGAGTTTTGTCTGGGGTGAGAAAGACGTGGCGTTCCTTAAGCGCCGCCATGAGCGCATGAGTGCTCACCACCTGTTTCGTGGCATGGAGTACACGGAGTCGCCGCGGGAACTGGAAGAGTGGATGCCGCTGGTTGTTCAAGGTCGCGACCCTATGCAACGTGTTGCCGCCACCCGCATCCGTCACGGCTCCGATGTGGATTTCGGTTCCCTGACCCGGAACATGGTCGAGTACCTGCAAAGCCAACCCAACTTCGAGCTGATGTTGAGCAGCCCGGTGCATTACATAGACCAGCGTGATAATGGCCGCTGGAAAGTCCGAGTGAAAAACCAACACACCGGTGAGCAGACCAAGCTGGAAAGCGAATTTGTTTTCTTGGGTGCGGGCGGTGGGGCACTGCCTTTGCTGCAGAAATCAGGCGTTGATGAAGCCCGTGGTTACGGTGGGTTCCCTGTTAGTGGCCAATGGCTTGTGTGTCGCAAACCAGACGTAGTAGGGCAGCACCACGCCAAGGTATATGGCAAGGCGCCCATTGGTGCACCACCTATGTCGGTACCGCACTTGGATACCCGCATTATCAATGGCGAACCGGCTTTGCTGTTTGGCCCGTTTGCCGGCTTTACCACCCGCTTCCTCAAGCAGGGCTCTATCTTTGATCTGTTCGGCTCGGTGCGCACGACTAACCTCAAACCGATGTTGTCGGTGAGCAAAAGCAATATGGATCTCACCCGCTATCTGATCGGTGAAGTATTCCAGTCACACAGTGATCGCGTGGAAGCACTGCGCAACTTCTTCCCAGAAGCTGAAGAAGAGAACTGGGAACTGCGAAGTGCCGGCCAGCGAGTGCAGATTATCAAGCAGGCTGAAGGCGGCGGCGGGAAGCTGGAATTCGGTACCGAAATCGTGGCTTCAAAAGACGGCACTCTGGCGGCTCTGCTTGGTGCATCACCGGGTGCATCTACGGCGGCCAGCGCAATGATCAGTGTGGTCGAGCGCTGCTTTGCGGAGAAAATAAAAACGGATGAGTGGCAGGAGCGCATGAAAACAATGGTGCCATCCTACGGCCAATCTCTGGTGGACGATGAGGCACTGCTGACGAAAGTACGGGAAAGAACGCTCGCTACCTTGAAGCTGAGCTGATATTTGCGATTTTCTCGTATCGGCGTAGTCTTAAAAAGACACTCGGAAACAAGGATAGAGCCTATGAGCGAGCATAAATATAACCCTGAAAAAGGGTATATCGCCTTTCTCGGTTGGAGTCTCAACGCAGTAGAAGCCGCTGATAAATTCGATCGCCGCTACGTGGTGGTTGCACCGGACTGGGCCGAGCCCTATTGCAAAGAGCACGATATTCCCTACGTGCCTTGGAATTTTGAACGCTTAAATGACCGCTCCGTAGAGATTGCCCAAACCCTGAAAGAAATGGGTGTGGATGTCGCTATTCCGTTGTTTGAAGAAACGGTGGAATGGGCCGGTGCGATCAACTCCGTTTTGATGGACAAGCCGAGGCTGTTCGGTCAGGCCATGTTGCTTCGCGATAAAGCACTGATGAAGCGCCGTGCGCAGCTTGGCGGCATACGCGTGGGTATATTTGAAGAAGCTCACGATAAAGGCGATGTTGTCCGCTTTTTGAAAAGAGTTAATCAAACTCTGCTCAAGCTCGATGGCGACCCCAACGATCCCATTCATTTGAAAGCCTTCGATAAGGCCGGCTGTCTTGGGCACAGAATCATTCGCACCCCGGACGAAGTAGATTCCATTCCGGATGAAGAATTCCCGGTGCTGATGGAGTCCCACCTAGACGGCTGGGAGTTTGCGGTAGAGGCTTGGGTCCATAACGGTAAGATCGCCTTCCTGAATATCTCCGAATACGTCACCTTGGGCTATTCTGTTTTCGTGCCGGCGACGCCAGATCTCGAAAAGTACCGGGATCAGATCCGCGGCGAAATTGAAAAGCTGATCAAGGCCTTCGATATTGATTTCGGCTTTATTCACCCCGAATATTTCGTGACCAGCGACAGCACCATGTACTTTGGTGAGGTGGCATATCGGCCACCCGGATTCAAGGTTTTCGAGCTGCTTGAAACGGCTTATGGCTTCAACGCCTATCAGGGTCTGATTCTTTCGTTTGATCCCAAAACCACGCCTGAAGAAATGAAAGCCTTCTTCCCGAAAGAAGTGGTGGATGCCAAGGGTTACGCGGGTTGCTTCGGTGTGTACCCACGGCGCCGGGTTGTCAGCAAGCTGGAGATTCCGGAGGAAACCGAGAATCACGAGTATTTCGAATCCCATGAGCTGACGCCTCCGGTTGAGGAAACGGTAACCAAGCGCACGGCATTTGGTACCCACTGGGGCCTTGTGTATTTCTTTGGTGAAGACCCTTATGTGCTGCGAGATCTCCTGAAACATCAGGAAGATTTGGATTTCTATGTATAATCGTGCGATGCACTAACAGCTATGGGGCCTGATGCAGGCCCTGAGGAACGTCGTTTGAACGATCACCAATCGGGCAATGAAGTGTCGGCTGTGAGCTTGGATAAGCTGGCACAAAGGCTGGATGACTCGGTTCTGGCCTTGGAAGAAAGCCGGTCTTTTGCCAAGATCGGCAAGCTGCCGCGTGTGTTTGATCTTGTTCGTAGGATATTGATGCGGCCAGAGGGCTGTGCGGTAATTGAAGCGCGTACAGAGCGCCTGGAGAAAGCTGGCGTTTTTGAGGGCACCGACTGGGCAGAGCCTGCCATGTTGTTGCCATCACTAACCACGGCTGCACTGCAGAGCCCGAACGCAGACACGGTGGTTATCGAGGCGCTCAGTGAGCTGCGGTTGCTGGCGGTAGTGCGCGAAGCCTACCTTCACCCCTCAGTGTCTGCCGAGCAGGCTCATAATTACCTTACACAGGTTCTTGCGATCAACCTAGGCCTGCTGTTTGGTATGACCGGCGAAGCCGAGCGTGAACAGGGCCGGCTGGCTCTGGTAAGCCAGCACGTGGTGCAGCACGTAGCCCAGCATATTGGCTACGAACACGTTATAGACAGCTTGATTGAAGAAATCTGGCGAATTTTGCAGCAACGGCCGATTCAGGTCGCCGATGTGCGCAAAATGATCACTCAAATTGCTATCTGCAGTGCCGAGCCAGAGACAGATCTCGGCAGCGCAGGGCGCGGAGCGGATCGGCTGATCTCCAGCCTATATGGCCCAACGCGAGGATGCAGCGAAGATCCCGGTGCGGTGGTTTACCAGCAGCGCCTAGAGGCTATGGATTCCCAAACGCTGCAGAATGAAGCTACGGGTTTCGCCCGCTCCATGCATGACACCGGCCTAGTATCTCCCTATCACGCGTGCTTTGTGCGTTTTATTCTGGAGAACCAGGATAACCTGCTCAGCGAAGCTTTAGGGCTTTCAAGCACTGGTCGAGATTGCCTACTTTGTTACCGTGAATTGGTGCACGCGCTGATTACCGAAGGTGTGTTTCCCGAAACGGCCCAAGGTATTTATGGCCTTGCACTCTTGCTTGAGCGGGGCATTCTTTATCAGCCACCTTTGGCGCCTGCACTCTGGCGTCAGGCCCGGCTCAACCTGTGCCCCGAGGCCCGAGAACGTTTGCAAATTGCCTACGGCTACCAACCGCAAGCAGGCGCCTGGTTGATCCAGGGTGTGCTGAATATGTTGGGACAGCCATTGGGTGTTGGCCAAGGGAACAACCCAACCTGCCAGTCTGCCCGCGCGTTGTCCATGTGGGCGTACAACGATCCCGACTACCTACTGCAGATGGTCGCTTGGGCAGCCAGAGATAACGAAATCGTTATGCATTTTGAGGGGCAGCCGGTGTCTTCGGCCCACAGCCTTGGTGGCGTCGCCTCAGAAGTCACCTTTGATCTCGACCCGGTTTCGCTGGTTGTGGTGCCACATCTGGATCGTATCTACGGCGAGATGGGGCGCATGTGTATTGGCCGTGAAGGCGATCCGCACAAATGGGTGAACCCGGAATTCCATGGCTGGTCTGCAGGGCGCGGTTTTGCCATCAATGTGGATGTGGCCACTGGTAATCTGGATAACCTGGAAGGTTTTATCCGGCATTTCTACGCCAGCTATCACCCTCACTACAACGGCAGTCAGCCTCTCATACACCCTCAGCCTGCCGGTGTTGCGGTAACTGACAGGGCCGCACGCTTTATTGGCTGGCACGCCATAACGATTCTTCGGGCGGCGCTGGACCCGGAAGGCGAGATGCGTGTGTACTTCTACAACCCGAACAACGACAGTGGCCAGAGCTGGGGTGACGATGTGCACGTGAACACGCAAGGCTGTGGGGAAAGGTTCGGTGAGGCCTCTCTGCCGTTTGAGCAGTTCACGTCCCGGTTATATATCTTTCACTTCGACCCGCTTGAGCATGGCGAGCCAGCGGACGTAGGGGAAGCTGAGCTGCAACGGGTGATGGAACGTGTATACCGAAGCTGGGGCCAAGATCGCGTACCTGCGATAGAGCTCCAAGCCGAGCCGCCACACACTGAATAGACCTGCAATTGTGCCTATTGCTCAGGATGGCTTGCGCCTCTGAGCATGGCATGCAGCAGTTCATCTGCATCAAACTTGGTAAGAGCTTCGTTGGCGCCCACCTGATTGGCGTAGCTTAGGCTCATCTCGCTGTTCAGGGACGTGTGCAGAATGATGTAAGGCTGCTTTAGCGCACTGTTATCTCGCACGTCGAATGTTAGCTCGTAGCCATCCAACCCCGGCATTTCAATGTCGCTCACCAGAATATCAACCGGTCGCCCGAGTTCGTTGTCGTTCAGTAGAACCTGTAAAGCTTGATCACCGCTAGTGGTAACTTGGTAGGGAATATCCTTGGCGTCCAGCACATCACATAGCTGCTTTCGGGCAACCCGGGAGTCGTCTACCAACAGAATGCTGAGGGCTTTGAGGGTTTCGCTCTGAACATCGGTGAGTGCAACGTCTTGCGAGTCCAACGAATCTGGGTATACGTTCGCTAGTAACAGCTCAACATCCATCAACTGAACGGTATCGCCTTCTACATCCAGCAGACCGGTTATAAAGGCTTTGTCTCCCAGCGCTTTGGGCGGTGCCTGTACCTTTTTCCAGTTCGTTTCTATGATCCGCTCCACACCACGCACTACAAAGCCGATCTCTTGGCGTTGAACATCGGTGATCATAATGGAGGATGTTTTCAGCTCCTCCGGCGTTAAGGCCGGATAGCCAACGGCGGCAGCCATATCGATCACCGGCACGGCGGAACCACGAAAACTGATTGTTCCCGCAACCGCGTGGTGGCTGTGGGGTAACTTGACAAGGGGGCTGAAGGTTAATATTTCGCGGATTTTCAGCGTACCAATCCCGAATAGCCGGGTGCCCGACAAGCGGAACAGAAGAAGTTTCTGGGTTTGCTTAGTTTTGCTGGTCATAACCCGATCCTTGCTAACTTCCCCCGGCCGCGAAAGCAGGAGGCTTTCGGGAAGGGGGAGTCAAATGCGACACGAATTAACGATAGCAAGCTTACAGGCCATTATCATCCGTTACCTTGGTAACTTTGGTAACGAATGGTATTCAGCTTTTCTGCGTTTCTGGCAGCTGAGGGATAAGATTCTGCTCACGTGCCATCGAATAGGCCGCTTTGGGGCCGAGCCACAGTGTGGGCAGCAGAATCAGTGAGACCGGGATAGCTGTGATCACAATAAACTGCTGGAGCACACCAATTTGGCCGGCGCCCATGTAAAGCAGAACGCCTGCCATACCTGCCATAGTCAGGCCCCAGAATGCCCGTACAAAGGTATTCGGCTGGTCGTGGCCAGAGCTCACAACAGCAATGGAGTAGCTCATGGAATCGCCGGTGGTTGCCACAAAAATGGTGGTCAGTACCAGAATGGCCAGGGCCATGAATGCGCCGCCCGGCAGAGCTTGGGCAACCGTAAGTGTGGCCACATCGAAGCGGAAGTTATTCAGGGCTTCTGCAAGATCAATCACGCCGGTCATCTGATAGTAAATGCCGGAGCCGCCTAGGAGAGTGAACCAGATAGTGGTGGCAATAGGCGCCATAACAGCCACCGCTAGAATCATGTCCCGAATGCTCCTGCCGCGCGAAATGCGTGCAACGAAGATCGCCATCAGTGGGGCATAGCCAATAAACCATGCAAAGAAGAACACGGTCCACCACTGCATCCACCAGCCGGGAGCGGTTTCTGCTGTCATGGTCGCCATTTCCATGAACGAGGAAACATACTGCCCCATACTCTGGAAGTAGGTGTTCGTCAGATATAGCGTTGGGCCGAAGATAAAGATAATTGCCGCTACCGCCAGCGCCAGAAACACGTTCAGCCGGCTCAGGAACTGAATGCCACGGTGAATGCCAGAAATGGCAGACGTTACATAGATGACGGCTAGGCCAACCAGAATGGCCAATTGTGTGGCCAGACCATCGGTCAGGCCGAATAGCTCGCTCAGGCCAAAGCTCATCTGAGTAGCCAGGAAGCCAACCGGACCTACGGTGCCGGCAACTACTGCGATCACGCAGCAAGCATCAACAACACTGCCCAACCAGCCGCTCATGACGCGCTCGCCAAATACCGGGTAAAGCAGTGTGCGTGGCTGAAGTGGTTTGCCTTGCACGTAGTGAGCATGGGCCAGAACAATCGCAGCCAGAGTGCCCAAAACTGCCCAGGCCAGGAAACCCCAGTGCATGAACGATTGTGCCATGGCATTGGAAACGGCTTCAGCGGTACCAGGTTCACTCGTGTAGGCCGGTGGCGTTACAACAAAATGATAGACCGGCTCGCCGGCCGCAAAGAACACACCGCCACCCGCTAGCAGAGTACACATAATGATAGAGAGCCAGCGGAAGGTGCTCATCTCTGGCTTATCGAGGTTGCCAATCTTGGCTTTAGCTGCTGGCGTGCATGCTAGGCCTATCGCGATAAAAAACGTTGCCAATAGCAACATCTGGAAGTAGGTGCCAAACACTTTGGCAGTCCAGGCAAAACCGTTACCAATAAGGGCGGCAACCGCGTCCACATCGAACAAAGAGAATCCGACGAACAAAACAATGAAACCAACGCTGAGCGTAAGTAGCACAGGATCACCAAGCTGGGCTATGGAGTAATCTCCGCCTGACTTGAGATTGTTACTCTTCATAAACATTAACCTTTGTGTATAGACACCACGAAACAAAGCGCGGGACTTTGCCACAAAAGTGACACTAATACCAACGTCGAAGCCCGCTGCGAAATACGGAGAGCGTGGCGACCGAGTGGCAGGTACGGCCACAAGCGCTTTGGACTGCAGGTAATAGATTATATAATAGCTACTAATTTCAGGTTTCGAAAAGGAATGCCAAGCTTGATCTCCAGGCCCATAGTGCCCAGCTTTTTCTCCAGTGCCCTTAATTTTGTGTTGGGCCGTCTCAAGGGCGCGGGTTGCGGGGTATCCCACCATGTCACCGTAGTTGTCCAGTTGGCGATTTCGCCTAATTCATCACCTGGTGGGTGGTATGAGAAACGCAATGGCTCATCTCATCGAGCAAATGGCCTACGTAGGCCAAACCCCGTGGCATGGCCTGGGGAGCGAACTGACTTCAAATCAGCCACTGGATGTCTGGGCTAAACAAGCCGGTCTGGATTGGCAGATTGAAGAAAGCCCTGTGCGGTTCGTTACTAATGCCTCCGGTCACCTCGGAGAGATATTGGCGTATCCCGATAGCAAGGTGCTTTATCGGTCGGATACAAGGGCACCGCTGTCGGTAGTCGGTAACCGTTTCAAGGTAGTCCAGCCCGAGGAAATTCTGGAGTTCTACCGGGATTTGACCGAGGTATCCGGTTTCGAGCTCGAAACGGCAGGTGTTCTGAAAGGTGGCCGGAAAATGTGGGCGCTGGCCCGTACTGGTCAATCTGGCATGCTCAAGGGCAACGATCAAACCAACGCCTACGTGCTGCTGGCCACTGCCTGTGACGGCACCATGGCAACGACCGCTCAATTCACCAGTATCCGTGTGGTGTGCAACAACACCCTTGCTGTGGCGCTAAAGGATGCCACTGCTACTGCGGTCAAGGTGAAACACAACACAGCCTTCGATGCAGACCTGGTGAAGAAGCAGCTCGGCATATCCGTTTCCGCCTGGGACGATTTCATATATCGCCTCAAGACTCTGAGTGAGCGCAAGGTTAAAAGCACTGAGGCCCGCAACTACTTCCTGAAAGTGTTCACGGACGATGTGAAAGAGGGTGTGGGTAAAACCAACGAGCGGTCCATGGCTAAAGCCCTGGGTCTGTATGAAGGCGAGGGCATGGGCGCCGCTTTGGCGTCATCGGGTGGACTCTGCTTGGTTTGGAACCGGCGCTGCCGTTAAGAACCGGGCGCTCGAACAGGCCATGTCCCTCGTTGCTTAGAACCTCTTACTAAAAACCAAAACGTCATAAAGCCCCGCTTGAGCCTACTGCTCTTGCGGGGCTTTTTTATGTCTGGAGGAAAACACCATGGGCATGAATGCAAAGATAATTCAGAAGCAGCGTCCAGTTTTGAGGCTGGTCTCCACCAAGGATCTCAGTCGGGATGAATGGCTGAAAGTGCGCAAGAAGGGTATAGGCAGTAGCGATGCCTCTGCAGCCATTGGCATGAACCCGTATCAATCCCAGCTTGAGCTGTGGATGGTCAAAAACCGCCGGTGAGTTTGGCTCTCGTCTTTGGAAGGAAGGCGTGCCTGATTATATCCAGTGCCAAGTGCAGCACCAGTTGGCAGTAACTGGCAAGCAGGCTGCTGATGTATGCGTGCTGTTGTGTGGTCAGCAGTTGAAGATCTACCGAATTGAACGGAATGAAGAGCTCATTGACGCACTGGTGGTGCTTGAGCGCCAGTTCTGGGATTTCGTTGAAACGGATACACCACCCCCAGCTGACGGAACCGATTCTGCAGACCGTGCGCTGCGCCATCTGTACCCACTGGATAAAGGAGAAACCCTGGACTTCAGCCGGGGCTTCTAGATCAATACCCGCTCACCAAGCCGGGAAGCCGACGATTCCTTATCCAAGCATGAACACCCCCTTGGCCACGCGGGTATGACAAGTGCCCCGTGGCCCTTTTTCAGGAGAGTTATCATGATTAAAGGTTTGGCTATTACGCCTCCCGTGTTGGGGCGCATCAGTATCGGTCGGGTTGTCGAAAAGAACGGCTGGCTGTTGCATCCACTCGATGAAGAGCTACGAAAGGACGCGCCTAACGGCAAGCTGCGAACCATTCCGGTAAGCATGCTGTTCAACGAAGCAGATCTCAACCTGCGGGCTGAGTACACCATGTCCGATCGAAAAAGCGGCCGGCCTATGTGTGTAGGCAACGGCGACACATGTAGGCGCCTCACACAGTCAGGAGTACAGTCTTTGCCATGCCCCTAGGGATTTGGTAATGCAGAAATTCAAAGATGCCCTAAAGCGGCTTGAACATCATCAAAACGTCGTACCCAAGGCTTTGCCTCTGTCAAAGTCGGTGGCAGTCGCTCTAGTGTGGCCCGAGCTTCCTGATAGCTCGTAAAACTGCCGTAGATAACGGAATACCAAGGCAAACCTCGACGCGAAGTACGCACATAAGCTGCCGTGTGTTTTATTTTATGACGCTCAATGTACTGCTTTATAGCTACCTCCGAACTGGCCGCTATCAATTGAACAGTAAAATAGTCAGAGGGTTGATCTCGTACCCAAGATTCCGTCCGAAAATAAGTTTGATCGTACCGTGCTGACTCCTCAGCATCCAAAGGACCTGAACGACTATCGCTTTGTCTGCCATCCGGCATTATTATAAAATCCACTCCGCTGATAAACGAGCCATCGCCCGAAACGGTGAGTATGTGCACGCCGGTATCTGTCAGCCCTAAACGTCGTAACTGCTGAGGTGAGATCCTTAGCCAGTATTCACCCGCTACCACTTGAGGGACTATGTAAAAGCCGTCCCAGCTACTTGTTGTTTCACCCACTACTTCATTTTTATCGTTTAATAGTTCCAACTCGAGGTCGCCTATCCCTCGCTCGACGCCATTCTCCAGCAAGTAAACGGTGCCATCAATTTCCGTAGTCAGCCTCACGGGGAACTCGAGTTTGGCCACCGTGCCGGGCCGCGGCACCAGGTTGAGCCCGGGAAGCTGAGGCGACCACTGAGGGTCCTCCAGAGTCGACACATCCACCCCGATGTCGACGTACCGTTTAACGGGGAGATGATTAATATGAGCGACGCCCGCAGCGTTCGTCCGCGCCTTGTGCCGGGCGCCGTTGACCGTGAAACCGGCACCGGAAACAGGCAGCTCATGGTCATCCATGACGCCGTTATTGTTGTCATCCAGAAACATCTGTACCGAAGCGGCGCCGCTGTTGGCCATTGGCCGAGCGTCGAATAGCCAGTCTGCTTGTCGCGGATCTCGCCCCATGGCAACAAACAGCTGGGCGCCTATCGCAATCTCTCCCGTGTCAACATAGCTGGCATTAACACCCAGCCCATAACGCCCCAGACTCTTTGTGAAACCGCCAGTATAGCGGGTTTGCGGTGAAGCAAAGGTATGTGCCACTCCGAAGGTCATGCGGTAGCCTTTACCCAGAGGCTTGTCCGCCGTGAACGCCAGCGCTGAAATATCGCTCTTAGCGCCCAGAGTGTAATTCAGTTGGCTGCGGAAACTCATGTCGCGAACCCGGCGACTGATGCGTAGCGTACCCAGTGTATGTTCAGTATCCCCGGATGCCCGCCAGTTCAGCGTGTTGGTAAGGGCAGTACGGTAGAGGTATGCGGATACCCGTGCGCTGACATCCATATTGGCAACGCCGGATTCCCGCTCGTCTCGCCTTGCCTCAACGGTCACCGGTAAACTTGAATGCTCCCCCACCGGAATGGAACCGCTAAGCCTAAGCTCATCCCGAGTGCGCACAGGGTCGCTATAGGCGGGAAACACGTCGCTGGCGAAATCGTTCAAGTGTATTCGGCTTGCGTCCACCGCTACTCCGCCGACACGGGTTTTCAGCCCGAGATCGGCAAGCGAACCACCGTCCTCGGACTGGACGAAATCGCCGCTGATGCTCATGGATTGCCAGAACGTGCGCAGCCCCAGAGTGGTGTACTGCTTTTCGGTATCATCTACCGGCGCACGGATGAATCCAGCGGATGCCGAAAGGTAACGGGAAAGGCCAAAGTCGAACTGAGCGACGGACCGGGGCTGTCCTTCATCGTCGCGATGTTCGGTAAGGCTGTACTGGAACTCGCCGGGGCGCACCATGGATTGGGCCAGAGAGAAACTGTATTGTTCCACCCGGGTCTGCCCCAGAGGCCCATTGAAGATCAACTGAAATTCATTACGGCCATAACTCAGGGGCTGATCCTCAAACCGATACCGGCCCTCAGAGTCGGCTAGTTGAAAGCCTACAAGGGCATCGTTGTAATAAAGCTCCACGTCCCAGCCAGGGGGCAGATCACCTTCAAAGACCTGCCGGTCAAAGCTGGTAGGTTGCGTCAACGGGCGATTGCTTAACGTTACCCCTTCACCGCTACTGCCTCGAGTAACATTGTTGACACTGGGCGCCGAGATACTGCCGAGCCGGAAAGACCGAGCCCGGAGCGGGCCGAGCAAGTCCCCGCCGGGGTCGTGACGACCAAGCGTGGCGCGCACATCTGGTGTTGGGTCCTGTTTGCGGCTAGAAAAATACAGGGACGACTCCATGCCCAGAAAATCGCCGGTAAGGAAGGCCGTATAGCGCGCGTCGGTTTGGGTATTACCGTCGTTTTTGCGCAGTTCGGTGGCGAACGTCTGGTCGATAAAAGGCATGCCCAGCAATCGGTAAGGCTGCTCATGGCGGGGATAACCCGGGTCTTCGTAGACCCCTCGCATACCGGCCTGTTCCCCTAGGCGCTCACGTTTGAGTCGGGCCTGTAATGGCAGTGCTTCGAGGGCGTGAACGCGCAGAGACAGGCTGGAGCGGTTGATCTCAAGTTTCACCGGAAGCCAGCGTTCAAGCAGAGACTTGGCAACGTAAATATCATCCGGCTCCGTTAAAACAAGGGCTGGATCAAAGCTTTCCGTCACTCCGGCGCGGGTAACGCGGGCTTCGTCCAGATTGAGACTGAACCCTCGGTCCTCGGTGAGAATAAAGCCGCTGGCGATTGCTTGCCCGGGCTGAGTCTTTATGGCGAGGGTGAGCAGCCGGGCTAACTCGCCCAGAGGCAGCAGCGTATGCTCTCCCAGGCCATAGGCAGGGATGGCACCGGAAAGCACCGACTGATCCAGGCGAACCTCAAGCAGAAGAAATTCCCGCTCTGTACTCTGGTATTGGGCAAGGAGACGCTGGGGATGCACAATCGACGCGAGCATCAACATTGCCACCATCCATAGGCGAGCCCTGCGGCGAGTCAACGCGAAGACCACTTCAGGTAATACGCATCAGGGCAGTTGCAGAACCGCCTCGGCCAGCAGCGCGCCGCCGTCCTCCGCCTGTTCTCGATAGGTGACCCGCAGGGCTCCGTTGGTGAGTTGCGAGCCGTTTAGCTGGCCCAGCGTAATGCTTGCGCGGCGTAAAGGGTTCGGTGTATAGACTGCAACGCCGTTGGCGCGGGCAATCACCTGCTCGCTACCGCTATGCGGAATAAAGCTGATGGTCAAATCGCCGTAGACAGACTGGTTGCCACTACGCTCCATAACAAACGCCAGAACCGGTGCTTTGTCAGCCGGCCGCCGCAGGTCGAGATGTGACAGTGCAACACTGGCATCGGTGTTGCCATGACGCACAATCACTGGAATGGACGCACCGACCAGTGCCGTCAGCGTGATGCCGATCTCGTTGTCGGCCGCGGCATCGCTGCTGCTCTCGACGCTGGTTCTGCCCTTAGGATCGGGCTGCTTGGCGAACAGCATATGCGAGCGGTACTCGCCGGTTGCCAGATTGGCGGGTTTGCGGACCATAATCCGCACGGCCTGTCCGGCCCCGGGCGCGAGTGTCACTTGGCGGGGGGCGTATCTCAGCAGGTCCTCGGCGAACTGTTCGCCAGGCAGTGGAACGTCTATCCCCGAGAATGCGCCCGTTTCGCTCATGCGGCGATTGACCAGGGAAATGCGATAGGTTGCGCTCTCGGTGCCATTGTTGATCAGTTCGAGTTGCGCCGCGCGCTGGTTTCCTGCGAAGACGACCCGGGTCGGATATAACATCAGCTCAGCCAATGCATGGCTCACGGGTAAGAAAAGAAGGAGGACGAACAGGGTGAGTCGGTGAAAGAAATGCATGGCACTGTTTTTTTGGGTCAAGGCGTGTGGCATCGTTCGGGATCCTTATTAGCTTCATCCGGGCGGGCCGAGGCGGGCGACTACCGTTTAATTGTAGCTCACTGTCACGGAGAAGGTAACGGGGTAGCTGCCGGGGGCTTGGCCGCTGTCCACATTGAGCGTTCCTCCGACAGACAGCACCTGTGAGCCTCCGGCTCCCAAGTGCCCCTCCACGCCTGAGGGGGTGCTGGTAAAATTGTTGACGTACATATCAGTGCCCGGCCCCGTCAAGCTGACGAAGTCATTATCCGGCAGTTGAATGGTATAGGCCGCGTTAGGGTCCCCACTGACCGTAAATTGTGCAGCGGTACCCTGGCTTGAACGTATCAGCACGACGCCGCCGCCGGCGCTGCGATTGCCATCGGTGCTGATCGTCACCGAACCCCCGTTACCGGCCACAAAACTGCCAAAGGACAAACTCTGGACATTCTCAATCTCAATGTTCTGCGGTGCCCCACTGACGGGCGCCGCCATAAACGCCAAGACAGCGCTGGCCAGTATTCTGGACAAGCATGATTTCATTGCAGCACTTCTTTTGGGAATGGGCATACTCATTATCCGTCACGCTGACGCCGACATCGTTTTTGGCGGATCGGGTATCATCGGCGGCAATGACAACCGTACTGGCCGCAATATTGATGCTGTCTGCAAACGCATTGATACTGATAACGGCTATTGTCGTTATCAGTATCAATTCAAGGGAGGCGCATCTGAAAATCGTTGATACCCCACCTTGAGTTTCATCAGCTTAGCACTCGCTTTTGGCGAGTACGGCGGACGCTTAGTTGTACTCTACAGTTGCTGTCACAGTGCCTGAATAATCACCCGCAGCTTGGTCTACACCTACACTCAGAATGCCACCTACGTAAATGGTCTGCGTGCCATCGGTCAGTACACCGACGGTTTCATTAGTTTCCGTTGTTACGCCGCCGCTACCGTCAAAGTCAGTGATCGTGGCCAATAGCATGGTGTTAGGCTCAGTTTCACTGTCACTCAGTTCGGTATCGGCCAAGCCAATGCTAAAGGACGCGTTACCATCACCTGAGACTACGAATGTGGCGGCGCTTGAAGTGGAATCTGCCTCAGACAGAATAACATCTCCGCTTTTTGAGCGGACACTAGCGGTGTCAATTATCACCGAGCCCACTGTTGTGTCGTTAGCCGCAAATCTACCGAAGGCCAGAGTACCGCTGCTAGTAATAGAGATTGGAGTGATTACGTCGGCGGTCGTAGTGGCCTCAGCTTCAGCTGCGAAGCTGCTAGACGCCCCAAATGCCCCGAGCGCAACGGCCGAAGCCAGCGCAGCGAAACGAAAAGATTTGTTAAAGAAAATGGATGAGTTCATTATAATTCCCCTGTAAGCACGCTGACGGATTATGACCGTTAGCAATTGCTTGGTTTGATACCAGTCGGGGGGATCCGAAAACATGCCAGTGCAGGTGGATACGGTGAACCCATACCCGGAAGAACCACATGAAATGTCGGCGGTCCCGCTGTCATAGAACTGTTAAGTCCGTTAGACCGGTGACTTTGCGTCTCCGCCTTTCGACGGGTTTGCCTTTTTGTACATTTTGAGAGTAGCTGAGACTTGCTTTCTTAGCAAGTAAGTAAAATCGCGCCTAGATGGTTTGATGAAGAAAGCTAGCTTTAACCCAGTAAAGAAGATGAGGCTGTTGCGGCTTTTACACGCGCACTCCCATTATGACAGGGGTGACAGAGGGAGGCGCGGCGCCTGAATATGACCCCTCGACTCTCTGTGAGGCCCCACAGGTATTCTCAGACCTCGCGAACTTAATAAAAACGCTGGATGAGGGGCATATAATCAAAGTCTCGGAATAGTCTATAGAAGTAGTCAGAGGTGCAACTAAAACAGAGATTTTTACACCTTCTATCGAACTTGTACGGCCGCGTGATATTTAAACGCTTGGTGAACATGTTCACGAATATGACTGTCTTCCCAGGGTTTTGTCAGAAACTTGTAGATAGAACCCTGGTTGATCGCATCGGTCACGGATTTCAAGTCGGTGTAGCCTGACAGCACAATACGAACGGTGTTCGGATAGATGGCTTTGACCTGACTAAAAAATTCCGTGCCGGACATCTCAGGCATTCGCTGATCAGAAATAATCACTTCTACATCGTTTTCAGCCAGCATCGAGAAAGCTTCGCTAACCTTTGTTGTCGATAAAATATGGTAGTTATCCCTTCTTAGAGTTCGCTTCAATGCTTTGAGGATGTTTGCATCGTCATCCAGTAACAGCAGGGTTTTCTGCTTATTTTCATGGGTTTGATGGGTTGTTTGGCTGCGGGTATCGCTGTTCTCCATAAAGTTAACCAGTTGGTCAAAGGGTATTGGCCGCGAAAAAAGATACCCTTGCAATAGATCGCAATTGTTGCGTCGAAGAAACGCCGCCTGAGCCTCAGTTTCAACCCCCTCGGCGACCACTTCAAGCGAAAGGTGGTGGGCCATGGAGATAACCCCCTGCGTAATGGCAGCATCGCGGCGGTTCTGGATGACCTCCTTGATGAATAAGAGATCTATTTTGAGCCTGTTTGCCGGCATCAATTTAATATAACTGAGGCTGGAGTAGCCGGTGCCAAAATCATCAATGGCAATACTGACACCCATGTTCCGCAGTTCTTGGAGTGTGGTGATAACCTTATCAGTGTCATAAAGGATCGCAGACTCCACAACTTCCAGTTCAAGATCTTGCGGTTGCAGGCCGGAAGCCTGTAGTGCCTTTTCAACCGTATCGATGAAGTCGTCTTTGCGAATCTGTGCGGGTGATACGTTAACGGCAATTGAGCAATCTCGGAAACCGAGGGCATGCAGTCGCGTCATGTCTCTACAGGCTTGCTGCAAAACCCATCGGCCCAAGGCGATAATTTGTCCCGTTTCTTCCGCCAAAGGAATGAAGTCGCCGGGCGGAATCAGGCCCTGCTCCGGGTGCTGCCAGCGTACCAGTGCTTCTATCGATTTGGTCTGGCCAGTTCTGGCGTCGATCAACGGCTGGTAAAACAGCGTCAGGGCCTCGTTATCGATTGCATCCTGAAGCTGGTTGCGAAGTTTTACCCGATAGTTGGCCTGAGCATTCATCTCTTTTGAGAACCATTGCCAGGTATTGTGCCCCAGTTGCTTCGCTTGATCTAAGGCAAGGCCTGCTTGCTGAATCAATTCCGTCGGATTGCAGATATCCCCGTCTGTTATCGCTATGCCAATGCTGGCGGTCAGGTGCAGGTTTTCATTGCCAATTCGATAAGGGCGTGACAGCGCTTCAATAACTTGTTCCACTTTTATCTGAGCATCTTCGCCTTGAGCCAGATCCGACAATGCGATAACGAACCCGTCCCCGCTGACTCTGGCCACGGTGTCGCTGGATTGAACCAGTTCTCCCAGGCGGCGGGCCACCTCTACCAGGATCTGATCGCCGGTGCGATGACCTAAGGAATCGTTAATGCGTTTGAAACCGTCGAGATCAATGAACAGTACACCGACATGACGGTTATAGCGGAGGGCAAATTGGCAGTTTTGGGTTAGTCGATCTTCGAGGAGGGCCCGATTTGGTAACTGTGTCACAACATCATGGGTGGTGTTGTAAGCCAGTTGGTGCTCTATGGACTTACGCTCGGAGATATCGTTCTGAATGCCCACCCAATGGGTGATTTCGCCCGAATCGTTGCGAGTAGGGGAAAGATAGAGATCGTTCCAAAACGGGGAGCCGTCCTTACGATAGTTTCTCAGTACGACAGACACATCCGAACTATTAGCAATCGATTTACGAATTTCTGTCAGTGCATCTTCATTGCTAAGATCGTACTCGCCGCCCTGGAGAAAGCGGCAGTTTTTACCAAGTATCTCGTCCGCGCTATACCCTGTCATGCGCTCAAACGTGGGGTTTACGTATACTACCGGCATGTCGCTGGTTCTGGCATCGGTGACTACGATGCCATTGGAGCTGGATTCGATGCAGCGCTCCAGCAGTTTAAGTTGCCGGCTATTTTTAATCTGGGCGGTTCGGTCGCAGAGCGTCAGGAGTAACAGTTGGTCTCTGTGTATGGTGATACTCTCAGACATCACTTCCACAGTCAGGGATTGGCTGTTCTTGGTCTCATGGTGCTCCAGGCTAGCTCCGGGTTGCAGGATAAGGCCTTCTCCGTCTGGCGAGGGGCCTGCTGTATTGCCGCGAAGGTCCGCCATCGTCATGCCTGAAATTTCTTCCTCGGAAAAACCATAGAGTTTTCGGGCTGCCGCATTCATGGCGTTGATGCGAGAGCTTTCCCGCCCCGCAAGGCACATGGGTGTTGGGTTGTTTTCAAACAGCATACGATACTGGGCTTCGCTGATGGCAAGCTTCTCAGTAGCCGTTGCGCGATCAATGGCGTAGCGGATGCTGCGCAGCAGCGTGTAGCCATCAACACGGCCCTTAACTAAATAGTCTGCGGCCCCAAGCTCAACGGCACAGGCATCCAACTCGTCGTCTCCCTGGCCGGTGAGCAGGATAAAAGGCGTGGTAATACCCTCGGCTCTTGCCCGTCGAATCAGGTCCAGGCCGGAATCCGGGCCGAAGCGAAAGTCTACCAGAGCCACATCCACGGCATTTTCGTGCAGTGTGGTTAGACCGTCTTCGAGGCAGTCCCTCCAGATCAGTCGTGTAGCGACGGGGCTGACTTCAGCCAGCAGATCCTTGGTAATGATATAATCATCTTCGTCGTCCTCAATGAGCAGGACGCGGAGTGTTGGTTCAGTCATGATTTATTCCCGGCAGGGTTCATTTCTTGCTCGCTCCAGTACACTTGCAACGTATCCACGATGTCGAGCAACTCTGAGTATCGGATTGGTTTCACGATATAATCCTTGGCGCCCTGGGCCAGGCAAAAATCCTTGTCCTCATCGTTTTTGGAGGTCGTAAGAACGACTATTGGTAACCCCTTTAAGGCTGGATCAGAACGTATCTCAAGCAATGCTTGCCTGCCGTCTTTCAGGGGCATGTTGAGGTCCAGCAATAAAAGATCTGGGAGGGGGCAGCCGTTGGCCTGTCTGCACGGTGCAGCCTTCCGTTGCAGGTAGGCCAACAGTTCAACGCCATCGGATACAAAGCGCAGGTGGCAGTTTACACACAGCTGCTCGAACGCTTCCCGGATCATCAGTTGATCATCTGGGTCGTCGTCGGCAATCAGTACTACCGGTTTTCGTTTATTTGTATCCATGGGTTGAACCTCTCTAGCTTCGCTTAAGTCGGATCCGGAAGGTGGTTCCCTGGCCGGGTGCGCTGTTTACGGAGATCGACGCGCCGTGGCGGTTCAGAATTTTTTTGACAATGGCCATTCCTATACCGGTTCCGGCGTAGCCGTATTTTTGGTGCAACCTTTGGAATGGCTGAAACATCTTCTCAGCATAGCGTTCATCAAAACCTATGCCATTATCACTAATGACTAGAGTCCATTCTTTTTCGGTAATCTCTTCCGAATAAACCTTGATCACCGACTTTTGATCTTCTGCATGAAATTTGATGGCGTTACTTAGCAAATTTTGCAGTACCTGCCGGAGTTGCGTGGCATCACCGCAGGTTGTGAGTAGTTCTCCGACCTCTATCTGAGCCTTTTCAAGGTCGATACTGGTTTCCATGTCCTGCAATACAATCTCAAAAATAGTGCCAATATCGCAGGGCACCATGTGATTTGTACACGTGGTTATCTTCGAGTAGCTGAGCAGATCCTCTATCAGGTGCTGCATGCGTTCCGCAGCTGATTGCATCCGTTGAAGATAATCTTTTTCCTTCTCGCCGAAATCTTCAGAATGGGACACAAGGCGATCAGAGAAGGCCTGTATCTTGCGAAGTGGTTCCTGAAGGTCGTGGGAGGCCACAAAGGCGAAATCCTGAAGCTCCCGGTTGCTACGTTCAAGCTCCTCGACGGCCTGGCGGGACGCTGTAATATCCTGGAGCGCGCCCTGAAGCCTGACGATCTTGCCGTTCTTGTCTTTGACCGGGTGGCCTATGGTGCGGACCCAGCGCAAACGGCCTTTTGCGGTTTTGATCTGCAGCTCTTCATCAAACGGCATACCTTTTTCAGAGCAAACATCTACAGCATTGGCGACACGCTCCCGATCTTCAGGCAGATAAAAGCTAAGTGCATGCTCAAGATCCGGAGCTTGCCCGAGTGGCATGTCATGGATGGTACAAACCGCATCAGACCAGGTTGATTGGCCGGTTTCGAGGTCCAGCACCCATCCGCCGAGCATGGCAACCCGCTCCGCCATTTTCAACAGGGCTTCGTTCTCCCGAAGTCTCTGCTCAATCTGTCGTTGTTCTGTTGTGTCTCTGGCTACGACGTAAATCAGCCCATCTACACTGAGGATGGCATTGATGTTCAGCCAGATATCCTTGCCATCGCTGCCAAGAAGGCGGATCTGCAGTTCCGATACGGCGTTGCCCTCAGTCAGGGACCGCACCGCATCCACCGCAGCTTGTTGATCATCCGGGTGTATCAGGCGTACATAAGAGGTGCCGATCAATTCTTCCCGTGAATACCCGAGCGTTTCCACGAAGGTGTTGTTGATCTCAAAAAAGTGGCTATTCAGATCAACGATGCAGAACATGTCCGGCGACAGGGAGAAGAACTGATCCCGCTCGCGAGCTAAGGTTTCCGCCGTCAGCTCTTGCTCGAGGTGATAGTTCAGTGCTTGAAGTGATTTCGAGCGCCGTTCGAATTTTCGGGAATCAACCATTTAGCACCTGGGGCCCCAGCAATCGCAGGATTTCTTCGGGCGTGGTAAGTCCTTGTCGAAGTTTTTCCAGGCCGTCATCCAGCAATGTCCGCATCCCCTGTTCTTTGGCAAGGGTTTCGATCTGCATGACACTGGCACCCTCCGTGATGCCCCTGCGTAGAGATTCGTCGATGGTTAAAACCTCATGAATGGCTACTCTGCCCTTGTACCCCTTATGGCATTTGTCACAGCCAGTGCCGCGATAGAAGAGGATGTCCGGCTCCAGAAAATGTGGCCCCAACTGTTTAAGCACCTCAACGGGCGGTTCGGTTTCTTCCCTGCAATGGTTGCAGATACGGCGCACCAGGCGCTGGGCAATGATGGCTTCCAGGATGGAAGCTACTACATAGGGTTTCAGATCAAGGTCCAGTAGCCGGGCCACGGTTGCAGCGGCAGAGCTGGTGTGGAGCGTTGAATACACCAGGTGCCCGGTCATTGCCGCATGAAACGCTACGTCAGCGGTTTCTTCGTCGCGGATTTCGCCAAGCAGGATAACATCAGGGTCCTGGCGCAGAATGGCTCTGAGCACAGTGGCAAAGTCCAGACCAATGCGATCCTTTATGGGTACTTGGCCTGCCATATCCACATGGAATTCCACCGGGTCTTCTATGGTCACGTAATTGCGCTCTGAAGACGCATTGTGCTGCAAAAGCGCGTAGAGCGTGGTGGTTTTGCCGCTACCCGTGGGGCCTGTCGCCAGAATGATGCCCTGAGGTTTGGCCACTACGTGCATTAACCGGTTCAGGTTATAGTCGGACAACCCAAGGTCGGACAGTGACTGGGCGGAAGACTGCCGGTCCAGTACCCGCATAACCACCTTTTCTCCGTTGATAGTGGGCAGGGTGGAAATCCGCAGGTCGACAATGCGCATGGGTGTTTTAACGGTGATCCTGCCATCCTGGGGCCGGCGGCGCTCGGTAATATCCATTTCTGCCATCACTTTGATTCGTGAAACCACCGACATTAGCAGGTTGTTGGGTATGTGAATCTTGTCCTGCAGGACACCATCAATCCGGTAGCGAACCACAAGGGTTTTGGTGCGGGGGTGAACGTGAATATCACTGGCACCGAGCCGCAGCGCTTCAAGAATAATCGCGTTTACCAGCCGGATGGCCGGCGGTTCCTCCGAGCTGCCCAACAGCTGCTCCAGCGATTCCTGATCGGCGTCGTCATCCAGAACGATTTCGATGCCTTCGTAAGGATCATCAGTGCCTACTCTGGTGGCTATGTCCTCCAGATCGTTGGTTTCGCCAAAAATTTCTGCCAATTTTGCCTGCATCTGCGGGGTTTCACAGAGCAAGGGGTGGATAGTGTAGCCGGTCATGAATCCGAGTTCGTCGATCAGGTTTACGTCCATCGGGTCCACCATCGCCAGCCGCAGCCGTTGGCCCTGAGCTCGCATGGGGAGCACCAACTGGCGGGTGCAGATCTTCTGGGGAACCAGGGACAGCAGGCTGGGGTCGGGCTGAAATTCTCGCAGGTCTACCTCTTCGAACAGCATGTCGTCGCGCAGAAGCTCGAAAACCTTTCTGAAATCTACCCAGTCGTGCTCCATCAGAGAGCGGATAACCGGGCTTTTCTTGCTTTGCATTTCCCGGTGCAGTTGCTGGATTTGCTGGGCGTTCAGCCAGCCTTTCTTATGCAGCAAAATGGCAAGCTGGCTGCGGTTGGTAGCGGTCAGCTTACTGATGGTTTCCAGATCTTTACTCTGTTTCTCGGTTTGGTGTTCGAGTGCGCGGTTGCGTTGAATCAGTTCGTACTGCTCCAGAGCAAGGGCCATGGTCAGGCGTATATCTTCGTCGTTCCAGGGTTTCAGAATAAAGCGGTACACCGCGCCCTCCCGCACGGAGCCCATAACCGCATCGGTATTAGCCTGGCCGGTAAGCATGATGCGGATGGTCTGGGGCCAGCGCGCACGGACTTCCTGAAGCAATTCGCTACCATTCATACCGGGCATCATGAAATCGGTCATGATCAGCTCTACCGGCTGCTTCTCTATGATAGCCAGTGCTTCGCTGCCGCTTTGTGCAAACAGCAGTTCATAGTTCTCCCGCTGGAATACCCGGCGAAGTGACGCCAAAATATTCGGCTCATCATCCACCAGAAGCAGCCGGTAGGGGGCTTTTTTTGGCTCAGCTTTGGCGGGCTGTTTGTTATCGGATTCTTTGCCGTAGAACAATGAAGCGTAGCGCTTTGCCATCCCGTTTCCTTAGTTGATCGGTAGGGTCAGAAGCACCCGTGTGCCAGTGCCTTCGCGGGTATCGATCTGCAAGCGGCCGCTATGGGCCCGAACAGTGTCTTGAGCAACGGTAAGTCCAAGCCCGGTTCCTGAGCCTACGGGCCGACTTGTAAAAAAGGCATCGAATACTCTTTTTCGATTCTCCTCTGGGATTCCGCAGCCGTTGTCCTGAATGATGACCTGAACATCGGAGCCTTGCATCAGGGTTTTGACCAGAATTCGTCCTTTTCCTTTTTCAGCTTCGGCCTCTCTGGTGGCCTGAGCGGCATTGTCCAGTAGGTTGAAGAAGGTCTGCGACAGCCTGGAAGGGTGGCCGTCAATGGCCGGGAGTTCTTTAAGCTCCTCTGTAATCTGTAGCTCGTGATTGTATTCGGTCTGCACCAGGTGGATGGCGCTGGTCAGCAGTGAATTAATGTCGCAGCGGGAATAATCAGCTTGGTCGATGCTCGAGAAGGTTTTGAGATCTGCCACTATGCTGGCTATACGGCGGGCGCCGTCGATGGATTCGGTCAGCAGGTCGGTGAAGTCGGTTAGCAAGTCCTGGTTGACCGGGGTGTTCGGGAGCATCTCTTCCAGATCCCTGACGTAGTCTTTGGCCACCCGCAAGTTGCTGCTGATAAATCCAATCGGGTTGTTGATTTCATGGGCTACGCCAGCGGCGAGCTGGCCGACGGAGCGAAGCCGAGCGCTATCGTATAGCTCCTGCTGAGTTTTCCTGATGACATCAACCTGTTCGTCCACCTTTTGCTGCAGCTGGTCGGATAACTCTCTGTACCGGGATTCGGATTCAATCAGGGCTTCATTCCGACGTTGCAGCTCTGCATAGCCTGCTTCGGTGGCGTCATAGTGAAGGTTGGCGGCCAGGCGGTATTTGGCCACGAACATCATCAGGTAGGCCGTCATGCTTGCAGCGGCTTCCCGTTCACTGGCACTGCTACCACCACTCAACCAACCCACCGTTTCCAGATTGAACTCGACTGGCACGCTTGCAGGAACCGAGCGCGTCTCGCTCAGAAACACGGGCTCGGAACACAGGGCGCTCAGGCATTGGTTCAGTCTCGCCAATTGATCGCCGCTAAGAAGGTCGTTGAGCTTTGGGTCGTCGTCAAAGTTGCGCACGGAACGCCTCTTGATCGATGTTTCGGCTCAATCGCTCCACGAACTGTTCCTGGCTGATACCGTGCTCGGCTTCCAGTTTGAATTCTTTGTTTACCGCGGGGTACAAACGATTCAGCAGTACCTTAAAGGTTTCGATAACACCTTCGCCGCGCAAAGCGGAGCTCATCAAAAGTGGTGACCAGGGCGTTTCTGCCCAGCGCTCCTGCAGCTCAGATTCTGGCACTACGCCGGGAATGTCCCGCTTATTGAACTGAACCACCATGGGCAGGCTATCTATATCCAGCCCCACTTTTTCCAGGTTTTCCTCCAGGTTGCCAAAGGCGATTGCGTTGTTGTCTTGTTGCGAGGGTTGGGAGTCAGCCACAAACACCACCCCATCGGCCCGGGATAACACCGCCTTGCGAGTGCTGTCGTGCTGAACCTGGCCCGGCACGGTATAGAGCTTCAGCCGAAGGTCCAGGCCAGAGCTGCCCCGCACGCCAATAGGGAGCATGTCGAAAAACAAGGTTCGGTCATCCCGGGTTTCCAGCACCATCAACTCGCCTTTGCGCTCGGGATTGAGCAGGGAGTGCAGCTGTATCAGATTCGTGGTCTTGCCACTGAGAGCCGGGCCGTAGAACACCACTTTCAGGGCAAGCTTGTTATCGTCCGGGCTAAAATCGGGCATCGGGGCTCTCTCGACTCAGTTGTCGTTTAACAATACCGAGCCATCGGCATCGCGGCTCACCCGGGTAATACCCGGGTTCTCCGTCTCCAGTCTCAGTAGTTCTTCTTCCCTGGCTTTGATCTTTGCTCGCTGGGCATCGTTTTCTTCCCGCAAGCGCTGGTTTTCTTTTTGAAGCTGGTAAAGATCGATGGCAGATTTGATCGCAGCGACTACCTCATAGTCGTCCCAGGGTTTAGACAGGTAGCGATACACCTCGGCCTGGTTGATGGCTTTGATCATGGACTCTCTGTCGCCATAGGCGCTAAGCACCAGCCGGATGGTGTTTGGCTGTTTTTGTTTGGCGAACTGGAGGTAGGTAACGCCGTCTGCCGTGGGCATTTGGTAATCGGAGACGATCACCGCATATTCATGTTTCAACAGGGCGCCCAAGGCGTCTTCTACCTTATCGAATGTGTCGATTTGCCAGCCTTGGGGTTTTAGTAAACGCCGCAGGCTGTTCAGAATATTTGGTTCGTCATCAACCAGCTGAATTCTGATCATGCCAGGTTCTCCATATCTTGTTCGGATTTATGCACATATAGAGTGTAGCGGTGACCGCCTGGTTTGCCCTTTTCAAAGGCAGCCAGTTTTTCAATTAGAAATGCTGTCAATTCCTTGCCCTCGTTAAGCAGCAGCATGCCGGAGGCAGCGTAATGGTTTCGGGCTAAAATCATGCCTGGCTTCAAGCGAAGGGTGTCGAGTACCAGGATGGAGGGGTCTGCATGCTCCACATCTGGTGCCAGTTCCAGCAGCATTGCTATAAAGCGGTCTGTGAGTTCGGGATCGTACAGTCGCTCCCGGTAGCGTTTAAGCAGTTCGATGGCGTTATCGCGGGATACCTTACGCTCAAGGATAAGGCCAAGCTGGAACTCTACGAAGTCCACAGCGAGCTTTAGTATGCGAGATTCTAGGGGGATGTGGGCGCCCCCCAGCCGATCTGGAGTGCCGTAGCCATTCCACTTTTCCTGGTGATGGCGGATGATGAGGGCGGTTTCTTTTAAAGGTTCCAGGGCCATTAGCAGCTGTTCGCCGGCCACTGGATAATTCAAGTATTCCAGCCTTTGATTTTTGTCGAGCAAATCTGACGGCGCTTTAAACAGGTCATCCTGCCAGCTCAGTTTCCCAAGGTTGTAGAGCGCAGCCGCCATGGCAAGATTTTGGTGTTGCTCTTCGCCCAGATCTATAAACTCAGCAAAGGCTTTTACCAAGGTGATTACTTTGGTGTTTGGCCGCAGATCAACGGGCAGGCGCTTACTGATCAGCGAAGAAAACACCTCGGTGGCTGTTACATAGCCCCGGCGCAGCTCCTTGTAGGCCAAATCAAGCATATCCGCGATTTGTTTCAGCTCCGCTGTGCGTTCACTAACCTTGTCTTGCAAGCTTTCGTTCAGTTGTTTCAGTTCTTTGTTCTGTTTTCGAACCAGCTTTTCCAGAGCAAGACGCCGCCGCTCAGAATACTGGAAGGCCAAGGCCTGCCGGATAATCAGACGCAGTTCATCGTCATCCCAGGGCTTACTGATGTAACGGTATATCTGGCCGTCATTGATGGCTTTTACGGTAGAGGTAATATCCGCATGGCCTGTCAGCAGAATGCGGATACACCAGGGGTACTTTCGCCGTATTTCCGCCAGCAGGGTGGGGCCATCGATACCGGGCATGCGGGCATCAGAGATGACAAGATCAAATTTCTCAGCAGCCATGGCAGCCAATGCGTCTTCCCCGGAGCTGGCGGTTGTCAGCTCCCAGGGTTCCCGGCGCAACACACGTTGCAGGCTGCGCAGGATATTCTCCTCATCATCGACCAGAAGCAATTTTGAGCTTTTCGGAGCTCTTTCCTGAGCGTCGCGGCTTTTGTTTAGTAACTCAACCATGATCAATCTGTTCAGGCTGGGATACGGGCAGAGTAATACGAAAACACGTGCCCTGCCCGGGGGTGCTCAAAGCATCGATTCTTCCGCTGTGTTTCTCAATGATGTTAAATGAAAGAGACAAGCCCAGCCCGGTACCCTCGCCTATGGGTTTAGTGGTGAAGAAGGGTTCGAAAATCCGGTTAAGGTGTTCCTGGGCAATGCCCTTGCCGTTGTCCTCCACTTCAATCACAACCCTATCGCCACTGTGTCGTGTGCGCACCGTGATCTTGCCTTGCTCCTCAATGGCGTGGACTGCATTCATTAGCAGGTTCATCATAACCTGGTTGATCTGGGAAATAATGCATTCCACCTCTGGCAGTTCGCCAAAATCCCGGATCACCTCAGCTTTGTATTTCAGCTCGTTGTTAACCATGTTCAAGGTGGTTTCGATGCCCCGGTGTAGATCTGCCTGTTTGTATTCCTCTTCCTCAATATGCGAGAAGTCTTTCATGGCGGAAACAATGATTTTTACCCGCTCAATGCCTTCTCGAGATTCGGCAACGAGATCTTTTAGATCACTCCGTAGATAGTCGTAATCGATGTTTTTTTTAATCAGGCGTAGATCTTCAAGGGATTCTGCAGAATCCACTGCGTCGGTCAGCCGGAACAGATCAGCGAGATAGGAATCGAGGCTCTGCAAGTTGGAATAGACATAGCCCACCGGGTTGTTGATTTCGTGGGCCACCCCGGCAGCCAGTTGGCCAATAGCAGCCAGCTTTTCTGACTGCAGAAGGTGACGGTTGGCCTGCTCAAGCTTAGCGTTGAGCGCCTCCTGCTCGGACTGGGATGCGGCAGTGTGTGTCATAGTGGTACCTGCCAGTAGACTGACGAAGTGGTTGTGGTTGGCGCGTATTGCTACTGCCTTCAAAATGATAGGAATGGTGTATGCGGGTTATACCTTTAGCAGGGTCAATGTTAAAGGCTTAGCATCTAAAACTTTGTAAATTTTGGTATCAGGGATAATGAGTTACGTTAACAGGTCATGTTTTTTATCGTTGCTTGGCAAGCCCCCGATATAGTAGATGACTAATAGCGGTTTTCCCCAAAACTAACGCCTTTGGCATAAGAGCGGGTACCAGTGGCGTAACCCAAAGCTACAGCGCCATGGAGTGGAACGACCACGATATCTCCCTTGGAAATTGAGAAGAACCTTTTTATTTGTTTGCGTCTTCGGCCCGGGTCGATACCTTTATCAGAAAACAGTCCCAGAAGTTCTTCAACGCTTGAAGCCTCAGAAAAATTGATCTGTGACCAGCCGTGGCCAGCCTGATTTTCACTAATCAGCTTGGCAGGGCTGCGAACCAGATAGATCTTTGGATCTTCCATGCTTTGTATCCTTCTTTAGTAGTTATTGTGGCCAAGTTAACGGTGCGTCCAGTGATTGGATAACGCTTCCGCTTGTTCCATAATCAATGCAATCGCTGCCGGCGCTTTCGTTGCTGGCCAGGGCATCGTAGAAAGCCACTTCGTCGGGGTTCAGGCCAAGGGCAGCATCCCGTTCCATTTCTGCTTGGAACTGCTTGGCCATGGCGATCAGCTCCTCGATCACCTGTGCCGTTTCAATGCCACGGTTGTTGTACTTGCGGAGCGTCTCTTGCAGGCGGTCGGCGTATTTCTTCTCCTGCACCACGTTGTTGCGGGTTTTGGCTTTGATGTCGTCCTTCAACAGCTTTTCTAGCAGCTCCACGGCGAAGTTCTTGTAGGGCATTTGCCTAACGTCTTCCAAAAATTCTTCGGAGAGCAGGCCGATATTGGGTCTGTCCAAGCCACATAGGGCGAACACGTCGGTTACGCCCCCGCCTATCAGCGCGTTATCCAGGATCTGCTTCAGAGCAGATTTTTTGTCTTCCTCTGTTAGCTTCTTGTCCACGCTGGTGAATTTGGTAATCGCGGTTTTCACCTGGGACAGGAAGGCCACTTCTTTTTGCAGCGCCTGGGCTTCATCCAACGTGGCGCAAAGGGAGAACGCCTTATTCATGGCCAGCACGGTATCCAGAAAGCGCTTCTTACCGTCTTCTAGGCCCAGAATGTAGTTGGCATCGGTGTAGGTTTTCAGGGCCAGCTTGAGCTCGTTGGCAATGCCGATGTAGTCCACCACCAGGCCGCCGGGTTTGTCTTTGAACACACGGTTTACCCGGGCAATGGCCTGCATCAAATTGTGGCCCTTCATGGGCTTGTCCACATACATGGTGTGGCAGCAGGGCGCATCGAAACCGGTCAGCCACATATCCCGCACGATCACCAGCTTGAGCCGGTCATCACAACTTTGATAGCGCCTTTCTCCGGGTCATCGTCGTGCCACTCCGGGCGCAGGGCGACGAGCTCGTTATACAGGTGCGCAGCAATCTCGCGGCTCATGGCGACAATCATGGCCTTGCCGTCGATGGTGCTGTTGCGGGTTTCGAAGTGCTTGACCAGATCTTCCGCTACCTGTTCCAAGCGCGGGCCGGCGCCCACCAGTTTTTCCAACCGGCTCCATTCGCCCTTGGTTTTCTCCCGGCTGCCAACGTCCTCATCGTCTTCTACCACTTCCTCTACCTGGTCAGACAGCGCCTCGATGGCTTCGTGGTTGATGTCGAGTTTGGCCAGGCGTGATTCATAGTAGATAGGCACGGTTGCGCCATCGTCGACCGCATCCTGAATATCGTAGATGGACACGTAATCGCCGAATACGGCGCGGGTGTCCTTGTCTTCGTTTTCGATAGGGGTGCCAGTAAAGCCGATGAATGACGCATTAGGCAAGGCATCGCGCATGTGGCGGGCGTAGCCGAACTTGTAGGTGCCGTCTTTCTTGAGTGTCGCTTTCAGGCCGTACTGACTGCGGTGGGCCTCGTCTGAGATCACCACGATGTTATGGCGATCGTTCAAAATAGGGTGGCCGCTTTCGTCATTCAGCAAAGCAAACTTTTGCACCGTGGTGAAGATGATCCCGCCGGATTCTCGTTCCGCCAGCAGTTGGCGTAATGTATCCCGGTCTTCTGCCTGCACCGGTTCCTGTTTAAGCAGTTCTTTGGCGGCGCTGAAGGTGGCAAAAAGCTGGCCGTCAAGGTCGTTGCGGTCAGTGACCACAACCAAGGTGGGATTGTTCATTTCTGGCTGTTGCAGCAGCTTGCCGGCGTAACAGCACATAGAAATGCTTTTGCCAGAACCCTAGGTATGCCATACCACACCGGCTTTCTTGCTACCGGGCACTACTTCGTCACCGTAAGTGGCGCGTTTTTCGCCGATGCCACCGCCACTCATATCCTGGGCGGCAACCACCGTGGCCCGCACTGCTTCACGCACGGCATGGAATTGGTGGTAGCCGGCAATCTTCTTGATTAGTTTTTCGGCATCGGTTTCGAAAATTACAAAGTAACGGATGTAATCCAGGAACAGCGCACGGTTGAAAAAGCCGCGCACCATGGTTTCCAGCTGCCATTCTAATAGCGGCTTGTCGTCTTCGTCCTTGATGGTGCGCCAGGGCATGTAACGCTCTTGGCTGGCGGTGAGCGAGCCCACGCGGGCAAGGTAGCCGTCACTAATGATAGCGGCTTCGTTGTAGGCGAACAGGTCGGTGACTTCGTCTTTGTAGGTCTGAATCTGGTTGAAGGCATCCCAAATATCGACATTCTCAGCACCGGGGCTTTTTAGCTCCAGCACCGCCAGCGGTAGGCCGTTAATGAAGCAAATAATATCGGGCCGGCGAAGCTGTTTGGAGCCTTCGAGGGTGAACTGGTTGATGGCGCGAAAGCGGTTGGCGGTCACGTCGCCGAAGTCCACCAGAAACGCCTGATCGTGAACCACCCTGTCGGGCTCACTATTGGACGCTCTGGGCAGCTTGTATTCAACCGGTACGCCATCCAACAACAGTCGATGGAAGGCGCGGTTGCTGATCGCCACATCCAGGCTTTGCGGTTTGCGCACCACATCCACCGCTTGCTCCACGGCGCTCTGGGGCAAGTGAGGGTTAATGCGGCGGATGGCCGCCTCAAGATCAGCCAGCAACAATACTTGTCGGTAATCGGCCCGCTCCGGTGACGGGCCATCCGGTGCGAGATCAGGCCCGTGGGCAACTTCCCAGCCACCCACAGCAAACCACGCCAGGCATTGTTGTTCCAGCTGATCTTCAGTCATACCGTACTACCTTCTCGGTTTCTTACCTTTGGATTTCCTGCAAGGAGCTTGTCGTAATGTAGGCTTGCCGCTTGTCATTCGGCGTTTGTGGAAACGCCAGCGTCAGTGACTTGTCATCTATCATCGTACCCAAATACTGGTGTCGCAGCGTATCAGCCGTCCGGTTCAGGAGTTCAGCAAGGCAGGATCGGGTTACGTAATGCCCAACGCAGAGCTGCAAAATAGTTGCACGCATGGTTTCCGGGTCCAGGCGTTTACTGGTGGCGGACGGCTCTGCGACCGATTTGAGCCTTGCGTAGAAGTCTGGTGCAAGGTTCTCCAGATCATGGATGGCCGGCGCCTTCAATGCGGGTGAAATCAATCGCCCGAATTGATCACGGTGATCTGTAGCCAATTCGCTATCGCCGGAGAAGGCAACTCTGTTATCCACCCTAAAGCTCTTATCGCCGGAGTAGGTCTGCTTATCACCGGAGTAGCTTTGCTTGTCGCCGGAGTAAGCTGCCTTATCGCCGGAGTAGCTGGTGTCGCTGGCTGATAAATCTACGACTGCGTCCTGGTCTGAACCTATGGGCACCCCGAATACTTGTTCTGGGGTGGGTATGCCCGCTCCCGGGAGATGGTAAACCGCACCTCGGCCACGGCCGTTGGTTTCGAACATTGACTGCTTAACTAGCGATTGCAGCGCCAAGGTGACGTCGTGAGAGTGATCGGTGGTGATTTCCGAAATACGGCCGTGTGATACCACTTGCTCGGTGGCTGCAGTGGCAAGAATCAGACGCTCCAGCCTTGGGAGAGTTCTGTAAGACTCGCCAAATCGGTCTTCGAGCTGCTGTTGAATTTCCTCCGGCATCAGCTCCAGCATTCTCAGCTCCAGCAGCGTTTGCGGGGGTTCGTCGATCTCATAAAGAGCTGGGCGACGCCAATGGCGCCAATTCCAGCCACTGTAAATTTTGGGTATGCCGGAGCCGGCTCGCTCACCCAGCCCGATCATCAGGAACATCTGGTGCATAATCCGGTTGCGGCAATCTGATTCGCCGCCCTTGACTGCTCTGTCCAACGGAATTCGCATGTCGCCCGGGTTCCGGAAACCGAGCATGTCTGGGCGCTTCACCACCAGTACCGATACCCGCCCCGAGAAGTCTGCATGCACCAGTGTATTTACCAGTGCTTCCCGAATGGCCTCGTGAATAGGGGTGTCATCTCGCCTTTGGCCAGACTTCAGGCGGAAAGGGACTTTCAGGGTGTCTGGGTTGGTTAGTTTGCGGTAAACAATGCGGTAGAAGTCAAAAAGGTTTCCGGACCAGGTGCCGTCGGGCACAAGGCGGTCAACCCAGCGCAACTCTGTTTTTGCTTCCGGGCGCTCCTGATAGTCCACAAAGTAGTGCGGTGCCGCTTCTTGGATGGCATCCCATGTTCCAAACATCAGCACGCCGGCAAGTGTCAGGCCTTCCTCTCCGGTCTGACGATCTTTACGCCATCCGTGCAGTTTCTTTAATAGCCCGAAATCATCGTGATCAAGGAACGGATGCCCTGGTTTGGTGTCTTTCAGCATCTGCCGGTAAACGCTAAGGCTCTGCTTGTCGATGTCGTTCCAGCCAAAACCTGTAAGGAGCTTGCTGTCGCGATCGTCTTCGACCTGCTCCGCCAACATTCGTTTTACGGCTTCATCGTCGCAAGCCCGGTCGCCTTCATGCAGCCGGCGGAAGGTGTTCCGATTGAACGGCGTGCTTCCCAGATAAACAGGTTTTTGCTTTCGTGAGGCTTGCGGCACGGAAATCTTAATAATCGATTGCCCTTCTACATTCAGTACCTCAACGTCTGAATCCTGAAGCAGGTTCGCGCTGACTTTGCTGGGGTTGTTCAGGGTATTGAACAGATCCGTTATCACCTTTTCCGTTTGCTGCACGCCTTCAATATTGAAGCGCCCCCTGGGTTTCTCCCTGAGGCCTAGCACCACCAGGCCACCATGGGTATTGGCAAACGCACTGTAGGTCTCCCAGAAATCTTTGGGTAGGGCGCCTTTGCCATCTCGGCCGCCTGCAAGTTTGCATTCAAGTTCGGCAGACTCTGTAAGGTCAGAGAGCCAGTCGATTATGTTTTCCGGAGTCAGCGTTTTGTTCATATAAATGGCTCGGCGGTAATTTCCTTTATGGCGGCTACCATTTTGGCGAACTCCTAAGAATCGCTTAGCAGTTCCGTGTCCTGGTCAGTTTGTCCACCGCTCAGATCAGTGTTTTTCAACTGATGCCGAATCTTCTCCAGCGGGCCGCTAAGGGCTTGCTCCAGTTGTACCATATGCTCCACCAGCCATTGGATCATTTCTGGCCAGTTCGCCTTGTCGTAGCCGTTGACCGGTTTGGCAAAGACGATTCGGCAGGCTTTTCGATTAGGCAGTGGCTGCCAGGTAAGCGCGGCGCCAAATTTTGTTTCGATGTGTGCCTTCTGGTTTTCCAACCGATCAAATGCGAACTGATTTACTTCAGCTTGCGAACGTGACATGTAGAACTCCACCCGCACTTCGTTTTTGCTGAAGATTAGGTTAAATACCATTGCAGATAGCCCGGAGCCAGCCGATAGCCAGTGGTCTTTGTTCGGGCTGATGTTGTTATAGAGGCTACAGCTACTGTGACTGAATGCATCCAGTGCTTGCTCCCAGAAGGCCAGCCGCAGTCGGTGGCTATTAAGCTGCTCGTGGCTGGCACTCTTTTCTTCGGCTTCTTTAGCCATCATGCCGATCATGAAGTCTGCCGCTTCTGGCGTGGGGATTATCTGCTCCACGTTTAAGAATAATTCTGCGCCGGCCTGGTAGGGCGTTACCTTGAAACACTGGCAAATAACGCCGAACTGGCTAAGCCATAGCACGGTGTTGGTGACTTCCTTACGATAGTGGGCGGCCACCAGAATCAGACGCTGGCTTTTCAGGGTGTTCAGCTGCACGGACTGTAAATCATCCGCTTGCAGAAATTCCAACAGAACTTTCTCAGCATTGGCGGGCTCTGCGCCTTCCAACTGCGCTTTTTGGTTAAGGTAGCGCTGAAAAATCTCAACCACTTGCTGCTTTTTCAGGTTGGCGCAGTAACTGGCGTATTTGAGTGCTTGCCACACTACATCCCGGCCGCTGTCATCGAGTTTGTTTTCGATGATGACCAGGTTGCCGTCTTTATCGATGGCAAGTAGATCAAGCCGCTCGCGGGTGTCATCGAAACCGTCGAATTCTTTCTGGATGATCAGTAGCTCGTCACCTTCGCCCGGAGATAGCGCTTGGGGGTAGTTTTCCAGCCACTCTTGTAGATGTTTGCGTTCGGTAAAGCCGAGGTCGGTGAAACGTTTTACTTCCAGTGGTTTTATGCGGTTGGCGGCTGCATCGATTTTAAACATTGGCTGCTTCCTCGATTTCAGCTAACTCAGATTCAGCTTCTGATGCTGAGAGCGCACCGGAAAGGAGTTTGGGCAAAAGGTTGTCCCTTAAAGTGCCTAAAGTCTGCGCTTCCTTCACGTTATTAAGAATACCGCCCAATAAAACAGATGAATATTTGCCGTAGCTATCGAGAAGTTCTTCTGAAGGCATCAATATCTGTATTCGGGAGAAGCTGCCAGTGTTCAGGTTCAGTGTGGCGCTCCCTCCACTGGCCAAATCGTGGAGATCTTTGTAAAGTGATCCCATCCGAAAATACAGATAAGGTGTGTAGTATTCCTCAAGAGGGACGATGCTGTTAATTTGCTGATTTGTATGACTCTCTTCGGTTGCAATTACCACTTGCCCCACTGTTGCTATGCAGCTAACACAAATACTTCCTTTCGAAATCGCTTTTTTTGATTGAGAGGCCGCACCTTTAGAGCTCAGGTGGTCGCCAGTTTTAGTGGCGAACATGTTTCCATGCATATCGGGAATCTTGATGAACGGGATATCGCTGCCATAGAACTCTGGCTTCTGTTTTGATGGAGTTTTGCCACATACAACTTTCCCAAAATCAGATATTGGGGCAACACTCCACCCCTCCGGAATCTCACCCAACTCACTATGCTGCATAGCCGACGGAAACAGCTCGGCGGTGGCGCGAAGTTCGGCGTATTGCTCGGGCTGTTCGGCCTGGAGGCGGGCCAGCTTGCCTCCGGTGGCCGCCCCAGGCGCACTGCCTTCTTTGGCATTGGCGCATTCCTGCGCGTCACCGGTAATGACCTGCATGGCGGCGAGCAGGGCGTCTTCTTCGCTGCCGCCGGCGTCCAGTGCGGCGATCTTAGCTTTGACCGGCTCGAAATCGACAAACCAGCTTTTGAAGATGGCTTGAGCTATTTCTTCGAGGGTTTGGTTGAGATGGTGGTTGAGTTGGATTTTGTCGTGCAAATCGGCCAGAACTTTCGCGATACCTTGTTGAACGTCTAGCGGTGGCAATTTGACGGTCAGGCTTTTTAGCATGTCATTATTGAGGCTTGCTCGCGTTGACATGTTGGCAAGACTCAGAACTTGTTGCCGAAACCCTGGGCTGTTAAAGAAAAAGGCCGAATATCTAGCGTCGATTTCTACCGATCCGTTCGGTCTTAGACGTTTGCAAAACCCATTAAATGACGCGTCAGGGTAGTCTTTAGTTGCCACACAGCTCATGCCAAGCTCGTCAAAAGTTTCGCTGGTTCGAGTAATGAAAACGTCGCCAGTCCGAACGGAGCATTTGTGTCGTTCTTTCGTATTTGTATTTGCTAAGCTAGTGAGCTCTTCTGGAACGAAGTAGTTATAAAACACTTCTTTGAAGGTAAGGAAAGGATAGCCGAAACCGAACTCCTTTCTGCCCTTATTCAAGCCATTGGTAACGTCATATATGTCTAGAAGCGAATACTCTCTCCATTCAGAGCTCATACCCTAGCCCCCCAATATTTCGCTTAATCTCGGCTTCCAGCCGGTCGCTCTCCGCAAACTGCTGCCGCAGCTGCCCGTTTAAACGGGTCATCTTCTCAGCAAAGGGCTCGCCATCGTCTTCTTGCTCTCGGGCACCCACATACCGCCCCGGTGTCAGCACAAAGTCGTGCTTTTTGATCTCTTCCAGGCTGGCGGATTTGCAGAAGCCCGCCATATCCTCGTAGCCTTCACCCTGCTGCCAGGCGTGGAAGGTGTCGGCGATTTTGGCGATGTCATCAACGGTGAAGTCCCGCAGTACCCGGTCACGCATAAAGCCGAGGTTGCGGGCGTCGATGAATAGCAGCTCTTTCTGGCGGTTGCGTTTTTCCCCCTCTCCCCCAACCCCTCTCCCGCTGGGGGAGAGGGGAGCTTTATTCTTGGTCAGGAACCAGATGCAGGCCGGGATCTGGGTGTTGGTGAACAGTTGGCCGGGCAGGGCGACCATGCATTCCACCAGGTCTTCTTCTATCAGGCGCTTGCGGATTTCACCTTCGTTATTGGTGTTGGAACTCATTGAGCCGTTGGCCAGCAACAGAGCCATGCTGCCGGTGGGTGCCAGGTGGTGTAGCATGTGTTGCATCCAGCCGAAGTTGGCGTTGCCCTTGGGTGGCGTGCCGTATTTCCAGCGGGTATCTTCCGCCAGCGATTCGTTCCACCAGTCTTTGATGTTGAAGGGCGGGTTGGCCATCACAAAATCGGCGCGCAGGTCTGGGTGTTGATCGTCCAGAAAGGTGTCGGCGTTTTTCTTGCCGAAGTTGAAGTCGATGCCCCGTATGGCCATGTTCATGGCGGCCAGCTTCCAGGTAGTGGGGTTGGACTCCTGCCCGTATACGGAAATGTGCTTTTTCTGTTCGGCAGCATCGTAGTGCTGCTCGCTGGCGTGTTCTTCAATGAACTTGTCGCTGGAAACGAAAAATCCGCCCGAGCCCATAGCCGGGTCGTACACGCGGCCGGAATAGGGCTGCAACATTTCAACAATCAGGGTGACGATGCTTTTTGGCGTGTAATACTGGCCGCCCTGCTTGCCTTCAGCCAGGGCGAACTGGCCTAAAAAGTATTCGTACACATGGCCGAGGATGTCTTTGCTTTGCAGCTCCAGCTTTTCGCCTTCAAAAATCGGTTTGGTGAAGGAGGTGTCAGAGAAGGTGTTGATCAGGCCCAGCAGCTTGTCGTTTTCCAGCTGGTACTGGCTGATTCGGTTAAGAATGCCTTTGAGCTTGGTGTTGCTCTTTTCGATGTCTTCCAGGGCGTTGTCGATCAGCCAGGAGACGGAACGCAGTTTTACATCATTGCCAACATCGTCTTGCCAGAGAACAGTGCCTACGGGGAGCACGGCTTTTTCTTTCAGGGTGTTCCAGCGGGCGGGTTTGGGTACCCAGAACACGTTGGCTTCACGGTAGTAATCTAACACTTCCAACTCTTCAATCAGCGCCTGCTGGTATTCCTCGTCGCCGTCGAAGTCTTCTCGGGGCATGTAGTAGATGTTGTCGTCGCTGTCGGTCTTGAACAACGCTAGCAACTCTTCCTGGCGCTCCTCGAAGGAGTCAGACACGTACTTGAGGAAGATCAGGCCCAAAACTACGTGCTTGTAGTTGGCTGCGTCTAGGTTGGCACGGAGCTTGTCAGCGGCTTTCCAGAGTTTGTCGTCCAGGGCTTTGAGGAATTGCTGTTCCGTGTTGTGCATTGTTTCCCTCTTGGGTATCTCGTTACTAAAGTTTTGATCAGGGCACGCAACGACGCGACAAACTTTGTCGCCGCGGTGGGTAAAGTTCGAAAACAGTTAGTTAGGGAGCTTAGAGGAAGGGTATGTATGGTGCAATGCGACCACTCAAGAGTGGTGTTTTATAACGAAAAAAGCCCCTGAAATCAGGGGCTTTTCTCTCGTGGTTGGTGGAGACGGCGGGAATTGAACCCGCGTCCGCCAGTACTATGCCTTGAGATCTACATGTTTATGTCCTTTTATTGATTTAACCTCGAGCGACCCAAAGGCCAGGGTGCAAAAGGCGAGTTCTTTAGATCTTAGCCGTTAGCCAGTGAACTCTGGACAACGGAGCATCCCGTAAGCGATGACGTCCTGAGATGTAGCTCTGGGCTACGGGCGACCCAGTCAGGACGGTACAAAGCAGCTTACGCTGCTAGTTGTACGGAGTAGTCGTTATCGTTTGCGACTATTGCATTGCAGCTTTGGATTAACGAGATTGGCTGCCCTCTCGACATGCACCCAAGGGTTCGCCACCAGCGTCGAAGCCATGTCGTCCCCTTACTCACAGTATATGTGGGCGGGTCGCTCGACTTCAAGGCTTCTTTGTTGCTGTTTTGCACAGGCAGGCTTGTAAGCCCCTCTGTTTCTCAGATTGCCTGGCGCTTTATGCTCTCGTGTCTGCCCGCCAGATAAAGTGGCTCTTTCGGTCCTGGCACGTTGGTCAGTACAGCAGACGCTTTGTTGCTGAGCAGGTCGAGAGCCCGCCGCTCAAGAATATCCGGGCCGCGACCGAGGATATCAAGAAGGCTGTAGGTGACCTGGGCCTGATAAGATCGTTTCAGTTGGTTCATGTTCTCCTGAAACGGTTCATGGAAACGCCGCTCTCTAGGGCCCATACCCCGCAGATCATCATGGGGTTTTGCGGGGTTTCCATTCGCAGCCAAGCGCGGTCGACAGCGGACATTGGTGATTGATTTGGTGACATAAACCCTCCCTGAGCGGTGCACCGGTCAGTTGTTGGCGACACGCAGAATGCGCTGTTTCTGGCGATCCCAATCCCGTTCTTTCTCGGTGGCGCGCTTGTCGAACAGCTTCTTGCCTTTCACCAAGGCGATTTCGCACTTCACTTTGTTCTTTTTCCAATACAGCGCCAGGGGCACGCAGGTTTGGCCGGCCTGGCTGGTTTCCCCGATCAGCTTGGCCAGTTCTTTGGCGTGCAGCAGCAGCTTTCGGGTGCGGGTGGGGTCGGCAATAACGTGGGTGGATGCTTGGGTAAGGGGCTGAAAGTGCCCGCCCAGCAGGAAAGCTTCACCGTCCTTCAGCAATACATAGGCTTCGGTTATCTGGGCTTTGCCGGCCCGCAGCGATTTTACTTCCCAGCCAAGCAAGACCATTCCCGCTTCGAAGCGTTCCTCTATATGGTATTCGTGCTTCGCCTTCTTGTTGAGGGCGATGGTACCGCTAGGCGTACCGGGTTTTTTCTTGCTCATGAATCAGTTATCCGAGTTCGGACGAATGAACGGGCCGACCGGGTGCGGGTCGGCAAAACGGGCATTGTAGCTCAGTAGTGCCAGACTGGTCACGAAATGGCCTTCAATGGCGTGCCTGGCTCGTGCGTGAAGGAGTCCTTCGGCTACAATATCGACTTCGACACTTTTCAGGGGCAAAAATGCCGACGCCGTACCAGACATCTATCGGGTCGTTTACCCATAAATCAACCTTTTTCTGGGCTGCAGTGGGCGCAACTGTTGGGCTGGCTAACCTGTGGCAGTTTCCTTATTTGGCAAGTCTGCACGGTGGCGGGCTGTTTATTCTGCTGTATCTCGCCTGTCTTTTATTGGTCACTTTGCCCTTAATGGTTACCGAGGCCGCTATTGGCCGTTATGCCCGCCATGGCATTATATTGGCAATGGATGGTTTGATTCGCAGCGCAAAAAGTTCAAGAGCTTGGATGGCTGTGGGCCGGCTCAGCATACTGGGTGCTTTATTGGTGCTGTCGTTTACCGCGGTATTTGGGGCCATTGCGCTGGCCTATGTGTTCTTCGGTGCGATGGGTCGGTTTTCCGGTGCGGGTCAGGCGGAAGCCACCGAAATTCTTGCAGGGTTAGTTTCTGACCCGAGAGAGTTCCGTGTGTTCATGGGCTGGCATGCTTTCTTTTTGGCCATGGTGCTGTGGGTGTCTGGGCAAGGCGTGGTCGGCGGTCTTGAGCGGGCGTTTAGAATTGTCGTGCCGGGCACCTTGGTACTCCTGCTAGCACTTTTTGGGCTTACGGCTTGGTACGGTCGAATTGACGGAGCTGTCAGTCAGATTCTTGAGATGCACCCTCAGGATCTTTCATGGGCAAGCCTGAGGGCGGCACTGTTTCATGCATTTTTTACTTTGGGTTTGGGTATGGGTGTGTGGGCCGTTCTGGGCGCGTACACCACACCGGACACGCAGCTTAAACGGTCCATTCTCGCAGTTGTGCTGATGGATACGCTGGTCGCGATTTTGGCCGGGTTGATGATTTTTTCCATGGCAATGGAAGGTGGCGTGTTTGACGGCGAGCGTGGGTTCAGTTTGTTATTCGTTTCGCTTCCTCTCGCGCTTGCCGAGCTCCCCGCGAGCCAGTTTGTTATCGCGACGACCTTTGTCATGGTGGTCATGATTGTGTGGGCCACCGCACTGGCATTATTGGAGCCGGTTGTGGGTTGGTTTCGTGAGTGGACGGGAGCGCCTCGTGGACTCTCGGTATTTTTGATGGGCTTGGTGGTTTGGCTCGCTGGCTTGGCGTCTCTGTTGTCGTTCAATGTGTGGGCTGAATATCGCGTAGGTGGCGCAACGGTTTTTAGGTGGATGGAATTGGTAACCGGTGGGTTGATGATTCCCTTGGTGGCGATTCTAATCGCGATATTTATTGGCTGGTGCCTCACGCGCAACCTCTCTAAAACGATGGTCGGGGCGGCGCCCAAGCTCTTTAGTACAATTTGGTTCTGGGTTATGCGCCTAGTGCTGCCTTTGGTTGTTGTCTACATCGGTATTCATTACACCGCAGCCTCTTTGGTAAATCTGTGCGACAGCGGCAGCGAGGCATTCTGGTGCGAGCCAGCGCCGAGCAGGGTTTTGCAGGAGGAGGGCGACGCCTCTTCCGAAGCGAGAGATGACGAGTCAGGAGAGTTGCTCCCGGCGGATCAGGCGCCTGCGAGTGAGCAGCCATCGCCCCCTGAAGATGCCCCTAAAGACGACGATATCCTTTATCATAGTGTTTGATTGCAGGCATGTGTGTGCTTCAAAAACCTGCAGTCTGTCTTAAAGCATGTTTGTAAGCAGGACAACCGGTTCAGATGGCCCATCAGATTGATAAAACAGCCCTTGTTATGCACTCTGCCGAGCGCATGTTTCACCTAGTCAATGACATTGCCCGTTATCCCGAGTTCCTTCCTTGGTGCGCGAGTGCGAAGATTCACCAGCAGGATCCGAAGCAGATTATGGCTTCGCTGGAAATAGCCAAGGGAGGCGTGCGCCACACGCTTACCACCCGCAACCAGCTGCTGATGCCAGATGCTATTGAGATGAGCCTGGTAGATGGGCCGTTTCGAACCCTTACTGGGCGTTGGCACTTCAAGGCGCTGGACGAAAATGCGTGCAAGGTCATCCTTACCTTGGAGTTTGAGTTCTCAGGCACTTTTTCGCGTATGACCTTCGGGCCTGTGTTCAATCAGGCGGCCACCACCATGGTAGATGCATTTTGCCGTCGTGCTGATGATATCTACACGGGAGGTGCCTGATGCCGCTGGTTGAGGTGGCTTACGCTCGGCCAGACAAGCAGGAAATCGTTCCTGTGCAGGTGCCGGAAGGTACAGCGGCAATTGAAGCAGTTAAGTTGTCAGGTATCGCTGCGATTTTCCCGGAGATCGATGCGGATTCGATCGATATGGGGATATTTGGCAAGATTATTAAACGTCCCGCTGATCATGAATTGCGCGATGGCGATCGGGTAGAGCTGTATCGCCCACTCCAGGTTGACCCGAAGCAGGCGCGCCTAAATCGGGCCAAAAAGAAATCCGAATCGGATCAGTAAGCGGGCGTTTCTTCCAGAAGCTGTGCTTCGTAGTGGGAGTAAAGGTCGTCGTTGTAGTGCACGATGATGCGTTGCTCTTTGATATCGCCACCGCGGCGCTGAAACGTATAAACGTAGTATTCGCGAGAATCGTCAACTGGGTTCAGCATCAAAGGGCTACCGAGTAGCGCCTGAACCTGGCTGCGAGGCATGCCTTCGTTGAGTTTGGTCAACTCTTCATCGGTAACAATATTGCCTTGCTGGACGTTGATCTTGTAAACGCCCGGGAAAGCACAACCGGATAGAACCAGAGTGAGAATGAGAGCTGTGAGCTTTTGCATCGCCGGAGGAAATCCTCTATCTTGAAATCGCCTGCCAAGGGCAGGTGTGGCACGGGTTAACCGTTAAAAGGCGGCTTCATCATACCGGAAGCCGTGAGGCACACCAAAGAGTGAATAGTAACATGTCATCTGAAAACGCCGAATTAAGAAAAGTCGGTCTCAAAGTAACTCTGCCAAGAGTGAAAATCTTCAATATCCTGGAAAATGCCAAGGATCATCATCTCAGTGCAGAGGATCTTTACAAAAGACTCCTGGATCAGAACGATGATGTGGGGCTGGCCACCGTGTACCGGGTGTTGACCCAATTTGAGACCGCGGGTCTAGTGTTGCGCCATAATTTTGAAGGCGGCCACGCTGTATTCGAAATGGCGGGCGAAGATCACCATGATCACATGGTTTGTACCCAGACAGGGCAGGTAATCGAGTTTGTTGACGATGTGATTGAGGAGCGTCAGCAAATAATAGCCAAAGAACACGGCTACGAAATTGTCGAGCACAGCTTGATTCTCTACGTTAAGCCTATCAAGTCGTAAGCCCTTAGAGTGAGCAGCTGAATAAAAAAGGGGCAGGCTGCTAAGCCTGCCCCAATAGCTCTCAGGGTCGAGAGGGGGAAGTGGTTACCACTATCAGATCAGTGGTGGGTCGCCTGTCCTTTGGAAAACATTTCTGTAGCGTGGGCGATGGTATGTTCGGTCATATCCACGCCGCCCAGCATTCTTGCAACTTCACCGATTCTTCCTTGGTCATCTAGGGATTCGATTTTTGAGAAAGTCGCGTCCTGCTGGGTGAATTTACTGACAAAAAGGTGCTGATGACATTGAGCGGCAACCTGTGGCAAGTGGGTCACGCAGATAACCTGGCCATTGTCTCCCAGCGAGCGCAGTAGTTTGCCAACTACCTCGGCGGTACCACCGCCTATGCCGACATCTACTTCGTCAAATATCAGGGTGGGGGTTGTGGATGTCTGCGCGACCACTACCTGAATTGCCAGGCTGATTCGCGACAGTTCGCCGCCGGAAGCGACTTTGGCAAGAGGTCTTGCTGGCTGCCCGGGGTTAGCGCTTACCAAAAATTCGATGTCTTCCAGCCCGTGTGGTGCCGGTTCGTCCTTGGCGTTGCGATTCAGATGGGTAACAAACTGAACCGCCGGCATGCTCAGGTGGGCCAGTTCGCCGGCAATGCGCTGATCTAATTCCACTGCCGCTTTGGCTCGGGTTTCGGAAAGCTTGGTGGCTAGCTCATCAAAGCCTTTGCGCTGGCTTTCCAGCTCCTCTTCAAGTTTTTCAAGGCTACCTTCGCCGCCATCTAGCTCTGCCAGCTCAGCGTTTTGCCGTTTATGAAACTCTGTTAGTTCCTCCGGGTTGATGCGGTGCTTGCGCGCCATCTGGTAAATGGCACTCAGTCTTTCTTCAACTTCTGTCAGGCGTGCTGGGTCTGCTTCATAGTCATCCACAAAATGGCGAAGGTTATCGCCCGCTTCGCTGATCTGAATCTGGGCTTCCCTCAGCATCTGGATAGTGTCGGCCAGCGCGGGTACTTCAACCGGAAGTTGCTCCAGTTGCTGCAACGCTTGTCGCAGCAGTCCTGCGGCATTGGTTTCGTCTTCAGTGCACAGCAGCGCGGCGTGATGGCTGCTGTGAAGAATTGCATCGGCCTGGCTCAGTTGTGCTTGTTCTTTTTCAAGTTGTTCCTGTTCGCCGGCTTCAAGCGCCAGGCGGTCAAGCTCTTCTACTTGGTAGCGCAATAGTTGCAGCTTGGCTTCCGACTCTTCTGCGTTTTGTTGGCGTTCGATCAGTTTTGTACGGATTTGATTCCAGGCCTTCCACGCCTCACGGGTCTCGCCGGCGAGCTCTTCGGCGCTAGCAAACTCATCGATCAGTTTGCGGTGGGTTTCTTTGCGTAGCAGCGACTGGTGTTGATGCTGGCTGTGAATATCCATCAGTAGCCCGCCCAGATCTTTCAGGTGGGCAAGGGGGCAGGGCTGACCATTAATGTAGGCCCGTGAACGCCCATCTTTACTGATAACTCGGCGCAGAATGCAGTCGCTGTCGTCATCTAGTTCGTGGTTTTCTAGCCATTGCAGTGCTTCCGCAATACCGGAAACATCAAACGTTGCGGTGATGTCTGCGCGTTTGGCGCCGTGGCGAACAGCACCTGCATCGGCGCGTCCGCCCATGGCCAGCCCCAGGGCATCCAGCACGATGGACTTGCCCGCACCCGTTTCGCCCGTGAGAGCTGTCATGCCCTTACTGAAGTGCAATTCGACCCTTTCGGCGATTGCGTAGTTCGAAACTGTGAGCTGTGTGAGCATGCAGAAACCCTCCGCCATTCAAAATGTACTGTTCGTTCATACAGTTCCTGTGAATATATACAGGGTTTTTCAGGTTTGCAAACATATTGGCGGGATTTTCTTCAGGAATGCAGGCTTTGATGGTTGAAACTTGAGCTGCCAACCCCATAACGGTTCGCAATAACGTTCTTCCGGCTCTGGGTGGCCGGAGCCTATGTTCAATTGGTCGCGTTTTAGCCGGCCACCGAAGATCTGGCAGGAGTAGTCATGAGCACCGATGAAAACCGCAATGAACAGGTAGATGAATTGAAAGATGCCGCTGCGGCGGCCGCAGAGGAAGTGCAGCCGGGCGAGCAGGAAGAGGAAGTTTCCGAGCTGGATGCGCTAAAAGCACAGCTGCAGGACGCCCAGGAGCAGATGTTGCGATACCAAGCGGAGATGCAGAATGTGCGTCGCCGGGCAGAGATGGATGTTGAGAAGGCGCATAAGTTTGCGTTGGAAAAATTCGTCAAAGAATTGCTCCCTGTAGCAGACAGTCTTGAGAAGGCGGTTGAAAGCACCGAAGGCCAGGAAAGCGCTGGTGAGTTGGTGGCTTCTATCCGCCAGGGTGTGGAGATGACGCTCGGCCTGTTTGTGTCGAGCCTCAAGAAATTTAACGTCGAGCCGCTGAGCCCGCTGGGTGAGCCATTCGACCCCCAGCAGCACGAGGCCATGTCTATGGTGCCAGCCCCGAATGCTGAGCCGAACAGTGTGGTGGCGGTGGTACAGAAAGGCTATCTGCTGAACGGGAGAGTGGTACGGCCGGCAATGGTAATGGTCGCGAAGGCTCAAGGTGCACCAAAAATTGATGAGCAGGCTTGAAAAATCAGCGAAAGCGCCAATATAGCCATTAAACAGAATCAGCCGGACTAAATATCTCCGGACAACTATTAAGAACAGTATTCAGAAGAACGGGAGCGAATCAATGAGCAAGATTATCGGTATCGACCTTGGAACGACTAACTCGTGTGTTGCCATCATGGATGGGGACAAAGTCCGGGTTATTGAAAACGCAGAGGGTGATCGCACCACCCCGTCCATCATCGCTTACACCGATGATGGCGAAATACTGGTTGGCCAATCAGCCAAGCGTCAGGCGGTTACCAACCCTGAGAACACGATCTACGCTATTAAGCGCCTGATCGGTCGTCGCTTTAAAGATGACGTTGTGCAGAAAGACATTAAAATGGTTCCCTATAAGATCGCTGGCGCAGATAACGGCGATGCTTGGGTAGAGGTGAAAGGCGAGAAAATGGCGCCACCGCAGGTGTCTGCAGAAATTCTGAAAAAGATGAAGAAGACTGCGGAAGATTATCTGGGCGAGAAAGTGACCGAAGCGGTTATTACCGTGCCGGCTTACTTCAACGACAGTCAGCGCCAAGCCACCAAAGATGCGGGCAGAATTGCCGGCCTGGAAGTAAAGCGCATCATCAACGAGCCGACTGCTGCAGCCTTGGCTTATGGCATGGACAAGAAAGGCGGCGATCGCACCATAGCGGTATACGACCTGGGTGGCGGTACCTTCGACCTTTCCATCATCGAAATTGCGGATGTGGACGGCGAGCACCAATTCGAAGTGCTGGCGACCAACGGCGACACCTTCTTGGGTGGTGAAGATTTCGATATGAAAATCATCGAATTCTTGGCCGATCAGTTCAAGAAGGACAGCGGTATCGATCTGCGCGGTGACTCTCTGGCCATGCAACGTCTGAAAGAAGCCGGTGAGAAAGCCAAAATTGAGCTTTCTAGCAGCCAGCAGACCGACGTTAATCTGCCGTACATCACAGCAGATGCCAGCGGCCCCAAGCACATGAACGTCAAGTTGACCCGCGCAAAGCTTGAGTCGCTGGTTGAAGATCTGGTTCAGCGCAGCCTTGAGCCTTGTAAGGTTGCCCTGAAGGATTCTGGTCTGAAGATTGAAGAAATCGACGAGGTAATCCTGGTTGGTGGGCAGACCCGTATGCCGATGGTTCAGGAAAAAGTGAAAGAGTTCTTTGGCAAAGAAGCCCGTAAAGACGTGAACCCGGACGAAGCTGTTGCCATGGGCGCTGCGATTCAGGCGGCCGTACTTTCTGGTGATGTAAAAGATGTACTGCTTCTGGACGTGACTCCGCTGACCTTGGGTATCGAAACCATGGGTGGCGTTGCCACACCGGTAATCGACAAGAACACGACGATTCCGACCAAGAAGTCGCAGACCTTTTCTACTGCAGACGACAACCAGACGGCAGTCACCATTCACGTTGTTCAGGGTGAGCGCAAGCAGGCGACGCAGAACAAGTCCCTGGGTCGTTTTGACTTGGCCGACATTCCGCCCGCTTCGCGCGGTGTGCCACAAATCGAAGTAACCTTCGATATCGATGCTAACGGTATTCTGAACGTGTCTGCGAAAGACAAGGCTACCGGCAAAGAGCAGTCCATCGTGATCAAGGCCTCTTCCGGCCTGAACGACGATGAAATCGAGAAGATGGTTCAGGATGCTGAGGCAAACGCCGACGAAGATCGCAAGTTTGAAGAGCTGGTTCAGGTTCGCAACCAGGGCGACGCCATGGTTCACACTGTGCGCAAGACCCTTAAAGAAGCTGCCGACAAGGTCAGTGAGAGCGAGAAAGAATCTATTGAAGCGTCTATAAGTGAGCTGGAAGAAGCACTGACTGGCTCCGATAAGGACGACATTGAAGCCAAGACTCAGAAGCTGACCGAGGCTTCTTCAGAGCTGGCTCAGAAGATGTACGCAGAAGAGGAAGGCCAGGCAGAGCAAGCTGGTGGGCAGGAAGAAGCCCAGTCTGCTGACGATGCAGTGGATGCCGAGTTCGAAGAAGTTAAAGACGACGAAAAGAAGTAATTCTGACGCACATCAGGTAGTTGGAAAACGCGGAGCTGCTCCGCGTTTTCCTCGTTTAAATAACAGGGTTTTAAAGCATGGCCAAGCGCGATTATTACGACATTCTCGGAGTTTCCCGGGACGCGGACGAGAAAGAAGTTAAGCGGGCGTACCGAAAGCTTGCGATGAAGTACCATCCCGACCGTAACCCAGAAGATGCAGACGCCGAGAACAAGTTCAAAGAAGCCAGCGCAGCTTACGAAGTATTGGCAGACGAGTCTAAGCGAGCGGCCTACGATCAGTTCGGTCATGCCGGAGTGGATGGCCAGGCCGGTGGCGGATTTGGTGGCGGCGGCGGAGGCAACTTCTCCGATATCTTTGGCGACGTGTTTGGCGATATTTTTGGTGGTGGTGGTCGCGGTGGCCGAAGCACCCGCGGCTCGGATCTACGCTACACCCTGGAGCTGGATCTTGAAGAGGCCGTAAAAGGAAGAACCGTTGAGATTACCATTCCTGGGCATCGGGAATGTGACACGTGTGACGGCAGTGGTGCTGAAAAAGGTTCTCGTCCTGAAACCTGCGGAACCTGTAAAGGTATGGGCCAGGTTCGCATGCAGCAGGGTTTCTTTGCGGTGCAGCAGGCTTGTCCCACATGCCGTGGATCCGGCCAGATTATCAAAAACCCCTGTAGGGCCTGCCAAGGCCAGGGCAGAGTGCGGGAAGAAAAGACCCTCTCCGTTAAAGTGCCACCAGGCGTTGATACCGGCGACCGCATTCGGCTTTCCGGCGAAGGTGAGATGGGTGTAGAGGGCGGCCCCTCTGGCGATCTATACGTGCAGATGTCAGTGCGGGAGCACTCAATTTTCACCCGCGATGGCCGCAACCTTTATTGCGAAGTGCCCATCAGTATTGTTGATGCCACTCTTGGTGGCGAGCTAGAGGTGCCGACACTGGACGGTCGCGTGAAGCTGAGGATTCCGCCTGAAACCCAGACTGGCAAGCTCTTCCGGATGCGCAACAAAGGTGTTAGCCCGGTTCGCGGAGGCCCTTCTGGTGACCTCCTGTGCCGCGTGATTGTGGAGACTCCGGTCAGCTTGACCAAACGCCAGAAAGAGCTGCTCGCGGAATTTCAGGCAACCCTCGATAACAACAGCGGTACAAACCACGCGCCGAAGAAAACATCCTGGTTTGAAGGTGTTAAGAGCTTCTTCGACGAAATGAAATTTTGATCCGCCTCATATAAGGAATAGGCCATGAGGGTAGCAATCATCGGCGCCGCCGGGCGCATGGGTAAGGTTCTGATTGAGGCAGTTGACGGCACCGAAGGGCTGGAGCTTGGTGCTGCGGTGGTCGAGCCGGGCAGCAGTCTTATCGGAGCCGATGCTGGCGAACTGAGCAGCATTGGTAAAACCGGTGTCAAAATGGCGGGCACTCTGGCTGATGTGAAAGATGATTTCGATGTGCTCGTCGACTTCACTTTCCCGGATCTAACCCTTGAAAACGCCGAGTTCTGCAAAGCCAATGGCAAAATGCTCGTCATCGGTACCACCGGCCTGTCCGATGCCGAAAAGCAGCAGCTGGCCCTTGCTGCAGAATCTACCCAAGTGGTGTTTGCGCCCAATATGAGCGTAGGTGTTAACGTGGTTCTCAACCTGCTGAGTAAAGCTGCAGCGGCACTGGGCGACGATTACGATGTCGAAATCATCGAAGCCCACCATCGCCACAAAAAAGACGCGCCATCTGGCACGGCTCTGCGCATGGGCGAAGTGGTTGCCGATGCGCTCGGCCGCGATCTTAAAGAGTGTGCGGTTTATGGTCGCGAAGGCTTTACTGGCGAGCGCACCCGCAAGGAAATCGGTTTCGAGACCATTCGTGCCGGTGACGTGGTGGGCGATCACACTGTGCTTTTTGCGACGGAAGGCGAGCGTATAGAGATAACTCACAAGGCAAGCAGTCGCATGACCTTCGCCAAAGGCGCCATGCGCGCAGCGCTCTGGCTGAAGGATAAGCCTGCCGGCTTGTACGATATGCAGGATGTCCTGTCACTGAAATAGGTTTCAGGCATTGTCGGTATCAGAGGCATGCACGATTATACATAGACACAAAACCGCATATTTCATACAATAAGGCGGTTTAACTGCACCAAGCGTAGGCTTTGAAAAGCTCAGGGAACAAAAAAGTTCCCGGATAACAAAAAGCGGGACGGAGTTTTTACTCCCTCTCGCTTTTTTGCGACCTGAATTTGCGCTTGCGTTCCTGCACGTGACGAATCAATACGCCACCCGATGAGGATACAAGCCTTGAGCACACCCGCAATCCTTGCACTCGCAGACGGAAGCCTGTTCTACGGCACCGCCATTGGCGCTGACGGCGAAACCAGTGGTGAAGTGGTGTTCAACACCGCCATGACAGGCTACCAGGAAATACTGACAGATCCATCCTACGCCCGCCAACTGGTTACCCTGACTTACCCGCATATCGGTAACACAGGTGTGAACGAAGAAGATGTTGAGTCAGATCGCATACAGGCCGCCGGCCTGATCATCCGCGACCTGCCTTTGATGGCGAGTAACTGGCGCAGCACAGGATCGCTGGACGAGTACCTGCGAAACAACAACATTGTCGGGCTTGCCGATATCGATACCCGGCGCCTCACACGCATCCTTCGAGATAGAGGTTCGCAGAGCGGCGCTATTGTGGCGGGCGCTAACGCTACTGCTGAACGTGCGCTTGAGTTGGCTAAGGCATTTCCGGGGCTTCAAGGCATGGATTTGGCCAAGGAAGTCACCTGCGACAAAATGTATAACTGGACCCAAGGTGAGTGGACACTTGGCGAAGGCTACGCTGAGGGCGGCGAAACCAAGTTTAAGGTTGTGGCATGGGACTACGGTGTTAAATTCAACATACTGCGTATGCTCGCATCCCGAGGCTGCGACATTACCGTTGTGCCTGCGCAAACCCCGGCTTCAGAAGTGCTGGCAATGAATCCAGATGGCATATTCCTATCTAACGGCCCGGGTGATCCCGAGCCCTGTGATTACGCAATCAAGGCGATACAGGAAGTGTTGGAAGCCGAGGTCCCCTTGTTTGGTATCTGTTTGGGTCACCAGCTATTGGCGCTCGCCAGCGGTGCGAAAAGCATGAAAATGAACCACGGCCATCATGGCGCCAATCATCCGGTTCAGCGCCTTTCCAACGGCACGGTTATGATTACCAGCCAGAACCATGGTTTTGCAGTGGATGAAGCGTCCCTGCCGGATGTGCTGGAAGTTACCCATAAGTCTCTGTTCGATGGCACGTTGCAGGGTGTTCGCCGCACCGACAAACCAGCGTTCAGCTTTCAGGGGCACCCCGAGGCTAGCCCGGGCCCAAGTGATGTAGCGCCTTTATTTGATGAATTTATCCGTTTGATGGAAGTTCGGGCGAAATAACTCCGGCTTTCGGACGGACACGCGCCGCGTTCTTTGCGCTGCAAGAATTTAAATGTTGCTGACAGGTTAACCAAGACATGCCAAAACGGACCGATATTAAAAGCATCCTGATTCTGGGCGCAGGCCCGATTGTGATCGGGCAGGCGTGCGAATTTGACTACTCCGGCGCTCAAGCCTGCAAAGCCCTGCGTGAAGAAGGTTACCGGGTCATTCTGGTTAATTCGAACCCGGCCACCATCATGACCGACCCCGTGATGGCAGATGCCACTTATATCGAGCCGATTACCTGGCAGACCGTCGCTAAAATCATTGAGAAAGAAAAGCCCGATGCGTTGCTGCCGACCATGGGTGGACAGACTGCACTGAACTGCGCGTTGGATCTGGAAAAGCACGGTGTTCTGGCTGAGCATGGGGTGGAAATGATCGGCGCCAATGCCGATACCATCGACAAAGCGGAAGATCGCCGGCGGTTTGATCAAGCGATGAAAGACATTGGGCTTGAGTGCCCCCGTGCCTCCATTGCAAGCAGCATGGAAGAGGCCAAGAGAGTCGCTGAAGACATTGGCTTTCCGTGCATTATTCGCCCTTCGTTTACCCTGGGCGGTTCTGGCGGCGGTATTGCGTACAACCGGGAGGAGTTTGAAGAAATTTGTGCCCGCGGTCTTGATCTTTCCCCCACGAAAGAGCTGCTCATTGATGAGTCGCTGATTGGCTGGAAAGAGTATGAGATGGAAGTGGTTCGCGACAAAGCGGACAACTGCATTATCGTGTGCGCCATCGAGAACTTCGACGCCATGGGCGTACACACGGGGGATTCCATCACGGTCGCGCCAGCTCAGACGCTAACCGATAAAGAATATCAGATCATGCGGGATGCCTCACTGGCAGTGCTGCGTGAAATTGGTGTGGAAACAGGCGGCTCCAACGTACAGTTCGGTATCCACCCAGATACCGGCCGCATGGTCGTCATCGAGATGAATCCGCGGGTTTCGCGCTCGTCGGCACTGGCCTCCAAGGCGACGGGCTTCCCGATTGCCAGGGTCGCCGCCAAGCTGGCCGTGGGGTACACCCTCGATGAGCTGCGCAACGAGATAACTGGTGGCGTAACGCCCATATCGTTCGAGCCTAGCATCGACTATGTGGTTACCAAGATTCCACGGTTTACCTTCGAGAAATTTCCTCAGGCCGATGCCCGCCTAACAACACAGATGAAGTCTGTGGGCGAAGTTATGGCTATTGGCCGGACCTTCCAAGAATCTCTGCAGAAGGCTCTTCGGGGTCTGGAAGTGGGCTCTGACGGCTTTGATGAGCAGCTTGAAGAATTCACCTCCGAGATCTCCCGTGAAACGCTCACCCGCGAACTTAGCGTTCCTGGTGCCGACCGCATCTGGTATATCGGTGATGCGTTCCGTGCCGGGCTTAGCGTGGATGAGGTGTTTGAGTACACCAACGTGGATCCTTGGTACTTGGTACAAATCGAAGACCTTATCCGTGAGGAGCAGGCTCTGAAGTCCGCCGGTAAAGCCGATATCGATCATGCCACCATGTTCCGCCTCAAGCGCAAAGGCTTCTCCGATGCTCGCTTGGCCAAGCTGTTGGGCCTTACCGAGATCAGCCTACGTAAGCTGCGGCACGATCTGAATATCCGTCCGGTTTACAAGCGGGTAGATACCTGTGCAGCCGAGTTTGCCTCAGATACAGCTTATATGTACTCCACCTATGAGGAAGAGTGCGAAGCGGATCCCAGCGACCGCGAGAAAATCGTGGTTATTGGCGGTGGCCCTAACCGCATTGGCCAGGGCATTGAGTTTGATTATTGCTGTGTGCACGCAGCACTCGCCATGCGTGAAGATGGCTACGAAACCATCATGATCAACTGTAACCCCGAGACGGTATCGACCGATTACGACACTTCTGACCGGTTGTACTTTGAGCCTATTACGCTTGAAGACGTGCTGGAAATCATCAACGTCGAGAAGCCCAAAGGCGTGATTGTTCAGTACGGTGGCCAAACCCCGCTGAAACTGGCCCGTGGTCTAGAGGCGGCTGGCGTACCGATTATTGGTACCAGCCCAGACGCCATTGACCGCGCGGAAGACCGCGAGCGCTTCCAGCAGATGATTACTCGCCTCGGCCTGAAACAGCCGGAAAACGCCACTGTGCGCAGCCATGAAGAAGGCATTTTGGCTGCCCGCAAGATCGGTTATCCGCTGGTGGTGCGCCCGTCTTATGTGTTGGGTGGCCGTGCCATGGAAATTGTTTATGCCGAGGACGAACTGGCGCGCTACATGCGGAGCGCCGTGCTGGTTTCCAACGACAGCCCGGTATTGTTGGACCACTTCCTCAACGCAGCCATTGAAGTAGATATTGATGCCATCTGTGATGGTAAAGATGTTGTCATCGGCGGCATCATGCAGCACATTGAGCAAGCTGGCATTCACTCTGGTGACTCTGCATGCTCCTTGCCGCCATACACTCTGCCGGCCGAGGTTCAAGACGCCATGCGTGAGGCCGTAAGAAAGATGGCCATCGAGCTGGAAGTTGTTGGCCTGATGAACGTGCAGCTGGCTTGGCAGGATGATGAGATTTACGTGATCGAGGTTAACCCAAGGGCTTCGAGAACCGTGCCGTTTGTTTCAAAAGCCATTGGCGTATCTTTGGCTAAGGTCGCAGCCCGGGTAATGGCTGGCACATCTCTGGCAGAGCAGGGCTTCACCAAAGAAATAGTGCCCAGCTACTACGCCGTAAAAGAGTCTGTTTTCCCGTTCAACAAGTTCCCGTCTGTCGACCCGATTTTGGGTCCAGAAATGAAGTCTACGGGTGAAGTTATGGGTCTTGGTGACAGCTTCGATGAAGCTTTTGCCAAGGCGTCGCTGGCCATCGGAGAGCGTCTGCCCTCTGAAGGTACTGCGTTTATGTCGGTTCGCGATGTCGATAAGGCAGGTGCGATTCAGATTGCACGAGATTTGATTGAGATTGGCTTTAAGCTTGTTGCTACCACCGGCACCGCGAAAGCCCTCCGGGAGGCGGGTATCGAAGTGGAGCGGGTGAATAAAGTGGGCGAGGGGCGGCCACACATTGTAGACGCCATCAAGAATAGCCAGGTTCAGCTCATTATTAACACCACTGAGGGTCGCAAAGCAGTGTCGGATTCGGCGCAGATTCGCCAATCAGCTCTGCAGACCAAAGTAGCCTACACAACAACACTGGCGGGCGGCGAAGCCTTCTGTCGGGCCATTAAGTTTGGCCCGGAGCGTACAGTACGCCGCTTGCAAGACCTTCACGCAGGGAAGTAAGACTATGAGTGAAAGAGTACCTATGACAACAGCGGGCGAGGCCTCTCTTCGCGAGGAAATTCGGAAGCTAAAATCCGAAGATCGCCCTCGTGTTATCGCAGCGATTTCAGACGCCCGGGAGCATGGCGACCTGAAAGAAAACGCTGAGTACCACGCTGCCCGGGAGCAGCAGAGCTTCATTGAGGGCCGGATTCAGGAGATTGAAGGAAAGCTTTCGGCGGCTCAGGTAATTGACGTCACCACGATGGAAAATACTGGCAGGGTTATCTTCGGTACCACGGTTCATCTGATGAATATGGATTCGGACGAGCAAGTGGTCTACAAGATTGTCGGAGAGGACGAAGCCAATATTAAGTTAGGCAAGCTGTCTATTTCTTCGCCCATCGCCCGTGCGCTAGTGGGAAAGGTTGCAGACGATGTTGTCGCTATCCGCGTGCCATCTGGCACCGTGGAGTACGAAATCGAAAAGGTGGAATACATCTGATTTGTACAGCGCTGGTTGAGCCAGTGCACGGCAAGAAAAAAACCGGCAGCGTTATGCGCAGCCGGTTTTTTTAGGTACTTTTTTAGGTACTTTTTTAGGTGCTTTTTTGCTCTAAATACTTCTATTTTATTTAAAAGTTGGGCGAGCGTTAGCTTTTGTGGCGTAACAGATTGGAAAGTTTTGGGTTGGGCTTCTTGGCTCTGCGCATAATGACCGCAATTTTCCCAATGGTCTGCACCACTTCAGCGCCGCTGGATTCGCACAGGGCAAGGACGGCTTCCTGGCGTGCTTCCCGGTCCTGGCTCGCTACTTTAATCTTGATGAGCTCGTGGTCATTCAGGGCCCGCTCCAGCTCTTCCTGGAGGTTCTCGGTAAGGCCTTTGTCGCCCACAATAATAACGGGCTTCAGGTGGTGGGCAATGGCCCGGTATTCCCGGCGCTGTTCCGGTGAAAAACTCATGATGAAATCTCTTTATCGGTGCAATTAACAAAAGGTCAGCGGCAAATTCGCTGGCAACGTCGTATAATTTGCGGATTGTAGCAGACAACCTTGTATACAGATCACCCTGCAGGCGTTGTAATTTCCGAGATGAAACCCACATATAAGTAACATGGGGATTTATCCGGCGTTTAGATGCGTCATTAGGTGGATCCGCCGCTACGTTTTTTGTGGCCGTTACGGATGGGCCGTTTCTGGTGGATAGGCGTATAATTGGTGTAAGGTGTCCGTAAAGAGTGGTTCCCTAGCGGGTTCGCTCTCCAATTCACAGGTGATGATCCTTGAACGTTATGGCAAAAAATCTGGTTCTCTGGCTGATAATAGCCGCGGTACTGTTGATGGTGTTTCAGAATTTCTCTCCCACCACCAGCGGGCAGCAAGTCAACTATTCTCAATTCGTTGAAATGGTCCAGCAGGGCCAAGTCAGCAAAGTCACTATTGATGGTCTGGAAGTCCAAGGCATCCGAGACGATGGTTCTCAGTTTGAGACAATTCGCCCACAAATGGCGGACAACAAGCTGATGGACGATCTGCTGGCTAATAAGGTGGAGGTGATCGGCAAAGAGCCCGAGCGCCAGAGCCTTTGGACGCAGCTGTTGGTCGCGGCGTTCCCGATACTGATCATAATTGCACTGTTCGTGTTCTTTATGCGGCAAATGCAGGGCGGCGGTGGCGGCAAAGGCCCCATGTCGTTTGGCAAGAGCAAAGCGAAGCTGATGAGTGAAGATCAGATCAAAACCACGTTTGGCGATGTAGCCGGTGTGGATGAGGCGAAAGAAGAGGTTAAGGAGCTGGTGGACTTCCTACGGGATCCCAGCAAGTTCCAGCGTCTTGGCGGCAGCATCCCCAAAGGTGTCTTGATGGTGGGGCAACCGGGTACCGGTAAAACCCTTCTGGCTAAGGCGATCGCGGGCGAAGCAAAAGTTCCGTTCTTCTCGATTTCCGGTTCCGACTTCGTGGAAATGTTCGTAGGTGTTGGTGCATCTCGTGTGCGTGACATGTTCGAGCAAGCCAAGAAGCAGAGCCCCTGCATTATCTTCATCGACGAAATCGATGCAGTCGGCCGCCATCGTGGTGGCGGCATGGGTGGTGGTCACGATGAGCGTGAGCAGACCTTGAACGCACTACTGGTTGAAATGGACGGCTTTGAAGGTAATGAAGGCGTTATCGTTATTGCTGCGACCAACCGCCCAGACGTTCTCGACCCGGCTCTGATGCGCCCAGGGCGTTTTGACCGTCAGGTTGTGGTGGGTCTGCCGGACATCATCGGTCGTGAGCAGATCCTTAAAGTGCACATGAAGAAGGTGCCTTTGGATGAGAACGTTGAGCCTGCGCTGATCGCGCGTGGTACACCAGGCTTTTCCGGTGCCGACCTTGCGAACTTGGTAAACGAGGCAGCGCTATTCGCCGCTCGCCGCAACCAGCGCCTGGTAACAATGGAAGAGTTTGAGCTGGCCAAAGACAAAATCATGATGGGCGCCGAGCGCAAGTCCATGGTGATGAGTGAAAAAGAAAAGCGGAATACTGCTTATCACGAGTCTGGTCATGCCATTGTCGGTCGCCTTGCGCCGGAACACGATCCTGTCTACAAAGTGAGCATTATTCCTCGTGGGCGCGCCTTGGGTGTGACCATGTTCTTGCCAGAGGAAGACAGGTACAGCCACAGCAAGCGTTTCCTGATCAGCTCTATTTGCAGTCTGTTTGGCGGTCGTATTGCCGAAGAGCTGACGCTGGGTTTTGACGGCGTTACCACAGGTGCTTCGAATGATATCGAGCGTGCCACCAGCCTGGCCCGCAATATGGTCACCCGCTGGGGATTGTCGGAGAAGCTTGGGCCGTTGCAGTACGATACGGACAGCGATGAGTCTTTTATCGGTCGCTCGGGTGGCCAGGCTCAGACGGTTTACTCGCCAGAAACGGCTCAGCTGATTGATGAAGAAGTCCGAAGCATTATCGATACCTGCTATGAAACGGCCACTAAACTTCTGGTCGATAACCGGGATAAGCTGGATTTTATGGCCGAGGCGTTGATGAAATATGAAACCATCGATCGCCATCAGATTGATGACATTATGGAGGGTCGCGCGCCACGCCCACCAAAAGGTTGGGACGATAGAGGCCCTGCCGGCGGTGCTAAGGCAGATAGCCCGGAACAGCCTCCTGAGGCTAAGCCTACTGATGATGGCCGCCGGCCTGATGTTGGTCGGCCTGCAGGAGAGCACTAAGGCTCTGCGCTTCAGATAATTGAGCCAACAAACGCCGCCCAGATTAAGGGCGGCGTTTGTTTTTGCCAGGCACTGTTTTGCAGGTTCTGGTATGCCTGCCCAGGATTGGTTTGTTATGGAAATGAAATTTGCCGGGCGAGTGCTGGATATGTCTCGCTGTCATGTTATGGGTGTTCTCAATGTAACGCCCGACTCGTTCTCCGATGGTGGGTGGTTTAATCAGTACAGTGCTGCACTTTTCAAGGCTCGCCAGATGGTCGCTGATGGGGCTGCGTTTATCGACGTGGGCGGAGAGTCCACCCGCCCGGGTGCAACCAGGGTGTCGGTTCAGGAAGAGTTAGATCGGGTTTGCCCAGTGGTGGAGGCGATTTCTCGGGAGCTGGATGTGATCGTTTCTGTAGATACCAGTACGCCCAAGGTAATGTCTCAGGCGGTGGAGCTGGGTGCAGGGTTGGTTAACGATGTGCGCGCATTGCAAAGAGAGGGAGCCTTGGTTGCCGCGGCAAATGCGGGCGTGCCCGTGTGTATCATGCACATTCAGGGCGAGCCGGAAACCATGCAAGATCAGCCCAAATATCAGAATGTGCTGCGTGAGGTCGGGGAGTTTTTAACTCAACGGGTTCGTGCTGCTGTGCGAGCGGGCATCGAGGCGCAGAATATAATCTTGGATCCGGGCTTCGGGTTCGGGAAAAGCCTAGAGCATAATCTGCTATTGCTCGCTTCACTGGAGCGGTTGCAGGCGCTGGGTCATCCTCTGTTAGTGGGCATGTCCAGGAAATCCATGCTCGGCGATATCACTGGTCGAGAAGTTGATGAAAGGTTGCCGGCGAGCCTCGCGGCCGCGACAATATCGGCCATGAAGGGTGCCAGCATTATTCGCGCGCACGATGTTAGGGAAACCGTAGATGCCGTCAAGGTGGCGACGGCCGTAAAGGAGGCAGTTTGATGGCCGGAAGAAAATATTTTGGTACGGATGGAATTCGCGGCAGGGTGGGTGAGCCCCCAATTACCCCCGAGTTTATGCTGCATCTGGGGTGGGCGGCCGGGCAAGCGTTTAAAAAGGCTGGCCAGCGAAATAGTGTGCTGATTGGCAAGGATACCCGGTTGTCCGGTTACATGTTTGAATCAGCCCTGGAGGCCGGGTTGGCCGCAGCGGGTGTGGATGTGAAGCTGTTGGGCCCCATGCCAACTCCTGCCATTGCCTACTTAACTCGCACCTTTCGCGCATCTGCCGGTATCGTTATCAGCGCGTCCCATAACCCGCATCATGATAACGGCATTAAGTTTTTCTCCTCCGACGGCACCAAGCTCGATGACGCGCTGGAAGCGGAGATTGAAAGTTGGCTGGACAAGCCCATTGAGGTTTGTGGCCCGGGTGAGCTGGGTAAAGCATCAAGAATAGAGGACGCCCCGGGGCGCTACATTGAGTTCTGCAAAAGCACGGTGCCAAACGAGTTTACTCTGGACCACATGAAAATTGTTCTAGATTGCGCTCACGGCGCGACCTATCACGTTGCTCCGAAGGTGTTTCGCGAGCTGGGTGCGCAGGTGTCTGTTATTGGCGCGGAGCCCGACGGGCTAAACATAAACCTAAATGTTGGCTCTACGCACCTAGATGCACTAAAGCAGGCCGTTATCGATAAAGAAGCGGATCTGGGTATCGCCTTTGACGGCGATGGTGATCGAGTTCTAATGGTCGATTGCGATGGCTCTGAAGTAGACGGTGATGAGCTTTTGTACGTAATTGGATCCCAGCGGTTTGCCGAGGGCAATCTGAAGGGCGGTGTGGTCGGCACGCTAATGACCAACCTGGGGGTCGAGTTGGCGCTGACAGATATGGGTATTGCCTTCGAGCGTGCCAATGTTGGCGACCGCTATGTAGTAGAGCGATTGCTGGCGAACAACTGGGTGCTTGGCGGAGAGGGATCGGGGCACATGGTTATCCGCGACTGCACCAGTACCGGGGATGGTATTGTTTCTGCACTTCAGGTGCTGTTATCTATCAGCAAGTCTGGTAAAACGCTCGCCGAGTTGCGGCAAGGTATGCGCAAGCTGCCCCAAACGATGATCAACGTTCAGGTAGCGAAGCGTTTTGATCCGTTTAGTCGTGACGACATTGTTGCGGCGGTTCAGAAGGCAGAGTCAGAGCTTGGCAGTTTGGGCAGAATTCTGTTGCGAGCATCAGGGACTGAGCTTTTGATTCGCGTAATGGCAGAGGGTAAAAACGCCGACGATATTCGCCGTGTTGCTGAAGAGTTGGCACAAGTCGTGGAAAATTCAACGTCCTGATTTTGTTGGATTCAGGCGGTTGTCTGTTATGGGGGACTGCTGTATAGTGCGCCCTCCCTTACATTCGGGAAGTGATATGCGTCGAAAGATTGTAGCCGGAAACTGGAAGATGAATGGGTCGAAAGACCTCTCTGAAAAACTGGTAGGCTCTATTCGGTTTGAGGCCGAATCTCTTGATAACGGCGTGGAGATTGTTATTATTCCTCCCGCAATTTACATCGGAGATGTGCTGAAGCAGGCTCAAGGCGCGTTATCCGTGGGTGTTCAGAATGTAGGGCAGTGGCAGTCGGGTGCTTATACCGGAGAGATTTCTTCGGACATGGCTAAAGATGCAGGTTGTCGCTATGTGCTCGTGGGTCACTCTGAGCGCCGTCAGCTTTTCGGTGAAACCGACGAGTTGGTCGCAGCTAAGGTGTCGAGTGTCCTTTTCAGTGGTTTAGTGGTCATTGTGTGTGTTGGCGAAACTCTGGAAGAACGAGAGTCTGGGCAGGCGGAATCAGCAGTTTCTAGCCAAGTGCGCACAGGCTTGTCGTTGGTGGCGCAAGGTGAATGGCAGAATGTCGTGGTAGCTTATGAGCCAGTTTGGGCCATAGGTACCGGTAAAACGGCCACGTCGGATGACGCCCAAACCATGCACGCAGCCATAAGGAGTGTGCTGAAAGATATGGGCGCCCCGGCAGACGAGATTTCACTGCTTTACGGCGGTAGTGTAAAAGCGGATAATGCAGCGGCGCTTTTCGCAGAGCCGGATATAGACGGCGGGTTAATTGGCGGAGCATCGCTGGTTGCAAAAGATTTTGTTAGTATTTGCCGGTATTTCCCGGCGGGTACCTAAAGTTAAAAGTTCGCGAGAGTCAATATGGATTGGATTGAAACACTAGTAGTCGTTGTGCACGTTGTTATTGCGGTGGCGCTGGTGGGTCTGGTGCTGATCCAGCAGGGCAAGGGTGCGGATGCGGGTGCGGCCTTCGGTGGTGGCGGCGCTTCCCAAACTGTGTTTGGCAGTCAGGGTAGTGGTAGTTTTCTGACTCGAATGACAGCCATGCTTGCTATCGTATTCTTCGTGACAAGTTTCTCGCTGGCTGTGTTTGCCAAGGATCGCGCAGAAGTTGCAGGTGAAGCAGGTATTCCGGTTGTTGAGGAGTCCCGTCAGGATCCTGTAACCAATGGCGATGCTGCCAAAAGCGAAACCGAGACTGGGGAGTCTGATCTTCCCGAACTCGAGTAAGAGTGTTGCCCAAGTGGTGGATTGGTAGACACGCTATCTTGAGGGGGTAGTGGCGAAAGCTGTGCCGGTTCGAGTCCGGCCTTGGGCACCAATTTAGAAGAAAAACGGCTTGGACTAGGCATGAACTATCCAAGCCGCTTTTTTGATCAGTCCTTGACCAGCCCGTTCGGCGTCTCTATACTCCGGCGGATATTGAAGTCCGGCATCTTTTTTTGTTGTCGGGTTTTGGCGGGCCAGGTGTCTGTCAGCAGGAAGCGGGATACCGGTTAGCTTCCTGCGAGTTCTTGCAACAAAAAGCCCCGGTTTCGGGGCTTTTTGATTAAGGGGCCTGGCGCAACGGGCCCTGGTGCGTAAAAAGGGCTGATTAACAGCCCTTTTTTTGTTTTTGGGGCCGGTAAATTTCATAACGGAGACCGCCTAACTTGTCAGGCAAGCTTGAACAACTGGAAGACATTCTTCGGCCTGTGGTGGAAGGTTTGGGATACGAGTACTGGGGCATCGAGTTCCGTTCCCAGGGCTATCAATCTTTGCTGCGGGTTTTTATTGACGATGTCGAGAACGGCATTGGCATCGGCGACTGCGAGAAAGTCAGTCGTCAGATCAGTGGCGTGATGGATGTGGAAGATCCCATCAAGACAGAATACACGCTTGAGGTTTCGTCTCCGGGAATGGATCGTCCTCTGTTCCGGCCTGAGCAATATCAGGCATATGTGGGGCATCAAGTACAAATTCGCTTGCGCATGGCGTTTGACGGTCGGCGCAAGTTTCAAGGGCTTATAAAGGCTGTTGAAGGCGATGATGTTGTGGTGGTTGTTGACGATCACGAATATCTGTTGCCTTTCGACAGTATCGAAAAAGCTCAAATTATTCCGGCATTCGAGTGAGCTATTTGAACAACTCAGTAGATGCACAGTTTATTTTCAGAGCAGGGCAATCCAATGAGTAAAGAGATCTTGCTGGTGGTTGAGGCCGTTTCGAACGAAAAAGGTGTCGAGAAGGAAGTGATTTTCGACGCGATCGAGCTGGCACTCGCCACCGCTGCCAAAAAGCGTTATGAAGACGAAGAGTCGGATGTGCGTGTGTCAATTGACCGTCGTACCGGCGAGTATGATACCTTCCGCCGCTGGCTGGTCGTAGATAACGACGCAGTACCTGCGCTGGGTACTGAGCTGACGCTTCAGGAAGCCGAAGAAATCGACTCTGAGCTGAAGCCCGGTGACACATACGAAGAGAAGGCAGAGTCGGTTGCCTTCGGTCGCATTGGTGCTCAGGCCGCCAAGCAGATTATCTTCCAAAAAGTTCGTGAGGCTGAGCGTAGCAAAATCGTTGACAGCTATCGTGATCGAGTTGGCGAACTGGTTTCGGGTACTGTTAAAAAGGTTACTCGCGATAACGTTATTGTTGACCTTGGCGCTAACGCCGAAGCACTTCTGCCCAGAGAACACTTGATTGCGCGCGAAACATTCCGCATGGGCGATCGGGTTCGTTCGCTGCTGCTGGAAATTCGCACAGACCACCGTGGCCCTCAGCTGATCCTCAGCCGCTCTTCATCGCAGATGCTGATTGAGTTGTTCCGCATTGAAGTGCCCGAGATTGCCGAAGAGCTGATCGAGATCCGTGGTGCAGCCCGGGATCCCGGTTCTCGCGCCAAGATTGCCGTGAAAACCAACGACCGCCGTATTGATCCGGTCGGTGCCTGTGTAGGCATGCGCGGCTCCCGTGTTCAGGCCGTTTCCAATGAGCTGGGCGGTGAGCGCGTAGACATTGTGCTGTGGGACGATAACCCTGCACAGCTGGTGATTAACGCCATGTCACCGGCAGAAGTGGCTTCCATTGTGATGGACGAAGACAGTCACACTATGGAAGTGGCGGTTGCCGCAGACAATCTGGCACAGGCTATTGGTCGTAATGGACAGAACGTCCGCCTGGCTACTGAGCTTACAGGTTGGACTCTGAACGTAATGACCGAAGAAGAGGCCGGTGAGCGCCAAGAGAAAGAGTTTAGCACTCTGGTTGAGCATTTTACTGCTCACCTGGATGTTGATGAAGAATTCGCTGGCTTACTGATCGAAGAAGGCTTTACGTCTATCGAGGAAGTTGCCTACGTGCCCATGGAAGAAATGCTGGCGATTGAAGGTTTTGACGAAGACACCGTCTCAGAACTGCGCCGCCGTGCCAAAGATGCCTTGTTGAATCAGGCCCTAGCGGGCGAAGAAGCCCTTGACGGCGCCGAGCCGGCAGAAGATCTTCTGGGCATGGACGGAATGGATCGCGGCCTGGCGTTCAAACTCGCTGGCATGGGTGTGTGTACGATGGAAGATTTGGCTGAGCAGTCGGTTGCCGACTTGCTCGATATCGAAAGTATGGATGAAGAGCGTGCAGGAAAGCTGATTATGGCCGCACGCGCCCCCTGGTTTGAAGACCAGGCTTAATTCGGGAGGAGACCAGTATGGCTGAAGTAACGGTAAAACAACTGGCCGAAGATGTAGGCGCTCCCGTGGATCGTTTGCTGAAGCAGATCGTGGAAGCTGGCCTGAAAGCCCGCTCAGAAAACGATTCTGTATCCAGCGATGAGAAGCAGCAGCTGCTGACCTATCTGAGAAAGGCCCACGGTGAAGCAGATGCTGAGCCGCGCAAGATTACGTTGAAGCGGAAAACCACAACCACGCTAAAAGCTGGCAAGGCCAAGGCTGTTAATGTGGAAGTACGCAAGCGTCGTACCTATGTGAAGCGTGAGGAGTCGCAGCCCGAAGCGGAAGCGGCGGCCCCTGAAGCGGTGCAAGAAGAGCAGGAAGTGGAGCCGGTGCAGGCGGAGCAATCCGCGAATGTAACCGCTCCACAAACAGAGACAGAGGCCCCTTCTGAAGCGGCGAAGAAAGAAGCGCCGGCTACGCAAGAGCAGGCGCCTGCCGAGAAGACTGAGCCGAAAAAGGCTGCGGAACCTGCCCCGGTTACCGCTCCCGAAGATATGCCGTTGCCGCCACCCGAGGGTGAAGGCAAGGATCGGAAGCCTAAGAAGAAGAAAGAAAAAGTCCGTGAGCGTGGCGACGAAACCGAAGAAGGCAAGCCCAAAAAGAAACAGGCTGGCCATCGCGGACCACGTAATCGCCCAGCAGAAAAGGGGGCGGTGATCTCCGTCGACGACGCCGACAATACGTTGCGCAAACCACTGCGTGCGAAAAAGAAATCCAAAGAGAAGCGTCATGGCTTCGAGAGGCCGACCAAACCAATGGTCAGAGAAGTAGAAGTTCCTGAAGTGATTACCGTTGGCGATCTTGCCCAGCGGATGGCCGTCAAATCCGGTGATGTCATCAAAGTTTTGATGGGCATGGGCGTGATGGCAACCATTAACCAGCCACTGGATCAGGAGACGTCGACTCTAGTAGTTGAAGAGTTGGGCCACAAAGCCACGCCCGTCAGCGACGATGCTTTTGAGCACGAAGTGCTCAGCGAATTCAAAGTGGAAGGCAAAGAAAAGGCCAAGCGCGCACCGGTTGTGAGTGTGATGGGCCACGTCGACCATGGTAAAACATCGCTGTTGGACTGTATTCGCCGTACCAAGGTTGCCTCTGGTGAAACCGGTGGTATTACCCAGCACATCGGTGCGTACCACGTAGAAACTGACCACGGCATGGTCTCGTTCTTGGACACCCCGGGGCATGCGGCTTTCACCGCGATGCGCGCCCGTGGTGCCCAGTGCACAGATATCGTTATTCTGGTCGTCGCATCAGATGACGGTGTTATGCCGCAAACTAAAGAAGCGGTGCTGCATGCCCGTTCTGCCGGTGTGCCCATCGTTGTTGCCATCACCAAGATGGACAAGGAACAAGCAGACACAGATCGTGTGAAGAACGAATTGGCAGCGATCGACGTTATCCCGGAGGAATGGGGTGGCGACGTTCAGTTTGTGCCAATTTCTGCGCACACGGGTGAAGGTATTGACACGCTTCTCGAGGCGATTCTGCTTCAGGCCGAGATCCTTGAGCTTCAGGCCTCACCTGACGCACCTGCCAACGGTGTTGTCGTTGAGTCCAGCCTTGAGCGTGGGCGTGGGCCTGTAGCGACTGTGCTGGTACAGAACGGCACTCTGCGGCCGGGCGATATGGTTGTTGCAGGCTCTTACTTTGGTAAGGTGCGCGCAATGACCGATGAAGCCGGCAAACAGGTGAAAGAAGCCGGGCCGTCTATTCCGGTAGAGGTTCTTGGCCTTAATGGCACGCCGAACGCCGGTGACGAGTTCTTTGTGGTAGCTGATGAACGCAAGGCCAAAGAGCTGGCCGAGTACCGTCACGTCCGCGAGCGCGAGCAGCGCCTGCAGCGTGCGCAAGCAGGCAAGCTTGAGAACATGTTCGAGAACATGGGCAAAGACGAGGTTAAAACCCTCAACGTTGTCCTTAAAACGGACGTGCGTGGCTCTCTTGAGGCGATCAACAAATCGCTGCAGGATCTGGGCAACGACGAAGTCCAAGTGAAGATCGTGTCATCGGGCGTCGGTGGTATCGCAGAAACAGACGTTAGCCTTGCTTTGGCGACCAACGCCGTTATCTTCGGCTTTAACGTGCGTGCCGATACAGCGTCTAAGCGCTTGGTCGAGAAAGAAGGTCTGGATCTGCGCTATTACAGCATCATCTATAACCTTCTGGACGATGTGACAGCAGCGTTGACTGGCATGCTGGCACCGGAATTCCGTGAAGACATTATCGGCATCGCAGACGTTCGCGATGTGTTCAGTTCGCCGAAGTTTGGTCAGGTTGCTGGCTGCATGGTGACCGAAGGCAACGTATACCGGAATAAGCCGATTCGTGTACTGCGCGACAACGTAGTTATCTTCGAAGGCGCGCTGGAATCCCTGCGTCGCTTCAAGGACGACGTACCTGAAGTTCGCAACGGAATGGAATGTGGTATCGGTGTTAAAGGCTACGACGTGAAGGTCGGTGACCAGATCGAAGTGTTTGACCGGATTAGAGTCGAGCGCAAGCTCGAATCGACGGGGGCCTAATGGCTAGAGAGTTCAGTCGTATTGATCGCATTGGCGATCAGATGCAGCGTGAGCTTGCTCAGCTGATTCAGCGCGAGGTCAAGGATCCGCGGTTGGGCATGGTAACGGTCAATGCAGTCAAGGTCAGTCGTGACCTTGGCTACGCCGATATCTATGTCTCGCTGCTGACTACTGAGGAACTGACTGCTGAGTCCCCGGAGGCACAGGAATCCATTTCGGTACTGAACAAAGCCGCCGGGTTCCTCCGCGGCCAAGTGGGAAGAGCTATGAGGCTGCGGGTTGTGCCCCAGCTTCGATTCCACTTTGACGAGCTTCAGGGCTACAGCCGTAGAATGGACAGTCTTATTCGTGAAGCGGTGGGTGATAAAACCGCCGTTGAACGGAACGACGACAACCAGAGTGATCCGGAGTCAAACGATTGAGTCGCAGACGTAAAGGTCGTGATGTTAGTGGTATTCTGGTCATCGACAAGCCTGTGGGTATTACCTCTAACGGTATCCTGCAGGAGGTCAAGCACCTATATGGCGCCGCCAAGGCTGGTCATACCGGTGCCCTTGATCCGCTAGCAACTGGGGTTTTGCCCCTATGCTTCGGTGAAGCTACAAAGTTCTCGCAGATGATGCTGGATAGCGACAAGGCCTACATAGCCACAGCACAGCTAGGTGTGCGTACCGAAACCGGCGACCGTGAAGGTACGGTCGTTTCTGAAAGGCCCGTGCCGGAAGGCCTCACGCCGGAAGTGCTTGAGCCTTTGCTTGAGCAGTTTCGCGGTAATATCCAGCAAGTCCCCTCCATGTACTCGGCACTTAAGCACAAGGGTCGCCCACTTTATGAATACGCCCGTGAGGGCATTGAGGTGGAGCGTCCGGCGCGCCCGGTAACCATTTATGATCTCCAGCTTCTGGATATTCGTGAAGACCAAATGGATATTGCCGTTAAGTGCACCAAGGGTACGTACATTCGCTCACTCGTTGAAGATATCGGCGAAGTGCTGGGTTGCGGCGCACATGTGATTGCGTTGCGGCGCACGCTAGCGGCCGGGTTCACGTTGGCTGACGCCCACCCAGTGCCGGATCTGGAGGCCATGCGTGAGCGCGGCGAAAGTCTGGATGGCTTGCTGGTTGCCCCTGACGCAGCGCTTTCGATGTTTCCAGAGCACCGCCTGAGCGGGCAGCCTTTGGTGTCGATATTGAATGGACAACCGGTTAGAATACCGGGTCGGGCCTTCGATGGCTTCGTGCGTATTTATGGCAACGAAGGTTTCGTGGGGCTGGTAGAAGCATTGCCGGAAGGCGAGGAAACCCAGTTGGTGCCCCGTCGTTTGGTGAGTAGCAGCGGAAAACAGTAGTTATGCCGCTGTATAGCCGGGCTGTAGAGATGCGCGGTTCGGCCGGATTCAACAGCATCGCAAACATGAGGTGAGTTATGGCACTTTCTGCCAATGAAAAAGCACAGATCGTTCAAGATTATCAGCAAGCTGAGAGTGACACCGGTTCCCCAGAAGTGCAGGTTGCACTGCTGAGCGCCAACATCAATAAGCTGCAGGGTCATTTCAAGATCAACAAGCAGGATCACCATTCCCGCCGTGGTCTGATCCGGATGGTAAACCAGCGTCGTAAGCTGCTGGACTACCTTCGCAAGAAGAGCGGTGAACGTTACCTGGAGCTGATCAAGCGCTTAGGTCTGCGTCGCTAATCTGGTCGATGACCTGACGGCTACCTTCGGAATTATTCCGTTGGCGGCCAACAGCCGGTGGGTTCTTTAGGGGGCCTGCCGGTTGTGCTTTTCAGCACCGCATTGTGTATTTCAGTGAACTTGGGATTTCCTGTCGTATTGGGAAGCCGAAATTGATAGCAGGTTGTTGAAAGCCTGGGCGGTACGCAACCAAAGCGTACCAGGTTGCCTGGCCGGGGTTTTACAACAGCCTGTTAGCTTCCAGGCGGGGTATTTTCAGGGTCACATTACTATCATTCTGAACAGATAACGCAGGAGTTTTTTGTGGATCTGCAACCGCGTAAAAAATCGTTTGAGCTGGGTGGCGAAACCGTCACCATAGAAACGGGCCGTATTGCTCGTCAAGCTACAGGTTCCGTTCTGGTCACCGTTGGTGATATTTCGGTTTTGGGTACCGTTGTTGGTGCCAAGGTAGCTAAGCCGGGCCAGCCGTTCTTCCCGCTGACCGTTAACTATTTCGAAAAGACCTACGCCGTGGGCAAAATCCCCGGTGGTTTCTTCAAGCGTGAAGGTCGTCCTTCCGAGAAAGAAACTCTGACATCCCGTTTGATCGACCGTCCGATTCGTCCGCTGTTCCCGAACGGCTACATGAACGAGACACAGGTTATCTGTACGGTTATGTCGTCCAGCAAAAACCAGGACCCGGACATCGCCGCTATGCTGGCAGCTTCGGCGGCCCTGGCAATCTCTGGTATCCCTTTCGCTGGCCCAATCGGCGCGAGTCGCGTTGGTTACACCAACGAGAAGGGTTACTTCCTGAACCCAAGCTTCGAAGAACTGAAAACCTCCCTGCTGGATATGATCGTTGCAGGTACTGAGGACGCGGTTTTGATGGTTGAGTCGGAAGCCAAAGGCCTGAGCGAAGATCAGATGCTGGGTGGCGTTCTGTTTGCGCATCAGGAAATGCAGACCGCCGTTGCGGCAATCAAGGAATTTGCCGCTGAAAATGGCAAGCCGAGTTGGGATTGGCAGCCAGCTGCTGAAAACACCGAGCTGCTGGGCGCGATCAAGTCTGAGTTTGCCGGTGCTATCGAAGAGGCCTATGGCATTCACGATAAGATGGCTCGTTACGAACGCCTTGGTGAAATCAAAGCGGCTGCGGTTGAGAAGCTAGCAGGCGACGAGGAAGGCCAGCCTTCCGCAGAAGAAGTTAAAAAGAACTTCGGAAAAATCGAGAAAACGGTTGTTCGCCAGCAAGTTATCGATGGCAAGCCGCGTATCGACGGTCGTGACAACAAAACCGTTCGTCCGATCGAAATCGAAGTGGGTATTCTGCCAAGCGTTCACGGTTCTGCGCTGTTTACCCGTGGTGAAACTCAGGCGATTGTTACGACGACGCTGGGTACTTCTCGCGACGTGCAGACGATCGACGCGCTTGAAGGCGAGCGTAAGGATCCGTTCCTGTTCCATTACAACTTCCCTCCGTACTCCGTAGGTGAAGCTGGCCGTGTTGGCACCCCTGGCCGTCGTGAAGTTGGTCACGGTCGTTTGGCTAAGCGCGGTGTGATGGCGGTTATGCCGACCATGGAAGAGTTCCCGTATGCCATTCGTGCGGTCTCCGAGATTACTGAATCTAACGGCTCCAGCTCTATGGCGTCTGTTTGTGGTTCAAGCCTCGCACTGATGGATGCCGGTGTTCCGCTAAAAGCGGCAGTAGCTGGTATCGCCATGGGTCTGGTTAAGGAAGGTGACAAGTTTGCCATTCTGACCGATATTCTGGGTGATGAAGATCACCTGGGCGACATGGACTTCAAGGTTGCCGGTACCAAAGATGGTATTACTGCTCTGCAGATGGACATCAAAATCCAGGGCATTACCGACGAGATCATGGAGCTTGCTCTGGAGCAGGCTCACGGAGCTCGTCAGCACATTCTGGGTGAGATGAACAAGGTTATCTCTGAGTCGCGGAAAGAGCTTTCCTCGCGCGCTCCGAGCATTACCACGATCAAGATCAACCCTGAGAAAATCCGTGACGTTATTGGTAAGGGCGGCTCGATGATCCGTTCTATCTGTGACGAGACCGGTGCTTCTATTGATCTGGATGACGACGGTAACGTGAAGATCTACGCAGATAACCAGGAAGCGGCCCAAGCGGCAGTTAACCGGGTTAAGGAAATTACGGCGGAGATTGAGGTGGGTGCTATCTACAAGGGTCGCGTCGAGCGCATTGTAGATTTCGGTGCCTTTGTTAACATTCTGCCTGGCAAAGATGGTTTGGTGCACATTTCCCAGATCTCTGAGCGCCGGATCGAGAACGTAACTGACGAGCTAAGTGAAGGTCAGGAAGTTCTGGTCAAGGTTTTGGATGTCGACAACCGTGGCCGTGTGAAGCTGTCTATGAAGGAAGTGAAAGAAGGCGAGCAGCCGACTGACTTTACTGACTGATAGCTAGCAGCTACAAAAAAACCCGCCTCTCCTTTGGATTGGCGGGTTTTTTGTTATTCCCTTCCCAAAAACTCCAAGACAGAGTTTTTGTACGCAGGAATGATGAAGGTTGCCGCGTGGGGCGTATCTGTTTGCAAGAACTGCTTTGGTTCACCGGCGGCCTCATAAAGCGCCTGGCCGTGGTGGAAGGGGATGATGCCGTCACGGACGCTGTGAATGATCATGAGCGGTACGGGGCTGATGTTGGCAATTTGGTCCACGCCTTCGTATTCGTTTGGAATCGTCCAGCTAAGGGGGGCCTGAAAGGGCCAGGTGAGCCAGAAGTTTCCGAGTTTTTCTCTGGCTATGCCGCGGAAGCCGGAGAAGGTGCCGTCTAGGATTACGCCGTTGAGTTCAGGTGTTTCGTTCCGCTGTACCCATTCGCTTGCAAGGGTTAGCCCGAGAGCGCCGCCCAGGCTCTGCCCGAGGAGGAATACAGGCGCGTTCCCGACGTCCGGCTGGCCGGTTAGCCAGCGTAGGCCAGTTTCCGAGTCGTGCAGGGCGCCTTCTATGTCTGGTGCGCCGGTGGACTTGCCGTAGCCCCGGTAGTCGATGGTAAAAACGTTGTAGCCCTCTGAAGGCAGCCAGGCTACGTTGAGGAGGTGGCTGCTGATGTTCTGGGCATTGCCGTGGAGGTAGTAAACCGTGCCTTTTGGCTGGCCCTCAGCCGGTAGCCACCAGCCGTGGAGGGTTTCGCCGTCGGCAGTGTCCAAGTAGATGTTTTCGTAGGCTAGGTTGAGCCGGTCTGGTGTTATGTAGGTGGTTTGGTCCGGAAAGAAAAACAGGCTGCTGCAGCCGCTTTGCAATAACGTGGCGGCTGAGAGAAGCAGGGCCATTAAGGCTGTTTTCAGTTTAGGCCTGTTCAAAAGTACGCGTGCAGCCCGGCTTGCCATGTGCTTTGGTACCTGTCGTAGTGATCTTCCCGAGTGAATTCGGCGAACAGGCTGAATTCGCGGCCTATGTGCCAGTTGGCTTTTGCGTATATCTGATCCTGCCTGTGTTGGCTGCTAACGATCCAAGCTTTGGTTTTTACACCGCCAGTAAAGCTGAAGTAGTTGTTCTGGTGCAGTAGGCCCACGTCTGCGCCAGGAGCGACATCGTAGCCGTGGCGCAGGTCGTCGTCGATTTCCAGATCAGCGGTGGCAATGACGAAGGCCTGAGTGTGTTGGCCGAGGCGCCAGCTGCCGCCCGCACCGCCTTCCAGATAGGGCGCCAGAACCCGTTTATTGCCGGTGTCGGTGCGGCGGCCACCGAAGCCTACCTGCCACGACAATGGCGAGAAAAACGCGTTTCTTGGGCTCAAGGAGCGGATTTCCACGCCGGTGAGCTGTTCCAGTTGCAGTTTGTCGTTGTCGGTGTAGTAGCGCGCATCCAGGCGGAAAAATTGCAGCTGTGCTCCGCTGCGGTAACCGGCGGGCGGGTCGAGAATACCATGGTAGGCGGGCCGGAATGTCAGTTGGGTAAACTCCCGATGAGCCAGCTGCCCCGCGCCAAGGCTCACACGAAACGTATCGTGGCCTTGGTCGTCACGAACCGCCGGCTCTGGTGGTTTTTCAAGTGGTGCTACGCTGCCGATTTTACTGCGCTCTCGCAGCAGATTGTGAGAGAGCGGGGCGGCAATTTCCCTTGGCCAGTTGTCTGCTTCGCTTTGATAGCGCACATAATCGTAGGTGGCGTCGAGCACGAAGGCACGTTCTCGGCGCGGAAGAGCGAGCACCTCGTCGCTGCTCGGTGCCACGTAACCATTGGCAATAGCTGCCACCAATGTCTGATGCGATTCGGGCAGTGAAGATAGGCTATGGGCAACGGAGGTAGCTGCCGATGGGCGATAATGAACTTCTTCTACCAGATCCTTGTCGACTACCCAGCGAACAGTGTCTGAGGGTATGGCGTGGGTGCTGACTTCACCCAGAAGATTTGTGCCGGGACGCGCGACGTCGATGAGTGCAAGCAGGCGATAGGCGCAGTTTTCATCGAAAAAATAGTAGTCGAAATTGCGATCCCGGATTTCCCAAGCATGAGCCAGCATGAAATCTACTTCCTGCTGGTTTAAGTTAAGTTTGTATTCCCAAAGATCCCGGTGCTCGATATCGGAGTAGAGACGGATTTTTTCGTAATAGGGCTGCACGCTTGTAATGCCGGGGTAGCCACCAAAAATTCCCCGATAGGCGAACAGCAGTTCGCTGTCATGGGCTGCGGCATCGGCGGCGTAGGAAATGGTATTGGCAAGCAGCAGGTTGGTTTGCTCGTCTTCCTGCGGCGGGTCGAGTCTCAGGAAAGTGTGGCCAAACATCGATGATGGACTATTAAGATATGAGGCAGCAAAAACCAAGGTAATACTTTCGGTATTAAGCGTTTCCGTCCATTCCTCGTAAGCAGGGCAGTCTGCGACGGTCCCTGGCAGGTCTAGCTGTTCGCGCAGCCATGCGTCCCGTGCCGGAAAACGACATCGGGCATGATCATCGCCCTCTCCGGGTTGTTGTATTGCTTTTAGAGTCGCTTCTAGCTCCGCTTTTGGAGAGGTCTTGCCATCCTCGCTCAAAAAAAATGCAGGATCATCGGCCTGGCTGGTATAGCCATCGCTAAACTGGCCCGACTGATAGTGAATGAGCGTAAGCCACGCGGGATCCAGATGCAGAGGTTGCGCCTGAGCCTGAGCTTGCAGAGGTAAGCAGGTGATGAGCCAAAGCATAGCTGGCCCAATGCGAAGCATGTTGCCCATGGGTAAATAAGAGTTCCGGTCGGGAGTTGTGAAGCGGAGGAATCGCGCCGTCCATAGCGCTCGGGCATCCCTGCAGTTCAGCTATCAGGCCGCTACGTATTTGCTCAGCGACTCATTCTTTTCCAGCAGCGCTACAATCGCGTCCACTGCTTCACCGGAAGTAGTGTCGGAGTTCGGGAAAATAGCTGCGAAGTTATCCTGCAGAGTCTGGCGGAAAGCTCCGCGATCTGCGTTTTCAACGCCCAGAAGAATTGCCAGTGTGTCCAAGTTCTCGCCATTACCGCGAGACATGTCACGGGCTACTTTGTCGATGTTGCTGTCCATATACATGGCCATGGACTGCACAGATTCGTTGGTCTGGCAGCCTAGGGTACCCGTGGTCATGCCGAATGTCTGGTTGCCGAACGAACCGTTAGTTGTTGCAGCCAATACGTGCGGGGCGATACCGGATTGTCCTTTCCAGATCATGGCGCCCACGCCGCAACCTGGTTGTGCAAAAGCCATGGATGAGGCACCTAGCAAAATTGCACCGGCGATCAGTTTTTTCATAATGCTCTCCTTTTACGTGCTTTAGCGGTTGGCTAACAGTCGTGCAGGCCAACGTTATAGGCCGAGCCCTTATGATCTGCATGGAATAGGGGTGACCATCGAGCTTAGTGTAGTTCAATTTCAAGACCTGCCAGGTTTGTTGCGTACTTTTCATACAAACAGGGAAAAATGATCATGTGTTCATATTCCAGAATTGCTTAAGGCGCCGGCGATAATGATTCCCTTGTTATAGAGAAGGAGCTTACGTATGATTGGCGCGGCCACGAAGGCTTAGAAACAAAACATGGAGACATCATTTTGAAAAAAATTCTTATTGCATCATCATTGGTATTGGCTGGCGCGCTGTCAGGCTGTAGTTCACTGAACGTTAGCTCCAACTCTATGCCGATTACTGCTCCGCTGCAGACCGACATCAAAGTTGATGTTGAAGTTGGTGAGAAAATCACTGGTAAGGCTTCTGTAACTAAGATTCTGTTCTTTACCATTGGCAGTGACAAGCAGTTTTCTGACGGTGTTTCTTACGGCGGCTCTGGCGGTGGTTTAGCTCTGCCTTTCGGTGACCCAGTTGCTAAAGCGAAATCTGCAGCAGCATACAAGGCTGTTACCGCTTCTGGCGCAGACATCATTGTGGCTCCACGTTACACCGTTGAAACTGAAGACTTCGTAGTTTTCGGAACCATCAACGTAACGGTTGAAGGCTACAAAGGCACTATCAAAAGCATCAAGTAATTAGCTTTTGATTTGCTGTTTTTAAAAAAGCCGGAGTACGTAAGTGCTCCGGCTTTTTTGTGCCTTCAGATTGCTGGTCAGCCACCCAAATAGGCGTTCTGCACGTCCGGATTGGCCAGCAAATTCTTACCTGTGTCATGCAGACGGATTTTTCCCGTCTCCAGCACATAACCCCGATCGGCGAGATGCAGTGCTTTGTGGGCGTTCTGCTCCACCAAAAACACCGTAATGCCTTCATCCCGCAGATGACCGATGATTTCGAAAATTTGCTTGATGATCAGCGGAGCCAGCCCCAGAGAGGGTTCATCCAGGATGATCATGGTGGGGCGGCTCATAAGGGCTCGCCCGATCGCCAGCATCTGCTGTTCGCCGCCAGACATAGTGCCCGCGCGCTGAAGTTCGCGTTCTTTCAAACGCGGAAAGAGTTCATACACATGAGCTTGGCTTTTGCGGATCTCGGATTTGGTGTTGAAGAACCCGCCCATGTGTAGGTTTTCTTCAACTGTTAGACCAGAAAATATGCGCCGGCCTTCGGGCACTATCGCCAAACCAGAACGCATGATCTGTGCGGTGGGTTTGTTGGTGATATCCTGACCTTCCAGGATGATGCGACCCGAACTGGCCTGCGGAGTGCCGCATACGGTCATCAGCAGAGTCGTTTTTCCGGCGCCGTTGGCCCCGATCAGCGAGACAATTTCACCTCGGTTAACCTCAACAGAAACCCCGTGCAGGGCCTCAATTTTTCCGTAATGGGTGTGGACATCTTCTAGTACAAGCATGCTCATGTTTAGGCCTCGCCCAGGTAGGCTTTGATCACGTCGTCGTTATGGCGGATTTCTTCGGGTGTGCCACAGGCCAGGGGCTTGCCCTGGTTGATGACGTTGATCCGGTCTGAAATATCCATTACCAGGCTCATGTCGTGCTCAATTAATACCACGGAAACGTTGTAGTCCTCTTTTAGGCTCACAATAAGCTGGTTGAGTTCTTTGGTTTCCGCCGGGTTCAGGCCGGCCGCCGGTTCGTCGAGCATCAGCAGTTTTGGTTCGGTAACCATGCAGCGTGCTATTTCAAGCCGCCGCTGTTGGCCGTATGCCAGGTTGCCTGCATCTCGGTTAGCTAGGTCAAGAAGGCCGACACGCTCCAGCCAGTAAGCAGCGCGATCCAGTGCTTTCTGCTCCCGTACCCTATAATTGGGAGTGTTCAGAAGACCCGCAAGCATGTTGGTGTTGAGATGGCGGTGCTGAGCCACAAGCAGGTTTTCCACAACCGACATCTGAGTGAACAGACGAACGTGCTGAAAGGTTCTCACCATGCCCAGCCGGGAAATCTTGTGGTCCGGCTTGCCCTGCATTTCTTTGCCTTCGAAAAGGATCTTGCCGCCGGTAGGCTTGTAAAAACCGCTCATGCAGTTGAATACGGTGGTTTTACCGGCCCCGTTGGGGCCAATGATGGAGACGATTTCCCGTTCCTGAACGTCCAGTGAAACCTTGTCTACCGCAAGCAGACCGCCAAAGCGCATGGACAGATTTTGTACTTCAAGCATTGTCTGTCACTCCTGCTTGTGCAATTTGATATGAATACGGCGCATCGGCAACATGCCCTGTGGACGCCAGACCATCATCAAGACCATGGCGGCACCAAAAATTAGCATGCGATATTCAGAAAATTCCCGTGCCAATTCCGGCAAAATGGTCACCGCAATGGCCGCCAGTATCACGCCAAGCTGTGAGCCCATGCCGCCCAGAACCACAATCGCCAGAATGATGGCGGATTCAAGGAAGACAAAGGATTCCGGGCTGATAAAGCCTTGTTTGGAAGCAAACACGGTGCCTGCGAAGCCAGCAAAGAACGCACCAATGGTGAAGGCAGAGAGCTTAACTGCCGTGCGGCTGAGACCCAGCGAGCGGGCTGCGATTTCGTCTTCCCGCAACGCTTCCCACGCACGTCCTACCGGCATGCGCATGAAGCGCCGAATGATCAGCGCTGTTATCACCGCAAGCACCAGGGCGATCAGGTACAGAAAGATGACTTTGTGCTCACCGCTGTATGCAATGCCAAAGGTTTCATGGAACGACGTATTGCCTTCTTCCTTTACCCGGCGGCCAAACTCCATACCAAACAGAGTGGGGTCGGGAATGCCACCTATGCCATTTGGGCCACCGGTAACGCTTGTCCAGTTATTCAGCAGGATGCGAATGATTTCGCCAAAGCCAAGGGTGACGATGGCTAGATAATCCCCGCGCAAGCGCAATACCGGAAAGCCCAGCAACAGGCCGAACAGCCCGGCAAGCAAAGCCCCTAATGGCAAAGCCATCCAGAACGAAATGCCTGTGTACTGTGATAATAGGGCAAAGGTGTAAGCGCCAACCGCATAAAAAGCCACGTAGCCGAGATCCAGCAAGCCAGCGAGGCCGACCACCACGTTAAGGCCCAGCGCCAGCATGATGTAAATCAGCACCAGTGTGGCCAGATCCACAGAACCCCGTGAAACGAAAAATGGCCAGAACAGGGCGAGCACGACGAGCCCGGTCATGACCCAAAATTCCAGCTTTACCCGCTTGGATTGCTCCATGGGCTCTTTTTTTGCGAGAGGATTAAGCTTCGGTAGCGTGCCCAGCGTGCCCCGCATGCCCATAAGCGAATCACGGAACGCTTGGAACACAAATACCGAAACGGCGGCCAAAGCAATGGCAATGTACGTTGAGGTTGTGGCTCCGGTGAGCGTGATGTTGACGCCCTCGGCTTCCAGATTGAGCCCGAGAATCGGGACAGAAATAATCAGCGTGATAATTGCACAGAACAGCGCGTGTCTATAATTGTTAGCAGCCATTAGATCTTTTCAACCTCCGGTTTGCCGAGCAGGCCGGTGGGTTTAAACAGCAGAATGAGGATCAACAAACCGAAGGAGACGACGTCTTTATACTCACCGCTGAGGTAGCCCGAAGTCAGGCTTTCAGACACGCCGAGAATCAGGCCGCCTAGCATGGCACCGGGAATGCTGCCAATACCGCCGAGTACGGCAGCCGTAAAGGCCTTGAGGCCGGCAATAAATCCAAACAGTGGGTCAACAGAACCGTAATACATGCCTAGTAGCAAGCCAGCAACAGCCGCCAGTGCGGCACCAATAATAAAGGTGGCCGAGATAATACGGTTGGTATCAATGCCCAGCAGGCTGGCCATGCCAAGATCCTGAGAGACAGCACGGCAAGCGCGGCCGGTGCGAGACCGGGAAATGAACAGCGAGAGCGCCGTCATGCAAACCAGAGTGGTTATAAAAATAGTGATCTGCATGTAAGACAGCGACATCTCGAAATGCCCGTCAGAGCCAAAGTTAAACCCGCCCTCAATCAGTGCGGGAAAACCGATGTTGCGGGAGCCCTGAGCGAGGTGCACGTAGTTCTGCAGGAAGATGGACATGCCGATGGCAGAAATCAGAGGGATCAGGCGATGCCGGCCACGCACAGGGCGATAGGCGACACGTTCGACGGCCCAACCCATGGAACTGGAAACGATTATAGCGCACAGAAGCGCAACGATAAGGATCAGGGGAAGCCAGGCGAGCCCGAGGGCTGTTAGGCCTGTAATGGCAATAAGCGCGGTATAAGCGCCGATCATGTAGATCTCACCATGGGCAAAGTTGATCATGCCAATGATGCCGTAAACCATCGTATAACCGATGGCAATCAGAGCGTAAGCGCTCCCAATCGTCAGCCCGTTAATAAGCTGTTGAGAAAAATACAGGAGGTCTTGCATTGTTGTTTGACTCCGGAGGCCTGCTCCCTCCCCTGAAACACCCCAATCCCGGGGTGACCAGATTGAGTATGAGGCAGGATCTAAAGGAGCCTAGAAAAACACCTTCTCCCGGATCGCGGTGAGAAGGTGTTTTCATGATTACCGTTTATTAACGATTCGGCTTAGTTTACCGGAGTTTTGCTGCCATCTGAATGCCATTCGAACACAACAAATTCAAATGACTTCATGTCGCCTGCTTTGTCATACTCAACCGCGCCAATAGGCGTCTCAAAGGTACCGCTGCGCAACGCTGCAGCAACGTCAAACGGGTCTTTGGATTGAGCCGCTTCAATACCGTCAGCAACCAGCTGAACGGCGGTGTAGGAGGTCAGCACGAACGGGCCTGAAGGATCTTCACCCTTGGCTTCGAATGCCTTTACCAGTTCCTGGTTTTCTGCTTTTTGGTCGAAGCTTGGGGGCAGGGTTACCAGAAGCCCTTCGGCGGCTTCACCGGCAATGGTGTTGATGTCTTTGTTACCAACGCCTTCCGGGCCCATGAATTTAGTATCCAGACCTGCCTGGCGCGCCTGGCGCAGAATCAGGCCCAGCTCAGGGTGATAGCCGCCAAAGTACACGTAATCCACATTGGCTTGCTTGAGCTTGGTGACCAGGGATGAGAAGTCTTTGCTGCCGGCAGTAACACCTTCAAACATGGCAATTTCGATGCCTTTGTCTTTCAGCGTGTCACGGACTGCTGTCGCAATGCCCTCACCGTACTGCTGCTTATCGTGAATGATCGCAACACGCTCCGGGTTCTGGCTCGCGATGTAGTTGCCGGCAACTGGGCCCTGCATGCTGTCGAGCCCGATGGTGCGGAAAATCAGCTTATAGCCGCGCTCTGTAATTTTCGGGCTAGTTGAGGCCGGCGTTATCATCAGAATGCCTTCGTCCTCATAAATGTCTGAGGCGGGCTGGGTCGAGCTCGAGCAGAGATGGCCAACAACAAAGCGCACGCCATCGTTAACCATCCGGTTTGCAACCGTAACGGCCTGCTTGGGGTCGCAAACGTCGTCGTATTCTACAGCGACCAGTTTCTCGCCCATTACGCCACCATCGGCGTTGATCCGCTCAATGGCCATGCGGGTGCCGGAAAATTGCATGTCGCCATACTGGGCAACTGGCCCGGTCATGGGTCCTGCGACGCCAATCTTGATTTCGGCGGCAGCGTTGCCAGCAGCCATAAGGGCAACGGAAGCACTAACGGCGGTAACGAGTTTTTTTACTGAAATTGTCATTGTGGTTGTCCTGTATTTTCAGGGTTATTTTTATAGTCTCAGTGGGTAAAAAACACTACCTATGCGACCTTGTCAAGTTGACCGTCGGCTGGGCTAGCGATTTAATATTTTGCTGGCAAAAAGGCTCTTGCATTCGATAGTGCAAAAACCTCTAATAGTTAGTGGTGTAAATAAAAAGCGGAAGGCCTCATTGGAGCAGTAACACAGTGAAAAATTATGAACATGTTCTGGTAGCACTTAGGCGTGTTATCCGGGCAACGGATCTTCATTCCAAGCGTCTTAGCAAGAATGCAGGGCTCACCGGCCCGCAACTCTTAATTATGCGGACAATCCGGACTCTGGGTGAGGTAACGATCGGCACCATCGCTGACAAGGTCAGCCTCAGCCAAGCCACGGTTACGACTATCCTTGATCGCCTAGAGCTTCGGCAGCTGGTTTACCGCGTTCGCAGCACTCAAGATAAGCGCAAGGTTCACGCGCACCTTACAGACAGTGGTGCAGACTTACTTTCTCGTGCACCGAATCCTCTGCAGGAAGATTTCATTAAGAAGTTCCAGAACCTGCATGAGTGGGAGCAGAACATGATTTTGGCATCTCTTCAGCGGGTTGCGAACATGATGGATGCCGACGACATCGATGCCTCACCGGTACTGGATGTTGGTCCTGTGCTGAAGGACGATGGCTGGAAGGAAAAGGCCTGAGCCTTTTCCTTCCTCCGGTTTAGTGCACAGATGAGTCTGTTCTGGGTTTGTTGCCGAAGCACGCCTGGAACACATCGTTGTAATGCTTGGCGAAATTCACCGTTAGGCCTTCCCGAAGATAATCCGGTAGTTCCTCATAATCCCCGCGATTGGCCTCTGGCAGAATTAAATTGCTGATTTTCTGCCTGCGGGCCGCAATGACTTTTTCACGAATGCCGCCAACAGGCAGCACTTGGCCAGTAAGCGTTAGCTCCCCGGTCATCGCCGTATTCTTCTGAGGGGCTTCCCTGCGGGCGATAGAGAGCAGGGCGGTTGCCATGGTGACACCGGCGCTGGGGCCATCTTTCGGCGTTGCGCCTTCGGGCACATGAAGATGCACGAATGACTTATCGAAAAAACCAGGGTTGCCCTTAAACCGCTTTAAGTTTGAGCAAACGTAACTGTAGGCGATTTCTGCCGATTCTTTCATGACATCACCAAGCTGGCCGGTCAGCTTGAAGCCGCGCTGGCTGCTGTGCACCCGCGCGGCTTCTATACCTAGGGTTACGCCGCCCATGGCCGTCCAGGCCAGCCCGGTTACTACCCCAACACCCTTAAGTGATTTCTCCTTTCGGAACGCTGGCTGGCCCAGATATTCCTGCAAATCGGATACCCCTACTTTCACCGGTTTGTTCGGCGATTCCAGCAATTTTACGATGCCCTTGCGCATGATTTTGTGCAGCAGCTTTTCCAGATTTCGCACGCCGGCTTCGCGGGCATAACCCTCGATTACCTGGCGGATAGCGGCGTTCGTTATGTTGAACTGCTTTTTAAGTAGCCCGGCCCGCTTCAGCAGGCGCGGCATAAGATGATGTTTGGCGATGGTCAGCTTTTCTTCGCTTATATAACCAGACAAGCGGATAACATCCATCCGATCCAGAAGCGGCCGGGGAATGGTGTCGAGCTGATTGGCCGTGCAGATAAACAACACTTTGGACAGATCCATGCGGACATCCAAGTAGTGATCCAGAAATTCCTTGTTCTGCTCCGGGTCCAGAGTCTCCAAAAGGGCAGAGGCTGGGTCACCCTGATAGGAAGCGCCGATCTTGTCGATCTCATCCAACATGATCACTGGGTTGGCTACTTTGGTCTCTTTCAGTGCCTGCACAAACTTGCCAGGCATGGCGCCGATATAGGTGCGTCTGTGGCCTTTGATTTCCGCCTCATCGCGCATGCCGCCAACACTGAGCCGATAAAACTTACGCCCGAGAGCATCCGCCACTGAGTGACCGATGGACGTTTTGCCTACGCCCGGCGGGCCAACAAGCAGCAAAATCGAGCCGCTGACTTCGCCTTTGAATGTGCCTTCTGCAAGAAATTCAATGATCCGATCTTTAACGTCATCCAGACCGTCGTGATCCCGATCCAGAATGCGACGGCCTTCTGTCAGATCAAATTGATCCTCAGAGTGCTGGCCCCAAGGAACCTGACTCAGCCAGTCCAGATAATTGCGGGTAACGCCATATTCCGGCGAGCCCTGTTCCAGAATCCGTAGTTTCTGCAATTCCTCGTCAAAACGTTCCTGCACGGCCTCGGGTAAGTCCAGCTCCGCCATTCTGGCTTCAAAGCGCTCGGCATCCGCCGTTTTATCGTCTTTAGACATGCCCAGCTCGCGCTGGATGACCTTCAGTTGTTCTTTTAGAAAGAAGTCACGTTGGTGCTTTTGCACCTTTTCGTTCACTTCTTCACTGATCTCAGATTGCAGGCGTGCCACCTCCAGCTCTTTGCGCATCAACAGCAGCACTTTTCCCATGCGCCTCAGCAAAGGCACTGTATCCAGAATATCCTGCAGTTCGTGACCGGCGGCGCTGGTCATCGATGCGCCAAAATCCGTCAGCGGGGAGCTGTCCTCCGGGCCGAAACGCGACAGGTATTGCTTTACTTCCTCGCCATACAGCGGGTTGGTGCGCAGCAGCTCTTTTATGGCGCTGATGATGGCCAGCGTGTAGGCCTTGGTTTCATCCGCATCTTCTTTTGGTTCCTGCGGGTATTCTACTTCTACCAAGTAGGGCGGTTTGCGGCGTAGCCATCGCACAATCCGAAAGCGTTGCAAGCCCTGGGCAATAAACTGGAGGTTGCCGTCCTTATTCCGGGCGTGATGAACGCGCACTGCGCAACCAACCGTCGCCAGTTCATCGCTCTGCGGCACGCCCTGTTCTGACTGGATATCATCAACAAAACAAATGCCAAGCATTTTGTGGTCGGTTTCGCCGACGCGCTTGAGCGTTTCTTGCCAGTGGTTCTGATTAACCATCACTGGCTGTACCTGCGCGGAGAAAAACGGCCGGTTTGATACTGGCAGCACATACATCTGTTTGGGCATAGATTGCTGAGGCAGAGCAAGTTCTTTGCTGTTTTTGTTCTTGCCGACGTACTCGGTGAGATCTTCGTCGAATTCTGCCAGCGAGTCGTTATCGTTGTCGTGATTCATGCCGTATCTGCTTCCTAGTACGAGAAGTGTCCCACTACTTACTAGAGCTGAAAGTCAGATTTTCAAGCGCAAGCCCAATTAAAGCCCCCGCAGGAAGGCATGCCAAGCTGCGTGCTCTTGAATTCCGGCAGCGGGCGCCCCATCTATGCTCTAATCCCTAAAAACTGTTTCAAGGTGCCTGATATGAGCAGCTCCCCCCATATATTCGAAGCCACCATGGAAAACTTCCAGCAGGAGGTAATGGAGGCCTCTTCGTCCACGCCAGTGCTTGTGGATGTTTGGGCCGAATGGTGCGCGCCCTGTAAACAGCTCCTGCCTTTGTTAGAAAAGCTGGTGGGCGAATACCAGGGCGCATTCCGGCTTGCCAAGGTGAATGCGGATGAGCAAGAACAGCTCACATCCAGCCTGGGTGTGCGTGCCCTGCCCACGATTATTCTGGTGAAAGATGGCGAAGCTGTAGATGGCTTTAACTCTGCCCTGCCAGAGAGCGAGATCCGCAAGGTGCTGGAGAAGCATATAAAGCTGCCTGAGGAAGACCCTTACGAGAAAGCACACCGCATCTGGGGCGAAGGCGATATAGACGGCGCGCTGGGTATTCTCACCGAGATGAACCAGAAAGATCCGGAGAACCTGAAGGTGCTGATCGACCTAGCTCAGCTGAAAGCTGAAAGCGGCGACCTAGAAACCGCTGAGCAGGTGCTTGAAAGCCTGCCGCCGGAGGAAAAACTGCAACACCAGGCCAAACAGTTGGCGGCCAGAATAAAGTTCCTGAAGCAGTCTGCAGAACTCCCGCCTGTGAAAGATCTGGAAATGGCGCTAGAGCAGGATCCGAAAGATCCTAACGCCTTGCACTTGCTGGCACTTCACAATGTGCTGAAAGAGAATAACGCTGAAGCCATGGAGTTACTGATTCGGTTGATGCGGGTGGATAGTAAATATAAGGATGAGGTGGCCAAAATCACACTGGTTGAGTTATTTGAGAAGCTAGGGAATGACAACCCAGATGTGCGTATCTATCGGCGTAAGCTTTATACGATGATGCACTGATGTAATCGTCTGTAGCGAGCTATCTGTCATAAGATAGCCCGCTACCCAATCCAAAAATCCTCAAAGGCCGGGCATATTGCCCGGCCTTTTCTAAATCTGATGTTTCTGAATTAGCCATTCCCCTTCTTCATTTCCTCAAACTCATCTTCGTAGAAAAACTTCTCTTCACCAAAAGCAGGTTCCAGCTCATTAAGCCAGGTGGCTGTCTCACTGTATTTAGCAAAGAACGGACGCTGAACCCAGTCCGGATTACGGCCCTGCAAAAAGCGCAGTACAAAAACCTTCTCGCCTTTCACTTCGGTGATTCCTTGAATTTCCACTTTACCTGGGCCGGCGCTCATGCTTGGGCCGCGGGCGGTGCGGGCCAGGCCGCTGACCTTCTTCATGGCTTCGCGGTAAATTTCGAAGGCTTCCGCTAGTGGTATTTCAAAGTAGTTCTTGGCGCCGGTGTCACGCTCTACAAACATGTAGTAGGGGATGATGCCCAGTTGAACTTCTTTCTTCCAGAGCTTGGCCCAGGCGTCGGCATCGTCGTTCACGTGTTTAATCAGCGGGCCTTGCGCGCGAATTTCAGCACCAGTAGCGCGGACGCGGCGAATGGCCTCCTCGGCGATGTCGGTGGTTATTTCTTGCCAGTGGTTATAGTGGGCCATGATCGCAACATGCTTGCCCGCGTCTACAAGTTTGGCGAACAGATCAAGCAGCTCTTCCGCATCTTTGTCGGTTACGAAGCGGTACGGCCAAAAGGTTAAAGCCTTGGTGCCGATGCGGATGGTCTGGATATGGTCAAGCTCTGGCTGTAGCAGAGGTTCAAGATACTGAGCCAGGCTCTTGGTTTTCATCACCATGGGGTCGCCACCGGTAACCAGCAGGTCGGTTACTTCGGTGTGCTCCTGCAGGTAGCCGTGCAGCTTGCCTGCCTCTGTGCTCGACATCTTCAGGTCTTTGTCGCCCACAAACTGCGCCCAGCGGAAACAGAACGTGCAATAAGAGTGGCAGGTTTGACCCTGGGCCGGGAAAAACAGCACTGTCTCGCGGTACTTGTGTTGCACGCCGTCAAGCACTTCGCCTTCCAGCTCCGGCATGTTCATTTCCATCTGGCCGGCCGGGTGAGGGTTCAGTTCATCGCGAATCTCTTTGGCGACGGCCTGAATCTCTTTTTTCTCTGCGCCTTCCCGGTGCATCTTGGCCATGCGATCAAAGTGTTCGTCTTTCAGCATGCCTTTTTGTGGAAAAACCAACTGATAGAGGGGGTCGTTGGGCACCTTGTCCCAATTGATCAGTTCGTTGATCACATATTCATTCACGCGAAAGGGCAGCACGCTGGCCACTACCTTCATTTCAAACAGGGTGTCCTCTGGGAGGCTCTGAATGATCTCAATCTTGTCTAGCTGGCGGTCTGTATAAACCTTGAAGCGTCGTTCCTCGAATTCTGTGGTGGGAATCCGGTTAGGAAAGGTGACGATTGAATTCATGGTTCGCCCTCTGTGGTTAAAAGTATGAAATGTCAGGAGGGCAAAATTAACGCCGCTCCGATGGTCAAAAAATAGGCAGGCGAGTATACATAAATTGCAGTTTAGTTTCAGGGCTAATTAAAAAGTCGGGAGAGGCGTGTTTAAGCGTTTCGACCACTACGACGATGGTCTGAGTCTGGTTGTTTGGTGTTCTAAAAAAAGGCATTATTACGTAACTAATCGTAATTATGTTTGGTGTTTTCTATAAGGGTTCACGTTTCAATCTAATTTTTCGGGCAATGCGTAGTAAAAATACTACAAAAAGTTTGCCTCAATTGAACAGTCTGGTCAGGTTTTGGCTAAAAACTAGCCATTCGGCGAGGCTGTGCAGTAAAACTATAAAAGCTGTTCTATGCTTGGTAGATGCCAGTCGCGGCACCTGCTGCACTTTTTGATGTGAAGGGGGAGGTTTGATGTACCACGATGATGATCCCATTGAAACGAGCGAATGGCTTGATGCACTCGAGTCATTAATCGAGAACGAAGGTATAGACCGGGTAAAATACATACTGGAGCGGCTCTCTGAGCGCGCGAGCCGGGATGGCACCGAGCTGCCTTACTCTATTACTACGCCGTTCCGGAACACAATCCCGGCAGCTCAGGAGGCCCGCATGCCGGGTGACCTGTTTATGGAGCGCCGGATTCGTTCGCTGATTCGCTGGAACGCCATGGCGATGGTTGTGCGGGCCAGCAAGCGCCCAGGCGATCTGGGTGGCCACATTTCCACATTCTCGTCTGCTGCCACTCTTTACGATGTGGGCTTCAACTACTTTTTCCACGGTGGCGATGAGAAGCGTGAGTCGGATTTGGTTTATTTCCAAGGCCATGCTTCACCGGGTAACTATGCACGCTCCTTTTTGGAGGGGCGGTTTACCGAAGAACAGCTTGATAAATACCGCGAGGAAGTCGATGGCGACGGCTTGTCTTCCTACCCGCACCCGTGGCTGATGCCGGATTACTGGCAGTTCCCCACGGTATCCATGGGGCTTGGGCCGATTCAGGCTATTTACCAAGCCCACGTGATGAAATATCTCGATGGCCGTGAGCTCATTGAAATGGGTGACCGCAAGGTCTGGTGCTTTGTAGGCGATGGTGAAACCGACGAGCCAGAAACCCTTGGGTGCATTTCCAAAGCCGGGCGCGAAAATCTCGATAACCTGGTGTTCGTGGTGAACTGCAACTTGCAGCGCTTGGATGGGCCGGTGCGTGGCAACGGAAAAATCATCCAAGAATTGGAAGGCGCTTTCCGTGGTGCTGGCTGGAACGTCATCAAGGTTGTTTGGGGCCGGGTGTGGGACACCCTGTTCGATCAGGATAACAATGGTGTGATGCAACGTGCCATGGATGAAATCTGCGATGGTGACTTGCAGAACTACACCCATAATGGACCGGCACATACTCGCAAGCATTTCTTCGGCAAGTACCCGGAGATGGCCAAGCTAGTTGAAGGCTGGACTGACGACGACATCAACAAGCTCAACCGGGGCGGTCACGATCCCTACAAAGTGTATGCAGCCTATAAGAAGGCAGCGACAGAGGCTAATGGCAAGCCAACAGTGATTCTTGCCCACACCATCAAAGGCTATGGCTTTGGTGCAGCGGGTGAATCCCAGAACACGGCGCACTCTCTGAAAAAACTGGATCTGGACACTCTGAAGTCATTCCGTGATCGCTTTGCGATCCCTTTGAAAGACGAAGAGTTGGAAGACGTACCTTATTACCGCCCCGCGCCAGACAGCCCAGAGCTGGTTTATATGAATAAGCGGCGTCAGGAGTTGGGCGGTTTCTACCCTCGGCGTCGTAAAGACAGCCAGCCGCTGAAGATTCCCGATTTGGATATTTTCAAGCAGGTTTTGGAAGGCTCAAACGGCCGGGAAGTTTCCTTGACCATGGTGTTTGTTCGCCTGCTGAATGCGCTGGTCAAAGACAAGCGTATTGGTAAGCGCGTGGTGCCCATTGTTCCGGATGAAGCCCGTACGTTTGGTATGGAAGGCATGTTCCGCCAGCTCGGGATCTACACCGCTGAAGGTCAGAAATACGTGCCTCAGGACCGTGAACAGATTATGTATTACCGTGAGGACAAAAAAGGCCAGATTCTGCAGGAAGGGATTAACGAGGGCGGCGCTATGGCAGCGTGGATGGCGGCTGCAACGTCGTACAGCACCAACAATTTCCCGCTGATTCCATTCTATGCCTTCTATTCCATGTTCGGCTTCCAGCGCGTGGGTGACCTGGCCTGGGCTTCCGGTGACATGCAGGCGCGTGGCTTCCTGATTGGTGGTACCGCTGGCAGAACGACGCTCAACGGCGAGGGTTTGCAGCACCAGGATGGCCACAGCCATATTCTGGCTAACACTATCCCCAACTGCAGAGCCTATGACCCCTCCTATGGCCATGAAATGGCAGTGATCATTCACCATGGTATGAAGGAGATGTTTGAAGAGAACAAGAATGTTTTCTACTACATCACTATGGAAAATGAGAACTACGAACAGCCTGCTATGCCCAAGGGATGTGAAGACGGCATCATTAAGGGGATGTACAAGTTCGAGTCTGTAGAAGTGAAGGGCGGCAAGAAAAAGCTGCGCGTGCAGCTACTTAGCGCCGGTGCGATCATGAACGAGATTCGCGCAGCGGCTCAAATGCTGAAAGACGACTGGGGCGTTGCGTCGGATGTCTGGAGCGTAACCAGCTATAACGAACTGGCTCGCGACGGCCAGCATGTTGAGCGCTGGAACCTGCTGCACCCAGACGACAAGGGCCGTACGGCTTACGTCACTCAGTGCTTGGAGAATCAGATCGGGCCTGTGGTTTCTTCTACGGATTATATCAAGCTGCACTCTGAGCAGTTGCGAGGGTTCATTCCTAAAACCTTCATGACACTGGGAACAGATGGCTTTGGCCGCAGTGATACCCGGGAGAAGCTGCGCAGTTTCTTTGAGATAGATCGCTACCACGTGACGGTAACTGCCCTTTCTGCTTTGGCCAAAGACGGTGAGATCAAGGAAGAGCAGGTTTTGGAAGCCATGCGCAAGTACGGAATCGATCGCAACAAAACGAACCCGGCGCACTGCTAAGGAGACCGTCATGAGTGAACAGGAAATAAAAGTTCCCGATCTCGGCGGGGCAGAGGAAGTTGAAGTTATTGAGCTTCTGGTAAGCGTTGGCGATTCGGTTGAGGCGGAAGATCCGCTTCTGACCATCGAGACCGACAAGGCTTCGGTAGAGTTGCCATCCCCCGGCGCTGGCAAGATCACCAAGCTTACCGTGAAGGTGGGCGACAAGGTGAAGGAAGGCGATGTCATTGGCATGATGGAAGCTAGCGGCGAATCCAGCGGTTCGGACGAAACTGAGGGCGCTGACGCCTCGGAAAATGAGCCGGAAGAAAAAGCTGAAGAAAAGCCGCAGAGCAAGTCCAGCCCAAAAAGCCAAGACGAACCGGAGCAGAGCAAGCCTGCACCGAAGAAAAAGTCTGGCGGCACCCGTAAGGAAACCGTATTGGTTCCGCCCCTGGATGGCATGGAAAATGTGCCCATTATCGAAATCAACGTATCCGAAGGCGATACCATTGAGGCTGATGATGCCTTGGTAACCGTTGAGTCCGATAAGGCGACCATGGAAATTCCGGCGCCCTATGGCGGCAAAGTGACGAAGATTTTAGTGGCCGAAGGCGACAAACTGTCTGAAGGCGATAAGCTTTTGGAGCTGACTGTTGCCGAAGAGGGCGACGAAGAGGATGACAAGCAGGACGAGCCGCCTGCTGAGTCTGGTGAGGAAGCTAAGCCCGAAGCCAAAGCGGACGACGACAAAGGCAAGCAGAAAGAGCCAGCAGCACAGGAGCAGAGTTCTACCTACGAGCCGCCTGCGCCGGGCGCCAAGGTTCATGCCGGCCCAGCGGTACGCAAGTTGGCTAGGGAAATGGGTGCAGACATGACCCACATCAAGGGTTCGGGCCCGAAAAGCCGCATCCTGAAAGACGATGTGCAGGTCTATGTGAAGAGCCAGCTGCAGCAGACTCAGCAGGGCGGTTCTGTGGGTACTGGTTCGGGTATTCCGGGTGTAAAACTGCCCGACTTCAGTCAGTTTGGCGACATTGAGCGCGAAGCCATGTCGCGGATGATGTCGGTCACTGCCACCAACATGCAGCGCAGCTGGCTAAACGTACCTCACGTAACCCAATTTGAGGATGCGGACATCACCGACATGGAGGCTTTCCGAAAATCCCAGAAAGCCGCCGGTGAGAAAAAAGGCGTAAAGATGACGCCGCTGCCGTTCCTTCTAAAAGCCTGTGCAACCGCGTTGGCCGAGCTGCCGCAGTTTAATGTGTCCTTGGACATGGAACGCAAAGAGGTGGTTCACAAGCGGTATATTCACATTGGTATTGCCGTGGATACGCCTAACGGGCTAATGGTTCCGGTGATTCGCGATGTGGATCAGAAAGGCCTCTGGGAGCTGGCTGCAGAAAGTGCTGAGCTTGCACAGAAGGCCCGAGATAAGAAACTGAAACCGGCAGAAATGCAGGGCGCCTGCTTTACCATCACAAGCCTAGGTGGTATCGGTGGCACGGCGTTTACGCCGATTGTGAATACGCCGGAAGTGGCGATTCTTGGGGTATCCAAAGCGGCCATGAAGCCGGTCTGGGATGGCAGCGAGTTTCAGCCACGGCTGATGCTGCCGTTGTCGCTGTCCTACGATCACAGGGCCGTCAATGGCGCTGACGCAGCGCGCTTCACGGCTGTGTTAAGTCAGTTGCTGGGGGATATCCGCTCTCTGCTGCTTTAGCAAACCAGGCTGCGTCGGTTCGGCCAATGCCCGAACCGACGCAGCGCTCCATTATAATTCCTGCTCGGTCTCACTAACGCCCTCAGGAATGCCCTCATGACACCTGCCCAAACTCTCTCTCAGTCTTTGACACTCCCTAATGGCGCGGTTATTCCCAATCGGTTTGCCAAGTCCGCCATGAGTGAAACACTGGGTACCATCGACAACCGAATGACACAAAAACTCGTCACGCTTTATCGCACTTGGGCCCAGGGCGGCGTAGGTCTCTCGATCACCGGTAATGTGATGGTAGACAGACACCACATCGGAGAGCCCCAGAATGTGGTGGTGGACGACGAGCGGGATTTGCCCCTGCTTAAGACCTGGGCCGAAGCGGGTACGGCAAGCGGCGGGGCAATCTGGATGCAGTTGAATCATCCGGGCAAGCAAATTCCGAAGATGCTGAATTCCGAGCCGGTTTCACCCAGCGCCATCCCATTCCGGAAAGAGCTACAAAGCATGTTCGGAACGCCTCGCGCTTTGACCGGCGACGAAATCGAAGCCATCATCCACCGCTTCGCGGTCAGCGCGGCAGTTGCTGAAAAGGCCGGGTTTGATGGGGTTCAGATTCATGGTGCCCATGGCTATCTGATCAGCCAGTTTCTATCACCTCACCACAACCAGCGCGACGATGAGTGGGGTGGGAGTGCAGAAAACCGTATGCGCTTTTTGCTGTCGGTATACCGGGCGATTCGCAAAGCGACCAGCACCGGGTTCTGTGTGGGAATCAAACTCAATTCCGCGGATTTCCAGCGCGGCGGATTTACCGAGGAGGAGTCGCTGGCGGTGATCAAGGCTCTATCCAATGAGGGCATTGATCTGGTTGAAATTTCTGGCGGTAACTACGAAAACCCGGCGATGGCAAAAGGGGCCGGCTCGGTAAAAGAAAGCATCCGGTCCCGCGAGGCGTACTTTCTGGAGTTTGCTGAGAAGGTTCGTCAACTGGCCGTTGTGCCATTGATGGTTACCGGAGGCTTTCGTACCAGTGAGGGCATGGCCCTTGCCATTGCCTCCGGAGCGACTGATCTGGTGGGGCTGGCCAGGCCGCTGGCGGTTGAGCCGGATTTGCCGAACCGGATTTTATCCGGCGAATCGTTTGTCAGCGTTGTAAAGCCGATCAAAACCGGTATTCGAGTGATCGACAACATGGCCCTGATGGAAGTGAGCTGGTACGCGCGCCAACTTGGTCGCATGGGAAAAGGCAGGCAGCCTCGGCAGCACGACCGGGGGCTATGGTCGCTGGTGGAGGTACTTGGAGTGATGACAACGCGGGGCGTTAGAACCCGACTGCGAGCGGGGGAATAAGCTCAAATAACTAGGGGCAGCTCAGAAGCGCAAATTTCTGAGGCCGTGGCATGAGTTCGGTGGCGGGGAAGCGGTTGATCTGCCGTTTTCTGAAGCGGCGGTGCAGCAGTGGTGTGATGAGGTTTTGGTCAGGTGAGGCCAGAAACAAATACGCCCCGGAAACCCGGGGCGTATGAGTGCTTGCTAAACAGTACGTTTTAGAAGTTGTACTGGGCGGCGAAGTGGATGCGGCTGGCATTACCGCTATCGCCGTTTACCTTATCCACCATGTGGTAGGCGTATTGCACACCCATGTTGACGCTCTTCACTGGCTCCCACTGATAGTTGATCGCAGCCGTGCTGTTGCTTTCACTGGCGCCTGCAGTAATTCCGCTGGTCGCGCTGTTCGCTACTGCATCGTCCAGGTCAAGTTCGGTCATGCCGTAGACGGCGTTCACCGACGAGCCGTTGCCGGTCTTCATGGACACGCCCAGGTTGGCGCCATAGCCGGAGATGGTCTCTAGGTCGCCATTACCATCAATGTAGGCGTCCGGGCCCCAGTAATTGCTGCCGGACCGCCACAGGTAAAAGTTGGCGCCCTCGGAAACGTTTATCGTGCCCTGCACGGAGAATGTATCGCTCAGGGCCAGCTTGGCGGCCACAAAGGCACCTAGGCCCATAGCGCTGTCATCCGCGGCGCCGGTGTCATAGGCGACTTGGCGAACGATGGCTGCGGCCGAGTAGCTCAGGCTGTCCATGGAGCTCTCAAAGCGGGCCGTAACCGCCGGCATCTCCGTTTTTACGGATTGACCGTCGTCGGTGGCAATGCCGGTGCTTGGCTGTTCCAGAGACACGGACAGAGGTCCGGTGGTGTAACGGACCTGCGAGGCGCGGAACTGGTAGCCGGCGTTCGCCGGTACACCGTCGAATTCCAGTTGCGAGGTGTTGCCCACGAAACTGAGGTAGTTTGACCAGTTGCGGCCGATCAGCACGCCATTGTATTCACCGTAAGCGTGGCGCAGACGTAAATCGCCGGTGCTGTCGCCACGGGTACCGCGGAAGTCACCTTCCACGACAATTTTGACGCCTTCCGGGGTCATGACCCTGAAACCGAGGCGGCTCTGAAACGCGTCGGCACCGAAATGGCCGGATACCTCATTGTCTTCATCAGCGCCGGTGTTAATTTTCGAAAAGTTGGCAGAGCGGGTGCCGCGGCCTGCGACGTCCTCGTCAATGTCGTAGGTGGCATTAAGGCGCGCATAGCCGTAAACAGCCATGTCATAATCGCCGGCCGTGAAGTCGACTGCGCCCACCTGTCCGGCCATACCAAATACTGCTATGGCCGCCGTCGCACGAATGGCCATTCTCAATTTGTTGCTTTGCATTATTGTTGTCTCCACACATTGGACAATTATTTTTGTAGGACCCGCAGTCAACATAGTTACCATTTCATAACAATTCAAATAAATTTGTACAATCATTAGACGAAGGTCTAGGGCATGTTTTCTTTTCTATACAGATGCCTGCGTGCCCATTTCAGTATTAAGATAGCGCCATGACCACCAAAAAAACTTACTTAGAACAAACCACATTTGCATTTCTCGATATTGAGACTACCGGCGGCAATTCGTCCCACGACCGCATTACCGAAATTGGTATTCGCTTCTGGCGTGGGGGTGAGTCGGTCGGGGAGTGGCAAACACTGCTGAACCCGAGTACCCGCATTTCTCCTTTTATTGAGCAATTGACGGGTATTTCCAATGACATGGTTTCTGGTGCGCCGCCGTTCGAAGCAATAGCCGATGTTCTAGAAGACAAACTGCGGGATACGGTGTTTGTTGCCCACAACGCACGTTTTGATTATGGCTTTATTAAATCGGAGTTCCGCAGGCTGGGGCGACTTTTTTCTGCGCGGGTGCTTTGCACGGTAAAGCTTTCCCGTCGGCTGTATCCAGAATTTCGCAAACACAACATGGATGCATTGATTGAACGCCATGGGCTGGAGCAAGTGCAGCGCCCCAGCATTCCTTCACACTTGCCTCTCGATACCTTGAAAGATTTACCTCGTGGCCCGGGCGTGTACCGATTTTATGGTGAAAACGATGTGCTTTTATATGTGGGCAAAAGCACCAACATAGCCCAGCGCGTTGCTTCGCATTTTTCCGGGGATCACAACACCAGCCGTGGCGTACGGATTTCCGAAAGCTTACGCCGTGTGGAGTACACAGAAACTGCCGGTGACCTTTGATCTGGACTCATACAAGTTACTGGTCAAGGCACTGATGGCCCCGCACAAAAGCCAAGGCCAGAAGGCGCACTCGGTGATTGAGTTGCCAGCAGTTGTAGCGCCGGATGTGCTTATGCCTTGAGTGGCGTACTATAGGTGTTCGATCCGCACACCTACGTACTTGCCCATGCCGGCAACTCTACTATTTTTGTAGGCTAAACTGCTTTCCTGAGAGAGATCTATGAACAAAGAACCTGTCAGCCGCGAACTTTTTGATGACGT